>NZ_ML014756.1 GCF_003675895.1 Parashewanella curva
AGTGGCTAAAGACAGTACCATTAGGCACATTAGTAACGGCGCATTTGGTTTTGTAGGAGGTTATGCGGCCAGCCAAGCGACAGAAGGTGCCATTAATTATGTAGCGAAAAGCATTCCGGTAGAAACAGCCACAAGCACTGGCTCAAGTGATAAGCCAGATGTCGTTACCGATAATAACAGCGATGTCTCTTATGATGCCCCCGAAATGGCTTCATCAATAAATATTACGTCTTCCCCTCAAGATGCTGGATTTAATGCATCTGATGTAGACTCACTCATTGATAAATTGCAGCAAAGGGCGGATAGGCCTCTAATACAAGCAAACGAACCTGTTGAAAACTTATATGCTGCTGGCTCCAAACAGCAGATAACGTCAAGGCGATTAATGGGAATTGCTGAAGATTATAATGAAAAGACAATTGGTGAAAGTCAAACTGAAGCGGCCTCTACGCACACAAGAGTAAAAAAACAACAAGAGTGTGTTAATTGTGTTGAAATGAAAGCTTCGGATAGTCGGGTGTGGTATATGCCCTTCACTAATCATGGTACTAGTGGGTGCGACGCAGATGAGCATCATTCATACTGCCCTGATGAACCATCATATATTTACCCATCATACTACTATGTAAAAGTTGTTAATACTAACTGCGATATAACCGTTCAAGGGGAATTATATTTTTCAACCTGTGGTCCGAGTATTAGCTATAACACGTGGACTGATTATAATAGACGAGATACAGGGAGTTGCTGCGGAGGGGGAAGTGGTGTTGCCATAAATACGGCGTGTGCTGGAAAAGGTGCTGTAGCAACATTGACCGCTAATGCAACACAATCTCCTTGTCGCCCCCCAGATTCAGTTGCCTATAGGTGTAAGGCAACCGAAAGTTATAATCTCATTGATGGGCCTCAATCTGTTTCATTTATATCCACAAGTCACACAGCTGCTCAAGCTAAATCAGGCATAAATAATGCAATATATGCCCCTTCTCGACACACGGTGATGACTAACGGTGGCTATCGACGAGTTTCATTTGGGGCACTTAGAGATAGGCTTATTGCTCAAGGTAAAACAGGTGTTATTTGCTCATCGGGACTACCTCAACAGAATACGATTAACTCGGATTTCATTTCATATTATGATTTGCTTCTGGCATTAAATCACATGGATACACCGCTTAGCCCTAGAATATGCCTCAACCCAAGCGCTATGCCAAGCAGCCCTTATGGAATCGCGGTGTCACTTTCTGATATCGCAAACCAATTTGCATCCGTCAGTAATCCAGTTCAATTTACAAGTGCATTACTCGTCGCGTCTGGAAACCAATTTACCAATTGGCAAAACATGGAAGCGCAGCTTAATGCCGCAAGCCACAATGGGGAAAAGTTATATGCTACCAATGGCTGCGTCAGTGCCGCTAATCGGTGGCGAGGCTTATCCATGCCAGTGTTGCAAGCAGCTTTCAATGGTGCGAGTAAAGTGACTGGGATATCATCGTCTGATTGTTCTTTACGGATTGAAGAGCCAAACCTGACGCCTATCAATGATACCGTTTCTTTGACGGCCATCGCTGAGTCCTATGCTTCCCAAAGCCCCTATTATGGTCAAGTTGGTGTTAAATTGGTCTCAGCAGAGTATATTCAGCATGGTAATGCACATTTACCTAAAAATTTAATAACAGGGTTTCTACCAACAAACAAACTCTGTACCCAACTTCCTTCCCAGCAACCTAGTATAAATGATGCGTATAAAGCGCTAACAAATAATGATTTATCGTCTGCATTTCAGGGGGCATGTTCAACTGTAGATTTAGTTACAAAAGTGTTAACTCTAGATTTTCATTATCCAATACGTTCGATCCCTTTATCAAACATTACTTCTCATCCAAACTATCCCTTTTTGGAATTGGAACCAAGATCCCCTTTTATTCTGTTAAGCTACAATGATAAAGTTGTATGCCTTGATGAATTGCTTGCGGCCATTCGTTCTTTGTATCCTAAGGCGAATAGTTTCTGTGGTGAAAGCAGTTACTCCCCTTTCAATTTTGCATCGATTCTGCAGGGGGATTTAGTGAAAGCGTTTAATGCAACTCCGAGTGCACCTCAGCAGTGTTCCAACTCCATATCACCAAGAAAGTTTGGCAATGTGGTTTCACTCCAAACTGTTGCAGATACGTTTAATCACTCACCATCAGTTAAGCTCGAACCTACCGATGTTGTCTATAGCACAGAATCACACGATGGTGTCACTTGGGGTAATCTAACATCTCACTTAACCAATAATACTCTGATATATAACAGCTGTGTAGATGATGAGTTTGCCTTTAGAAATATCAGTGCTGATGAGCTCGCGCAAGCACATGCTGCAGCTCCAGTAGCGAAGCCAGTCGAATTAGGGGATTGCAGTGAAGGAGTTGAGGTAGTTACAGAAAGTGACATTCTTCCGCTTGCTGATGCGGTCGCAGACGCAACCAGAGGATTTGGCAGTAACGGCGTGACAGGAGGTACACAAAAAATTAATGTTGAGGGAGCAATCGTTAATTGGACTGACATTGCAAAACAGTTGCCAGTAGAAAAACAGTGCCAAACCTTACCTGAAAACTCGACAGCTAATGCTCATACTACCTTTAAAAACTTAACCAAATCTGAAGTGGAAGCCGCTGCGGCTGAACACCTAAACCTACTATGTGATGAAGATACTGCGTTTGTTGCAGAAGAAGAAAGTCAACTTGGCGTACCAATTGAGAGTATACCAACTAAAGCCAATTTTCGAGCGCTAGCCACTGTTGATGAGAGCACCTTATTTTCAGATGGTACTTCAAAGGCGGTTAACCTCAGTCAGTTCACAAAAACATTAAACCAACTCTTTCCTAATGCCATTTGCCTTGGCGAATTGGGAGGCTCGGCACACTTACAAAGACTCACTCAAGCTGATTTACAGCAAGCCTTTGATGCCACGCCTCCGGCACCAATAGCTCAAGAGTGCATTGAAGCTGCACCGCCGAAGAAATACGGTACTGTGGTTGAACTAGAGGAGTTAGAAAATCAAATAATCCAAAACCATACGATAAAGCTCAATGGCACGGATTTAGTATTTGATAATGAATATGTCACTTGGGAAAGTATTGTTGAGCAACTACCCGAAGACTATTTTAAAGAGCATGGCTGCATAAATGATGAGCATACTTGGAGGCAATTGTCTCTTGAAGTATTTCGAGATGCATATGATGCTGCTAACACTACAGCCAACGTCACGCCTGATGATTGCTCAGCACGAATTGATAACTTTATGGCGCAAATGTCACCGACTTCTATCAGTGAAGTAGCATCGGCTTTTAATCGTTATCCTGACTTTGGTAATGCGGGGCTATCACTAGGGCAAGATTTGCAAATTAGGCTGAATGGTAGTGTCGTTCAATTTAAGGATATTTTACCGTTTTTTCCTGAAGAAAAGCGTTGTTACTACTCCCTCAAGCTACGCCTTCCAGTATGAAAGATAATAGATTTAAAGCTATAACAGACGAAGAGTTAACCTCTGCAATTTTAGAATACATCAGATCAGTTACACGCGCACCTACAGATGCTAGCCCTTCCAGTGGTATTCCTACAAACGATATTCCTAGAAATGATAATAACATCGGCAGTATTGTTGGTGGAGTAGTCGGCACAGTTGTAGGTGTAACCCTTATTAGCATTCCAATAGCTCTGCTTATTTATTTTGTAAAACGACAAATGCAGGCTCAAAGTCTTACTTTGAAAAAGACGGAAGAGGGGCTCGATGAAGCCTGTAAAATTACTGAAGGCGCTATACAGCAAGGGAGTGAAGGTATAACAGGGGTAATGCAACAAGCAGCTCGAGATTTGAACGTAAAATCAAATGCACAATATTATGTCGCAAATAATACCCCTCAGCATGATGCTTCTAAAATCCAACCAAGTACTGTGGTTAGCTTTAGAGAGCTTGAGCAAAGAAGCTTAGCGGAAGAAAGACTCTCTATAAAGCCAACAAAACCAAGTGCAACCTCAACTTCAACCAAAGTGCTACCGAGTGCAGTACCGCCAGTCTCACCTTCACCGAAGCAAGTAAAACTTCGGACTTTACCCGCAGCATGCGAATTGAATGAAGAGCTGATTTCAAGCTTGAAAGATGCTTGCTTTAAAGGTGACCTTGTACGATTAAAACGCACATCACCTAAAAACTTTAACGTTAATCAGCTACTACCACATCATAGTACTGGAGATAAAGTTAGCCTATTGCATCTTGCCTGTGCATCAGGGCAAACACATATTGTTCATTATTTGATAGAGCAAGGAGCCGATGTCAACCTTTCATCAGCTTTGAGCATGACACCACTTTATTTGGCCACTCTGCGAAGAAAAACGGAAGTAATAAAACAACTGCTAAAAGCCAATGTCGATATCAGTATTCAATCACAAAGCCAAACGCCACTTGAGTTAGCTATTGCTCAAAAGGATGATGAAACTATTCGTCTGTTACAAGGCAATCAATCAAAAACAAACCCAAAATAGTAGTAAATGACTTTAATGGTAATGCCTAAAATTTAATTAACGTGATTCTTGTTGAGCTGTTAGTTTTTGGTCATAAAAATACTTTTTGATTTTAGGTTTTTAAGTGGGGTGCACTGTATTTTTGTTGTGAGTTTATCCAAGTAATAGCAATGCTTAGAGTTTGTGAACTAGCGCATTTTTGTCCATTTTCGAGTCAATTCTGAACACAGGCTGACACGAAAATGCCCCTAAACTACTTAGTGTTTTCACTCTAACGCTCTTGAATTTAGATCCAGATTTTTCCTTTATTCCATAGACCTATTTTTTATTCTTTTTTAGTCGAAATTGGAGGTTAATTTTTACTCACAAATAGAGGCAGGTAATCAATGTGTTGAGTATATTTAGGCTAGTTCTAGTTATTGATTCAACCAAATAAATAATCGAAGCCTATTATTGGCAGCTTTAACTGATAACCCTACGGATACTGTTAGTATTTGAACAAGGGCTTTAAACAATTTTACTCACCTTTTAACTTAACTTTTCATTCAATATTTATTCATTGTATGTATGGTAAATAAAATACATTCATATATTTACTTAGAAAAAATATGGCGGCTCGGGCTGAAGTTTTATCTTGTGTTTCTCCTGATTCTGGTGCTCCTATTGGATACCAAAGCTACGCAGAAGGAGAAACAAATTATTTCACCTTAGATACAAGGCGTAGGTATATTGCTGAGCAAAAATGTGTTGATGGGGAAACTTTTCTTATAAGTGAAGGGATTAACGGTGGTAGACACTTCAACAGTAGTAATAGTAGAGAAAGAAGCCCTATTTTTTTTCGTTATAATCAAAAAGGTAAACGTGAGCATCGTCGACATCTTGAATCCTTAGATAGATTTCATCCTAGTCCTAGCCCAGAACCTTTCATAGTTGATGAACCATCACATTCACTACCAAGTGAATACGTAATTCAGGCTTTATCTTCACTAAAAAAGAAAGTGCACTCAGCTGATCTTGAGATTCGATTTTATCCTTGTGTTAGCGAATTTTTGCCAACCGATTTTAAAGTCTCTCAAGAGATTATGCGAAGATATTGGGAGCATTTCAATTTGTGTAGTAATGTCTCAATACTTGAACATTGTATGACCATATCTTTAATGGCTTGTTTCAATAACCAGAGATTAGTTTTTTCACAGAGCCTTCCCAATAACTTTCTTAATGATAGTGGCTATATTGCTTTGGCCTATAATGCTGAATACCCTAAGAGGGCATTTGGTAGCGAGCAGGTTTTCTTTAACTATATCGGACTTATTCGATTGTTACAGGATATAAGAAAAAGAGAATTTGCTACAGACGCAATAATCCGTTTTTGTAATGCACATAAAAAATATCCACGCCTGATAAAAGCACTTTTGCTCGAGCTTCATGTTATGGGGTTTCCAATTGAGACAATTTGTCCTGTCGCTATAAATGTTTTTATTGATGCATTAGCAATAGATGATAGGTGGTTAAATGATATTTATCAGCTTACATTGGTTTGTGAAAGCTACTCTTACGAAGTAATGCTTAATCTATACAAAACGATCGGTAACCACCTAAAGTCAAAAGATATTCCTGATAAATGTATATTACATTTGCTTAGGTTTTTTGACGATACAAGGTTCGAAACGCAAGGTAATAGATTGTGTTTTAATAAGATGCTGATTAAAGCATGGAGTAGAGCGATTACTAGAGACGTTACTTATATTTATCGATTTCAGGTTGATCGTTTTCAAACGGCGGATGAGCGAAAACAAGTTGTTAGTTTATATACGGAATGGGTTAAAGCTTTAGTTCGTTTGCAGGATAATGAGCAGCAAAAAGAAATAGTCACTAAACAGCTAGGTCTTTTAGAAGGTGTCTTTGATATTGTAAAGAAATACGTAAATGAATATGCAAATAAATATGATGGAAAAGAGGTTGCTTTCAGATTTAGCTATATAGGCTTGTTGGGTTATAGTTGCTTATTACATCAAGTAGATCATCAACTTATTAGAACCAGATTATCAAACTTTGAAAATGAGGTGCTTAATTTTGAAACGTTTTGTAAAAGGCCGTTAGCGCAATTTTATGCTAATTTATCATTAAATAACCCACAATATACTTGGTTTTCTGAACGTTACTTAGATGATTTAATGAAAAGTGGAAATGTTGATGATGTAAGAAGCGCGTTACATACAATTTCAATTTTACTAAAGTGTGAGTCTTTTACATATAAAAATTTCGAACCAAGAGTATTATGGTGCGTGAATCGTCATGACTTTGCTTTCTTTACACCGATAATCAAAGAAGCTTTAAATCAAAAAAGATATGAAGTTGCTTTGAACATTTTTGAAAAAGCGCGAGGAGTTGGAGTTATAAACGCAACACCTGCTTATGGTGTTAATTCTACTGATACATTTTTATCCCTCTATATGGACGGAAAACGTTTTTTTAAAAATGGATACAGAAAAGTCATACCAATTGAACTATGTTACATTGCGTTACTTTGGTGGGTAACAAAGGGAGTAAAGAGCAGGGGGGTTACACGTATTTCCTGTATTGAATGTATTATTTGTTTTCCGTATCCACCTAACTCTATCGTTGAACTTAAGCAGCTGATTAAAGCTCACCCACTTCCTAAAATAAATTATTTGAGGTTTCATGAAACTGAATCCAGTGTAGTTTTGTTTTGGGATAGTCCCATTAAAGTATCAGGTGATGATTATTATTTCTATTAGTTGTGTTTGCTTTCGGTACTCTGTGTGGTCAGACTAGTGTGATTTTTTATTTATACATTATCGCTACATTCATTGTTTAAAAAACCTCAATTCCTTAACTCTTTGATATTGGATAACAAACAGCATGGTTAGAGTTTATACTCTTTTGGTAGCCGTCTAACTAGATGATTTAATTAGAGTTGTGGCTCTTTTTTGAGCGTGAGTATTCTATTGATTTAAATCACAACAATCTATAACCTCCGCAAAATAACAATAGTTAGAAATCATTGTTTGGAGAGTTTTTATGCTAAAAAGAAATACCAAAATTACGACAATTACGGCATTGTTAGCCTCTGTACTTGTCTGTAGTTCGGCTATGGCTGAGCGGATCACCCTTAACCTTTCAAGTTCCATTTCCAATTTGCCTGTAAATATTGGCGATAACATTGAAGTCGTGTCACCTAAACCGGGCAGATTGATTAATGTATCTAAAGAAGCTTATGATTCTTGTGATATTGATGCTATCAAAGCTAGTCGCAAAGTGATGGGTGATTTTGCGAGTAATGAGGGCGAGTTAAGACCTGTAATATTGTTAATTAAAAAATTTCCACCTTTAGATATTTTCCCGATATATCGTGATGGAAAAAGTAATTATTTCATTGTTCAAGACGATGAGGATTCAAATCAAAGGTGCTTAGCCAATGATGGAAAATTTACTTTAAATATTATTGATCCCAACAGGCCTCCGAAAAGATATTCTTTTGATATTACAAACCCTATCCCAAATCTATCGGTTAGGCTCAATGATGTTTTAGCTGTTAATTCAGTTGAAAAAGGACGATTAATACGTGTATCAAAAGAGGCGTTTGAAACTTGTAATATTGATGCAATTAAACAAAGCCGCCTAACTATCGGTGATTTTGAACCTAAAGATGGAGAGCCGTGGACCTTATATATCAATGTTCGCAAGTTGCACGGTGGTTTAGATGGGATCCCGACTTACAAAAAAGGTCACACGTATTACTACATTGTTCAAGATGACAAAAACTCTAATCAAAAGTGCTTAGATGGTAATGGTAAGTTTACTTTTACAACAGAGGGTAAAGAGCCACTAATTACGCAAGAAGATATTGATAAAAGCCTTGTTGCTGATATCCGCATGATTAACCATGTTGAATTGAACAAACATAAACATACAGGTGAGTACAGAGTACGAAGCATTGATAAAGATGGCCGAATTAAACTCAGTTATTTAAACGGTATTCATTTTAATCATACCAATGTTCCATCCAGAAGAAATAAAGTATTTTGGGTTGTCATGCAAAATGATGTTAGATACGTTTATTCAGGTCAATTAGGTTGGCATGCGAAAGATGGTGGCTATGCTTTCTTAATTCGAGACAATAGTAGTGACCCTTATCCAAAAGTAAATTCTGGGTTTGTAATTGAGTCAATTCATTAAATACTTTTAATGTGCACTGCCTGCCAGTACATATTTTAATTGTCATCCATTTTACAAAATATTAAAGGCATCAAAGTGATGCCTTTTTCTTAGGTAAATCATTTATACCAATTTGCATTCAATAGTGATCGCTCAGCTGTAGCTAAAGGCTTCAAGAGCAAGGCGCAAGTTTGAAATACTATCGGGATAATATAAAAACTTGCAACGAAGCTATAGAAGCCTTTAGCGCAGCCCTTTGGGAGTGTGCCAGTGGCCCAATTACTGTCAAAATTTCTTTGACATAGAGTGGCTATGACTGCAGAAATTTTGTTTGTACTTGAACCACTGGCATCACTCTGAGTCGATCACATTTGAACGCAAATTGGTATTACTTTGAAAGTGAGTGAGGAAAAACCAACAAGCCTCTATTGCGATTACTATCAGTATCTATTTTCTGAGCCGACTCATAGAGTGCATTTGGGGATATTCAAACAGGTGGATATTTGTACCTAGCAACATCTTAAATTAAAAAACGATCAGATTTTGGGTTGTAAGCTGCAATAGGTAAGAAATGTCCACTTCCGACTTGTTTCACATCTTTTCTACCATAATTGATGATCACAAAACCATGGCTTAGGCCATCAATAATGATACGTTTAAATTGCTTTAAATTTGGTATGTTGCTGCCGAATATCATTTTTACATTTGGTACATATTTCTTACTCAGATTGTAAACTTCTTCTAATATTATGCCGTGATGATTAATAATGGCAGGTGGGATTTTTTTTCCAATACCTTGTTGTTATAAACAATGTTGTGTTGGTTGTAAATTTTGTAAGGGAAGTGCTCTGGAGCAGTAGTGGGCTTAAAGCCCATCGCATTCAAAACCATAACAACAGAAGCTGGACCACAGTAAGCTAAACCAGTTTCAGTCACATAATACCGTGACAATGACCAATAATCCTGGCTAAATTTTTGTGGCGATCTGATGAGTTGCAGAATACCATTAGCCGAAACGAGTCGAATTAAATTATGGGGAACGGGCAGGTTGTTGGAACTTGCAAAACAGCCGAAGCTGCAAATAAAAGAGAACAGAGTGATACTAAGTAGCTGTTTTTTCATATCAAATATATGTCCTGATCCTTGCAGATTAAGTTGAGCTTTTTAAAGTAGTAACGTTTTGATATTTCACAGTTTGTTTAATTTCCCAATGCATAAAAAATTTACTGGCTTGGGTAGTCATTACTGTTTTAACTGGAATGAGGAGCTTTGATGCTGGTTGATACCGATACTCGGTTTGAAACTTAAAATCATGGTTATTAATGTTCTTATGATAAACATTAATCACTTTATTATTGCTTACCTTTAAATTACTGCACTCTAATTTTTCTTCTCTAAAATACTCTGTGGCTTTACCTATGTCATCCATACCACCTTTTACCAATATTTTTTTATTTGAGTAACTGGGCTTCTGCTGTTTATAGATTACATGTTCTGTTAAGTCAGAGCGTTTTATGCCATCGACTAATACAGTTACTTGTTTATCGAATGAAAAGTCAGTTTGATTAAGGTGTGCGAGCCCTGCTTGAAATTGAGTGCAGGCTATTGATAAGTTTGATGTTAACAGCAAGCCTACTGCTAATAGAGTTTTCATGGCATATCAATTGAAAGAAATAATTCATTGATATTAGGTTGGTGTTTTATGTGTGTAAATGAATAACTGAGAATCGTTCAGCTTGTATACTCGTGATACTTGAAAGTTGCGTCTTCAGTTATCACGAGCATGATTATTAATTAACGAATTGATAGCAAATAATCTAATCCACCAGTAATTGCTGCTACCTGCGCCAAATTACATTCTTCTTCGGTTACACGAGGGCTGTCGGGATAAACCTCTGTAGTCGTGCAATAAGTGCGATCAGTAAAACCTGCACATAATCCTAGCGTTTTAGTCGGGTAGTTGATAACGCCATCTTGCTCGATGGGCTTACTTAAAATTTGTCCATCTTCTTCAGGTGGAGCAATATGAGTAATCTTGCGAACTGAATCAATAATGGCTTTTTGGAAGTCAGGTTGGGGTATATCTGAATCCCCCACAAGATAAAAACCATCAGGAATAGTGCCGGCAACATAATCTTTACCATCTCTTGCTGCAAGAGCAGGACGAAACTCTTCTTCGTCTGAGTCTGTGGTTTCATGCAGGTCTATATGTGCTAGAACCCTAACATTCAAGCTTTTGACAAACGCCATGGCTTGAGCGGCTTCTTCAGATGGACTGTTTGCATAAAAAGAGCGATTAGGATCCACAGCGTTTGGATTCCAGCGGTTGATGGTTTCATAACCCCAAGGGCTAATGCAAGGTAGAATTATAACGTTGAAGTGTTCAACATAGTATTTTGCATGTTGCTTTGCAAAAAGAATCGCACCTTGCACGCCGCTTGTTTCATAACCATGAACACCACCGGTAATTAAAATGGTTGGTTTATTGTCATGCCAGTGCTTGGAGGTTAACGCGTAAAGAGGGTATCGATTAGGTTTGATAGGCAAGCTACCGTACTGGCTGACTTTGAAAAGCTCTGATACAGCTTCCAGTTTATAGATTACTTCAGTTTTGTATTCGCGTTTAATTTCTGTTTGGGCTAACCAAGCCTGTTTTTCTGCTTGTTGCCAAGGTGTGTTAGGAGTGCCGATTGGGTAGAAGTTACTCATTTTGTCTCTTAATTTAGGATTTTCACATAGCTTAATACGAGAGTGATTTTAGTGGCAACAATTGCTTTTGGATTAAAGTATAAAGCCAACAAAATCAGTGAATAAAAGGCATCAGTATGAAGCAAGTTTAATTTATAAAATATTCAACTGTAATTCTTTAATAAATAGATTTTGATAGATTCATTAACAATCAATTAAGGTTGTGGTGAAAAAAAATTATGGCTTCATGTGGAGTTACACAAATTAGTCCTGTCGTCGACCCCAATGCTCAATTGTCAGATGAACAACAATTATTTAATCAAATAAAACAAGCAATAGCTAATAACAAACTTGAACAGTTCACTCAATTAGTGAACTGCTCCCAATTTAAAGTGGCATATCAAGATAGATCTCCTTCACCCGATCACCCTGCTGGTACACAAAATAATGTCATCCATGAAGTGTTAGGAGCGAGCAGTCATAGAAGAGATGAAATGTTGACTGTTCTTTTGAACAAAAAAGACATAATCCATGAATTGTTTGTTTTAAACGCCATGGGTAAAACAGCAGTACACCTATTATTCTCATCATTTAATAGGTGTACAGAACCTTGCTGTAAGCTACTCGTAAGTCATTTGAATCATGAATATTTAGTTCAAGCTATGAGTATGCCTGATTCTGATGGAAATACAGTATTTCATCTTTTGGTTGCCAGCCTTAAAAGCAAAAACGAATTTGAGTCTACACAAGCAACAGCAGTTATCGCCAAGAAAATGTTAACTTTAATGACAGAGACATTCAAATTAGCGCCTGAAAAACTCCCTTTGCTATTTAATAACAGGAATACCCAAGGTCAGTCAGTTGGTTGCATATTGGATGAGCTGGTGTTTGAGTTGAAAAAAGAAGGCGCGACTTCTCAGCAAAAAAAGTTAGCGGTGCTATTGATGAAAAACCAGCTTAAGCAGCTACTAAAGAAATATAATGTGGTACTTGAGAGCAGTGTTGTTAATAGTTTTACACTTTCTGAGCTGCGAAATGAAACACCTCAAACGGAAACTCCGTCGATGAAAGGTAATGACTATTTAGTAAGCCTGCCCGACGATGGACCCTCCCAAACACAGCCTGACAAATTCAGTATAATGGGGAAGCAAGTTAACCAAGCTTTTCCTTTAAGTGCCAGCGCTCCGAATGCATCGCTTACGCAGTCGTTTTTCATCATGCCAGTGGATGGTGCATCTAACCCTCAATTAATAGATGGGGAAAAAACGAGGGGATTGATTGATTGCTCAATAGCTAAGGTGCCTCAGCCTCAATATTTAACAGAACAAAAACAATGGGGGAATTTTAATCAAATCAAAACATCTTTAGGGGGAACAATACAAGGGAATGAGCAACATTCAAATCCGAGTTTTCAACTTGTACATAAAGCTGATGATTTCACTGCTTCTAGACAGTTGCAACCTAGCACGGTTTCAACATCTACTTATTATCCAAAAGCTTCAGCTTATCCTCAGCTTCATACTCCTTCATATCAAGAATTTGCACATTGGAGTGTAGATACAAGAGGTATTGTTTTAGCTAGACCTGACTTCTGTTTATCTGAGGATTTAATCACATCGCAATGGGAGAAAATGGTAGCGTTGTTTATAGAAGAGGTAAGAAAGACAGATAGAAATTTTTACACTCCAGAGGTATGTGTTCTCTTTCGTCAACTAATAGAAGAAGAAGAGATTAAAGCGTACTTTAAAAAAGACGTTTTTATAAAATGGCCTGGCCACGTTAAAGGTATGGACGCTATTCTTAATTGGTTGAAATTCGAACTCACACAAGACCTTCAAAAAAAACAATCTCGACTTACCAAACAACCTTTGATTGCAAACACTGAAGCCACTGATAGTCAACAACTTGCAGAGATATCTTCGAAACCTCAAATATCAGTCCCTGCAGTGCAGATTAAGTTATATTCAGAAGACCAATGGAATCTCGATAAAAAGCAGTTTATAGACGACTTAATTCGAAAAAAACCAAGAGAATTTTCTCATAAGGATGTCAGAGCATTAGAAAGAACGATTAACGCTAATAGACCTCGATTCGAAGTCTATTTTCAACATCGAGAAATAGGGGAGGCATTTACAGGAACATTTGTTTCATGGCTCAAAGCGGGGGGGGGTAAGTAAATTCGGGATAATGTCTCGTCAAGATTTTAAACCTGAGATATTCCCTGTAGAACTTTCAATTGCACCACAAAGGCCAGAACATCAGACGGCTGGAGATGATTGCACACCAGAGCAGACTTCTATGGCTTCAATGGTGCCTCAAATACCTTTAGAAAATACAAGAATAGTCGATCGACAACAAGGCTCGACAACACCAATAGAGCAAGATGAACCTGTAGTAATAGCAGCTGTTGATGTGCGCCAGCCTATATTTACAGAGGAAAAAAGAGCAATCGATGATGTGACCGAGAAGGAAGATAAGTTACCTACCAAAGGGGTGGTAGATATGTCGGCTGTAGGGGCTAGCATTACATTAGATGAGTTATGGAGAGCCGATAAAGATGAGTTATTTCGAGTCTTAACTACAAAATATTCTGGTACCTTTACAAGTCAAGATCGCCAAGCATTTGATTCTGCATTAGAAGCTAACAAAGATGAGTTTAGTGGCTTTTTTCGAATCTGGGATGCAAAACAACCCATTCACGATTGTCGACTCGCTAAGTTAGTATCGTTGGTTCATCCAAAAACTGTTCATGACAGTCCAAAGGCAATAGCAAAACTGAAAAGCCTTGGTGCAGCTACTCATCGTCACGAACTAGAGACTGTAAGCAAACAAGATAGCTGGGACATGACTAAAACTAAAGTCATGAGTATCTTGTATGAAGAAGATATGATGACATTTAGCTTCACGAATGCTCCTCTAGTAAGTCAAATCTTAGATGAAGTAAAGAAAGAGGCAATGGCGGCATATAACCCAACTCAACAACAACTAACACCTGAATTTGTAAAAAACATTAAAATGCAAATGCAATCTGCTTTGACTCCCCTTCAAAAAGTGATTGCAACCAAAACAGTGGATTCTCAAGCTTCAAGAGTGGTTTCTCAAGGGCAAGCAAAGCTGCATATTGAACAATGGGAGGATGTTAAAAATAGATTTGCAATGGCACTAAATAAGTTCAATGACGGCCTGTTTCCAATGGCTTGTTTAGAAGTGCTAAAACAAATTTTAGAGAACAAGAGAGTACATTATGAAGCAGCATTAGTTGGTTGGAATGGTAAACAACCATTTCCTGAGAAGTTCAATAGCATCATATCTGAATTAGCTGGACATCCAAATATTACGGCCATTTCGAGCTATAAGGCTCCTGTTATTAGAACCAGACGGCCAGAGCAACAACAGGCTGCTCCAAGAATCACTCAAGTGCCAAGATCTGATAATGTCGCTAAGCCTGTAATTCGTGTAGATCATGCGGCACTTTACCAAAAGCTCAATCGAGCTCGCTTGCTTAATGGTGAGCCTTCTTTCGATGAAATGATGCAAAAAATAAAGCCTGAATTCATGGTTGATCATGATGCATTTGCACAAAAGTTAAATATTTTCCGGTTACTGCAGCAATATAGTTTAGGACTACCGCAAGAGTCGATAAGAGGCTCGAGATATCTAATAAGACCAGATGACTTCTTTATGTTGGTGAATAACGATGTTTTAGTGTCAAGTGATTACGCCAGAGTTGAGACCAAACATGATGAACAAATTAAACCGCTAATTCGAAGACTCACTTTGCAGCATGCTGATCCAAAACTTACAGCCATTGGTCTGTCGCATTGGGGAAACACTTGTTTCTTCAATACTGCTATACAAATTATGATAAGAACATTGCCTGAAAGCGTATTATCTGAACTAGAACAAAAGCGTTTTCCTTGCGGCTACACCCAAAATGTTGCTGATGCTTTGGTAGGAATCATTTCCGAAGGCAAGCGAATCCTTAGGAAAGAGCAACCACCAGCTAGGCTTACTTACCATGAAAGGAAATTGCATCGAGCATCACATGAACTAGCAAAACAAGTTGGCTTTAAAAACTGTTTAGATGATGTTTTTACTCATACTAGGTTAAATGAGCAAAGAAAGAGTCAAAACGATTTAGTTAGGAAGCAGGAGATAGATGAATTAGTTAATGGTGATGCAGGTGATACCGTTGATGGATTTTATGAAGTCTTAGGGTTGAATACTAATCCTGTATTTGCTGTGGCTAAGCGTAAATGTGACGTTGCTTTATATGGTAGGAAACAGGTTGTAAGGCCAAGTGGCAGCCCTGAGAAATCTACCAGAAGTGTTGAATTATTTCCTTTTGGGTTTGTTGAGAAGGACAACACCAGAGGGCTTACTATGTTGGATTGGTTTGAAGAATATTGTAACCCTGATTTTGGGGCGAGAACTCCGCAAAGTAAGGTTTGGGAGCTTAGTTCAGCGACTTCCAATCGAGTTGAAGCAGTAAGATTACAGACAAAAGAAAAATCGATTTTAGAAATTGATCGCCAGAACTTCAGCCAATTGGATTTTAGTTTTTGTGTGCAAGATGCGCCTAAATTAAGAGCTATGTTGAGAGAGACATTCTGCAGAACTGGATTCAATTTGACTATTCCTGTTATCGATCATCATGGATGTTTTGGATCTTGTCTCTTAACTACTGAATTGATTGTATTACACCGCAATACTAGAGATGACACCATACGGTCACGTGCTGAAAATAAAAGTGAGCATGCACACGATTCAGGCGGTCACTTTATTTTGATGAGTAGAAGCGTTTCTGATGGCCACGAGTTCGTGACTTTTCAAGATGATTATAGAGATATGTCATTTAAAGATTTTCGTGAACACAACGATCGAGATGGTAGAGTAAAGGGTGAACGCATATGGACAAAGCCAATGGATGTGATTGCTGTAGATAATTTCACACCTGTAAGAGTGATCTATAAAGTACAAAAAATAGATTGGGATCGCTAAGTCAGTTAATATTTGCATTTACAAACCATTTGAGTCCTAGGAATTACCATGAGTAAAACACTATTTATTACAGGCGCAAATAGAGGTATTGGCTTAGCATTGACCAGAACCTATCTAAGTGATGGTTGGCAGGTAATTGCAACTTGTCGGAACCCTGAAAATTCAACAGAGCTAACCACCTTATTAGATGAGTTTGAAAAGCTCGATATCTTTGCTTTAGATGTAACCAATTACGATGATGTGGCAGAACTTTCAATTGAACTTAAAGGCGCCGAATTCGACGTTTTGATTAATAATGCTGGTTACTATGGCCCAAAAGGTTATGGCTTCGGGGAAACTGATATTAATGAATGGCGAAAAGTTTTTGAGATCAATACGATTGCACCACTTAAATTGATTGAATCCTTTTACCCACAATTAAAATCAGCGCGCGGCTTGGTGGTAAATATGTCATCAAAAATGGGCTCAATGGGAGATAACTCAAGTGGAGGAAGTTACATTTATCGCTCCTCAAAAGCGGCATTAAATGCGGTAACCAAATCCCTTTCTCTAGACGGTTTAATCGACGGTGTTAATGCTGTTGCACTTCATCCAGGTTGGGTGCAAACCGATATGGGTGGACCCAATGCATTGATTACACCTTTAGAGTCTGCTACGGGATTGAAATATGTCTTAGATAATTTTACAAAAGAGCAAAATGGGGGCTTTTTTGATCCTAAAGGTA
The DNA here is from genome assembly GCF_003675895.1 of Parashewanella curva. Lineage (GTDB taxonomy): Bacteria > Pseudomonadota > Gammaproteobacteria > Enterobacterales > Shewanellaceae > Parashewanella > Parashewanella curva. Next base: position 17,099 of record NZ_ML014756.1, read on the forward strand.
ACCCGATTCCTTGGTAAATATAAAAATAATTGGAGATTTGATGCTTACCATGTAGTGACTTTTACATCCTATACAGTCTAAATTAAGGATTGGTGTTGCTTAATAGATATTGGTCATAACTATATGAAGAGAATTAAATTTTGACCGTTCAGTATACAAACATATTTGCTTGTTCGACAGCTTTAAAAGTACAATCAAGATATCTGCAAAACTGTTTACCTGTTGATTCATTACTTTCCAGTTTACGTTATAACGGTATTAGTGGTAATGAATATGAAGAAGTGAAGGCCTGCACAACACCAAGTACACGAGCTGCAAAGTTAATTGGGTATATAATAACAAATACTAATGCTAACGGGGCAGAGGTGTTCTCGAAATTTATGAATGCACTTGAGGTGAATGGTAGTAAGGTAATAGCAGCTCGCTTAAAAGAACAGTATGTCGCATGTCGAAATTCACCTTCGAAATTTTTACAATACCTTGAACATGAAACAACAGTTACTAAACCTGTATCTGCATCTTTTGTACCTTCTGTTAATAAGTCGGAATTGGAGCAATTAATACAGCAGCAGGAAACGGAACTGTCGGATGTGAAAAAAAAAGCTGAAGAATTGGAAGCAAAACGATTAACGTTGGAAAGTAGTGAATACTCTCTTAAAATTAATCTAAGAAAAAGAGAAAGAGAATTAGAAGAAAAAACTAAAGAAAATGAGGTGAAAAATAGAAAGATTACAAAACTTGAAGAAGAACTAAGAAATCCAGAAACGCACCGAGGAGTGCTTCAAACTAATAATGAACTACTCAAAATTGAACTTAAGAAGATGATCATTGAAGCATCAGAGTTGGACGTAAAGCTCAAGAGCACAACAGAAAATTTTAAAGCTGTTTGCGAGCAGAGGGATGAGAATTCAAAGCGAATCATTCAATTAGAAGCAGAAAAGAGCGAATTAACTGGGGTCATCTCAAGGCAGGTCACAGAAAAAGCAGACAAAGACAGAGAAATTGCAAGTTTAAAAGAGCAAAACCGTTTGCTTACGATTAAGTTACAACATACAGAGGCAAAACTAAATCAGTTTAAAGTGAGCAATGGGGGATCTTCAATTGAAATGATGGATACCTTACCAGCTCCAGCTAAATTAATTGACGGCGACTACGCATACACTGATGTTCCAAATATCAGTGTGCGTAAATATGATGCTTGTTATTCGGCTGTAACAACAGCAATAGGCGAATCAGGGGTATCTGAAGCTCAAAAAATTGCTGGAAAATTATTTTCAAATGGCATTATATCAAATCGTCAAAAAGAAGAACTGCAAAAGTATGAGTTACACCGCTTCAGATATGCCGAAAGTCTGTTTGATCTATTGAGAAGGCAAATAAATGCTAATGATGGTAAAATTTCCCAAGATATGTGGAATTGCTTTCCTCTGTGGGTAAAAGACATATATATATCGTAAACATTATCCATTTATAAAAGCAAGCCCGATGTTATATTCGGGCTTATTCATCTATAGATACCTAAGCTAGAGTAAAAGATACAAAGGCCAGCCTAAGATAACCCCTGCCATACCTTCTTTATGCTCAATACGCTCAAGTTTTTCAGGTGTTGCACCTTCAATGACATGCTTTTGATACTTTTTCGCAAATTTGATGGTTTTGATAATTGAAGGCACAAAGCTTTTATTCAATTCACCCAAAACACTTTGTTGGAGTTGCTCAGGTAAAATCGCTAAGTTTTTGTCCATCAAATCGACGATGAATTCAGGCTCTAGCCATTCATCATTAAAATTCACATCAGTAATGCGTTTTTTTAAGTCTTCTTTGACTTTGGCATTAGCCCCAAAAAATAAACGATAGATAAGTGATTCAGCGAACATTTCTTCTAATGTTTCGCACTCTATTGGGTCAAAAACTGGGTTATTGAAAAACATGGCTTTAACGGCTTCAGCCGCTTGATAGCCCTGATGCTCTTTTAATGCATCTTGGTAATTGTCCCAGCCATTCCATTCGTCAGTATCAGCAGGTGCAGAAATGCTTTCAAGTAGTCGTTGCTCAACATCGCCATAGACAGATTTGCTATGCAATAAGCGATACTTACTGACCACAGTTAACATGCTCCAGCCTTTTTGGAAGCTTTTTACCAAGCCATCAGGCTTTTTGAGCAGAAGCATCGCCTTAACTTGATCATGACTCGTCAGTGCAGCAAGACCTAAACTGGCCACACCAATCACATCTTGTGAAGCTTGCTCCAATAAATGCATTTTGTATTTATTGTAAAATTTATCCGCAAGTTTTAGGCTCATAAGCACGCCCTTGTGCTTAATTTGCGCTATGTCTTCCTCGGAAAAAATTTCTTCTTCTTTTGCAAAATTCAAAACTTTAGACAGAAATGGAGCTTGATCCAAATCTCTTAATACGATTTGCATTGAGTATTCCTTAGTCTAAAAAGCTAAACATATCGTCAACTTCCGAATACTCATCTTTTGACTCATTCTTTTCTTTAGCTTGAGTAACAATTTCGCCAACAAATTTATTAATAATGGTTTGCCAACTTGAAGACTCATTTTTTAATAAACTTTTAATTTGCTTTTCTACTTCTGGAGCTAACTCTTTAATGAGCGCCAATAAGCTACGAGGATCGTCAATTTCTAAACTACGAGACTCTTCAGCTTCTGTGCGATCGGTATAGCCAACAGTGGTACCGTCATCTTCATCGTCGAATACATCAGCAATATTATTGTCTAAGTCATCATCAGATGGAGTCATCAGCAGTTCGATAAATGGAATCGATAGATAGAACAAACCCGCTGGTTCTTCTGCAATGCACTCAAGCACTTCAGTTTGTTTCTCTTCGCTTGGCTGAACGCGAATCAAATAAGTCAAAAAATCGAAAGTTTGTTGCATAAGTTCATCTGCATTATTTTTGACTTTTTCTTCCCAATAGAGAGGTTGTTGGCAAACTGTGTCTCGGATTTGCTCAGGTGTCATCAACTCGGACATGATTGATGGGCAAGAGATATCATGGTTACTGTTGATTTGAGTCAGGGTAACAATATCCATATTTTCAATTACTTCAACCAATTGTTCGTCATTCATAGTATTGGCGATCAGCTCGAACTTCTTGCTGGCTTGTTTTGGCTCAACATCGGCTAATTGTTTAATTTCTGCTGCAGTTAGTTCAATAAGACTATTCATTAATATTCCTCATCATAATCATACTGATCTTGGTATTCATCACGGTAATCATTCGAATCTTCATTAAGGTCTTCTAGACCCTCTTTTTTAGCCGTAGGCTTCGAGTTGGCAATCATCAATAAAAATAATGCGGCGCAGCTTTGCTTAAGTAATGATTCAGAAACTTCTTTTACAGCTTTTACAAGTGCAATGTCTTCGTTGTTAAACGCTACACTCACCTTAAATTCATCCCAAGTGGGCATAGTGTTGTTATCAATCCAGTCCTGCCACTTTAATTGCACTTGCTCAGGAAAACGAACATTGCCATAAAGCGCTACCGTGAGATATTCGGGTAGTGAGTTTAACATTTGCGCATCTGCCAATAGCGCTTTTTTCATCTGATTTGTATATTGAGCTAAGGCATCTGGTGTATCAGGGTCTTGATATGACTCAATATTTTCAAGAGCGTCTAATTTTAACTGGTTGACGTAATTAAGATCGAGTTGATCAGTCATAGTAATCTCAAGGTGCTTTTAGAATTAATAATAACCATCCCACAGCTCTTTCATAGCTGCGGTTGGGTCGTTAACGATGACATTATTAAAGTCACGGATGAATGCTTTTCGGGATTTTGGTGAAGATAATACTTCATAAGCATTTTGAATACGCTGTAATAGAGTAGCCGCTTGTTGCTTTTCTTCCTCTGAAGCGTTTAACAGTTTATCGGGGTGATATTTATTGGATAAACGTTTATATGCTTTTTTGATTTCATCGTCTTTTGCGTTGGCTTTAACACCAAGCACACTAAAGTGATTGATCATGTAGGTTCCTGACTTATATATGAAAATATATTTTTGGCAGAATAGTTTTAAAGGGACAAAAACTACCATGACCCAACATAATACCAAACAATTCAGATCTTGTCTCAGTCTGCATAGGTAGCGAGCAGTATTAAGTTAATAAAGTTTAACGGCATACTGGTTAAATCATAACTATTATTAATTAATTCATTGGCTTAATTTCTATATAGAGTGGATCATGGCAGAAATAAGGGTTGGTAGTACTAGTGTTAATACAAAGTTTGGTACAGAAATGGAAGATCTAGAGGCACGTCCATTCTCTAAAGACTTTGTAAAACTTTTTACACCATATCTTACATCTGAGTCAAATATGGCTGAACAGTTAAGACAGCTTGAAAGGGATTTAAAGCAAATCGAATCTGCGGATGATCCTATTAAGGGGAATGCAGAACTGATGGCTCAAGTTCAAGCACTTTCTGAGTTATTAAATTCTAAAGATTATTCAGAGGCTGTGAAAGCTCATGCCATTAAGGAAATGTTTGAAGCTTATGCTGCAGCAAAAGCAGGGGCGTCCAACTATCTACCAGATACTTTGCTTCTTAGTTTACCTGTTGGAATCATCAAGGGAGAAATCGAACTTCAACCTAAGCAGGCACGAAGAGAAATTACAGAAAAACTAATCAGAGCGGCAGTTGATGGATTAGATAGTGCAGCTAAGAGCTCTAGAGTTAGGCTATCGTGTTCGGACAAAAACGAAGCTATAAAGCAACTTATGTTCGAATATGGTGTTAGCGATCGTAGAGGCTCTTCTCACACACGCTCTGTTCCAAAAAGAATTAGTCAGATTAAGGATAAAGTAAGGCAAGCGCTCCCTCTAAGTTCAGTTAGGCATTTATATACCCATAACAAAGCCGTCGTGACAGCTGCAAACGGAGATAAGTTTGGAAGTGATGCACGAGGCGATATAAATACACCTGATGGTGTTCATTTTTATAAGCTTAATTCGCAAGATGGTCTTTATCATTTAGTTAAAGCAAAAGATCTCAAACTAAACGAGCTGAAAACACATGTTTGTGATTTTGGGCCTGCTTTAGGTTTGCAAATGATAGCTTCCATTAATGACTTAAGTGACTGGGGGCGCTTTTATGAAAACCAATTACAAGTTGGTGTTGGAGAACCACATCAACAAGTATTTGAACACGCAATGTTAATGGTTTTAGATAGCTTAGTAAAAGAGAAAAAGATTGAGCTTACTGAGCCTTATCAATGGAAAGATTCAATTCAAACAGCCCCTTTTTTACAAGTTGCCGTGGAATTAAGCTCAAGTCGTTTTGCCGATCGATTTACAGCCAAAGCGGCAAAAAAAATGCAGGGGTCTATCAGTTCAGTATCAATGGCTGTTGAGCTTATCATATGTAAACCAGGTCTTTCTCGCCAAATTGTAGCTCATCGTCGTAAGCAAATTTTAGATTGGTGTCTTGAACAAAAAGGAGCAGGAGCTGCTTTAGAGCGAATCACTAAGCAATCTCACCTTGCTCAGCTTGAGAATGAGCTACTAACGAAAGAACTTAAAGGCCTAGCTGAGAGTTTTGCAAAAAGAGTTGAACAAGAAATAGAAAATGCTAATTCGGTAGCCAAAGTAACAGAGTTGTATGAGAGAGGTTATTTACCAGATAATTTAAGCGCACCTGCTTGGACTTATTTGACTAATTTCTTTCAAGATCTAGCAAAAAAAGATTATCCCGTTACACTTCTTGATGTTCAATTTTGGAAAGAAGTCGTTACTGATATAGAAAAGCAACACAAAGGAAGTGTTAGACAAGGTGTTAAAAAGATCCCTCAATGTATGGATGCAGCAATAGCATCTCAACGACGAAAAGCTGCAGAAAATATAAAAGTAGTAAGAAGCCAACCTCCATTTCAAGATAAACTTAAGGACTTAAAAACACAAACAAATGTGAAAAGCTTTTTAACAGAACTCGCAGTATTGAAATCTGAGCAACCGTCAGAGTTTCAAAAGCATATAGAACAGTTAAAAGATATAGCGAAAGAAATAGATGCAAGGGAGCTGTTATCAGCTCCTAAAGTCAAAGAAATTTTTGTAGATTTTGTCCAACAATGTTCCATTGAAGAGCTACAGGTCGTATCACCATTTTTTATCCATTATGACCTACTTAAGCTAGGTATAAATAGAGCTGATGAGCTAGATGGCTTAGACCAGAGCTCGTATTTATTAAAAGGGAAAAATTTACTTGAGTGGCTGCCAGAAAACATGTTGCGCAAGTGCAGCGTTCATACAAGAGAGGTGCTACTACAACACGCGGTGGCAGCTAAAGTTGAAAAAATTGAAAAATTTTCTGATTTCCAAGATATCGATACAAACGTCCAAGATGAACATGGCAATACACCATTAATGAATGCTGTTCTTCATGGCAATATAAGTGCAGCTAAATTCCTTATGTCTCGCCTAGCATCAGACCTTAAACTTGTAAATAATAAAGGGCAGAACTTGCATCATTTGATCTTATTACATGGAAATGCAGAGCTTAAGCAATTATGGTTCAACGTTCAGAAGCCTATACCTGATATCAATGATGTAGACAAGCAAGAAGTTTCTCCACTTATGATAGCTGTCAGACAAGGAGATATGGAAATGATCGATGCTCTCATTGTAAGGGGAGCAAAAGCAGAAACATCAGTGGACAAAGATATCCTCGTACAAAGAGCGATTCTTTCAGGTAACCCTGAAGTGTTACATAAAGTGGTGAAACACTTTCAATGCAATATTCTATCGCTTGATCGCAATGGTAATAATTACCTGCATTTTGCTGTTGCCGAAGGAAAACCTGAATGCTTAACATTTCTTTTAGAAGCAGGAGTGTCATCATCCTTAAAAAATAATGTGGGCAGAACTCCGCTGGAGACTGCGGTTTATAGGAACACTGAGAGTTGCATAATACCATTATTAACTGAGCTTGATATGGGTAAAGTAGTTGCAAGTGATGGTAATCCATTGTTGCTCTACGCCATAGCTCACAACCATTCAGTGGCTGCCAGAGTTTTGATGGATAATACTACTTTTGATGAAACCTTTGTGGATAGAGATGGTTATAACGCTGCACACCTAGCTGCAATGAATACTGACTCTGATATAATGAAGCTACTCTATGAACGGGGATTTAACATTGATGCTGTAGTTGGTTGGGGTTTGCCACAAAACTCAATCACACAAAGTTCTCCTTATGTGGGTAAAACTTTTACTGAAATTGTGGAAGGGCGATATAGCGGTTTAGAATCAAATGCTGCTCGTTCAAGATATAGAAAGTTTTTAGAAGATGTGGTTAAGATTAGGGATGCCCAAGAATAAAACTTGTAAAAACAAAGCATTCTTTATAGGGAATGCCTTGTTATTTGGTATGTAAATTAAGAGGTTATTTCTTCAATAATCTTTCAATTTCGCTCCAAGGTACCCATTTAAATACTTGATTACCATCAGGCAATCGATTACGTCCATCTTGAACCGCTATCATTCCTTGTTGCCAAGCTCCTGTGCCAACTGCTTTTGAAGTTACGGCAAGCCCGTCGGTTTCAGAGCTTCCATCAATCCCTTTCCCAAAATTAGTACCAATTCTAAAGCGACCTTTATATTGGTAAGGGGCTTTGGCATCGTAAATCACATACGAGTCATTACCTTGGCTAGAAACAACAAGATAGGTTGTATCCTTACCATGGTACAAAGCCAAACCTTCAACATCGTCTGCAAGCTGATCGCCATCGACTTTAAGGATTAATTTTCCTTTATTGCTGGTGTTTGCACCTGCATTAAAGTGCCATACGCCGACATCTTCTTCACCAATGTATAAATCACCCGTTGCGTCATTAGCAACACAACCTTCAACTTGAGTGGGGACAGACAAGGTGCGTACTTTATTAATGCTTGGTTTCAAGCCTTGCCATTCAATTTTATATTGAATAGTTTTACCTGATTTTTCATTGGTAAAGGCATACAAGTCCTTGTTGTCGTAGTACAAGCACATACCGTATATATCAGAGTGTTCAGTATCTAACACTGCAAGTTGAGACACTTTACCATCAGCTACAATATCGTAAACCGCTAGCTTGTCACCATCACGTAAACTGGCAGCAGCAATATCATGATTTTTTCCATTGATATTAACACTCTGGCGAATATCAATATTGTTAATACGACCAGTAGCAATGCTTTGAACTTCATTGCCTTGCATATCAAATACCATCAAACCCCAACGCTTTTGTGCTCCAAGGACTAAACTTTTTTCGGGTTCAGTTGGGTGAACCCAAATAGCTGGATCATCCATGGTGTCACCACTGCGATCAGACGTATCACTTTCAACCCAAGCTGGAATTTCAGGCAAGGTATCAGTCGGTTTATCGGCCGTAATTGATGATTTAACTGATGCAAAACGATAACTATCGGTTTCATCGTCAAAGCTAACAAGCTCTAGTTGATCTGGTGTTTGTTTTGCTGAAAAACGCTCTACTTCTTCACCTTTGATTAAAGCAATAGGCGAATTACCATCATAGATTTCTCCTTTCTCAGTTTGATAAAGGAGCTGTCCATTTATTGAAAACAGCGAAGTGATGTCATTATCTGGCTTTGATAAAAACAACTTTGTTTCTGTTGCTGCTTGTGGTTGTGCTGGGTATTGCCAAATTCCGGCATTTTGTTCAGTAACAAATAAACTATCGGTTTCAGCTTGATAGGCACAATCTAAAGAGCCAACGGGCACAGATAATTGGCGAACTAATTTAGGCTTGAGTTCAGAGCCATTCGACAATAACCATTGCTCAGCTTTACCGTGCTCTCCACCTAACCAAAGGTAAGTCAGCTTATCGGCTGCTCTTGGTTGTAAACAAAGCCAATTAATTTCAAAGTCTCGCTTAGGAAGCTGAGAAACAGGAAAGGCCTCATTTTGCTTTACCAAAATTGGCTGCACTCTGTCGCTTCGGCGGTCATAGGTAACGACTAAGTTCTTATCGGTCGCAAGTAAAGTGAAATCACCTTGTAGCCAAAGCTTTGCTTGTGCAGAGTCAGTGTCGTTCATCCAAAGCAAACCTTGTTTTTCACTACTTACCAACCAGCCATTGTTAAAGGGCTGAGCTTGACCACCTTTTACTGATAGAAGCTCGGAATAAGCTGGAGTAGGAATTGCAGCAACAGATTGCTCAGCTTGAGATTGTGTGCTTGATTCGCCTTGGCAAGCCGTTAAGGTCAAAAGACCTGTAACAACCGTTGCCACTAGGCTTGATTTAGCAAAGTTTTTCATCGTCTTATGATTATTGTTATTCATATTTTAAACCTAAAGTAAAAAGCTAAAAGTGTTCTAGTCACAACCGAATTCACAGCTGTGACTATCCATGCGTCGACTTAAAGCCAATACTTAGAAGCTGACCATTTGTACACCAAGCTGGAAAGTTCTGCCATAGGCTTCATATTGGTTATTGAAGCGGCGAGAACCTGTATAGCTATAGAATGGTTCATCTGTAATATTGATGGCTTTGAAATATACCGTCACTTGCTCTGTAACATGAGCTTTAGCTACAAAATCCCACTGCAAATGGCTGTCTTCATATAAGTCATAGCGTGCATCTTCAAAATCAGAGACTTCTTGCAGGTATTCAGATTTATAGGCGGCGGATAGCCATACACTCGTATAAGCATTTTCGTAACCCAGAGAGAAATTAGCGGTTAAGTCTGACTGGCTTGGCAAAGGAATGACACGTTCCATTCTCTCACCGTCATCAAACCAATCAATAGTTGCTTCTGAGTCTGTATATGTGACGTTTGTGTTTAAAATCATGTCGCTGAATGGTTCAGGTAAGAAATTAAATTCTTGAACGTATACCAGTTCTAGTCCTTTAATTTCTGCATCAACTCCATTAGCAAAAGTCACTGCTTCATCGAACTTTTCAAAACGACCTTTTTGACCAGCTAAATCTGTTTGGTAAATGAAGTTCTCAATGTCTTTGTAGAAGAAGCCAGCAGAAAGTAAGCCAATGCCATCGAAATAATGCTCAATACTTAGGTCAAAGTTTACAGACTCAAGTGATTCTAGGTTAGGGTTACCAAATTCAGCTTTAATATCGCCATCGTCATCTTCAACAAAATACCCAGGGGCGATTTGGTCGAAAGTAGGGCGCGTGATGGTATTTGTCCATGCTGCTCGAACAATAGTGCTATCGTTGATGTTATATTTAGCGTGAAGAGCAGGTAGCCAGTGATCTTCATCTTTGTTGAATGAAGAGGAAGAGTAGGTTTCGTCTTCTTTAAATTCAACACCCGTTGAATATCTGTCCATAGATTCATAACGAACACCCGCTAACAAGCGAAGTTGGTCAAAATCCATGTGGCCCATTAGATATCCAGCGTTAATTTTTTCTTTGATGTCAAAATCGTTGATTACTGATTCTACTTCGTCTTTAAAGTCATCTGGATTCAGCTTATTCACTAAATCCCAAACTGGAGCTGCGTTGATTCTAGGTCCAAATTGACCAAGACGGTAATTAATGCTTTCATCAGCAAATTTGCTCATGTTGAGTGCATCTTCATTAATTCCGCTTTCATCAAGATCTTCAAATTTCCAAATGTCTTCACGGTTGGTTTTATCACGACTGCTGGTTTTAAAACCAAACTTAATGCCACCACTGTTCGAACCAAGTTCAAAGCTGCGACTAAAGTTAAGTTTGGCTGAAGTCATTTCGTCTGTGGTTTTAGAGTCAGCGACTTCAATCTCTTTCAGCTCGTACTCACCTGTATCGTAATATGCAGCAGGACCGATTAACCTTGAGATTTTTGTTTCAGAGTAACCCATGTTGTCTATGTCTGCCTCAAAATCGGCACCATCAATATGTCGAGGTTTTGCTGCAGAAGCTTCAGAATAGGCAACTTGGTAGTCAATCGTCCATTTAGTTAAGCGACTTTTACCACCTAATGCATAAGAAGTAATGTTTTGCTCTTCAGTACGAGATTTTAAAGAACGTTTTACTTCAGCTTCATGGCGTTGACCTAGTGGTAAGCCTTCTTCATCATCACCCACTTCCCAGCTGACTTCAGAACCATAGCGAGATTCCACATCATCGAATTGGCTATAAAGGGTTCGAAGATAGAGGTCATTATTGTCATTTGGACGATAGTCGAAGTTTGCTCCGATACCTAAACGTTCACGAGTAATGTCATAACTACGTGCTTCTATTTCTTCAAGAACAGCATTGTCATAGCCTGTGTCTTCTGGGAAGTCCCACTTACCACCAGTTTCAACATTGTCTGAACCAAATTTACGCTTATACCAGCTTGCAGCAATTGCGAAACCAAACTTGTCGTTAATCACATCGCTGAAACTGAAGGCAATCTTCGGGCTGGCTTTGTCTCGCAATTGGTTATAGCTGGCTTCTGTTGAAACATTGTAGAAACGACCGTCACGGTCGAACGCTGATAAACTTTTTACTTCAACAGCACCACCTAATGCATCAGCATCCATATCCGGTGTTACTGTTTTGCTTACTTCTACCGATTGAACTAGGTCAGAAGGAATAACGTCAAGTGCCACAGCGCGGCGGTCGTCTTCGGGTGCTGGCAGACGTGTACCATTCATCGAAACAGAGTTGAAATCAGGCGCAAGGCCACGAACACGAACAAAACGGCCTTCACCTTGATCACGTTCAATTGATATTCCCGGAACACGTTGCAGTGCTTCACTAACGTTACTATCTGGGAAATTACCCAAAACGTCAGAGCTGATCACACTTAATAAATTATCGGCACTGCGCTGGCGGTTTAAGGACTTACTTAAAGAGCCACTTTGACCAATAACTTGGATGCGTTCAATTTCACCACTGGTTAGCTTTATATTTAGGCTAGTGGTGCGATTGTCTTTTACTTGGATAGTTTTGGTTTGAGGAGCAGCACCAAGGTAAGTAATGGTTACGGTATAAGTGCCAGCCTTTAGCCCGTTGAAGAAAAATCGACCATCACGACCAGCGGTTTGTGTTTGGTTTAGTTCTTTTATTGAAACAATAGCGCCTGCCAAAGGTTGTTGGCTGTTAATATCACGAATATTACCTTCGAACTTTCCTGCTGCGACAGCAACATTAGTCATCCCCGCTGCAATCAATGACAGCGTAAGCATGGATAATTTAGTTGGCTTTTTCATCATTTTCCCTTTGAGTTCATGTCAAGTTGTGGCAAAAGGTAGAAAATGAAGTTTTCAAATTTGTGACCGTTATATTTCTTCTTTGTTTAAATGGCACTTTTAAAGGCATTTCAAACTAATGATGAGCTTAAATGACTTGCTCCAAACCCTTTGATAAGGGGACTACCTAAGCTGCAAGCGATAATTTCAATAAAATATGATAATTGATTGAGCTGATTTGACTGTGTGGATTTTATTACCAGAGATTGTTTTAGTAATAAATGTTTAATATCCCGAAGCTAACTTCATTCTAATGGCAAGCGCTCCCTAGGCTTCTATAAGGATTAAGATAATGAAATTTGGTGTAAACCCAATTAGCTGGTTATGGGTAGCAATGAGCATCACATCATTGCTACTGCCACTAATGCTTATGTTTCAGTTTTTACCAATAAAAGACAGTATTGCAGTTGACTGGTTCGATATTGTGACTGAGGGTGCATTATTTGTGGTCAGTTTTTGTTGGTTATTGGTCGTTTATAGTGCTAGACCCAAAGGAAATGTGACAAGCCTATTATTGGTTGGTCTTAGTTTTTATACTTTTGGTTGTTACTTAGATATTTTAGATGAAATCTTTATCCGTAATGATTTAGGCATTGCTCTGAATATCATAGAGAAATTACCCACACCTCTCGGGTTAACTATTCTAACATATGGCTTATGGCAATGGCGTCTAGAGCAAAGGGTTATCAATCAACAGTTACATAATCGTGAGCAGTTTATTCGTCAACATTATTTAGTTGATCCACTTACTCAGCTTAATGACATTCGAGGGTTTGAAGTCCATTTAAAACACTCTCTCGATAAAGGTTCAAAGTTCGGTTTAGTAATGTTTGATTTAGATAATTTCACAGAATTTAATCAAACTCACGGAATGGCTAATGGTGATAAGTTTCTTAATGAGGTCAGCCATTGGTTAAGTTATCGAGCTCGAAATTGCGATTTAATTTGTCGATATGCAGGGGATAGATTTATCGCAATGATTGATTCGAGTGATGATTATTTTGTCCCAATATTAGCACAGGAAATCACGGAGTCATTGACAGCTCAGAAAATACAAGTCAGTAGCTCTTGGATGCTTCCGACTGAAATACAGTCAGTTACAAATAACCAATGCTTTGAAGATGAAATAATGTTGTTCCGATTGATTGGTGTTTTAAACCAAAAAATGGAAACCATCAAATTTAGCAATACAGCTGTAAATAAATGGAAGCTGCAATGCTAGTTCCTGCGTTTTATCGTGATAAGTCCTTAAAATGTCAATCTCTTGTTGCCAGCATGGTGGCATTGTTTAAACAAAGAGGGATTTCGGCAGACAAACTTTTTAAAGGGACGGGGATTTTTGTTGCTGATTTAAAGCAAATGGACAAGTTGTTATCCCCACAGCAATTAAACCAGTTAATTGAAAATGCCTTGAAACTTTGGAAAGGCGATGATCTATCGTTTTTACTAGGGCAATTTTGGCTAGCTGAGCAATCACAACAGCTTGCAACTGGACTTATTTCATCTAGCGATATTTCTCAAGCATTTGCTTTTTGGAATAAATTTAAGTGGTTAACTCATCCTTGGCTACAGATACATCTATTAGAAACGCAAGATTATTGGCATGTCATTTTTAGCCTTGATGTCGGCGCTCAGCAACACCAAGATTTTTTTTATGAAAATCTGTTTGCAACCTTTCAGTCAATGTATAAACAGATGACTAAGCAGCAACTTAAGGCGGTATACAGTTTTCCATACCCACAACCTAAGCAGCTCGCTTACTATCATAAATATTTTGGTCAGGATATAGAATTTTCTGCTCCCGTTTGCAGAATGTCGATTTGTAAAGCTGCGCTGCAACCTGTGTATTCTCAAATTAGCCACAACACGTCTACAAGGTTAATTGAGCATAATGTTTACAAGGTTTTAAAAGAGCAGCCATTTCGTAAAGGTCTTCAGGGTTATATACGTAAACAGTTAAAGCAAAATAAAGTTAGCTTAGATGAAATGGCTGAGCAATTAGCATTAAGTCCTGCTTCTTTGAAAAGAAGGTTGAAAGAGTGCCAAACAAGCTACCAAGCTTTGCATGACGAGGCTCAGTTAATCAATGCCTTAATGGCTTTGTCTCAACATGAACCGAACGACGTAGCCAAACAATTGGATTATCGAGACAGTAGTAATTTTCGTCGTACTTTTAAGCGTTGGACAGGAGAGTTACCAAGCAATTATCGGTTGTGGTTGGCGTAGACCGCGTCTGAAAAGATAGTACAACTCTGAGTCTCGCCATTTTGAAAAACAACACGAATTTTCTCGCTTTGTTCATTAGATCTAGTTGTGGATTTTTTCTCAGGTGTCTTATTTTCTTTCCTATTGAATAATACTTTTGGTATTGAGCCAAGCCTAATGCTTTCAGGGACATTTCCTGCATCTTTAAATTGCTTCCAGTGTGGGATTACCAGTGTGGCAAGCTGATTTTTTTTAGTATCAATTATGCTAAATGGTAATAACTTGCTTGCCTCGTCCCAGTTTTTGAACACCGCTAATGCTTCAGGACAACAAGTAAGAATTTCATTAACGGTATTAATTTGCCCTTTTTTTATTGCGATGATTAATGGCGTTCCTTTTGGGGCGACTATTGAACGACTTTGGATTGCTGCTTGTCTAGCACTAGCTTCGTCAAAAATAGAGTCTTGATTATTTGTGTGCATAAGAGTGGAAAGTAAACCAGCAATTTCTCGATCAATGACTAAATGAAGGAGTGATGTGCCATTTTTATTAACAATAAAAGGATTCCAGCCGTTTCGAAGCATTAGATCAATCAATCTGGCAGTGCTCGGATAGTGTTTGATTAAGCTCGCCATAAATTCACTATCATTTTGAACTGGGTAGTTTAAGTCAACTCCGGAGATAATGTATTCTTCCATGACTCTCCATTTTTTCTGAGTCAATAGCTTTGGAAGATCCATTGTTTTTTTTAATTGAGTAGATAATTGGTGGAATGATGCAGAAATGTCTCTAGCTTCTTCTTGACTGATGTTAAGTGTGTACCAGAGTGCTTCTTGCTCATACTTTGTGACTGAGTTACCAGAATATAATATTCGGCAACTCCTGTTAGTATCTGTAATTATCGAATCAACTGTGAAAGTTGGGGGATGCTTAAAAGCTAAAGGCGTTTCATTTTCTGGTGATATAACAAAAAACTTAGCTAAATACGGTTTGTGCAAAGGGTCACTTTTATCAATAACTACTCTAAATACAACTTCATTCCCAAGCTTTGTAGTAAATGAAACATTGCAAGTATCAGTTTCACTCATTAATGAAAATGCAGACAACACGTTAGAAGTGAAAGTATTTTCATTTAACTTGAAGTTATAGTTTGCTGACGATGTTTGGTTTTGAACGTTAGCTGCAGTTGCCATACCCAATCCGTAAGTGATTAATATTCAATTAAATATCTAGGATTCTATAAGCTGTTTGATGTAGTTAGAAGTTAAATGAATGAAAATTCATAAAGTGTTCGAAGAAAAAACTTTTATGGTTTTCATTGATAATACGATTAAGTTATGAATATACTAATTTCACTCAAAAACAATTTGAGATAAAAACTTGTCGGAGTGCCAAATGGCTGAGATCGCACTTTCCTTATTGGAAACAGAAAGCGGGATCCGTTGAACCTGATTGGGTTAAGACCTACGAAGGAAACAAGAAAATTTGATTTAAAGGAATAACATCACATTGTCAGTGTGTGCGTTATTATTTAATCTTTTTTCCAGTCAATAAATCAGACCTTACTGGCTAACAGACAAGCAAACTCAAGAATAATATAATTGTGAGATTGCTTATGAGCACCAATATTCGAAAAGAGAGCCTTCATTCAGAAGGTCACTTTGAAAACAGTAACAAACAGCCACAAACTCGTCGTGAACGTCGTGAATCCGCAGAGCAATACATTAATAATTTACGACCTGAGCAATTTCCCAATTCTGAAAAAATTTATGTAGAAGGCAGTCGCCCAGATATTCAAGTGGGGATGCGCCGTATTCATCAAACCGATACCATTCTTGGCGGTACTAAAGAAAATCCTATCACTGAGCCAAATCCACCTCTCGATGTGTATGATTGTACAGGCCCATATTCCGATTTTGACTATGAAATCAATGTTCACAAGGGGTTGAAGCAAGTTAGAAAAGGCTGGGTTGAAGAGCGTGAAGATACAGAACTACTACAAAAAGTATCTTCAGAGTATACCCAGCAACGATTGGCTGATGATGGATTGGACCATATTCGTTTTGAAGATTTACCTATTCCTCGTCGTGCTAAAAAAGGTAAGCGTGTTACTCAGATGTACTATGCTCGCCAAGGTATCATCACTCCAGAAATGGAGTACGTCGCTATTCGTGAAAATATGGGGCGTGCAGAACTGGCTAAAACAGAGCTAGGCAAGCGTGATAAAGGCGAGAGCTTTGGTGCAATCATGGAGCCGATTACCCCAGAGTTTGTACGTTCAGAAGTCGCACGTGGCCGCGCGGTAATTCCATCAAACATTAATCATCCTGAAGCTGAACCTATGATCATGGGGCGTAACTTCTTGGTGAAAGTTAACTCTAATATCGGTAATTCTGCTGTGACTTCTTCAATCGAAGAAGAAGTGGAAAAAATGATTTGGTCAGTGAAATGGGGGGCAGACACCCTTATGGATCTGTCTACAGGTCGTTATATTCACGAAACCCGTGAGTGGCTGGTGCGTAACTGCCCAGTGCCAGTTGGTACAGTACCAATCTACCAAGCGCTCGAAAAAGTAAATGGTGTGGCTGAAGATCTCACTTGGGAAGTTTTCCGTGATACTTTGATTGAACAAGCTGAACAAGGGGTAGATTACTTTACGATTCATGCTGGTGTACTACTACGTTATGTGCCTATGACGGCCAAACGTGTAACAGGTATCGTGTCTCGTGGTGGTTCTATCATGGCGAAGTGGTGCTTAAGTCACCACAAAGAAAGCTTCTTATACACTCATTGGCGTGAAATCTGTGAAATTTGTGCAGAATACGATGTATCGCTTTCGATTGGTGATGGTATGCGTCCGGGCTCGATTGCCGATGCCAACGATGAAGCGCAATTTTCTGAGTTAGAAACTCAGGGGGAATTAACTAAAATCGCTTGGGAATACGACGTTCAAGTATTTATTGAAGGTCCTGGTCATGTGCCAATGCACAAGATCAAAGAGAACATGGAAAAGCAGCTTACACATTGTGAGGAAGCGCCTTTCTATACGCTTGGTTGTCAGGTAACGGACATTGCGCCAGGATATGATCACTTTACTTCCGCAATGGGAGGGGCGCAAATCGGTTGGTATGGTGTGGCAATGCTGTGCTATGTCACGCCAAAAGAGCATTTAGGTTTACCGAATAAAGAAGACGTTAAGCAGGGTATGATTGCCTATAAGATTGCAGCTCATGCTGCTGATATTGCGAAAGGTCACCCAACCGCTCAAATTCGCGATAATGCACTTTCTAAAGCTCGTTTCGAATTCCGTTGGGAAGATCAAATCAACCTAGGTCTAGATCCTGATACAGCGAAAGCGTATCACGATGAAACTTTGCCTCAAGAGTCCGCAAAAGTGGCTCACTTCTGCTCTATGTGTGGACCTAAGTTCTGCTCAATGAAGATCACTCAAGATGTTCGTGAATATGCGGCATCACTAGAGCAGGGCGTGGAAGTACAAAGTCATCAAAACTACGTTAATGCCATTGAAGAGGAAGTAATGGCTGGGTTTGAGCAAAAAGCTAAAGAATTTAATGAGTCAGGTGCTGAGGTTTACCGTGCGCTTAAGTCCGAAGAAGTATAAGGGGACTTAATGACTTCTTCACAAAGTAAAACTATAGGGCGGATTACCCGTCCTGTGGTCTGGACAATTGCTGGTTCTGATAGTAGTGGCGGCGCAGGGATTCAAGCGGACGCGGCAACCATTAATGATTTAAACAGCCATGCCTGTACTGTGGTCACCTCTGTGACGGCACAAAGTAGTGTCGCTGTAGACTTTGTTGAGCCAGTTTATCAGCAAATGCTAAAGCAACAACTTAATACGCTTAATGCTGATCTACCACCTAAAGCCATCAAAATTGGTTTGCTGGTGGATCAAAAACAAATTGAGCTCATTGCTGAATGGTTAAAGCAAAAACGTGCTATTTATCCAGATTTAGTTGTGGTGCTTGATCCTGTTTTGATTGCCAGCAGTGGTGATATTCTTGCAGAATCAAAAGGTTTAGATTTTTCGCCGCTCAAAGGCTTAATTGATCTAATCACACCAAATTTCTTTGAGTTGCAACAACTATCAGAAATCATTGTTACTGATAAAAGCGATATTGTTTCGGCAGCTTGTGCTTTATCGAAATCCTTAGCTTGTAGCGTGTTAGCTAAAGGCGGTGATAATTATGAATTTGTCGATAATCAGCTAGCGTTAGATTTTTTGGTTTGCCATCAAGTTGCTCATTGTTCCGATAATCATAACAATGCTAAATTCTGGTTTGCCAGTGAACGTATTGATACCGTTAACAATCATGGAACGGGTTGCACACTGTCATCTGCAATCGCGTCTGTTTCAGCATATGGTTATAGCATTTTAGATGCAGTTTCTATTGCCAAAGCTTATGTCTCTAGAGGCTTAAACCAAAGTTATCAGCTTGGTAAAGGCCCAGGTATTTTAGCTAGAACGGGCTGGCCGAAAGACATTAGTTTTTTCCCTACAATAACTTCTACCCAATCAGAGCTAGTAGCTATCAAACCTGAGGGTGGCTTTAAAGCATTAGGCATAGACTTAGATGTTTACCCTGTTGTTGGCAGTGTTGAGTTGATTGAAGATTTGCTTAAAGTAGGCTGCACAACCGTTCAACTGCGTTTAAAAGCAGAGGATCTTAACGATAAAGAATCTGAATGGCTCGAAGCGCAAATTGTTAATGCGATAGCACTTGGAAAAGAATATAAAGCTCAAGTGTTTATTAATGATCATTGGCAGCTGGCTCTAAAGCATAATGCTTATGGCATTCACTTAGGGCAAGAAGATGTCATTGGTGTTGATTTACAGGCTATTTCTGATGCGGGTATTGCATTAGGTCTTTCTAGCCACGGAACTTTCGAGGCATTATTAGCATACCAACTACAACCATCATATTTAGCGATTGGCCATATTTTTCCTACTTTAACTAAAGATATGCCTTCACTGCCTCAAGGCTTGGTTAAGCTTCAACAAAATACCCAGCTTTTTAAGGGACATATTCCCTTAGTCACAATTGGTGGGATAAATAAAGACAATTTGTCCGAAACAAAAGCAACAAATGTTGATTCCATCGCTGTTGTGCGCGCAATTACGCAAGCCGAATCCCCTCAACAAGCTTTTAAAGAATTAAAAGCAATGTGGATGGAGGATAAATGATCACTGATAACGACTTCATGCGCTACTCACGGCAAATTTTATTGCCAGAAGTAGGAGAGCAAGGGCAGTTAAAAATTAACAAAGCCTCAGTGGTAATAATCGGTGTTGGTGGTTTAGGAGCCTTAGTTGCCCATTATTTGATTGCAGCAGGTGTTGGAAAAATACACCTGTTTGATGGTGACAATGTCGAGCTAAGTAACTTACCAAGACAATTATTGTTCGCCGATGAAGATATTGGTCAGAATAAAGCGGAAACTGTGGCTGATAAGTTGTGGACACAATATGAAAAGTGTGAAATTAATGTGACTAACAAGCACTTCGATAAGCAAACGCTTCAAGAAATTGATGATACTGCTAGTGTGGTTATCGATTGTTGTGACAACTTTACTGCTCGCCGTAGTATTAATCAATTTTGTGTAGAACAGGAGATAGCACTAGTTTCTGTTGCGGTAGCCAATTTCAATCTTCAAGCCATGGTTTATCAACCAAATGTTTCGGGATGTTACCAATGTCTTTATCCTGAATCTACTCAAACCGCAGAAAACTGTTCAACCGTTGGTGTATTAGGGCCAATGGTGGGTATTGCAGCATCTATGCAAGCCTTGCTCGCTTTAAAGCAAATTTTGGGATTACCCAATATTTCAGGGAAGTTGTGGCACTTTGATGGTATCAATTTTAACTGGTTTGCAGCGGTGTTAGAGCGTGATCCTGAGTGTCCAGTTTGCAGCATTATAAAATGTGAAGAGGACAGTGTGTGATTCAAATAAATTACAATGGTGATCAAATTAGCATAGACAAGAATAGCACCATTTTATCTGCTATTGAGCAAGCGATTTTGCTCAGAGATGAGTCAATAAGTTTAAAAGGTATCGCAGTAGTTTATAACAACAAAGTACTACCAAGAAGATTATGGACTGAAACTGTTTGTCAGCAAAGTGACGAATTACAAGTTTTTCAAGCTGTGGCAGGAGGATAGGGGAGAATTATGCTTACAATAGCCGATCACCAATTTCAATCAAGGTTGTTTACTGGTACAGGAAAATTTAGTAATTCCAAATTGATGTTAGATTCTATTGCCGCATCAGAAAGTCAGCTAACCACATTAGCCATGAAGCGTATTGATGCTAAGAATGGTACTGATGATTTAATGCAACCTTTATTGGATTCTGGTGTTAAATTGCTGCCTAATACTTCGGGGGCTCGCAATGCCAAAGAGGCAATATTTGCTGCGGAACTTTCACGAGAATTGTTTAAAACTAACTGGGTTAAGTTAGAGATTCATCCTGATCATCGGTATCTGATGCCAGATCCAATTGAAACCTTACAAGCAGCAAAAGAATTGATAGGACAGGGCTTTGTTGTTCTACCTTATGTCCATGCTGATCCCGTTTTGTGTTGCCGATTACAAGAAATTGGCATTCATGCTGTCATGCCTTTGGGGAGTCCTATTGGAAGTAATCAAGGATTGGTATCTGAAGAATTTCTCAAAATTATTATCGAGCAAGCTCATGTGCCAGTCGTCGTTGATGCAGGAATAGGCGCACCTTCTCAAGCTGCTAGAGCCTTGGAGTTAGGTGCCGATGCGGTTCTTGTAAATACTGCAATCGCTAGCAGTTCAGATCCAATCACTATGGCGAAATGCTTTAAATATGCTGTAAATGCAGGGCGCTTAGCTTACGAAGCTGGATTAGGGGGTATATCAACAAGAGCGCATAATACCAGTCCACTGACCGGATTTTTACATGATAGCCAGTTGTCACCTGTATAGTGAGCTGTTTGAAATATAGAGAATCTGAGAAATGAATATTAGAAGGAAGGAATAGTGAGAACGCCAACGGAAGCGCACATCCATGTGCTGACGACCGTGACATCCTGTCACGGACGGTTGCCTTATCTCACAATCCCTCCCTCGGGTTTAGATAATCTGTCTTAGATACAGGCTTTTGTTGTATTCTGTGAGAAATAAATATGAGCTTTACAGAAAAATTTAATCAAATCGATCTTGACGATTTGAAACTAAGACTTTATTCAAAAACTCAAAAGGATGTTGATCGAGCATTACAGCGTCCCGAACGAAATCTTGATAACCTAATGGCGTTACTTTCACCAGCGGCAGAAGATTATATCGAGCAAATGGCGCAAAGTTCAGTCGCTTTAACACGCCAACGCTTTGGTTCAAATATTGGTATGTATCTACCAATGTATTTATCAAATTTGTGCGCTAATGAATGTGATTATTGTGGTTTTAGCATGAGCAATCGCATAAAGCGTGTGATCCTCAATAAAGAAGAAATTGAGGAAGAGTGTAAGATCTTAAAATCTTGGGGCATTGATTCCATTTTATTGGTTTCTGGTGAGCATGAAACCAAAGTGGGTATCGAATATTTCAAAAAAGTGGTATCCCAAGTTAAAAAGCACTTTAGCCATGTAGCGATTGAAGTACAGCCACTTACACAAGATGAATACCATCAATTGGTTGAGCTAGGACTCGATGCCGTGATGGTTTATCAAGAAACTTATCAACCTCACACTTATGCGCAACATCATTTACGTGGTAACAAATCTAAATTCGATTATCGACTAGAAACACCGGATAGGTTGGGTAACGCTGGAGTCGATAAAATCGGACTTGGTGTATTACTTGGGCTTGATGATTGGCGACTCGATGCTTTAATGATGGGCCACCACCTAGATTATATGGAAAAGAAGTATTGGCGCAGCCGTTATAGTATTTCGTTACCAAGGCTACGTCCGTGTGTTGGTGGTGTGCATCCTAAAGTGGAATTAACCGATGTAGGCTTAGTCCAACTAATATGTGCCTTTAGATTGTTTAATCCGCAACTTGATATCAGTTTATCTACTCGTGAAGAAGCAGGATTTAGAGAAAACCTGTTACCTCTTGGAATCACTCATGTAAGTGCTGGTAGCTCAACGGAACCCGGTGGCTATTTACACCCAAAAACTGAGTTATCACAATTTGAGATCAGTGATGAACGAGGCGTTTTAGAATTTGCTAATGTTATGAGGGCGAGGGGATTGAATCCAGTGTTTAAGGATTGGGAAGCTGAGTGGGTAAGCTAGTATTTGATTTAATTTTCTGACATTAAAAAAGCCAGTCAGAGACTGGCTTTTTGTTATCAGGTTCTAAGTGATATTAGAACTTGTATTTAATACCAACTTTCATTTCCCAGTTTGAACGACGAGAGTTGATCTCGTCATAAGTCTTACTATCAAATTCTCGAGGGCCATAAGTATATGACTTGGTTTGAGGGTTATAATCGAATTCAAGTATAGCTTTGTTTCCAAAGCGGCTTCGTTTATTGATACCCCAATCCTTATTCAACATATTAAGGACATTGCGGATATTGAAATATAAAACACCACGATGCTCTTCACTGAAGCCTGGAATTTCTTGAGAGAAATTCAAGTCAAGCTGCCTTGTCCAAGGTGAGTTTAATACACCTTTAGGAAGTATTTGCCCTTGGTACTTAGAGATACCAAGTTCGTCAATGACCTTCTTGAGGTCAGCATAGCTAAAGCCATCTTCATAGTTAACTTTCGCATCGTCAGCACCTGTTGGCAGGTACGGCAGATAAGCTCCGAATGAGAACAAACGGCTTTGCTCTTTAAAGCCGCCATTTCGAACTGGAATCATGGTCAAGCTAAGTGGGCGGCCTTTTCTCGCATTATAGAACAAATTAACATTTGTTTTATAACCAGAAAATAGTTCGGTTTGATAGCCTAGAGTGATGTTAAAGTTATGCGGTGTTTCATAACGACCTGTGCCAACATAAGCTTCGTTACGATCATAAGCCGTTGCAGTGTGCTTATAGTTTGACGATGCTTGAGATGAAGTACCTGGGAAACCTTCTTTAACACGGTTATGAGCATAACTAGTTCTAAATCTGAAACCATTATCCCATTCTTTAGCAAGAGTCAAAGCAATTGTAGCACTGTGACCATTGTTTTTAGCGTTAGTAAATAAGATGTCGTAGCGTGAAGTAGAGCAATCATCATTTGGACCGTGTGGCTTTAAGAAATCACAGGTTCTGTATACGGTTCTACCCGTACTATCTTTGCCTTGAGATTGACGAGCCAAATCCTTCCAAGCAACATCGTTTTCTTGCTTGATGTATAAGAAATCAGCAGCAACTTCCCATTTATCCCCTAGGATACCCCAATTCCATTCAGAGTTAACACCTAAGTTGAAACGCCAGTCTGAAGGGAGTTTAAAGTCAGGAGCAAGGGCATCAACATTACCGTCACCACCTTTTAGACCACTGTGAATGTCACTTGGAATAGTGTCAAAGTTTTGTGGTACTGTTTTATTCCAGCGGAAGTTAGAAAGACGCGTAACTCCATCACCTGAAAGTGTATTTGCAATCCAAACGGTTGGTTTTCCACCACTAAAGCGACCGATTCCACCCTTAACTGTAATATCGTCAGTTAGGGTATAGTTGAAGCCAATACGTGGTAGTAGTATATCTTTACCATCTAAGGTTGCATTATTTGCAAAGCCATAACGTTTTACAAAGTTTTGGTTTAATTGAGGCTCATTGCTTACAAAGATTTTCTCGTAGCGCAAACCAAAGTTTAATTCTAAATCATCGGTTACAGTCCAAGTATCTTCAACAAATAGTGCAAGTGTGCTCATGTCGATCTTGGCCGAAAGTTGATCTAAGTTTTTAGAAGCCGCATTGTTATATGCAAAGCGGCCAACTTTGCCAGCTTCAAAGTCAGCAATACTGAAGAATCTCCAATACCCTTTTTGTGCAGGAACAAAAAGATTCTCAACATCAAGTTTATTAAATTGGAAACCAAAACCAATGCTGTGTTCTTCTAATAGGTAATCACCCGCGAAGTAAACTTCAAGATTTTGGTTTTCAAGAGCATTAGCCTGACGATATTGATCTGTACCAAAGTGCACTGATACACCACGGTCTGTGTCAACTTGAACGTGGCCAATATTTAAGTTTTCAACAGGCTGTTGACTTGTTTGTGTATTTTTATGCGCAATTTTGAACTCAGTCGAAAAGTCATCATTCCAATCACTATATAAGTTGAAGGAATAAGTCTTGAGATCCTCTTCTTTGTCGTACTGATTACTCGAAAGGTTTAGACGACGAGAATTACTTGTGTTATGAGTTCTGTTACCAACGGTGCTTTGGTGAGTAAAAGATGCGCGGTGTGCATCATTAATAGTCCAATCAACCTTGAGAAGAAGTTTTTCGTCTTTTTCAACTGGAGTGTTATCTGCTACACCAATATTGCTCAAGCCATATTTGTTTGCAGCAATTTGCTTAACTTGGGCAAGTTGCTCTGGTGTTGTTTTAGTGGGGTTTGCACCACCTGGGGTATATTCTTGAACAGTAGGGGCATCGAATTTTTCATAGCTACCAAAGAAGAACAACTTGTCTTCAATGATTGGCATACCAAGAGTCAAACCATAAGTTTTTTCTTGGAATCGATTTTCTAATACATCGCCTTCATCATTTTCAGCCTTGCGACCGGCAAGCTTGTCACTAGAATATTCATAAAATACTGAGCCTTCAACTTCATTGGTACCAGACTTAGTAACAACGTTTACTTGTGCGCCACTAAACCCACCTTTACGGGCAGAAAATGGAGCAATATCTAATGCAACACTTTGAACTGCATCAACGGAAATTGGTGAACGCTGTGATGGATAGCCGTTACCGTTTAGTCCGAAGTCATCATTCTGAGTTACACCATCAACAACGAATGAGTTGTACTTAGGATTAAGACCTGCAACAGATAGAATTGAGCCATCACCGCCATCAGATACAACTGCAAATGGATTTTGACGAAGTGTGTCTTTAAGATCACGGTCAATGCTTGGAGAGTTTTCAATTGCTTGTGCACCAAAGTAGTTTGCATCTGCATAATCTACAAGTGATGCTGAACCAACAACACTAAAGCTCTCAATTTGATCTTGGCTTGAAAGAGAACGGTTTAATCTGAACGTTTCACCAACGTTTAAATAAACACCTTCAATTGTGTCATCAGCTAAGGACTCGGAATCTAAGATGATCTTATATGGACCACCAACGCGTAGACCCCTTGCGCTGAAGTTACCATTTGAATCAACTTTAACTTTACGGATAGAGCCAGTTGGTTCGTGAACAATAGAAACAGTAACATCGGTTACAGCCACACCTGATGTATTAGTAATATGCCCTCTCATATTACTTGCGGTATCAGCCATTGCTGGAGCAGCAAGGCCGTACGCCATACACAAGGCTAAGGCTACAGAGCTTATTTTACGATTTCGCGTTTTCATCGCTTTATTTCCCTTTATGTAGGTATTTAGGTTATTTATCTTGGTGAATTTTAAACATCTGTTAATTACAGGTTTATGACACTTCTTATTCGTGGCGTATTTTGATATCTTTGCAACAATTTTGCAATCTAGGTCACAGAATTTTTGCTGAAATAAATGTAAGAGGTTAAAAAGTGATAAATCAAAAAATTGGATGTTTGTTGGTTTCTGGTCTGATGTGTGGAATGGGGATTTCGAATAGCTATGCACACGGGCAAAATGGACATCGAATTATTGGTGAAATAGGGCAGTTAAACTTAACCCCTAAGGCTAAACAAAAAATAATGGCGATTACCGATAGTCAATCACTGGCAAAGCTGTCTACTTGGCCTGACGAAATCCGATCTTCTGGTATGTGGGACCATGCTTCACCTTGGCACTATATTAGTGCTGATACGGAAGCTGATTTAACAGGAAGTAATCGTAATCCCAGAGGTGATATTTTATCCACTCTTAACACACTGGAGCAGAAGCTAAAAAATCCAAGATTGTCTAAAAAAGAGAAATGGCAGTCACTGGCTTTTTTTGTTCACATGGTCGGTGATTTACATCAACCACTTCACGTAGGTTTTGCTGAAGACAGAGGTGGTAACAAAGTTAAAGTCAAATGGTTTAATGAGCATTCAAATTTACATCGAGTATGGGATACTCATTTAATTGACAATCAAAAATTAAGCTATAAAGAATACGTTGAATTTCTGCCCGTTTCTAAAAAAGAAAAACTTAAATGGCAACAGGGTACCTTTTTAGATTGGGCTAAAGAGTCTCTCCGGTATCGAGAGCAAACTTATAAATTTGATAGAGTTGAAAAAGGTATCCCAAAGTTAGGTTATAAGTATATTTATAACAATCGTGAGCTTTCTGAACAGCGTTTAAAACAAGCAGGTATTCGTTTAGCCTATAAGCTTAATCAAATTTTTAAATAATCAAGTTGATTAAATATGCAAAATAAAGGCCGCTTTGCGCGGCCTTGTGGTTTAGCTTGAGTAGTTGGTCACATCAACATAAAGACTTAAAGTCTGCCCTGGTTGTAAATATTTTTTAGCATCCAGTTGGTTCCATTTTACTAGGTCTTTAATACTCACTTTAAATTTGTTTGCAATCCTTGCCAAAGAATCACCATTTCGTACTTTATAGTTTACAGTTCGAATGATTCCAGATTTCTTACCTTTTTTCAGCCAAACTACCAATTTCTTGCCGACACTTAAGGTATCCCTTGGCGCCATGTGGTTCCAACGTGCTAAAGACGTCGACTTTACTTTAAATTGACGGGCGATTGTCCATAATGAGTCACCAGATTTTACGCGGTAATTGACCTTCACCTGACCGCGAGGCGTATTTTGTTTATGCGCCAGTCGAGAAGGTAAAGATAAGGTGTAATCTTCCCTTTCTCTCGCTGATATCGGAATTAATAAATGTTTACCAACAACAATAGTGTTGCTTTTTAAATGATTCGCTTTTTTTATAAAACCTATAGAAGTGTTATGGCGTTTTGCTATAAGACCTAAACTATCACCTGACTTGATTTTATAACGTGTCCATTTCAAACGCTTTTCAGGGCCATTTTCATTGAGAGCAAGCTCAAAGCGTTCAGCATTTTCAATTGGGAATAATAGGTTGTAAGTTCCATCAGGCCCTGTGGCCCATCGGTTAAAGCCTGGATTTAGTTTATAAAAATCGTCAATGCTCAAACCTGCAAAATCAGCAGCTAAAGCAAGATCGATTTGAGAATCGATTTGCACAACTTTTAACTGAGGCTTGTTTGGAATAGGGGCTAATTTTAAGCCGTATTTGTCTGAGTGTTTGATAATATCTGCTAAAGCAAGCAATTGAGGAACATAACGTTCTGTTTCCGTAGGCAAATCTAAGCCCCAAAAACTGGTGCTTTTACCTTCACGTCGATTGTTTCTTGCTGCGCGTAGTACTCGACCTTCACCTGTATTGTATGCTGCGATTGCATATAACCAGTTACCCTTGGTTTTTTTATGAAGGTATTCAAGCATATCGAGAGCTGCAATAGTCGCAGCATAGACATCCCGCCGACCGTCATACCACCAATCAATATCTAGTCCGAAATGACGTGCCATAGGTGAAGTAAATTGCCATAAGCCTGATGCTGAACCGTGAGAATAAGCAAAAGGATCAAAAGAGCTTTCAACAATAGGGAGTAGTGCAAGTTCAAGCGGTAAACCACGTTTTTCAATCTCTTCTACGATCAAATACATAAAAGGCTGGGCACGCTCGGAGACTCTAAGTAAATGCTTTGGGTGTTTGAGATACCATTTTCGATATTGCTTGACTAACTTTTCATTCGGAACTTTAAATTGAAGTCCGTCTCGAATGCGTTGCCACACATCTATTTCAGTAACAGGAGTTGCTGTAGGCTCTATTAAGGTTTTTGTCTCTTGGATATCCAAGACAGCCGCTTGAACATTGGTTTTAGCTTCTTCTTTTGGGGCTGTATTAAACGTTGATTGACAACCTGTTAGTAGAACAAGGCTTCCTGCAAATAAGCAATGGGACACACGCATAAAAAAATGTTTTCTCCAAACTTCACATTACAAACATTCAACAAATCAGATGAAGTTTGAAAGTATATTAGGTATTAATTTTTCGAGTATATATAGAAAATAAATAATATAAAGATCAAAAATTGGAATTGATTTTAACGGATTGATTAAAAAATGTCTTTCCATTTTCGCAAATATGTGAAGCAATCTATCGTATCCAATGAAGTTGAGAGGTTAAACTTTGTACTAACCTTGGATTGAATTTCTGCTTGGTCGCATCGCAAGAATGGGTTTATTTCTAATTCTTTTCCAATGGATGACGGTAAAGTTATTTCATTGTTTTGTCGTTGTTGTTTAACTTGATCGTAATAATCTAGTAGCAAAGAATTACTTGGCTCAGCCATTAAGGCAAATGTTAAGTTACTTAAAGTGTACTCATGGGCGCAAAACACTTTAGTCGCAGATGGCAGAGCACTAAGTTTTTCTAGCGAAGTGAACATTTGTTCTGCTGTTCCCTCAAAAATTCGACCACAACCACCACTGAATAAGGTATCGCCGCAAAATAAATTCCCATCAATTAGATAAGCTATATGTTCAAGTGTATGGCCTGTTACATTGATAACTTGGGCTGATACACCAAGCTCATTAATAAATATGGGAGTCTTATCATCAACAATATGGGTTATTTGAGGAATACGTTTTGAATTGGGTCCATATACTTGAATGTTGGTATCATAAGATGAAAGTAGTTCTTCAATACCACCGATATGATCGGCATGATGATGTGTAATTAATATACCCACTAAAACCAGTTGTTGTTTTTCGAGAAATCTTATCACTTCTACTGCCGAGCCAGGATCGACAACAACTGCTTGTTTTTGTTGATTACTGATGCACCAAATGTAATTATCGTTGAAAGCGGGTATGGGCTGGATTGTAAGCATATATCTTAATATTGTTTTAAAATTCTTATTTAATAATATACCCAAAAGGAACTTTGAATAAAAACTATGATTACTTCTAAACCTAAGTCTTGGTTGGAGCTGCCTAGTGGTGAGCAGGCACTTAGATCATTGTGTCCATACATCAATGAGCAAATGTCACAGGTTTTTGGGTACCACCTATTAAAGCTTGGCGCTTTGTCATCTGAGCTAGATACTAAAAAGTCAAGTATTGCACACCATTTCTCAATCGTAGAAAAAGGCAATGCAAGCTTATTGGCAGATTACACTCACTTGCCATTACAAAAACGCTCTATTGATTGTGTGTTAGCAGCATTATTATTGGAATTTGAAACCAATCCTTATCGAGTGTTACGTGAGGTGAGCAGAGTTTTGATCTCTGGCGGGCATTTAATTTTAGTTGGTTGTAATCCATTAAGTCCTCTTTTAGTCGGTAAAGCTTCACCTAAACATCGCCAGTTATACCCATGGAATGGTCGTTTTTTTACAGCACATAGGGTGAGGGACTGGTTAGAGGTTTTGGGGTATCAAGTTATAGATCAAAAAAAAGAAGTTTATCACCCTTTGATTGGTAAATTTTCAGATAATAGCTTGTGGCAACAATGGATGAGGAATTGGTTACCTTTCTCAGGCTCATTTTATGTAATTATTGCTAAAAAGGTGGAGTGTCCTTTAACTCCTTCAAAAGCTTGGAAAAAGCAACGTGCCACCAACTGGTCGACGGCACCAAGTGCAGGCAGGGTGAATAGAGGTTAGCCTTGATATGCTTCGTCTATTTGTGTGGGATTTGATTCGGCGGCTTCTCTTGCTAATTGATCACAGCGTTCGTTTTCGGCGTGACCTGCATGGCCTTTAACCCATTTCCAATCTATTTGATGGAGTTGTTGAGCTTTATCTAATCTTTGCCATAAATCGACATTTTTAACTGGTGTTTTATTCGAGGTTTTCCAATTATTTTTTTTCCAATTGTGTATCCATTGGGTGATTCCTTGACGCATGTATTGGCTATCACTAGTTAAAGTGACATTGCATGGTTCCTTTAATGCTTCAAGTGCGATAATCGGTGCAAGTAATTCCATGCGATTATTTGTGGTGTTTGCAAAGCCATCCTTGAGCTCTTTGCGATGCTGTTTGTAAATCATCACAATGCCATAGCCACCTGGACCAGGATTTCCTAAGCAAGAACCGTCGGTATATATACTGATTTGTTTCCGTTCTGCCATCAAATTGCTACCATAGTTAATAAATTAAGCCAAATTATACAAATTTTATTAATCTTAGCCTATGAATATTGTTTCCAGCGCATCACGACAGATTATTCTTGATACCGAAACCACGGGGATGAATCAAAGTGGAGGGCCTGTTTATATTGGTCATCGAATTATTGAAATAGGATGTGTCGAAGTGATCGACCGTAAATTAACGGGTCGCCATTTCCACGAATACATAAACCCAGGACAGGAAATTGATGAAGAAGCAATTGCCGTCCACGGTATCACTAATGAAAGAGTGGCAGATTGTCCGAGA
Organism: Parashewanella curva; assembly: GCF_003675895.1. Taxonomy (GTDB): domain Bacteria; phylum Pseudomonadota; class Gammaproteobacteria; order Enterobacterales; family Shewanellaceae; genus Parashewanella; species Parashewanella curva. Next base: position 48,051 of record NZ_ML014756.1, read on the forward strand.
TTCCATGAGATTGCTCCAGCGTTTTTAGACTTTATCCGTGGAGCAGAAATTGTGGCGCATAACGCTCCATTTGATATTTCATTTATGGATCATGAGTTTTCATTATTAAACCCCAAAGGGCCGATTACCGCGGATATTTGCTCAATTGTTGACTCTCTTGATATTGCTAAGCATAAGCACCCAGGCGAGCGAAATAGCCTTGATGCGCTATGTAAGCGCTATTTTGTAGACAATTCACGCCGTGAGCTTCACGGAGCATTATTGGATGCCGAGATTCTAGCAGATGTCTATCTGCTAATGACAGGTGGGCAAACTAAGTTAAATCTTTCTGCTGATTCCGTCGGTGGGGACTCAGGAGGGATCCAAAGGTTAGCTCCAGATAGACAGATAGGTAAAGTTTTAATGGCTACAGCCGATGAACTTACTAATCATACCGAGCGACTCGGATTAGTCGCAAAAGGTGGGAAATGTCGTTGGAGCGACTAAGCGTCTATGAAGCAAACAGTATTATTATTTTTACAGGCATGTTTGGTTTCATGTCTATCTTACTCGTTTTCAGTGAAAGCAAACGATATCTCGACCGCTAGTGAATTACAAAATCGATTTAGAATCGATCACATGGTTTCAAAACTCACCTTAGTTGTGCAAAGAGAGTATGGTTCTCCGCCAGTGGTCATTGTATTGCCTGATGGCCGCAAATGGTATGCCCATCGTCACCCTGAGAATGTTAAATGGCATGATGGTATGACGGGCGATATGATTGAGATCACAAAACCTCAAGCTGGTCCATGGCAGTTACTAGGACGTATTGTTGATGGTTCAACAATCACAAAAATAAGTGAATTGAGTATTGATGTTGAACCTCTGCCCCGCGAGCTTTATGTAGGAGAACGTATTAAAGCAGTAGCTCAGTTAAAAGATAATGACTTGAAGGTCAGATTGCCTGGCTTAGATTATTTAGTCGAATGGTCAGTTGCATTTAAACGGCTCGCAGAGGGTGACGGGAAGCAGAATATCATTGGAAACCGCAGAATTGTAACATACAAAGATGACGGTAGATTATTAGATGAAAAGCCTGATGATGGAATATTTACAAGTACTTTTCATTTAGATCTTGAACCAGGTAAATACCTCTTTGATGTTAATGCCCATAACGAAGTATTTCAGAGACATTATACGAATACAATCGTATTAAAGCCTTCGCCAGTAACTACATCCATTATTGATTCAGCTATAAATTCTGCAGAACGTCATATTAAAATAAATAGTAATACAGCAGAAATTCAAATCGCAGATACCGTAATTGAATATAAAATTATGGGTCCAAATAATTTAAATGAGAGGTTTTCCGTTCAGGGACTCAAATCCAGCATCGAGCAGATTAAAATTCCGAGTGTAGAAGAGTATGGTAATTATATTGTTTCGGTTATGGCCGCTTCAACAACAGTTGGCGGTCGAGAGATATTAATTAAGTTGCCAGATATATCATTCAATCATGAGCCACCACCTGCACCTGCAAAATCAGCACTCGAACTAGCACAAGAGGAGGCTCAGAAACTTCAACAAAAAGAGAAATCAGCCAAACGTACTATTTTGACTTGGGTTATTGGTTTGGTTCTTTTGTTCACTTTGTTAATTGCCACTGGAATAGTTGTTGGGCGTAAATTGAAAGTAAGAAAACGAGCTTTGAAGACGGCAGAAAAAATGGCTGAAATGAAAAGTGGCTTGACAAAAGAGAGTGCCCCCGTAGAAAACATGAGCCTGAATGATATTGATTTGACCATGCCGGAAGATGTTGAGAGGTAAAAATCTTCTGTATTAGCTAAAAATACAATTGTTTAAATATTGGACATTTGGTGTGTTTGGAAACAAAAAGAGATTGACCCTTAATAAGTGTATTAGTAGTATTCAATCCCATTGGAGCGGTAGTTCAGTTGGTTAGAATACCGGCCTGTCACGCCGGGGGTCGCGGGTTCGAGTCCCGTCCGCTCCGCCAAATTTTTACAGCCTTGTCAGAAATGACAGGGCTTTTTAATTTCTAAAGCTAGGGTTATCTGACAGAGTAATGTTTGGCGTGAGTTTGGCGCATTCTAATAATAATGCATTTTTAATGCGTCTGTATTTGATTCATGAGTTGAACAAACTATATTCAAGGAATCAAGGACGCTTAAAAATGCTAGTTCATTATAATTTTCTATCTGGATATGAGGAACTTCCCCATTAATGCTTTTCAAGCAAACCTTCCATAATTCGTCTGATTTTTGCAATGCTACAGGTATGTTCTGTGGCAGATTTCCTTTAGCAACCTCGACATCTATATGTGCAATTATGTCATGGTCTTCTTCGGTGATTAGTCGATCTGCAAATAGTCGACGATTAAGATAGTCTGGGAACCCTTGAATTGCATTAATAAAGTTTACTCGTTCATCATCCCAAATTTTAACTTCAAGTATCACTGTCTGATGGGGTAGAGGTTTCATTGCAATCGAAGTGGCTGCTAAATCGGCAGTTTTTTTCGCTGGTTCCGCTTGTTTAGCTGTCGGTTTTTTAAAAAAATCTCTCAGCTTTGTAGCTGGTTCTGCTGGCTTAGCTTGAATATCAGTCCCATTAGCGCTTGTAATTCCGTCTCGTTTCCCTTGATTGGTAGATGGTGGAGGGAGGGGGTTCGAAGTAGTAGATGTTGTACGAGTCAACATTGTGTCGCTTCCTCCAGTTTGCTATTTGAATAAAAAAGCCTCAGGTAATAATACTGAGGCTTACAATTGGTGACAAGTTAATTTATTACGTTTATTCGTCTTTGTATTCTTTACCGTAGAAGCTATCTAACAAGATTTGCTTTAACTCTGCAATCAAAGGGTAACGAGGGTTTGCACCAGTACATTGATCATCAAATGCATCTTCTGCAATTTCATCCAGCTTAGCCAAGAAATCAGCTTCGTTTACTCCGGCATCTTTGATCGATGCTGGAATGCCAATCGTCGCCTTGATTTGTTCAATTTTTTCAATGAGCTTTTGGACTTTTTCATCATCAGTAGTACCTCCAAGACCAAGGTGGTCCGCAATTTCAGCGTAACGGCATAGTGCTTTAGGGCGGTCATATTGACTGAAAGCAGCAATCTTCTTAGGCATATCTGTCGCATTGAAACGGATCACGTTTGAAATTAACAAGGCATTAGTTAAACCATGTGGGATATGGAATTCTGCACCGATTTTGTGTGCCATCGAGTGACAAATACCTAAGAATGCGTTTGCAAATGCAATACCAGCAATAGTTGCACCATTGTGGACGCGTTCTCGGGCTACAGGTGCTGCTGAGCCTTTTTCGTATGACTCTGGTAAATATTCAGTAAGCAAGCTCAATGCTTGTAATGCCTGACCGTCAGAGTACTCATTTGCCATTATGCTTACATAAGCCTCAAGTGCATGAGTAATAGCGTCAATACCACCAAATGCTGTTAATGACTTAGGCATATCCATCACAAGATTAGGGTCGACAATTGCCATATTAGGTGTCAGCTCATAGTCTGCAATTGGATATTTTTGGCCTGTAACTTCGTCAGTTACTACTGCAAAAGGAGTAACTTCTGAGCCTGTTCCTGATGTCGTTGGAATCGCAACCATAGTCGCTTTTTTCCCCATTTTAGGGAACTTGTAAATACGTTTACGTATATCCATAAAGCGTAAGGCAAGGTCTTCAAAATGAACATTTGGATGCTCGTACATTACCCATAAGATCTTAGCCGCATCCATAGGAGAACCGCCACCTAGCGCTATTATTACATCTGGCTGGAAGCTTTTAGCAACGTCAGCACCGTGTTTAACCACCGAAAGAGTAGGGTCGGCTTCAACTTCGTAGAATACTTCAGTTTCAAGACCTTGAGCTTTCAAAACCTTGATAGTTTCATCACAATAACCGTTATTGAATAAGAATTTATCAGTAACGATAAGTGCACGTTTTTTATTGCTTAACTCTTCAAGTGCGATGGCTAAGCTGCCACGACGGAAATAAATTGAAGATGGTAACTTATGCCAAAGCATGTTTTCAGCCCTCTTAGCAACTGTTTTCTTATTGATTAGATGGCTTGGGCCAACGTTTTCAGAAATTGAGTTACCACCCCAAGAACCACAGCCTAATGTCAATGAAGGTGCAAGCTTGAAGTTGTATAGATCACCAATACCACCTTGAGAAGCTGGCGTATTGATCAAAATACGTGCGGTTTTCATACGGAAACCAAATTGTTTAACTCGTTCTTCTTGAGTATCTTGGTTGGTGTATAAACCAGAGGTATGACCGATTCCGCCTAATGCTACAAGGTCTGCTGCTTTATCTAGTGCTTCTTCAAAGTTGGCCGCTCGATACATGCCTAGAAGTGGTGATAATTTCTCGTGGGCAAAGGCTTCCGTTTCAGAAATTTCGGTTACTTCACCAATAAGAACTTTTGTTGAGCTTGGAACTTTTATGTCAGCCATTTCAGCAATGGTAATTGCACTTTGACCAACGATGTCAGCGTTTAGCCCACCATTTTTCAAAATGACTTTTTGGATAGCTTTGGTTTCTTTCTTATTAAGAATATAACCGCCATGAGTACCTAAACGTTCTTTAACTTGATCGTAAATGCTATCAACAATAACAACGGCTTGTTCAGATGCACAAACAACACCGTTATCAAACGTTTTTGACATTAAAATTGAACTTACTGCACGTTTAATATCAGCCGTTTCATCGATAATGATTGGTGTGTTACCAGCACCAACGCCAATAGCAGGTTTACCTGATGAGTAAGCCGCTTTAACCATGCCTGGGCCGCCAGTGGCTAGGATTAGGTTAATTTTATCGTGAGTCATTAATTGATTTGAAAGAGCAACGCTTGGTTCATCAATCCAGCCGATAATATCTTCAGGTGCACCGGCTTCAATAGCGGCATTTAATACTAAGCGGGCAGCTTCCGTAGTGGATGCTTTAGCTCTTGGATGTGGAGAAAAGATAATGCCGTTACGGGTTTTTAAGCTGATTAATGCTTTAAAAATAGCTGTCGAAGTTGGGTTAGTGGTTGGAACAATACCACAGATGATACCAACAGGCTCAGCGATTGTGATAGTTCCGAATGTGTGGTCTTCTTCAAGAATGCCACAGGTTTTATCATCTTTATATTTGTTGTAAATATATTCAGATGCAAAGTGGTTTTTGATCACTTTGTCTTCAATGATACCCATGCGGGTTTCTTGAGCAGCCATTTTGGCTAATGAAATTCTTGCATCAGCGGCTGCTAGTGCTGCAGCACGAAAGATTTTATCAACTTGCTCTTGTGAAAAGTTTGCGAATTCAGATTGGGCTTTGGCAACTCTTTCAACGAGTAGATCGAGTTCTTCAGCGTTTGTTACAGTCATGGAATGGATTCCTATAAAAATATTTAGCTAAATTCTTAAGGTTATTATTTGGCTAAATGTTCTTTTACTTACGAATTTACAGCTAAGTAGGACTTGAGTCTGTGATCTATGTGGCAAAAGAAAGGTCTGTATGTAATTTTATTACACTTTGTAGTGAAATTGTGACTATTGGAACATTATTAAGGCTTATATTCCAATCTAATCCTAGGAATTTAAAATAAATTTTTATAGTTAGCTATCAATATACAGATTTAACAAATTCTGACAGTTTAATTAAAATTCTTTTTGCTGAATCCAAGTGCGGGTCTTGTTGGAATCCGTTAATGTTCATCTTGAGGTGTTTATCATAAGTCTGATTAGCTATGGCAAGCGGACTTTGATCCTTTCGATTTCTGATTGTTAGATTTAAATTAGGTGTAGCTAATAGGTCTGTAACGAGATCTAAATGGGAATATAAGCAAGCTGTGTGAATAGCTGTGTTTCCGTTGATGTCTTTACTATTAACATTGATTCCCTGTTCCAATAAAGCGCGAATTATTGGGCGGAAGTTACGTGAAGCAGCAATGTTAAGTAGCTCAGCATTAAGTTTTGGGCTGAGTAACTCATCAGAAGTTGCCAGTAGTGTTTTTAGAGCATATAAATTATTTGAATATACCGCAGTTTTAAGGTGTTTATCTCTTGGCTGGATATTGGGGTGAAGAATAAGTTTATTAATCAACTTATTCTGTTTTGCTTTGATTGCTAAAGTTAATACATCGAGATTTGTATCGTTTGCAAAATTAATATCAGTTCCGATGTTATCAGACAGTTTTAACACAAAGTCCCAAGCTTGAAATATTGCAGCCGTTAATATTGGAGTATTGCCTCTATTATCAACGGCATTCACATCACACTCATTATGGCTTTCAAAAATAGGCAATAATGAATGTCGATCATACTGCGCCGCTATATGAAGAGGTGTTTTACCGTCATGGTCTACATCATTGATATTTGCGTGACGTTCTAGCAATAAACTCAGTGACTCAGGGCTGTTGTTTAATGCACACACATGCAGCCAAGGAAACTGAAACTGTTTTAGTCGTTCAATGGTGACGCCAGCATCTAATAGTTTATTCACTGCTTTTGTATTGTCATCACAAATTGACCGAAGCATGGCTGATTCAAGAGATTTGGGGCAAAGTGCACGAGCTAATAAAAAAGGCTCAATTTGTGCAATGATCTGAGGTTCAAATAATTCAACAGCTGTCCAAATATTTTTAGATTCATTTCTATGCTGTGGTTTGAGGTCTTGATTAATAAAATCAACAAATCTGCATTCGTTGGGCATTTGTTTTATCAAGGGAGATTTTGAGGTTGGTAAAGCGCCAATCTCAGGATTATGTACTTGATATTTCTGCGTGTTTGCCATGGATCACATTGAGTTGAACAGTAAACCAAAAATTACTGCTGATTATTCGATTATTGGATTGTGCAAGCTTACCTATGATTAGGGAAGTGAATATTTATTAATTGCGATTTCAGGAAAAAGCATGCTTACTTAGGTCAAGGTATTGAAAATAAGGCATAAAATAAGTTATTTTCTTAATGGTAATATATTAAATAAGCATGAAAGAGAGTGGTAATCAGCAAATGTTAGGGCACGCCCTAGGTTATTTGCTGAATATGACATGTTCTTTAATCCATTTCACCACATAGGTTTGTAGCAAAATCCTGTTTTACCTGTTCGGTCGTGAGGTTTCTTGACAACAGTATGTGAAGTTTGGCTAAAGCCGCTTCTATAGTTAGGTTTCCACCACTAATAACGCCTGCTGATGCAAGCGCATTGCCAGTGGCATATCCAGACATATTGACTCGCCCTTGAAAACACTGAGTAAGATTGACTAAAATTATTCCACGCTCATTTGCTTCTTTTAATACTGAGAGTAGTTCAGGGCTTTCGGGAGCATTGCCGACACCAAAACTCCTGATGATCAATGCCTTTACAGGTTGCAATAAAATGTTTTGGATTAATTCAGTAGATATACCAGGATAGAGCATCACCAAGCCAATGGGTTGTGGTTGGATGTCGATGACTTTGAGTGCGGATTTATTTTTAGGAAATGGCGTATTAATATGCTGTCGAATTTTAATACCTGCTTCAAGCATTACTGGGAAATTAGGTGAAGCGAAGGCATCAAAGCCATCCGCGTGAGCCTTGGTTGTACGATTTCCGCGAAACAGTTTGTTATTAAAGAATAAGCAAACTTCTGGAATAGGGTGGTTAGCCGCTAAATACAATGCGTTCAATAAATTTGCTTGTCCGTCAGAGCGCAGTTGTGCCAAAGGGATTTGTGAGCCTGTTACGATAACCGGCTTTGTTAACCCTTCAAACATGAAAGATAATGCTGAAGATGTGTAAGCCATGGTGTCTGTACCATGTAAGATCACAAAGCCATCATAATTATCATAATTAGCTTTAATATCATCAGCTATCATTTGCCAATCTGATGGCATCATATTCGAAGAATCGATCAATGGGCTGTATTCATTAATGGTGAAATTAGGCATTTCTTGATGATAAAACTCAGGCATGTTTTCAACACATTGTGTTAGAAACCCAGCTACTGGCACATAACCCTGCTCAGTTTGCTGCATACCAATTGTCCCGCCTGTATATGCAACATAAATTGACTTCTTGCCCATACTATTCTCAAATTTTTAAAGTATAGATAGATCTTACTATTGGCCAATAAAAAAGGGCAACTTAAGTTACCCTTTTTTTGTAATTATTATCCTTAACTTAGGCTATTGCGAACATTCTTCACAAAGCATATACAGATGATTAGGATCGTTAAATTGTTTAAGAGACTTGGTAGCATCTTCCACCTGAAGCAATAAACTATCAACTGGGGAGTGTGATTGACTTACTTGTGGTAAATAAACCGACACCTTGGCAAACATTTCTTGTAATAGCGCTTCTTCAGCGCTCAGTTCTTGTTTGATCTCTTTAGTGTGATAATTATCTAGATTCGCAAGTTCAGCTGCTTTGGTAATGGCGGTATTCATATCACCAATAGCATCAACTAACCCTAGTTTTAATGCTTTACTACCACTCCACACACGGCCTTGCGCAATTTTATCGACTTGCTGTAGAGACATGTGGCGTTCATTAGCTACTAATGAAATGAATTTATGATAGCCAAACTCTACTTTCTTTTGAATAACACGTGCCACATCAGGAGTTATACCTCTTACAGCAGACAAGCCTGCCCATTCAGAAGTCGATACTCCGTCAGCGTGGATACCTAAATAAGATAAAGAATCTTCGAAAGTATTAAACATACCGAATATGCCGATAGAGCCAGTTAAGGTTGTAGGTGTTGAATAAATATAATCAGCACTGGCTGAAATCCAATAGCCACCAGATGCCGCATAGCTACCCATACTCACAACTACAGGTTTTCCTGCTTTTTTCAGCTCAACAATTTGCTGTCTGATTTGCTCAGAAGCGAAAGCACTGCCTCCAGGGCTATCTACTCTTAGTACAACTGCTTTCACATTGTCGTCAAATCGAGCTTTACGTATAAGCTTGGCTGTACTGGTGCCACCAATATTACCGGGTTTTTGGTTGCCATCAAGGATTACGCCTTTGGCAACGATAATGGCTACTGAATCACCTGTTGAAAAGCTATGCTTAGGTTTTACAAGTTTCAAATAATCCAGCATATCAACTTGTTTAAAACTCTGGCCAGTACGAGCTTGACCAACTTCATTGATCATTTTGGTTCTAAACTGATCAATGGTTGCAAGTTCATCTACAAGTTTTCTTTTTAATGCAAGTTTCGCATCATCATTGCCAACTTTATTAAGTTCGGCTAAATAGGCTTTAGGCTCAAGAAGAACTTGGTTTGCTTTGATGTTTCGATTTGAAGCAACAATATTTGTGTAACTGTTCCAAATATCACTTAGTAGAGCTTCGTTAGCTTCTTTTGCAGCAGGGGACATGTCATCACGCAAATATGGTTCAACAGCAGACTTAAAAGTACCTACTCGAAAGACATGAGTTTTGATCTTAAGTTTCTCTAACGCTGACTTGTAATAAAGTCGATAACGACCCAGCCCCTCTAGAGCAATCATACCTTGAGGGTTTAAATAGATTTTGTTGGCGTAACTAGCTAATAAATACTGTTGTTGATTGTAATAATTACCGAAAGAAACGATAGGCTTGCCAGAATCTCTGAACTTTTGTAGCGCCTTTCCAATCGCTTCAAGCTTACTGGTTTCTGCATACTTTAAATCAGACAAATCTAAAACTAGAGTGTTTATGCGCTTATCATTCGCTGCAGAATCGACTGCATATAAAATATCTGACAATAATGTTTCATCAGGGTTAGTTTGTCCTCTGCTTTCTGCCACTATAGTCTCAATAGGATCAACATATTGTTTTTGGTCGACGATTCGGCCACTAATATCAAGGACTAAGGCGCTATCAGGTGCAAGGTGAACTTTTTCTTCGGTTGCAACCGCTGCAATGATGCCAATAAGGGCGATAAAAAGAAAAAAGAAAAATACCAAATTAATAATAAATTGGCGCGTAAAGTTTATGACGTTCCAGATAAACTTGAATGTACTTTTAACTGCAGATGGTTGCGTTGAAGACATACCAACTCCCTTTAATTTGAATATGATTTTATGCTACCTGAATCATTGAAGGATTTCTAAATAGAATTGTAACTGTTTTTAATATTCTTTATAGGGACTTGAGGAAAATCGACTAACAGATTAAGTTATCAACATTATAAATACTAATTAGGTGGCCAGATGCAATACCCACAATTATTCAAACCCTTAGATCTTGGCTTCACAACACTTAAGAATCGTGTACTAATGGGCTCGATGCATACTGGACTTGAAGAGCAAAAAGGTGGCTTCGAAAAACTAGCACAGTTCTATAAAGAGCGGGCTGAAGGTGGTGTTGGTTTGATTGTTACCGGTGGTATTGCGCCTAACTTTTGTGGAAGAGCTTATCCTTATGCTGCAGAATTGAGTAATGGATTTCAACTTTCAAAGCACAGGTTAATTACAGATGCTGTCCATGAAACAGACACTAAGATATGTATGCAAATTCTGCATACTGGCCGTTATGCTTACCATCCTTTTGCCGTTGCTCCCAGCCGTATCAAAGCCCCCATTAGCCGTTTTACACCATGGAAATTAACTAAACGGTGGATTCGCTCGACGATTAAGGATTTTATTAATTGCGCAAGTCTAGCTCAACAAGCTGGCTATGATGGTGTCGAAGTAATGGGATCAGAAGGTTATCTCATCAACCAGTTTATTAGCAAAAAAACCAATAAAAGAGATGATGAATGGGGAGGTAGTTTCGAAAATCGTTGTCGTTTAGCTTTAGAAATAGTCAAAGGCATTAGAGCAAAACTAGGCACTGAATTTATCATTATATTTAGACTTTCAATGTTGGACTTAGTTGAGGAAGGTTCAACTTGGGATGAAGTGATCCAACTTGCGAAATGGTTGGAAGAAGCGGGTGTAACTATCATAAATACCGGAATTGGTTGGCATGAAGCCAGAATACCCACGATTGCTTCGAGTGTTCCTCGAGCGGCTTTTTCATGGGTAACAGCAAAGTTAAAAGGTGAAGTCACAGTCCCATTGGTCGCAACCAATCGCATCAATACGCCAGAAGTCGCTGAGGAAATTTTGAAAAGTGGTCAAGCTGACATGGTTTCTATGGCCAGACCATTTTTAGCTGACGCTGATTTTGTTAACAAAGCAGAAGCTGGTACACCGGAATTGATAAATACTTGCATAGGCTGTAATCAAGCGTGTTTGGATCATGCGTTTGAACTAAAGCGTGTTACTTGTCTCGTCAATCCAAGGGCTTGTTTTGAAACTGAACTAAATTTTGAATCTTCGTCAAACCCCAAACGGATCGCAGTTATTGGGGCGGGTCCTGCAGGACTAGCTTTTAGTATCTATGCAGCACAACGTGGTCATAAAGTAGTGTTGTTTGAAGCAAACAAGGAAGTAGGTGGTCAATTTAATCTTGCTAGAAAAGTCCCAGGTAAGGAGGAATTCAATGAAACTATCAGGTATTTTCTAGCCCAAATTGAGAAGTTGAATATTGATTTAAGGTTAAATACTCGCTTTAACCCAGAAACTGAACTTGATTTTGATAAATATATTCTGGCTTCAGGTGTCAAGCCAAGAGATATTCCTCTTGAGGGTATTGAACACTCATCAGTGATTAGCTATCAAAAACTATTAATTGAACAACCAACTATAGGAGAACGAATTGCAATCATCGGCGCTGGTGGAATTGGGTTTGATATTGCCCATTATTTATTAGAACCAAAATCGAAGACGCAAAATAAAGAGTCTTGGCTTGCCCGTTGGGGTATTGATCAAAATTACCGTTCAGCAGGTGGGTTAATGGTTGAGAATGATACGGATATTACCCCGAAACAGATTTATTTATTACAAAGAAAAAATGAAAAAGTAGGTAAGAATTTAGGCAAAACGACAGGATGGATTCATCGTAGTGAACTCAAGCATCACAATGTCATCACCAAGACAGGTGTCAGTTATAAGAGAGTGGATGATAACGGGCTTCATATTACTATTAATGGTGTCGATGAAGTATTGGCTGTTGATAATATTGTCATTTGCGCAGGTCAAGTATCAAATATTGAGCTGAGTCAGCAGTTAAAAAAAATGGGTAGAGATGTGCAGATCATTGGTGGTGCAGCAGAAGCAGGAGAGCTTGATGCTAAAAGAGCAATCAGACAAGGTGCAGAGTTAGCTGCTGTTATTTAAGTGTATTCATTAAATAAAACTAGCCAACCACTTGGTGTTGGCTATGTATTATTGTTACTTTTTGATGTACTCACCTAAAACATTGGTATCAATATCTGAAGTTAAATCAAGGTCTAGGTCTGAACTAGGAGAACAACAGCAAGGTAAGCATTCATCTTCTTCAAGTACAGCTAATGGCTCATTGGTATATTCTACAGTTCCACTAATCACTTTAGTTTTACAAGAGCCGCAAAAACCATTGCGGCACTCAGAAAAAATATCGATTTCTTTATCTTCTAATGCTTCGAGTAAGTTGGCCTGTTTATCAAACAACAAAACAGGCTTACCTTGCAGGTATACAATGGGCGCTTTTTTGAAGTTCATTACAAATCGAAATCTTCAAATTCACTTTCATCAATTGATGCATCAATTTGGCCCACTAAGTAGGATGATACTTCAACTTCTTGAGGAGCAACTTGAACAGCATCACTTTCCAGCCAGTTCTTCATCCAAGGTAGAGGATTAGAGTTTTCTGAGTAAGGTTGAGCAAGGCCAACGGCTTTCATACGCTGGTTTGTGATGTACTCTACATACTGACAAAGGATTTCTTTATTCATGCCGATCATTGAGCCATCTTTAAACAGGTATTCAGCCCATTCTTTTTCTTGCTCAGCTGCTTTATAGAATAAGTCATAAGCTTCTTGCTGACACTCTGCCGCAATTTCAGCCATTTCTGGATCATCCTTACCAGACTGCATAAGGTTCAAAATATGTTGAGTACCGTTAAGGTGAAGCGCCTCATCGCGAGCAATCAGGCGAATAATTTTTGCATTGCCTTCCATTAGCTTGCGTTCAGCAAAGGCGAATGAACAAGCAAAACTTACGTAAAAACGAATGGCTTCAAGAGCATTAACAGACATCATACACAGGTAGAGTTTTTTCTTTAGAACTCTTAAGTTAACGGTAAAGGTTTTACCGTCTACAGTATGAGTACCTGCACCAAATAACTCGTAAACTTGAGTAAGCTTGATTAAGTCATCGTAGAACTCAGAAATATCAGTAGCACGTTTTAAAATCTCTTCATTCACAACAATATCATCGAATACGGTCGAAGGGTCATTAACGATGTTCCGAATGATATGGGTATATGAGCGGCTATGGATAGTTTCAGAGAATGACCAAGTTTCAATCCAAGTTTCTAGCTCAGGAATTGAGACTAGTGGTAAAAATGCAACATTAGGTGAACGCCCTTGAATTGAATCAAGTAGAGTTTGATACTTCAGATTTGAAATGAAGATGTGCTTTTCATGATCAGGTAAAGCAGCGTAATCGATCTTGTCACGACTAACATCAACTTCTTCCGGACGCCAGAAAAATGATAGCTGTTTCTCTATGAGCTTTTCAAAAACTTCATATTTTTGCTGGTCATAACGAGCAACGTTTACAGGCTGCCCAAAAAACATAGGTTCTTTGGTTGCATCATTGGGTTGTTGACAAAAAGTTGAATAAGCCATGTTTTAATACTCTGCACTCTAAAAGGGGACGTAATGTCCCCAAACTATTCCTAAAAGTTTAAGTAAGATTAAATCTTACACGCACCGCCTGCGCATCCATCATCCTCTTCTTCAACACTGGTTATATCGTCCAGTTGATCTGAGGCTCCATCTCGAGTGTTATGATAATATAAAGTCTTCACTCCAAGCTTGTATGCAGTCAATAAATCTTTCAATAATGTCTGCATTGGGACTTTGGCATCACTAAATTTGGTTGGATCATAGTTAGTATTTGCTGAAATTGCTTGATCAACAAACTTTTGCATGATTCCGACTAACTCAAGATAACCTTGATTTCCATCCATGTTCCAAAGTAGTTCGTATTTGTCTTTTAACTTATCAAAATCAGGTACAACTTGTTTTAGTTGTCCGTCTTTACTTGCCTTAATACTGATCAAACCACGTGGAGGTTCAATACCATTTGTCGCATTTGAGATTTGTGAAGACGTCTCAGATGGCATTAACGCAGATAAAGTCGAGTTACGTAATCCGTACTGCTGTATATCACTACGCAAACTTTCCCAATCTAGATGCAATGGCTCATTACAAATCTTATCTAGGTCTTTCTTGTAGGTATCAATTGGTAAGATACCTTTTGAGTACGTAGTCTCATTGAATAACGGACATGCACCATATTCTTTAGCCAAATTCATTGAAGCTTTTAATAAGTAGTACTGAATAGCTTCAAATGTTTTGTGAGTAAGGCCGTTGGCGCTACCATCAGAATACTTCAACCCGTGCTTCGCAATATAGTTAGCGAAGTTAATAACACCAATACCTAATGTACGGCGATTCATTGAAGAAAGTTCAGCGGCTTTGATTGGGTAATCTTGATAATCAAGTAAATTATCTAGAGCGCGAACGGCAAGATCAGAAAGCTCTTCAAGCTCGTCTAGATTTTCGATAGCACCTAAGTTCAATGCTGAAAGAGTACAAAGTGCAATTTCACCGTTTGGATCATTAATGTCATTTAACGGTTTAGTTGGTAACGCAATTTCTAAACAAAGATTAGATTGACGAACAGGCGCAACTTTCGAGTCAAATGGACTGTGAGTATTACAGTGATCCACGTTTTGAATATAAATACGACCAGTTGATGCACGTTCTTGCATTAATAGAGAGAACAGCTCAGCAGCTTTGATATTTTGGCGCTTGATGTTGCTGTCGTTTTCATACTGAAGATATAAACGCTCAAACTCAGCTTGATCTTCAAAAAAGGCGTCATAAAGACCAGGTACATCAGAAGGACTAAACAATGAAATGTCTTGGCCTTTAATTAAGCGCTGATACATCACTTTATTTATTTGAACACCGTAGTCAAGATGACGGATACGATTATCTTCTACACCACGGTTGTTCTTAAGAACAAGTAAAGATTCAACTTCAAGATGCCAAATTGGATAGAACAGGGTAGCTGCGCCACCACGAACACCACCTTGAGAACATGATTTCACCGCGGTTTGGAAGTGCTTATAGAAAGGAATACAACCAGTGTGGAATGCTTCACCACCACGGATTGGACTACCTAACGCACGAATGCGACCTGCATTAATACCAATACCAGCACGCTGACTCACGTATTTAACGATTGCAGATGAAGTTGCGTTAATTGAGTCTAGGCTATCGTCACATTCAATTAGTACACATGAGCTGAACTGACGAGTAGGGGTACGTACACCAGCCATGATTGGCGTTGGCAAAGAGATCTTGAATTTAGACGTAGCATCATAAAAGCGTTTAATATGATCTAATCGCGTTTCTTTTGGATAGCGAGAAAATAAGCAAGCTGCTACCAAAATATACAAAAACTGAGCGCTTTCATAAACTTCGCCAGATACACGGTTTTGTACTAGGTACTTACCTTCTAACTGCTTTACTGCAGCATAAGAGAAGGTCATATCACGCCAGTGATCTATGTAAGAATCCATAGTATCAATTTCATCCTTGGTATAGTCCTCAAGGATGTGTTGATCGTATTTACCTAACTCGATAAGTTTACTGACATGGTCATATAGCTTTGGCGGTTCAAATTGACCAAAGGCTTTCTTTCGTAAATGGAAAACAGCTAAACGTGCAGCTAAAAACTGGTAATCAGGTGACTGTGGAGAAATTAAATCTGCAGCGGCCTTGATTATAGTTTCATGAATCGCTTCAGTCGGAATACCGTTATAAAATTGAAGGTGTGAGCGAAGTTCTACTTCGGATACAGATACATTGTTAAGCCCTTCGGCTGCCCATGTGATCACGCGGTGGATTTTTTCGAGATCGATCGTTTCTCTCTCACCACTACGTTTTGTAACTGTCATATTGCTGTTCATTGAAGATAAGCCTTGTCTATATATCGTCAGCAACTACTGCTGAGTTGTTCATGTAATACAATCGAATCATGACAACCCTTGGCTAGGCAAGGTGAAGTCTTAATTTGTTTAATCTGTAGGCAAATTGTAGTGTAGCGATTGTTATTAATACACAAGATATAGTGTTTATTATGTCGTTATCTACAAGATAGTGAGGTTAGTCGGATTTTGCAAGATGTATATCTTGTGGATAACCTGAGGGTAAAACCAAGGTTAGTAATGGCTAACCATAGAAGCTATTTTCCTAAACCCTGTGTACTCATTAGACCAATATATGAACGATAAAAATTTCCTTTGCCGGAGTTAAAAAAATGTTAAAAACATTATTTTAAAAATTGAACAATGACAAAAGATCGTTAGGATCGTTTAAAATAAGATCGGCATTCCAATCGCTAATTTTTTCACCAGAGGAAATATATCCCCACGTTGCGATAGCAGATTTCATTCCTGCATTTTTAGCTGCATATATATCAGTTCGCGAATCACCCACATAGATAATGTCACTTGATAATAAATTCAACTGCTGAGCAGCAAGAAGCATGGGTTGAGCATTGGGTTTGTTATGTGTAGTAGAGTCACCAGAAATGAGAGTTGTATTCTGTGTAAATAACTCGAATTTTGCTACCAAAGGACGGGCAAACTTGGCTACTTTGTTAGTAACAATACCATAGCTCAAACCGTGACAGTCTAACCGATTGATTAGAGAATCTATGCCATTGAAGAAATCCGTTTTATGGCCGCTTACATCTTGATAGTGCTTCAGCATAGTTTTTTGAACCCGTAGTTGAATCTCTACAGGTTGCGTAGGAAGTGCTGTTTGGCAAATAATTAAACTTCCTTGAGAGACTGATTCTTTTACTAATTGTTCAGAAACGGGTGCATAGCCGTGATCGGCTAAACTGAGATTAAGTGCATAAGTTAAGTCTTTTGCTGTATCTAGTAATGTGCCATCAAGATCGAACAAAATCCCTTTTATCTTTTCTTGCATCATTTAACCTTTTGGCACGCAATCATATAGTTGACATCAAGCTTGTTGGTATATGAAAAAATCTGTGTCAATGGATTGTATTTAGTACCAATGGCATCAAAACATTGTAATTCGGTTTGTTCTGCAAGTTTTATTAATTCTGAAGGGCGGATAAATTTGCTGTGATCATGGGTACCTACAGGAAGCATTTTGAGTACATACTCAGCACCGACAATGGCTTGTATGTATGACATGATGTTGCGATTGATAGTAGAAAAGAAGACATAACCATCTTGCTTTACCATATCACAGCAAGCTTGAATGACAGAGAGAGGGTCTGGAACATGCTCCAGCATTTCCATGCAAGTAACCACATCGTACTTTTCTATATTCTCATCTCGGTGTGACTCTGCGGTCTGTTGCAAATAGTTTACTGAGACACCAGACTCAAGTGCATGAAGACGTGCAACCTCTAATGGCTCGGTTCCCATATCTAAACCAGAAACATTAGCGCCAAGTTTCGCCATGCTTTCAGATAGGATTCCACCACCGCAGCCTACATCCAGTACTTGTTTACCAAATAATCCCTGGCTTTTTTCATCGATATAATTAAGACGAAGTGGATTCATTTGATGAAGAGGTTTAAATTCACCATTAGGATCCCACCATGTCGCAGCCATACTTTCAAATTTAGCGATTTCTTGTTTATCTACATTTAAATTGTCTTGCATACACAATTGCCAAATATCCGGCTAAAAATTAAAAGTGATTATATAACGATTAATAACTTTAGCTATGTAAATAATTTATCAATCGATTAAAAAAAGTGCTAACAATCAGTGATTTTTTTATTACTATTAATTACAGATATTCCTTCGAATTGGTTCGAACAACCTGATATCACAGGCTTTAAAAGCAATTGGGTTTGTGAGTGTTTGAGTGCTTCTAAAATCTGGATTAGATTGCAGTGGCGGCTTCAAATAACTGTGTTAGAATGTTAAATCAATTTTTTTAGGCTCGAGTGGACACGGAATCATAGTGTCTTCAGCAATTTTCAGGAGAGCGAGCAGTTTATGACTGATCTGGCATCATCAATTTCGCCGATAAACATCGAGGATGAATTAAAAAATTCTTACCTTGATTATGCAATGAGCGTGATCGTAGGTAGGGCGCTGCCAGATGTACGTGATGGCTTAAAGCCTGTACATCGTCGCGTTCTATTTGCAATGAACGAGTTAAAAAACGACTATAACAAGCCTTACAAAAAGTCGGCTCGTGTTGTCGGTGACGTAATCGGTAAATATCACCCTCATGGTGACTCTGCGGTTTACGACACCATTGTGCGTTTAGCACAACCTTTCTCTATGCGTTACACCTTAGTCGACGGACAAGGAAACTTCGGTTCGGTAGATGGAGATGCCGCTGCGGCAATGCGTTATACCGAAATCCGCATGGAAAAACTGTCTCACCAATTACTGGCTGATTTAGATAAAGAGACCGTCGATTTTGTACCTAACTATGATGGTACCGAACAAATTCCAGCCGTTTTACCTACTCGTATCCCTGCATTATTGGTTAATGGTTCTGCAGGTATTGCGGTTGGTATGGCAACCAATATTCCGCCACACAACTTAACTGAAGTGGTTCAAGGTTGTTTGGCATTAATTGATAACCCAGATGTAACCATCGATGAATTGATGGAATATATTCCTGGACCTGACTTTCCAACGGCAGCAACGATTAATGGCCGTAAAGGTATTATTGAAGCATATCGAACTGGTCGCGGTCGTGCGGTTATGCGTGCTCGCGCCGTAGTCGAAACCGATAATAATGGTAAAGAAACGATTATCGTTTCTGAAATTCCATACCAAGTTAACAAAGCTAAGCTTATCGAGAAAATCGCTGAGCTAGTAAAAGATAAGCGTATCGAAGGTATCAGTGCTCTTAGAGATGAGTCTGATAAAGAAGGTATGCGCATTGTTATTGAAATCAAGCGTGGTGAAGTGGGTGAGGTTGTTCTAAATAACCTTTATGCACAAACCCAGATGCAGTGTTCTTTTGGTATCAATATGGTTGCCCTAAGCAATGGTCAACCTAAGATATTCAATCTAAAAGAAATGCTAGAAGCGTTTGTGCTTCATCGTCGTGAAGTGGTAACTCGTCGTACCGTTTACGAATTACGCAAGGCTCGTGACCGTGCACATATTCTTGAATCTTTAGCAATCGCACTGGCTAACATCGATCCTGTTATCGAGCTTATCAAGAACTCGCCTACTCCAAACGAAGCGAAAGCTAAGTTAATTGCGCAAGGTTGGGATTTAGGTAACGTTAAATCCATGCTTGAAAAAGCAGGTGATGATGCAGCACGTCCTGAATGGTTAGAGCCTGAGTACGGAATCCGTGACGGCAAATACTATTTAACTGAACAACAAGCACAAGCGATTCTTGAACTACGTTTGCACCGTTTAACGGGTCTTGAACATGAAAAGATCTTAAACGAATACGAAGAGCTATTAGAATTCATCGCTGGTTTGTTACACATCTTGCGAAGCCCAGAACGTTTGATGGAAGTGATCAAAGAAGAGCTTGAAGTGGTTCTTGCTGATTTTGGTGACGAGCGTCGTACAGAAATTAAAGCTCACGAAGTTGATATGAGCCTTGAAGATCTTATCAACGAAGAAGATGTTGTAGTAACTTTATCTCACCTTGGTTATGCCAAGTATCAGCCATTAACCGATTACCAAGCACAGCGTCGTGGTGGTAAAGGTAAGGCGGCAACTAAAGTTAAAGATGAAGACTTTGTTGAGAAGTTATTGGTTGCGAATACTCACGATACCATCTTATGTTTCTCCGACAAAGGTAAGATGTACTGGCTGAAAGTGTATCAATTACCACTAGCAAGCCGCACTGCACGTGGACGTCCAATTGTCAACTTATTGCCGTTAACAGATGAAGAACGTATTACTGCAATTCTGCCTGTACGTGAATACTCTGAAGATAAGTTCATCATCATGGCGACTGCGCATGGTACCGTTAAGAAGACGGCACTTACTGCCTACAGTAACCCGCGTTCTAACGGTATTATCGCGGTTAACCTACGTGATGATGACGAGTTGATTGGTGTTGATATCACTAATGGTGATAATGAAATCATGCTGTTCTCGAACGAAGGTAAAGTGGTTCGCTTTGGCGAGAAGGTTCGTGATTCAGAAACTGGCGAAATCAAACGTGACCTTGAAACCGGTGAAGAAGTTTACTCTCTAAGAGCGATGGGTCGTACTGCAACTGGTGTTCGTGGTATTAAGCTTGAAGATGGGCAGAAAGTGGTATCGCTAATCGTTCCTAAAGGTGACGGTGACATTCTGACTGTTACTGAAAATGGTTATGGTAAACGTACTATTTTAAGTGAATACCCAGCCAAGAGCCGTGCAACTAAAGGTGTTGTATCGATCAAGGTTAGCGAACGTAATGGTGAAGTTGTCGGCGCAGTTCAAGTGAATGAAAACGACGAAATCATGCTGATCAGTGATAAAGGTACATTAGTTCGAACTCCAGCTAGTGGTGTTTCGACCATCGGTCGTAACACACAAGGTGTGACCATTATCCGTACCGCTGAAGGCGAAAGTGTTGTAGGTCTACAGCGAATAGATGAAGTTCAGTGTGCTGACGCTGAAGTCGAAGAGGCTATCGAAGAGGCCGCTGCTGAAGGTGCAACTGAGCAACCAACAGAAGAATAATTGGAAAGAATAGACTGAGCGCCTTAATGGCGCTCTTTTTTTAAGGAATGAAAGAGTGACGAAAACCTACAATTTTTGTGCTGGTCCGGCAATGATCCCAGAGCCAGTTATGAAAAAAGCACAAGCAGAGTTAATTAACTGGAACGGCTTAGGTACTTCCGTAATGGAAGTCAGTCACAGAGATAAGCCTTTTCTAGCATTAGCTAAACAAGCTGAAATTGACCTGCGAGAGCTAATGAACATCCCTGACAACTACCATGTATTTTTTATGCATGGTGGTGGCCGAGCGCAATTTGCAGCTGTAGTAAATAACTTTTTAGGGGAACAAGGTAGAGCACTTTATTTGATTTCTGGTCAATGGTCTCAACTTGCAGCTGATGAAGCAAAAAAATTGGTGCCAGAAGAGCAGATTGATACTGTTTCGATTTCAAACCACCAAAACAAAGATGAAACTAAATCAGTAACACTTCCTGACTTTACTGGCGATGTGCGTCAATTCAGATATCTTCATTATTGTCCAAATGAAACCGTAGATGGTATCGAAATTTTTGATGACATTGATTCTCCTTGGCCAATTATTGCTGATATGTCGTCCAATATTCTTTCACGCGACATTGATGTATCAAAATTTGCTGTCATTTATGCTGGTGCTCAAAAAAATATTGGGCCTTCAGGTTTATCAATTGCAATTGTTCGTGAAGATATGTTGCAACTACCAAGCTTGCCGCAACCAACAATTTTTAGCTATCAAGCTCAGCTAGAAAATAATTCTATGTATAACACGCCACCAACTTTTGCTTGGTATCTAGCGGCTGAAGTTTTTAAATGGTTAAAACAAATTGGTGGTGTTTCATATATTGAAAAAATTAATCGAGATAAAGCTGAGCTTCTTTATGCTGCAATTGATGCTTCTGACAACTTTTACAATGATGTTGCATCACAAAATCGTTCATTGATGAATGTTACTTTTCATATGAAAGACAAGAGCAAACAAGCACATTTTTTAACAGAAGCTGAATCACATGGGTTAGTGGCATTAAAAGGGCACCGATTTGTTGGTGGACTTAGAGCGAGTATTTATAATGCTATGTCAATGGAAGGGGTAAACACATTGGCTCAGTTTATTAAACGGTATTAATGTTAAAACCTTTCATTCTAAGTATTTAAAGTAACTTCAGGTTTACCTTACAGTAAAGATAAACCTGAATTTTAATTTATCGCTTCCAAGCTCGAGTAATTTCACGTCTGCCCATAGGGCCTTCACACTGGTCTAATTTAAACCCTATCGCTTTTAGGTCACGCTTAAATTGTCCATTGGCGCAATAGCTGACCAGTAATCCATTTGGTTTTAATGCTTGAAAACATTTTTCGAATAAGTGTTTTTCCCAAGCATCAGGTTGCTTACTGGGAGCAAATGCATCGTAATATATAATATCTACTGAGTTTAGTGTTAAAGCAGCATCGTGTAACTTTTGTTGAATTTTTAGTAGTTCAAATTTTTCGGTAATTTCTTCAACTTCTCCCCAATCGCAAGCATGAATTTGGGTGAATAACTCTGGGCTTGGCATTTTTAGCTTTTTGACGTAATTCAGTTTCTGCGCGGTATCGATAGGAATAGGGTATGGCTCAAGGCTAGAATATTTAATTGCTTGGCGAGCATCTATACTTTGCTTCAATGTTAATAGAGCGTTTAAGCCTGTACCAAAACCAAATTCAAGAATGTTTATAGTCTGGTCGTTAACTGTATTTAGAGATAAAAAATATCTAAGTCCACATTCAATATATATGAATTGAGATTCTGTAAGAGCCCCATTATAGGCATGATAGGATTCTTTGAGTGTAGGGTTTATAAGCGTGTGTGAGCCATCTTTAGTGGCGTGTAATTGTACGTCTTTCATTAAACTTGGTGAGCTGGCTAAATTATAGTGATAGTGTAATAAACCAGTAGTTTATTTTCAAAAATATAGCCTTAGCGAAACATATCCATACCCGTTCACTCCATTGAAAGTATACAACGGGCATGGTTCTATGCTACTTATTTATCATTGTTGAAGAAAAAGATTAGCCATTCCAGCCTTTTATGATCATTGCAGTACCAGCAATAATTGAAGCAACACCTACAGTAGCCTCTGCAGTACCTATCCCCACAGATTTCACTCCCTCGTTTGACCATTGAGGCCCGTTGTATTCAGGGGGTAAAGAGTTGCCACTACCTTCGATAAAGTTTTTCACTGTATCATTCGTGGCATTTTGTCCAAAAATTTGTGTTGCTACGAAAGTTACGGCTGGAGCTCCTACTGCTGCAACTGCACCACCAGCAACGAAAATAGTTCCTGTAACGACTAAACCAACTCGCTTTGCGGAGCTAAGCTTATTCTGTTTGTTTGGATCTATTATCTGGTAAGCATCATCCATTGCATCATGTTGTTGGACGCTAGAATAGTGTTGTGCACCACCGCCTCTACTTATTAGGGGGGATTCTCCTGACATATTATCACCTTATTTGCTAATCACTTAAATTTAAAGCACAACTATGTTTGTAATTGGTAATGAAATCCAATTAATTTTAATTAAATATATTTCATATTTTTAATTAACGCTTTGAGGTAGCAAGAATTTGAATAGGGTTGAGTGGCAGTAAAAAATAAGGCACTCATCAAGAGTGCCTATTATGGACAGTAACTAGAGTACCTTTGCTATAGATTGAGCTAAGTAATCAACATTGGTTTCAGTAATGCCTGCAATGCTGATGCGACTAGAACCAACCATGTAAACACTGTAATCACTTTTTAGTTGTTCCACTTGTTGTGGATTTACGCCTAAGAAAGAGAACATGCCTTTTTGTGCAGTGATAAAACTGAAATCTCGATTAACATTTAATCCGTGAAGCGCATTTACCAGTAATTGACGATTACCGTTGATTCGATCACGCATGTGCTTTAATTCGTCTAACCATTGTTGCTTCAGTTCTGCTGAACCTAGAATGGTTTCTACAATAGCTGCGCCGTGAGCAGGGGGCATGGAGTATAAACAGCGTACAACATAAAGCAGAACAGAAAAGGCGGTATCCGCTTTAGTAGAAGTGCTACCAATGATTGAACAAGAACCGATACGTTCACGGTATAAGCCAAAGTTCTTAGAGCAAGAACTGCAAAGAATCATATTTTCAACAGTAGCGGCCATTTTACGAACGCCGTAGGCATCAGCGTCTTCATCAATGCCAAATCCTTGATAAGCCATATCAATCAGTGGTGTGAAGCCTTTGTTTTTTGCTAGCTCTGCAATGATGTCCCATTGCGCGGGTGTTAAGTCCATACCACTTGGGTTGTGGCAACACGCATGAAGTAAAACAACGTCATCAGCACTTACTTGCTCAAGGCGGGCTACCATTTCGTCAAATTTGAGTGACTTATTGTCATAATCATAATATGGGTAGGTTTTTACAGTGATGCCTGCTGCTTCAAATAATCCAGTATGGTTAGCCCAAGTTGGATCGCTTACCCATAGAACGGCATCATTATTACAACGTTTTATAAAATCAGCTGCTACACGAAGTGCACCTGTTCCACCAGGAGTCGAAACAGTACGAATACGGTTTGCTAATAATGCAGGATGATCTGAACCGAAACATAGTTCAGTAATTAAAGTATTAAAATCAGCTGAACCTGTTGGCCCTATGTATACTTTGGTATCTTCGGTTGCAAAACGATGTTTCTCGGCGGCTTTTACACAATCAAGGATAGGGGTATGTCCTTGTGGATCTTTATAAACCCCAACACCCAAATCAACTTTGTTTGGATTGGTGTCTTGTCGATATTGATTTAGAAGTCCTAAAATTGGATCTGCGGGCATAGCGGTTAAGCGATCTAACATCTTATATCTACCTTTTTGTTTTATCTTATAACTTATTGCAATTAAGTGAGACTATCACAAATTGAAGGGTTAGGGAGAATAACAGTTGCAGAAAATTTATGTATGCGCCATTCTGTATATCCCTAATCTGTATGCTAATTACATTCATAAGATGCAACAACTCACTTTGCCTCATTTTGCTAAATTTAATGGTGAAATAAATATTCCTGGTTCAAAAAGCATTTCCAATCGTGCCTTGTTATTGGCTTCCCTGGCTGCAGGTACAACGACCCTTAATAACTTGTTAGATTCAGATGATATCCGACATATGTTATCGGCGCTTAAGCAGTTGGGCATTCGATACGAGTTAAGCGAAGATAAAACCCAATGTGTGGTTCATGGCAACAATGGCCCATTCATAAGCTACAAATTGCAGTCATTATTTTTGGGTAATGCTGGAACAGCTATGCGCCCCCTATGTGCAGCATTAACTTTAGGCTTTGGTGAATATGAGTTAACGGGTGAGCCTCGAATGGAGGAACGCCCTATCGAAGATTTAGTCGATGCACTCGCACAGCTTGGGGCTGAAATTAGCTATCAAAAACAGTCTGGCTATCCGCCAGTTCTGGTAAAAGGGACAGGTCTGTCTGGTGGTGATGTTAGTATCTCAGGCAAATTGTCTAGCCAATTTTTAACTGCTTTATTGATGGTGGCTCCGTTAGCTAAGGATAACGTAACAATTAGCGTTGATGGCGATTTGGTTTCAAAGCCATACATTGACATAACTATTAAGCTAATGGAACGTTTTGGTGTGTTGGTCGTGAATCATAACTATCAACGTTTTGAAATTAAGTCAGGGCAACAGTATCAATCTCCAGGAAACTTTTTAGTAGAGGGTGATGCTTCATCCGCTTCTTATTTTCTTGCTGCTGGTGCCATCAATGGTGGTCAAGTTAAAGTTACTGGCATTGGAAAAAACAGTATTCAAGGTGATATTCAGTTTGCTGATGCTCTTGCTGCTATGGGCGCTAACATAGAGTGGGGCGATGATTATATTATTTCATCTAAAGCTGAACTCTCTGCTATTGATATGGATATGAATCATATTCCAGATGCTGCTATGACATTGGCTGTTGCCGCAATATTTGCTAAAGGCACAACTAAGCTTAAAAATATCTATAACTGGCGTATCAAAGAGACAGACCGATTGGCTGCCATGGCAACGGAATTAAAAAAGGTTGGGGCTACAGTTGTAGAGCATAATGATGCTATTGAAGTTACGGCTCCTCATCAGTTAACCCATGCCACCATTGATACATACAATGACCATCGTGTGGCTATGTGTTTTTCTCTGCTTTCAGCGTCAGCAGTAGGGGTGACCATTAATGATCCGGAGTGTACATCAAAAACTTTCCCTAACTATTTCGAAGCCTTATCTCAAATAGGCCAAGAGTAAGCTCTAAAATGCCGTACTGATAATTTTCTGCTCTTGTAGTCAATAAATTTGTACGGCTTCATTCCTATTCATTTTTCCTATTCATTTATTTCAGCGGTCACGAATATCTGAAAAACAATCGGATTTTTGAATTTAGCTGGTGTACAATGCCGCCGCTTATTTTCATTAGCACCCATAAAATTATTTTTCGGCTGGGCTTTAACAGCCTAATAGGTGCTTTTAGGGAATGTTTATTTTGGAGGAATTATGTCTGAACGGACTCCAGTAGTAACAGTTGATGGCCCAAGCGGAGCTGGAAAAGGGACAATATGTCATTTACTGGCTCAAAAACTCGGATTTCATTTATTAGATAGTGGTGCTATTTATCGAGTATTGGCATTAGCTTCGATTCATCATGATGTTGAACTTGATAACGAAGAAGCGATTAGTTTGTTAGCCGCACATCTCGATGTACAGTTTCTTGCAGGCAATGAAAACGACAACATCAAAGTGGTTTTAGAAGGCGAAGATGTAACGCGAGACATTCGCACTCAAGAATGCTCTGATGCCGCGTCAAAAATTGCTGCATTCCCTAGAGTTAGAGAAGCATTATTACGACGTCAAAGAGCTTTTGAGGCAGAACCGGGGCTAATCGCTGATGGTCGTGATATGGGAACCGTGGTTTTCCCTGAAGCGCCAGTAAAGATTTTTTTAACAGCATCGGCTGAAGAACGTGCAGAGCGTAGGTATAATCAGTTGCAGGACAAGGGCTTCGATGTTAAAATCGACCGCCTTTTGGCTGAAATCATTGAGCGAGATGAACGTGATATGAATCGGCTCGTTGCACCGCTGAAACCAGCGGATGATGCATTAGTCGTTGATACGACAGGAATTAATATTGAAGGTGTGTTGGATATTGTTATCACGCACATCGAGAAAAATTTATCGAATCTTGATTAATTTCGAGATTGATAGGCGTTCACCACAAGGATGATGGTGAAATTATTTAACTGACTCTACGTTTAGGAATGAATGTAGTTTATTACTTAAAGTAAATTAACATGACTGAATCTTTTGCTGATCTGTTTGAACAATCCCTAGAACAACTAGAATTCCGCCCAGGCTCTATTGTACGTGGTACTGTAGTAGCTATCGAAAACGGCATGGTACTAGTTGACGCTGGTCTTAAATCTGAAAGCCCAATCCCTGCTGATCAATTCAAGAACGCTGCTGGCGAACTTGAAATCAACGTTGGTGATGAAGTAGACGTTGCTCTTGACTCTGTTGAAGATGGCTTCGGTGAGACTCAACTTTCTCGTGAAAAAGCTAAGCGCCACGAAGCTTGGATTGTTCTTGAAAAAGCATATGAAGACGCTGAGACTGTTATCGGTGTTATCAATGGTAAGGTTAAAGGCGGTTTCACTGTTGAATTAAACGGTATCCGTGCATTCTTACCTGGTTCTCTAGTTGACGTTCGTCCAGTTCGTGACACTGCTCACCTAGAAAACAAAGAGTTAGAATTCAAAGTAATCAAGCTAGACCAAAAGCGTAACAACGTTGTTGTTTCTCGTCGTGCTGTTATCGAGTCTGAAAGCAGTGCAGAGCGTGATGCGCTTCTTGAGAACCTACAAGAAGGTCAAGCTGTTAAAGGTATCGTTAAGAACCTTACTGACTACGGTGCATTCGTTGATCTTGGTGGTGTTGATGGTCTTCTACATATCACTGATATGGCTTGGAAGCGCGTTAAGCACCCATCTGAAATCGTTAATGTTGGTGACGAAATCAACGTTAAAGTTCTTAAGTACGATCGTGAGCGTACCCGCGTATCACTAGGTCTTAAGCAACTAGGCGAAGACCCATGGTTAGCAATCAGCAAGCGTTACCCAGAGAACACTCGTCTGAGTGGTCGTGTAACTAACTTGACTGATTATGGTTGTTTCGTTGAAATCGAAGAAGGCGTTGAAGGTCTTGTTCACGTTTCTGAAATGGATTGGACTAACAAGAACATCCACCCATCTAAAGTTGTTAACTTAGGTGACGAAGTTGAAGTTCTAGTTCTAGACATTGACGAAGAACGTCGTCGTATCTCTCTAGGTCTTAAACAATGTAAGACTAACCCATGGGATGATTTCGCTTCTCGTTATAACAAGGGCGACAAAGTTTCTGGTAAGATCAAGTCTATCACTGACTTTGGTATCTTCATCGGTCTTGATGGTGGCATCGACGGTCTTGTTCACCTATCTGACATTTCTTGGACTGGTACTGGCGAAGAAGCTGTATCTGAGTACAAGAAAGGTGACGAAATCAACGCAGTTGTTCTTTCAGTTGACCCAGAGCGTGAGCGTATCAGCTTAGGCGTTAAGCAAACTGAAGACGATCCATTCAACGCTTACTTGGCTGACAAGAAGAAAGGTACTATTGTTAATGGTACTGTTGCAGCAGTTGACGCTAAAGGTGTTACTGTTGAGTTGGCTGACTCAGTTGAAGGTTACATCCGCGTTGCTGATATCTCTCGTGAGCGCATCGAAGACGCATCTACTGTATTTGCAGAAGGTGACGCTGTAGAAGCTAAGTTCATGGGTGTAGATCGTAAGAACCGCACTATCAGCCTGTCTATCAAAGCGAAAGACGAAGCTGAAGAGAAAGAAGCACTAGCATCTGTTAACAAGAAAGATGACGCTGTTATCAGTAATGCTATGGCAGAAGCGTTTAAAGCTGCTCGTAAGTAATCATTGATATAAAGGTGCTTTAATTAGCACCTTTGATGGTTTATAAGTTTGGCTGAAAAAAGAGGATAGCTAGGATGACTAAATCCGAACTAATCGCAAAACTCGCTGCTAAAAATCCACAATTATCAGCGAAAGAAGTTGAGAATGCTGTAAAAGAGATGCTGGAGCAAATGGCTTCAACATTAGAATCTGGTGACCGTATAGAGATCCGTGGATTCGGAAGCTTTTCACTTCACTATCGTGCGCCGCGTGTTGGTCGTAACCCTAAAACTGGAACCTCAGTGGATCTAGAAGGTAAGTATGTGCCACATTTTAAGCCAGGCAAAGAATTACGAGAACGTGTTGACGCAGTCAATTCGTGATCTGACTTGATTAAAAAGCCTCCTTTGGGAGGCTTTTTTGTATCTAAAGCTAGCCTAAAATTAATATTTCGCAGATAATCAGAACTCGTACTGATTTCAATGACTAAACGAACAACTTTGTTGTTATCGAAAGCAGTATTACTGAATTATATGGAGATTAATGTGAAATCATTTTTCATTACAATTGTCGTTGCAACAATCTTCTTTTTAGCTTTTATTTTCGGCGCACGTAACGAACAGATGGTGACCATCAGCTATTTTGTTGCTCAAGGTGAATATCGACTTCCAATTGTATTAGCCTCAGTTTTTCTTGTTGGATTTATGCTTAGTTGGTTATGTGCGGCTTATCAAATTATAAAACTAAAGGTTGCTTTAAGACAGGCAAATAAAAAGCTAGCTGCCATAGACCAAAAAGCCACTAGCGAAGTAGATCAATAATATGCTTGAGATATTGTTCTTGTTATTGCCATTGGCTGCAAGTTACGGCTGGTATATGGGGCGGAGGAGTATGCGCCACCAGCAACAAAATAAACAGCGTAAGCTTAGCAAAGAATATTTTTCAGGCTTAAATTTTATTCTGTCTAACGAATCTGACAAAGCGGTTGATTTTTTTATCGACATGCTCGATGTTGATGATGAAACCATTGAAACCCACCTTTCTCTTGGAGCTTTATTCCGTAAACGTGGTGAAGTAGACCGAGCCATTCGCATTCATCAAAACCTAATTTCTCGTCCTAGTTTAGCTTCTGAACAACTAGAAATGGCAATGTCAGAACTCGGTAAAGATTACATGGCGGCTGGCTTTTATGATCGAGCTGAAGAAATCTTTTTAAGTTTGTTACAACAGTCAGATGATACTCAAGAAGCTGAAGCTCAACTTATATCGATCTACCAAACAATTAAAGATTGGCGTAAAGCAATTAAAGTGATCAACAGCATGAATCGGTCTAGTCGAAATGAGTACCTAGAACGTCAAGCTCACTATTATTGTCAACTTAGTGATGAAACTGATGACCCTGCAAAAAAAATAAAATATTTGAAGTTAGCGATCAAACAAGACGCAAAATGTACAAGAGCACTACTTGAATTAGCTAAAGTCCATGCGTCAAGAAAAGAGTATAAGCAAAGTAAAAATTACTTACTATCAATACTGAGTGCCGATATCGATTTTATAGCAGATGCTTTAGAAGTTACTAAAGAAGTATATTTTGCCCAGTCAGATACAAATGGGTATCGAGATTTTTTACAGCAAGCAATTGAGAAAGGTGCTGGTGTTTCTGTTAACTTAGAAGTTGTACACTTATTACTTCAAAATCAATCTTTATCTGAGGCAGAACAAATCTTACTCGACTCCTTATATCAAAATCCTACGATGAAAGGATTTCAGGAGCTAATGAAGCTTTACTTAAATCAAACAAAAGATGATGCTTCAAAGGATAACTTAGCTAGATTAGAAAAACTGGTATCACAGCAAATCGCATATAGGCCGTCTTACCGCTGCAAATCATGTGGTTTTCCTGCTCATGTACTTTACTGGCATTGTCCGTCATGTAAGTCCTGGGGGAAAATTACTCGCATAAAAGGTATTGATGGCGAATAACCGTGATCGTAATGGTTATGAAATTGAAAATAATATAGGAGAACCCATGGCTGAAAAACGTATCCTTGTTGCTTTAGACTATGACAATAAAGCACAAGCTTTTGCCCTAATTAATCAGCTTGATCCTACAATGTGCCGATTAAAAATCGGCAAAGAAATGTTTACTTTATTTGGTCCTCAATTTGTAAAGGAAGTACAAGAAAAAGGTTTTGATGTTTTCCTCGATTTAAAATTTCACGATATACCAAATACAGTGGCTAAAGCAGTCAGGGCTGCAGCTGAACTTGGTGTATGGATGGTAAATGTTCATGCAAGTGGTGGATTAGCCATGATGAAAGCGGCTAAGGACATTCTTGAACCCTATGGTGAAAAAGCACCAATGTTAATTGGTGTTACCGTTTTGACCTCAATGAGTGACGAGGAACTGCCGCTAATTGGAATCAACAAAACTGCTGACGAACAAGTGCAACACTTAGCGGCATTAGCTTATCAAGCAGGCTTAGATGGTGTTGTGTGTTCAGCACAAGAAGCTGAGTCATTAAAATCGACCTTAGGCGATGATTTTAAATTGATCACTCCGGGAATCCGCCCAATCGGTTCTGCTGTTGGTGATCAACATCGTATTATGACCCCAGAAAAAGCACTAAAAGCAGGCTCTGATTACTTAGTTATAGGTCGACCAATTACTAAAGCGCCAGATCCACTTGAAGCCTTGACGAGCATTCATTACAGTATCAATCCAACTGAATAAATCTGACTTGTTGTCATGCCTATGAAGGCAGGCATCCGGAGTCTTTACTAAGTCACTATACACTTGTCTACGCAGGTGTGACGATACAAAATAGAGAATCAACAATGGCAAATGCATTACAAGAGCAGCTATTAAAAGCTGGTTTAGCCAGTAAACAAAAAGTTCGTGATGTTAAAACTCAGAAACGTAGAAATAGAAAGCAAAAAGTTGATGACGGTTCGGCAGAGTTAAAACAACAGATTGCCGAACAAAAAAAGCAACAAGCAGAAAAAGATAAAGCGTTAAATGAACAGCGTTTTGCAGAAGCATTGGAAAAAGGTCAGGTTCGATCCTTGATTACTGAGTTTACTCGAACAGCAATTTCATTACCTGCAAATGGTGAAGTGAAGTTCAATTTTACCCTCGGTACTAAAGTTCATTCAATTTATATTGATGAACAAGTTCAGAGCCAATTACTCAGCAGTAAATTGGGTATTGTGCGTCACGAAGATAAAACTTATGTAGTGCCATTTAAATTAGCTGAGCGTGTGAATTTATTAGTACCTGAATGGTGTGGGTATTTAGCTTCAGAGGCAGATAGGGTTGAAGATACTGTAGAAGAAGATGATCCTTATGCGGATTATGTGATACCTGATGATTTGATGTGGTAATTGATTTACTTCCAAATGAGAAAGCCCGAGTCAATTTCGGGCTTTCTGAATTCAATTATTCCTGATTTTTTTTCTTTTTCAATCCTAAACCTAACTCACGCCCTCTGAATCGAGCATAGTATGGGAAGCCAATAAGCAGTAATGAAATTAAAACTGTCTCGATAACAGCAAAAGTAAACCCGTTGTCAGCTACCCATAAGTTCGTAAGAGCGTGCAGCTCATACAGACATAAAATAAAACTGGCCCACGCAAATGTATAAGGATTACCTTGAATTATCCCTTTTAACGGAAGTAGTAACGGAATTATCCATAGTGCAGTAAATGCAAAACTATAGGTTCCTGACAAGCCAAGCTGAATAAAGTAACCACTTAAAAGCAAAACTAATGCAATATATCCAGTTCTACATAGTTGAAATAACGTTTGTGTTTGCATTAGATGATATCCAATACGTTTTCTGGTGGTCTACCGATAACAGCCTTGTTATTGGCTAAAACAATCGGTCGCTCAATAATCTTAGGTGTAACAGTCATAGCTTCAAAAAGTAGATCGTCTGATACTGAACTGTCGGCTAAATTTTGTTGCTTGTAATCATCTTCTTTAGTTCGCATCATTTCACGAACTGAAACACCAAGTAGACTATGAATGTTTTTTAGTGTCGCAACTGTAGGTACATCTTTCAGATATTCAATAATCTCAATTTCACAATTATTTTCTTGTAGCAATGCTAATGTTTGTCGACTTTTAGAGCAGCGAGGGTTGTGAAAGATGGTTACTTTAGTCATGTTATTTCCAATCTAATTATTTACAACGAATTTTAACAACAAATCTAGCGCTTAGATAACTTTTTTATCTCGATTTCGTATTGTCTGAATTGACGAATTCGAGCTTCAATTCTTGCGAGCTGCAAAGGATCACCTTGGCTATTTTTATGAGCATAATTAAGTTGATCAATTGCACCGTCATAGTTTGCTTGCAATGCCATTATTTCTGCCTGAATATAATGCTCCATTGCTGGATTATCGGTTTTAGAATAAGCATCGAGCAGTAACTGATAAGCCACCATATTATCCCATTCATAAAAAATAGCATCTTGCAGGATGGGAATGGCTTTATCAGATTTTTCAGCTTCAATGTATGCATGGGCTAAATTCATAGCAATTACTTGAGATGCTGGTTTATCTTGATATTGTGCTTCAAGCATAGTGATAGCTTGTTGATATTTTTTTTGCTTAATTAACAAATCAGTTTTTGTATCGATATAAAACAAATTATCAGGGTTATGATTAAGAAGCTGCTTGATAATGGCACTTGATTGCTGAATTTTATCTAATTCGAATAACGCTAGAGCTTTGCCGTAAAGTGCGGCGTCTTTTAACACAAATGTTTTTAGTTTAAGTTGTTTATTGAACATGGCAAGGGTTGCACTCGGGCTAAGATCGGAAAATCTTACTTGTACTCTCGCTTTAGCCAACTGAAATTCGAGACTGGCTGGAATATATCGGTGTGGATACTTGGCTGCACGATTTCTGGCTTCTGTAATTCTTGATTTTGGTAGAGGGTGGCTTTGCAAGATTTCAGGCAGGCGAGTAGCGTACTGATATTTTCGCGCAAGTTTATTAAAAAAGAGGTAAGCTCCGTCTGGGTCAAACCCTGAATCAACCAGGGTGTGCATACCAATACGGTCAGCTTCTTGTTCGTTTGAACGGGTATAATTGATTTGTGTTTGCCTTGCTATACCTGTTGTCGTAGCCAGTGCGGCCATACCTGCTTCGGGTGCTGCAATGGTTAACAGTAAAGAGCCTAATAATCCAGCTATCATTGCGGGGTTACTTCTTGCTCTGGCTTCCATAGCACGTGCTAAGTGTCGTTGGGTAACGTGGGCTATTTCATGTGCATAAACAGATGCTAATTCACTCTCATTATTGGCGTTCAGAAATAATCCTGTGTGTATTCCTACGTGACCTCCAAAAAATGCAAATGCATTAATTTCGTCATTCTGAATCAAGAAAAATTTAAAAGGGGTTTTAACATCCTGTGCATGTGCGACAAGTTTGTTGCCTAATTCAGTGATGTACTGGTTGAGTAATGGGTCATAGACAACGGGGCGTGAAGCTCGTTGTACGCGCATATAGATATCACCCAATTCATTTTCTTGGTCGATGGTTAAGGTGCTTGCTGCGGCGGTACCGAGATTTGGAAGTTCATTATCAGACCACGCGAAATGAGAGGACGAAAGCATACTGGCTGTAAGTAGAGCCATTGTTATTTTTTTTAATTTTAAGAAACGCTTTTGTTTATTCAATGTAGACCTACTTTTAAACGATGAAAATAGGGGAGTCACTTGTGTTTTGCTTATAACTTAGGATAATAGCCACAGTTACTTAAGAGCAAGCGTATTATGCAATTTATTGATTTAACTGATCACCGTTGTCCACTTGTTTTAGTTAAAATTAAAATGGCTTTAAAAAGCCTACATGTAGGTGAAAAGTTACATCTCGCCATATATGACCATCTGTCACGTAAAGATGTTCCCAAATTTTTACAACAACAGGGACACAAAGTTCAAATAATCATCAATAATAAAGATAAGTTTGAATTTGTTGTAACCAAGTAATTGTCCATATTAAGTGAAAACTCATGATTTCTTTACTTTCAGATTGGTATAAGTCTAAATTCAGTGACCCACAAGCCGTCACTTTGGTTCTGATCCTTTTAACAATATTTCTAACCATTTATTTCGCTGCTGGTATTTTGGCACCATTAATTGTGGCTTTGGTGTTAGCATTTTTATTAGAGTGGCCTGTTAAGCAGATGCATCGCGTAGGCATAAATCGCACTGCAGGGTCATCTATCGTCTTATTGGCATTTATTGGTTTAGTTCTGCTGTTAGTTTTGGGTGTACTGCCTAGTGTCTGGAATCAAGGGATTGCATTTATTTCAGAGTTACCAAAAATGCTCGATCAAGGTATGGTAATGGTCAAAGATCTATCTACTAAATACCCTGATTATATTAGTACTGATCAAATCAACAGCTTATTAAATGAAGCAAAAGCCTTAGTAGATACAAAACATTTAATCAATCTTGGGCAACAGTTACTTGGTTTTTCTGCGTCTTTAATTGTTTTGATGATTTATGTAGTTTTAGTTCCTCTTTTGGTTTTCTTTTTCTTAAAAGACAAACAAGTGTTGCTGAGTGGAGTAAAGCGGTTCTTTCCAAGTAATCGTCAATTAGCAGGAAAAGTATGGTCTGAAATGCATCAGCAACTGTTTAACTACATTCGAGGGAAAGTAATAGAAACCGTTGTTGTGGGCGTTGCAACCTATATATTTTTCTTGTTTATGGATTTACGCTATGCGGCTTTGCTGGGGGTATTGACTGGGCTTTCCGTTCTGATTCCTTTTTTAGGTGCCGCATTAGTTACACTTCCTATTTTGCTTGTTGCATTTTTCCAATTCGGTATTAGTCCTACATTTGGTTATGTAATGTTGGGTTATGGCATTATTCAAGCGCTTGATGGTAACGTACTCGTTCCACTTTTGTTTTCGGATGCTGTCGATCTTCATCCAGTCATAATAATTGCAGCTGTGTTAACTTTTGGTGGGCTATGGGGCGTATGGGGAGTCTTTTTAGCTATACCACTGGCTTCATTGGTTAAAGCTGTACTTAACGCTTGGCCGGAGCGAGAACAAGTATCTGTATCTTGATGAGAAAAAGCGACCTATTGGTCGCTTTTTTAATGATAAGATTCATTCACCTTTCAGGTAGTTTAACACTACGTCATGATGTTCTTTAGTTTTGAACTTATTAAATACGTGTTCAATCGTTCCATTTTGGGCAACAAGAAAACTAAGACGATGAATGCCATCGTAAACTTTCCCCATGAATTTTTTCTCTCCCCAAACACCAAAAGCATCTGCTACGGCGTGGCCTTCGTCACTCAATAATGTGAAATTCAATTCTTGTTTTTCTGAAAATTTAGTTAGCCTAGGAACAGCGTCGGGGCTTAAGCCAAATACAGTGACATTTAGACTATCTAATTCCGCTTTTGAATCACGAAGGCCGCAGGCTTGAACGGTACAGCCAGGAGTGCTTGCCTTCGGATAGAAGTAGACTAATACTTTTCCATTCTTTAAAGCTGACTCCAAAGAATGTGTTTCTCCATATTGATCTTGTAAATCAAATAGCGGGGCTTTGTCGCCTGCTTTTAGGGTATTCATAATTATTCCTGAATGATTTTTGTTAATTGTTTGATGCTGCTTTCAAGCCCTAGCTTTAGAGCAAACTGCTCGATTTCTGGGGTTACAGCGTTCGCAGAAATACCTTCTGGGACATTGATGATCACTTGAATTTGTTGTGTGTGTTTATCATCTTCATCTGACTCAGCATGAGATTTTACACTCGCTAAGTCTAGTTCTTTGTCTGCTAAAAATCGTGTAATTGCTGCCATTGTTCCACGTTGATCTGCGCCTGAAAATACCACTTCTAATCGAGAAGTAAAATTAGTCAAGGTATGCTTAGAAGTACGCTTAACGACAGTTAACAGATCCAACTCAACACTCAGGCTAGGAATAGTACTTTCAATTTTAGCTATTGATGTCCAAGAACCTGATAACATCATTATCATGGTGAACTCGTTGCCAAATATTGCCATTCTGCTATCAACAATATCGCAATCACAATCGGTTGCTAACCTTGCAAGACGGCTGACAATACCTGGACGGTCGGCACCCATAGCTGTAAGTACTAAGTAGTTGGTCATTAAATTACCTCTTTAGAAAGCCAATCTTCGATTTATAAATAGACAAGAAAGATCAATAGACCGTAATAAGTAAATGATATTATCAAATTTATCCTCTTGTTTGTACTTGTCATTATTGCTGAGCGTAAGTAACATAGCGTGGCTCGAGTATTGCTTGAGAATTTTTCTTAGTTGAGGGGATAACAAATGTTTAAGGGAAGTTTTGTTGCCTTAGTCACTCCTATGGCGCTTGATGGTAGTGTTGATTACGCAAGCTTAGACAGGCTGATTGAATTTCATATTGAAAATGGCACAGACGGGATTGTTGTCGTAGGCACAACAGGTGAGTCAGCGACTCTTACGACTGCGGAATACGTAGCCATTGTTAAACATGTTGTAAAAGCCGTAGATGGCCTAGTTCAAGTTATAGCCGGTAACGGTTCTAATTCTACTGCGCATGCAGTTCAATTGACGAAAGCTTTATCTCCGCTTGGTTTAGATGGAATGC
Source organism: Parashewanella curva (assembly GCF_003675895.1). Taxonomy (GTDB): domain Bacteria; phylum Pseudomonadota; class Gammaproteobacteria; order Enterobacterales; family Shewanellaceae; genus Parashewanella; species Parashewanella curva. Next base: position 85,472 of record NZ_ML014756.1, read on the forward strand.
TGTGCGTAACACCGTATTACAATAAGCCTTCTCCTCAAGGTTTAATAGCGCATTTTACAGCGATTGCAGACAGTACTAATGTCCCCCAAATTCTTTATAATGTGCCAGGTCGCACAGCAGTAGACATGCAGCCTGAAGTTGTTGCCGAATTGGCGAAATTATCCAATGTTGTAGGCATAAAAGAAGCAACGGGTGATGTAAATCGAGTAGAAATCATTCGAGAGTTATGTGGTGATGACTTTGCTATTTTAAGTGGTGATGATGCAACTTGTCGTGAATTCATGTTATTAGGTGGTGATGGTGTCATTTCAGTAGTTAATAATATTGCTCCTAAAAAATTCAAAAACCTATGTGATTTAGCCTTAGCAGGCAATACCGATTTATCACAACAAATTGATGAATCATTTTCAGGGCTTTACGAATCATTATTTATTGAAGCTAATCCGATCCCGGTAAAATGGGCTGCCTACCACCTTGGTTTAATTGCTAACCCAACTATTCGACTGCCTTTGACTGAACTTTCATCTAGCCATCATGGTCTGTTAATAGACGCAATGAAAAAAGCCCAACTAGAGGTTAAATAATTACATGCTAAAAAAAGTTTCACCATTGGTCTTAATGATGACCGTAGCGGCCTGTTCTACCACGGCTGAACGCCGCCAAGCGAATGGTTCGGATAATTATGTTAATGAAAAAAACGAACCCAAGCTCATAGTTCCTAATGGCTTAAAGCAGCCTGCGTACAAATCTGAATTCCGTTTACCAACATTATCTAAGGATCATGACTCACAGCAAGTCGGTTCAGCTCTTGATATTCGACCTCCTTTGCAGGTGTTAGCGCTTGCCGATGGAACACGAGTTGAAGATAATAGTAAAGGCGTTAAGGTACTGGTTGAAACCGTCAACAATAATCGCGATCTTAAAGGCGAAATCGAAAGTACTATAGAATCATTTTTAGCAAGTCGTAATATTCGAATTGTTGAAAAAACTGAAAACCCATTAACTTTTAAAACTAACTGGGTTGAAAATACTAAGGTTGTAGACTCAAGTTTATTTGGCAGTGATACAGGTTATACCTTGCGTCAACGTTATGAGTTTGACGTAAACATCAAGCCTCATGGCCGCACTGGAGATATTGTAGTCAAGTTAATTGACCATCAAGTTCAATATAATGGTGAAGAGCAGGGTATCAAGTTAACCGATACTGATATGCATCGTTATACGGTTGATATGTTAAATTCAGCCATTTCATATTTAAGAATTGAGCGTATCAAAGCCATTAAAGCAGCAAGAGTAGAACAAAGCTTAGGTATGAAGGTTGAGTTTAAAGCTGAACAGAAAACAGCATATTGGCTTGTTAATGCACCGAACACCAAAGTATGGGATCGTCTCCGTATTGTTCTTCCTGAACTTGGTTTTGAAATCGTTGACATGGATGTAAGTAAGAATCTCTATTATATTGATTACAAAAATGAAACCGGTTTTTGGAGCTCTTTATGGGGTGACAGTAACAAAATTGAGCTGAAAGATGGTTCATATCGATTAACTCTCGAACCTCAGGGCGATTCTTCTACCAAAATCATAATTCGTGATATTGAAAATAAAGCACTGTCTCTTGAACAATTACAATCACTAAATAAGCCATTAATGACGCAAATGGCTGAGAAGCGTACTTAATTAAGCATTAAGAGCAAGTGGATTATTCCGCTTGCTCTTTGGCTTAGGCTTATGCTCTAATCGCCACATCTATTCTTTCCATGCGTTACCGACGTAACATTTCATTTTGTAGTAACACTATGCCTAAAAATAATCCAACTATTCTTGCCGTTGATACTTGTACTGAAGCTTGCTCTGCTGCTTTGTTAGTAGATGGTCAAATATTTTTTGAATCCGCCAATGCACCTAGAGAGCACAGTCAAAGACTGTTAGGAATGGTGGACTTATTACTATCTAAGGCAAAGATTTCTCTTCGAGATGTTGATGGTATTGCATATGGTAGAGGTCCTGGGAGTTTTACTGGCATCAGAATTTGTACCAGCATGACCCAAGGGCTTGCATTAGGGCATGATATTCCTGTTTATGGCGTATCAACATTAGAAACCATGGCTCAAATTGCTAAAGAACAAGGAGCAAAGCAGATCATTTGCGCCATTGATGCTCGAATGAACGAGATTTACACCGCACAGTATAGAATCGAAGAAGAAAAATGTATTACGGTTTCTGATGAAGAAGTCTGTGCGCCAGAAAATATCAGCATTTCTTTAGATAATGCGATGGAAGTTATTGGTTGTGGCACGGGGTTCTCTGCCTACCCTGATTTAGCTAAAAATTTTTCTGATTTTGAAATTCAGCCCCTTGCAGAGCTACCATCTGCGAAACCTATGCTCGCGATTGCCATTGAAGCATGGCAAAAAGAGCTATATACACCAGTTGATGACCTTTCTCCAGTTTACCTGCGTGATACCGTTACATGGAAGAAACTACCTGGCAGAGAATAAAAATAATAGTGTAGAAGTGGCTCAAAGATCCATTATCCACCAATTAGTACAGTTGGCCATCCTAAAATGATGGTTCCTCCGTGTGCGGTGATATCAAGCATGCGGGCTGCGGGTTGATTACTTAGCAATACTGTCATGCTTCCTTTTACAATACTGTCTGGAGGCCCCACACAAACGCAGGGTTGCCCCATAGTCGCAGCTGGTAGATTTCCAATAAGCACCATATTTGGTAAGGGAAGAATTGGCCCTCCAACGTGAGGAATTGGCACTATTGCAGGGGTTTGCATTGGACATACATGCATATCTGTGGCTCTTGCTGCTGGAAAACTCATAATGTATCTTCCTATTTTTCTACTTTGCCATTGCCTCCCATGGCGATGTTTAATCCAATATCAATAAATTCGTTATATCTTTGTTCTGCATTTTCACCGTAAGGTAACACCGCGGTGAGAGTGATACAGCCCGATACTGCTTGTGCGTATAAATAAGCTGGGGGTAACACTTCAGGCGAATCAGGATCAATCATACTGCCACCGCTCCAGAATGCTGACTGAGCAGCCCAACCAGCTCCTGACTCTAACCCTGCTTTTTTCGCCATGTCTTCTGCGTATCTTCTATTAGCTTCATCTGGCGCGTGAACCCAAGCTCTTGCTGATTGGATTGCATTGAGTTCAGATTCATTCCAATCGGTACGTTTTGATGCACAACATACAGCCCACCATACGGCTTCTCTTATTGGTAAACCATGTGCAAGAAAGGTAATTACATGACTAAAGTTCTCATTGGTGCGAGAGTTCTGAATCAATTCATAAGGGGTAGGAAATGGCTCTGAGAATAAGATGTAATCAGCATTTGGTTGGTAAATGCTAAATAGTTTTTGTGGCGTGTCGTAAGGGATCTTTAATAATTTCATTAGTTGATTTTGGCAATTGCCCCTTGTAATTGAACCATGGCTCCAGCCTTGAGTTGCGTCATCGCTGTTCCTTCCACGCTTACAAGTGCACCTTTTAGATCTGCTTTACCTTGTCCCTCTACTGTAACCATTGCCGCTTTCAATTCAGCTTTGGCTTGTCCTGAAATTTCAACTTGAGGTGCTGAGATTTTAATGCCACTGGGACTAAGCTCGATAGAGCAACCGCCAACGGATAGCGCAATTTTTGTTTTACCACTGATTTCTACGCTTTGGCCGTCTACTGTTACAGAAGAAATAGCTTTTGCTTCTAGCCCTGAATTGGCCTGCATAGTTATATCTTTATCAGCAGTAGCACTGAATGTTCCTTTTGTACTCACAGTGAAGTCTTTGTCTGTTGATGCAGCCCAAGCTTCTTTACATGTCATTTCTATTGCTTTTTCTACCGTCGTGGTTTGATTGCCTTTTATTGTTGAAATGCAATCATTTTCAATACTGGTATTGGAGTCGTTAGCAATGGTAGTGATGATATCGTTTTTAACATCTATAAGTAGATCCTTTTCCCCATGTAGGTAGATCTGCTCATTGTCTTCTTTATCTTCAAATACTAATTCATTTGCCCTGTCACTGCTGCCATTGGGTGAGGTTCGAGTTTTGATTCCGGATTGAGTAATTACATCGTAAGGTATTTGGTTATTGGTATTATAAATAGAACCAACAACAACGGGTCTATCCGGATTTCCATCTATATATTGCACCAATACTTCGTCACCAATTCTGGGCATGAAAACAGCACCAAATCCGTTGCTCGCGCATATTTGGGAAACAGGAAGCCAGCAGGACGTATTTTCATCATTCTGGCCTATCGCATCCCAATGAAATTGAACTTTAATTTGTCCTTTTTTATCTGTATAAATTTCATCACCACTTGGTCCTGTAACTGTAGCTGTATGCAATCCTTGAGTTTTGGGTCTCGACTGTAATTTTGGTCTAAAGGGAACCGAGATAGGAATGCATTGAAAATTATTTTGATACTGTATTTGTGAGCCAGATTCAGCATGATCAATAACATGATTTATTTGGGTGACCACATATTCTTGATTAACTTCAGATACTGGATGATTTGATAATTTAAAAGTAGTACCTGCAAACAAGGCAATAATATTTGAACATGAATTGGCTTGTGTTCTTTCAGTATCTAATGCTTCCATTTGCAACTTTGCAAAATCGCGAATAACGCCTTTATCATCACAACCTTGACCGTAATAGTAAGCTTGTAAACCACTGAAATTATAATCAAGATTACTTTGCCGCTCGTCGCTTGAAAAGACTTCAGCGAGTTGTTGAGTGTGATCAGATAATGACAAACTAGCAGTCCCTAGTGAAGTTTGAAATTGCCACTGAGTTATGACTCGTTCGGGAGATTCAAATAGATCTTTATAACTAACAGAACTATTATCGATTGAAACAAAATTATTATTAGAATCCGAAATGACAACTGTTGGCTTCGAAGCAGTATGGTCTAAATAGTAATACCAGCCTTCCATCGACATTAAGCGCTTGATAAAAGCAAGATCGGTTTCACCCATTTGAGTGCAATATTCATGATCTCGACCAGAGCCTACCAAGGATAACTTTGTAAAAGTTTTTGTCTCTGAATCTTCTAAAATTTGTTCGATTATCCTTTTAGTTTCCATACTCTGAAACATTTGCTGATTGCTTCGATACTTGAGCAAGGAAATAGGGTCAACCGCACTGATGCGATAATAATAAATATTTTTTTCTAGGCTGTACTCCTCAATTACTATCGCTGAAATTAAGCCTGTGAACTGGCGAGTCTCATCTTTATATTTTACTTTGACACTTAAATCCTTACCAAGTACTTGAGCTGAAATTTCAGTATCACTAATGATGGATAAATCAATTTGAGTTCCCTCTGAGATTGCTTCACTACAATGAAGCTTTGTTGCAATGTAAGGTCCTTTACCATTTAACTTAGCCGTCATCGGACGTACTGATACATCAAAGTCAGTGACTGCCATAAGGTACGAAATCCTTTTAAAAAAGGGAGTGTAGAGAGTTTGCACTCTAGCGGATATAAAATTTATTCCCACTACAAAAGTTGAATAACTAATGCCTATTTAGTATTGCACTCATCTTTAGTTAGCAGTAAAAGTACATTCTTTCAATGGTCACTTACAGAGTGAAATAGGTATTACTATGAAAAACAGATTGAGTAATCATAGTTTGTATCTGCCTAAGTTCTTAATCATTAAAACATCAGAGTTCATAATTGTTTTAATATCTAGATCTGCTCATTCAAAGTACAGTTTTTTTACCCCTTAAAATTTTAGTTTCGTTTCATAACTCGGTTTGCCCTATATCATTTTTGAGCAAAGTTGTATTGGAGTACGAGACATGCATTTCAAAGTATTTAAACGCAAAATAAAAGATACGATGTTCGGTAGCACTACTGACACTGCGGCTTCTTTCCAATTAAAGGATATGGAAGATGCTCGTTACGGAGCCATGTACTTTTTGGCAAATGTTGAGATTAAAAAGAACTTTAGTCTTTCTAAAGACTGGTTCGGTGGCAACGTTATCAGTACAGAACCTTTAGATGATATAAAAACAGTTTCAACCATCTTATTGAACAAAACAAAAGTTGGACGAAAAATAACTGGTGCGGTTAACGTTCTTGGTGACGCAATATCTACCGTTATTGACAAAATCAAAGGTATGATCCAAGCATTCTTTGAATGTATTATCGGTAAGGTAAGATCTGTTTATGGGGTCATGCTATATGGTGCCGAATGGATAACCGAAATGGGTGTGTGGTTAGCCCAAACGTTCAGTAAAAGTTTAGCCGATGTTATTCCAGGATTAGGCTACGCCAGTTCAGCGCTTGATATCTACAGTGGAATTAGGCAGGCAGTATTAAAATCAATTGACTTTGGCACTCAACTATACGCTGGTAGGGGCGTTGAACTCCTCGGTGGTCACCCCTCAATCATTGCCAACGCATTGGCAAGACATTCTGCTGTTGGGATTGCTGGTGGTGTTAAATCAATTGCTTATGGGGCGACGAGTATCGGACTAGAGGCGGCTGCGGATTCTGTTGGTGGAGCCGGTATGATTGTAAGTGTTGTCACTGGCATATTGGACAGAATAACTGAATTAGTCGATCGATTAGTTCAAATTTCAGTGATGAAATATGTAAGTAATAAAGCAAAAAAAGAATGGGAGAATCGTGGTTCCGCAACTTCCATGCTTAATAATCATAAAGCCTTCTCTGAATGGTTTCAAAATACCACAATTACAACTCCAGTTGTTGCAGCATTAGTGATGGGTTCTGGTTTTGTTGCACACAGTAATAAGTTTTTGCAGCTTCTAGATGAAAATGCAGAAATAAAAACTCAAAACCAGTTTGATAAAGGAATCACTTATATTGAGAAACTTAAATCACTCTCTGGTAAATATGTTAGGGAGTACATTGATGGTTATGGTGTCGATTTCACTAGCTTGGATGGTGTTGTAAATGCTAGGTTAACTGAACTAACAAATGGAAAAGCTTTGCTCGACGGCACAGAATTCACTGTGCAACCCATATCTCCTAGTGTAAGCGCTATTGGTGCAATGGCAACAGGAGCACCACATCAAAACTCTGTTCAAGCATAGACAATTCGAGGGTTAATTCAATTGTTTACCGAGCAACTTAAACAAGAGTTAATTCAACCGATCAGTGCTGAGATGCATTGCGGTGAATATATAAAACTTGATAGGTCTTTATTTAGACCGCTTAGAAATTCGTTTAATTTAGCTCAGACTTCTCTGCGAAAATTAAGTCAGAACCCTGATGGAACTGAAATAGAAACTTTACTGGAAGAAAACACTAATAATTGGGAGCAGTTATCTCAAGAGTTATTAGACATTTTCAAACAATCAAGTAGAGATATTGAGTTAATAGGTTGGTTTCTTTCTGCTCAACTCATTCTTGATGCCTCATTAGCCAGTTTCGCAACGGCCATGGAGTGGCTAGCAGAACTGGTGAATGAGCAATGGGACTACCTAAATCCTGTTCTGCCAGAAAATAAACTGAAAGCAGAAGATGAAGCAGGAAAGCTAAAGGAGCAGTCTGAAGCTAAATCTAAAGCTTTTTTTCAATTAGTCGGAGATAGCGAAGAAGGTAGTTTGCTCTATGGTCCATTTTTAATGCTGCCGTTAATTAATGAAATTAGCTTCTTTCATTATCAAAGTGTTGAAAGAAAAGGTGAAGTAAGCGTTTTAAAACAAAAGGTCTCTGCTTACGTAAGCAATGAAAAAGAAACCGTAAAAACGAAGATAGAGAGCTTAGAACGTGCATTAACTGCCGTTGAAAGGTTAACGAATTCTACTTTCGAACATTGTAGGGAAAGTAACGTTACTGCGCCTAATTTCAATTTTATAAAAAATATCATCAAAAAATTTGAATCTGCAATCGTTTATTTAACAGGTATTAAGCTTAATAAAAAAGTAGCTGCGGCTGATACAGCTGATACAGGTAACGATACAGAGGCGTCAAAAGCAGGATCAGAAACAGAAAATTTAAAGGTTCAAAATCAGTCTGAATCAGGTCAAAGCAGTAGTTCTGAACAAATTATGTTAACTAAAAATTCGGAATCGTTGTCAAAGGTAGCTGCGAATAACAGTATGAATCGAAATTTTGCGCTGCATCAATTACGAGATATCTCTGATTATTTTAGACAAAGCGAGCCTCACAGTCCGGTTTCATTTCTACTAGAAAAAGCAATTCGTTGGGGCTGTATGTCTTTACCAGATGTGATCAAAGAAATGATGACTGAACCAGAGGGTGGTCTTGTTGACAAAATATTTGATAGCACAGGCTTGAATCGAATGGATCAAGTGGTGCTACCTGAAGTTGATGAAGTTAACCCTATATCCATAAATCAGCAATCAAATACACAGAAGGTAAGTCACACACCTGAGCAACAAATCCAGCAAAAAATCCATACGTCAGAACCAAGTGGGAATGACGTGACATCCAATCAACAACCAAAATCTGATGAAGCAAGAAAAAATACGGCACTCAGTTGGTAGTTGAGCAGTAATCATTCATAAGTAAGGAACTTACTATGGCAAGTATCTATATGCGAATTGATGGCGTCGATGTTCAAGGTGGCGCTACGATAGAAGGTCTTGAGGGCACGGGTTGGTTTGCTTTGAGATCATATAGTTGGGGCGGTGTCAGGAATGTTGCCATGGATATTGGTAATGGCAATAATGCCGATTCTGGCATGGTTGCAATGACAGAGGTGAATATCTCTAAGCAAGTCGATGGCGCATCAGAAGATTTACTTTCTTATCTATTTAATCCGGGGAAAGAAGGAAAAACCGTTGAAATTGCTTTTACTAAACCTGAAGCCGATGGTTCAGGCGCAAAACTTTACTTCCAAGTGAAACTCAGTCAAGCACGCTTAGTTTCATACAATGTGAGCGGTACAGATGGATCTCAACCTAATGAAAACATCTCATTGTCTTATGTAGAAATTTCACAAAAACACAATTACGAAATGGAAGGTGGCGAAGTCAAAGAAGGCGGTATTGTTACTTATAACCTACCACAGGGCAAAATGCTTTCAGGTGCTTAACAAAATTAATCTCTTGGAACCTTGTGAAATGGTAGCAAGGTTTCTTTTTTCAGTATTTTTTGCAAGTCAATCGGGGTGACGGTTATGGCATTAAACGCACAACATAAGCGAGTAAGTAAAAACCGAGTAAGCATCACCTATGATGTTGAAACAAACGGCGCAGTAGAAACCAAAGAATTACCGTTTGTTGTCGGTGTCATTGGTGATTTTTCTGGTCATAAACCTGATTCAGATAAAGTGGATTTGGAAGAACGCGAATTCGTTGGTGTAGATAAGGATAACTTCGACACAGTTATGGGGCAAGTTAACCCAACACTGAACTACAAAGTTGATAATAAATTGGCAGATGATGATAGTCAATTTGAGGTCAGTCTTGAGTTTCGTTCCATGAAAGATTTTCAACCAGAAAACGTTGTTGCGCAAATCGATCCACTTAAAAAATTGGTAGAAACTCGTAATCAACTCAAAGTGCTATTAAGCAAGGCCGATCGGTCTCGTGATCTTGAACGTCTTTTAAAAGAAGTACTCCAAAGTGCTGATGCAATTCAAGGGTTGGCTGATGAGCTTGGTGTGGGTCAAAATGGAGGAGAAGAGTAATGTCAGAAGAACAACAAGCTACCGAATCTGCTGCAGGTGAAGTTGAGCAACAAAGTTTATTAGAAAGAGCAATTTCTGCAACCACACAAACCCCCGCCGATACCACCAAAGAGTTATTAAGCATTCTCACCAGTCAAGCCTTAGATGGAACGGTTACGTGGGACAAAAACCTTACATTGACGATTCAAAAAGCCATTTCACAAATTGACAGTAAAATCTCTCAGCAACTATCGGGTGTTATGCGTAATTCTGATTTTCAGAAACTTGAAGGTACTTGGTTAGGGCTACAAAAATTGGTTAAAAATAGTGAACTTGGGCCGGATTTAAAAATAAAACTTGCTGATTACACTAAAGATGAGTTGCTGGAACAATTTGAAGATGCACCAGCCATTGATCGAAGTCGCTTCTTTACTATGGTCTACCAAGAGGAGTTCGGCACTGCAGGTGGACAACCTTATGGTGCTTTGATCGGTGACTATGAATTTGGATATGGGGATGAAGATGTTGCATTACTTCGTTACATGGCAGAAGTTGCGGCGGCATCTCACTCACCATTTGTTACTGCTACAAACGCCAGTATGTTTGACTACGATAGTTTTACTAAGTTTTCAGAAGGTAAGCCTGTTGCTGCGGGTTTTGACTCACCAGCTTATGCGAGTTGGAATGCATTCAGAGCAAGCGACGATTCAAGATACGTAGCCTTAACTCTTCCAAAAACATTGGCTCGATTGCCGTACGGCTCCGCTACAATACCAGTTAAATCTTTTGAATATGAAGAATTACAAACTCGCCCTGATGGTTCACAAATTGTAGAGTCTGACGAAGATTTTGTCTGGAGTAATGCTGCATACGACTATGGTTTGCTACTTACTCAGGCATTTACACAATTTGGTTGGTGCACAGCCATTCGTGGTACTGAAAATGGTGGTAAAGTTGAAAACCTGCCAAATTTCACTTACTACTCGGATGCAGGTGACTTGTTGCAGCAATGCCCATCTGAAGTAAACCTGACCGATGAACGAGAAAAAGAACTGAGTGATTTAGGTTTTTTACCTTTGGTTCATTACAAGAACACCAGCTACGCGGTATTCATGGGGGCTCAAACGGCGCACAAACCAAAAACTTATACTGATCCCGATGCTACTGCTAATGCCGCTATATCAGCTCGTTTGCCTTATACCATGGCCAGTAGCCGAATCGCGCAGTATTTGAAAGTTATGGGGCGCGATAGAATTGGCTCACATCTAGAACCCAGTGATGTTGAAAAAGAACTGAATACTTGGATTCACCAATATGTTAATCCCAATGCTATTGGTAATGAAGCTAAGGCGAGACACCCATTGGTAGAAGCAAAGGTTACGGTTGAAGAACAAGCGGGAAGGCCGGGTTCCTATTCTGCAGTAGCTTACCTAAGACCTTGGCTACAGATGGAAGAGCTAACAACATCTTTACGAATGGTTGCTAATATTCCAAGTTAGGAACTTACGTCCAATGACACATTCATATCAAAACGTCACTTTGAATACGCCACAAACGTCTAAGTTATGGGCTGAACTAGGAAAACATTCCAATCTGCATGATGTTGACAAACTTAAAGTCACTGTAACACTTTTAATTGCGCAACTTGATAAGGTAATTAGTGCTCAATTGTCTGAAGTTATTCAACATCCACATTTTAAGATGCTTGAAGCTTGTTGGCTTGGATTAAAGAGTCTTACTTCATTAAATGTTTCTCTGCGGCGAGTTAAGGTTAGATTACTCGACCTCAGTTGGGAGCAAGTTTCGGCTGATATGAATTTAAGCTTTGATGTTCGACATACTGCTCTATACCGAAAAATATATTCACAAGAGCTTGATACGGCAGGGGGCACGCCTTACGGAATTTTGTTGATTGATCACCTCGTTAAGCCGGACTATGTAGCAATATCTGATTATGATGATTTGTATACACTACAGTTGCTATCAGAGTTGGGGGAGCAAGCACTATGTCCTATTCTTTTGGGGCTAGATGAGTTCTTTTTCGGTGATGATCCTAAACGTCAAATGCAAGATCCTGCACGAATTGACCGTATTCTAGAAAGCCCAGACTATCAATCTTGGCACTTACTTAGAAATAACAATTCATCACGTTTTTTACATTTAGTTATGCCAGAGTTATTCCTTAGGGCACCCTATCAAAATTATAACTCTGGATTCATATTTTCTGAAGCCGACACCGCTAAAAATTCATTATGGGGCAACTGTTCCTTTATGTTAACCGCTAATGCTATCAAAGAATTTGATAGGATTAGTTGGTTTGGATTTTTGCGTTCCTACAATTCGGACGGTGTGAGTGGTGCTTTGGTTTCCACATCTAATGATGAACCAGTGGTTACCAAAATTGATCTGCATAGTGAAGAGGATGGTTTTTGGGCAGAACATGGCTTTGTTTCATTAAGCAGTCTTTATCTGACTGAACAAAAAGGTTTTTTCAGTAACCAGTCAGTATGGAATGCAAAATCTGATGCCGAGCGAATTTTGGGGATGCTGCAAACAAACCTTATGGCATGTCGTTTTGGTCATTATATTAAAACCCAAACTCGCGATCAGGTAGGGGGATATGACAGTGTTCACGACTGTCAAAAACGTATTGAACGCTGGTTGCAAAAATACATTAGTGGGCTTGATTACGGTGAAGATTCTGTGATGGCTCGTTATCCATTAAAGTCTTGTGAAGTCAAAATAGAAGCGGACCCTTTAGATAAAACCCGCTATTTTTGCCAAATACGATTACAACCTCAGTATCAATATGAGTTGATGGATGTAGAAGTTCTGCTGAGTACCACTTTATCCAACCAAGACGTTGGAGAAGCAGCATGAGTATGATGGCTAAATTGACACAGAAGTGGGGCAACAACATTGATTCTATGAGAGACATAATTATAGAAAATGTCTGTTCTTTAATATCTTGTCGTGCCCCTTTCTGGGAGGAAAAATTAAAAACTGGACATTTAAAAGGCACCATTGTGCATTATGGGATTCGTCATGCCACTCGATCACAGAGTAAAGCCAACATTGAGGTAATTTTAGCTGATATAACAGAAGTGATTCAATTGTATGAGCCCAGACTTCAACATGTACTTATCGAACCGAGCAAAGATGAGAAACTTACAAACAACCTAAAGTTTCGCATCTCAGCCGTTTTAGATACTGAGCTTGGTTCTGAAACAATGGTTTTTGATTCGGTATTGGATTTCAGTTTCAATCAGCTTGATATAAGGAATTCAAACCTTGTCTGAGACAATGTTAACCTACTTTGAACAAGAGCAGCAGTTCATTCGGCGTGATGGTGCTATGTTTGCCATTCAGCATCCTGGAGCTGCAAACGCATTAGGAATAAGCAAGGAGGGAGTGGATGATCCGCAAATATCGCGCCTTATAGAAAGTATCGCTTTATTAAATGGCCGGTTACAAAAGAGGTTGGATGGTAGCTTTCCAGAACTTACTGAAAGTCTTATTCAATTACTATTCCCACATTATCTAAGACCGATTCCTTCATATGCAATTTTAAACTTTGCAATCGATGATTCTGCCAATTCGAGCCATTTAATACCAGCGCTTACTGAGTTTGATGTAAAGAGTGGCAATCAGACATCGTGCATTTTTAGAACGACTGAAGACATTACACTTTATCCAATTAAACTCAGTAAGGTTCGAGTCGCTTTTGCACCTTTTGATGTTCCGAAGCCTAAAGGTGCTGAGCAAGCTAAGGCACTAATTGAAATTGATATTGAGACCATTGATGAAACGATTCTGTTTTCAGATTTAGATATCAAAGAATTAAATTTATATTTAAAAGGTGAAGCCAATGCTGCGTTGAGATTGTACGACATAGTATTTCAAAAGACACTTGAGATATGTGTTTCGACTGAAGATAAAAATTACGTTTTAGGTCGTAATCGTATGAATTCAGTTGGTTTTGAGCTAGAAGAAAGTCTACTTCCTTATAATGTATCTTCATTCGCTGGTTTTAGGCTTCTTGCTGAATTTTTTACCTTTCCAGAGCGATTTAATGCGTTTAGGTTTGATTTACATGAATGTCTAAAGCAAGTGGATTCAAATCGTATCTGTTTACGACTTTTCCTTAGTGAGTTAAGTGTTGATATGGCTAGAGGGCTCTCAACCAACAATTTTTGTTTGTTCTGTGTACCAATAGTTAACTTGCACACTATGACGGCTGATCCGGTTTCAATAGACTTTTTAAAAAGGCAATATCCGTTGATATTAGATTCTGGTCAAATCGAGGGGATAGAGGTTTTTTCTGTCGATCAAGTCTTTGATGTAACAGATGGAGATTTAGTCAAAGTTCCAGCTATCTATAGTGAGAAATATCTTGAAAATCAGTGTGGGTTAAGGTGGCAATTAGTTCAAGAATCACATGAAGATGGTCATATTCAAAGCCATTTAAAAGTTGCTGATCTTAAACATCTTGGTGCAAGTGGAGATAACAGAACGTGGCTGGTGAAAGTGACGGTAACCAATGGCTTAAAAGCGGGTACTTTACCTCTATCAAGTGAACTTCGCTGCAGAGATTCACTAACAATTCCGGGGACAATGAGGTTATTACGAAAGCCATCTATTGCACTAAAGCGTAGAGATGCGGATGAAGAAATTTGGTCGTTATTGTGTCATTTACATTTCAATTATCAGAGCATTTTAGGTAACAATGATCCCAAGCGTACTCTTAAAGAGGTTTTCCATTTGTACAACCATAATCAAAGCACACAAAACACCGCTTATATCGAGTCGATAAATAACATTGAACTTGAACAGATAGTTTCTCCAATTAGAGTTTCAGGAAAAGGATGCTTCGCTTATGGAACTAAGATCACGGTTACCTTAGATGCAAATCAAATAAATGGTGGCTTAGTATTATTTAGTACGCTATTAGATAAATTTTTTTCATATTTCGCGAACTTTAATAGTTTTAATCAACTTGAAATAAAGCTAGAAAGTCAGGATGAAGTATATATTTCGTTTCCGAGGAGATCAGGATGCAAAGGTCTTCTTTAACTGAAAAATTATCATCAGTGGATGGTGCAGAATTAGCTAGCGCTTGGCAATTAATTAAACACGAAGCGGCGAGTAATGGTACGAGGCCAAGAATTAGGTTCCGATGTGAATCATTACCTGCTTATTATCATTCTCAGGTCACCAGTGTCAGTCATAACACTCGACAATTTTGGATAATTGAAACAAGCATAGCTGCATTATCTGGAAGTCATGGGGTTATGCCTCGGCCTATGTATCGTGCCGCATTAGAAGCGCGTTTTGAGTATAGCGATGAAGCAGCTATCGATTTTTTTAATGGCTTTAATAACCGTTATTTAAACTTATTTTGTCAGGTCGAAAACAAGCATCAAATAGTGCGCTTAAAAGAAGAAGAAACATTTACATGGCCAACACATGGGACACACATCAGTGAGCTTTTGGCTAAGTTATCCGGTGTTGTAGGCGAATCAAATGTGATTCCACAAAAACACTTTATTCAATATACAGCTTTATTGGGTTTTAAACTGACCTGCCCAATAGCATTGAGAATGATGCTAGAAGATTATTTTGAGGCAAAATTTGAGATTGACTATTTTGATATGGAGCATCAAGCGCTCACACCATGTTCATTAACGAGAATTGGCCGTAACGGTCAAAACCAAAAGCTAGGTAAAACTACACTTATTGGGAAAGTCGCCACGATGGTGGGGCAGAGCCTTAAGATAAAAATATGCCCACGAAATTATCTTCATTATTTAGAAGTTTATAGTGATAAGAAGTTAACGCTTGCAATTGATCATATGGTGAAAACCTATATGGGGATCAATATTAAGTACAAGTTATATATGAAGGTGAATAGCCGATATTTACCTAGAACACGTTTACTATCATCAGCAAGTAACGCGACTAAATTAGGACGTTCAGCCTGGATGGGAAGCCAAAATACATCAAAACAATTTGTTGAAATGCCGCTTGCTATTGATCCGCTTTTACAATGAGTCGGAATAGTTATGATTAATGTCGAATTACAAAGTTTAGTCAAACGCTTAACAACGGAACTGAAAACAACATTAGAAGATGCTGCCGGAGAATGTTTAGCTAGAACTCATTTTAGTATTGAGCTTGAACATTGGTTTTATGTACTTTTTAGAGCTCAAAAAATGGGATGGTTGGCAGCGTGTGAAGCCAGTGGTACTCCAAAAGATATTCTGATTACCAAGGTTAACGAAGAGTTAGCAAGTTTTAGTAAAGGAAATGACTCTTCACCTTCACTTTCGGCATATTTAATTGAGCTATTAAAAGATGCGTGGATGTTAGCCACGTTAAATCACTCCCAAATGAAAGTGGATGAATACCATTTATTACTGGTTCTAAAGCAAAGAATTGAACAGGGAGCCTACAATGGTGCATTGAGCATGTGGATTAATAACCTTTCGTCAGAATGGTTAAAAGCGCAATCATTAAAGACTTCTAAAACATCCACCAGCACAGAAATAGAACACACAGCGTCAACAGAGCAAAGCTTTGACAGTAATACACCAGCACTTGATAAGTACTCTAAAAACATTACACAAGCGGCAAGAGATGGAAACTTAGATCCAGTCACGGGCAGAACCGTTGAAATTCGAAAGGCCATTGATATTTTATGTCGACGCCGACAAAACAGCCCAATATTGGTTGGCGATCCCGGTGTGGGAAAAACTGCAATTGTAGAAGGACTTGCACAGCAAATTGTCTCTGGGAATGTGCCTTCTTTTTTAGCTAATGTCGAGCTCAGAGCATTAGATCTTTCCTCGATTCAAGCTGGAGCCAGCATAAAAGGTGAGTTTGAAAATCGCTTAAAGGACATTATCACTGAGATAAAGCAGTCAGCGGTTCCTATTATTATGTTTATTGATGAAGCACATACATTAATTGGTGCTGGTGGCGCAGCTGGTCAAAATGATGCTGCAAATATTCTAAAACCAGCATTAGCTCGTGGTGAATTCCGCTCTATTGCCGCAACTACATGGGCTGAATATAAGCAGTATTTTGAATCTGATGCCGCATTAACACGTCGTTTTCAATTAATTGGTGTAAAAGAACCGGAAGAAGATTCAGCTGTGCAGATGCTCTCTGGCATAAAACAAAGCTTAGAAGATCATCATCAAGTTAAAGTTCTGCAAGAAGCGGTCAAAGCTTCAGTTTCAATGTCTATTCGCTATTTACCCGATCGAAAGCTCCCAGATAAAGCCATAAGTCTTCTAGATACCGCTTGTTCTCGCATTGCGCTCAGTCAATCTGCCACTCCATTTCAGCTGGAAGCATTAGCAGAGCAAATTGATTATTTAGAAAAAGAAATAAAAACAGCTACTCATGAAACAAATTTGTGGTCAATCGAAGCTGAGCATATTGATAAAGTGAAAGAAAAGCTGTCTCAAATGCGACAAGAGCATGAGCAAATATCACAACAATGGCAGCAAGAAAAAGTCTTAGCCGATGAAATATTACAACTGCAAACTCAGCTATCTGATGCGTTACAAAACCCTAATAAATCAGATTTACAAGCGCAGCAGACAAAATTGAAGCAAAAAATGGATGAATTGAGTTCATTGCAAGGTGAGCGTCCATTAGTTATTCCTCAAGTGAATAAGCAAACTATTGCAGAAGTTATCTCGTTATGGACAGGTATTCCTGTTGGTAACATGATGAAGCAAGAAGTTGAAAGGTTAATGAGCCTTGAGTCGCATATTAGTGAAAGAGTGATCGGGCAGAGTACTCCGGTTGCCGAAATTTCCCAGACGATTCGAATGGCGCGTGCAGGACTAAAAGATAGCAGAAAACCTATTGGCGTATTTTTGATGTGTGGACCTAGTGGCGTAGGAAAGACAGAAACAGCTTTGGCTTTGACGGGTGAGCTATACGGTGGCGAACACAACATAATTGCCATCAATATGACAGAATTTAAAGAAGAGCATAAAGTATCAATGTTGTTAGGTTCTCCTGCTGGATACGTTGGCTATGGAAAAGGTGGGGTATTAACTGAAGCGGTAAGAAAAAATCCATACTCTGTATTATTACTTGATGAAATGGAAAAAGCACATCCTGGAGTGCATGATATTTTTTATCAAATATTCGATAAGGGCAGTATTTCAGATAGTGAAGGGCGAAATATCGACTTTAAAAATACTATCATCATTATGACATCAAATGCCGCTGACGGAGCAGTGGTTCAAGCCTGTGAACATGAGCGTCCTGATATTCCTGAATTAACTCAAACCATCTTTCCTGAGTTACAAAGATACTTTAAGCCAGCATTTCTTGGGCGAACGATTATCGTACCGTATTATCCGCTAAACGACGAAGAATTGGCGGCGATTACCCGTCTGTCACTCAAGCGAATCGAAAAAAGTATCACACAACGATATGGCGCCAGCTTTAAATATGATGATGAAGTAATTACAGAAATCGTTAACCGAAATCAATCCCCAGAAACAGGTGCGAGAGCCATTGAACAAATTATCAATAGAACATTGATGCCTAATTTAGCTAACCAATGTATCGAGCGTATGATTGAAGGATTATCTATAAGTGAGATTGATATCAAGTTAGATTCAGGTCAGTTTGATATTGTAATTGAGTAGGAGCTGTGAAACTTTCTAGCATTCGAACTCACCTGTATTCATTTGAGAAATAGACATTATGCCATTGTCAATTCGTATTATTAGCTCCCCAGAGGGCGAGAGTATTTCTGAATGGAATAAGAATTTCCCTGAAACAGGGGGAGAAATCGGGCGTTCGCCTGAGTCAACAATGACTCTTAATGATGTATCAAGAATAATTTCCAGCCAGCATGCTGTTATTCGAAAAACGGCTAGAGGTTATCAAGTTATGGATAACAGCTCTAATGGTCTTTTTATTAATGGTTCGTCTAAGCCATTAGGTAGGGGAGTTCAAACCAGTTTAAATGATGGTGATATTTTAGGGATTGGAAATTATCGGCTCTTAGTCTCATGCTTTCTACCAGAGCAAGCTACTGCACACCCGTTTGATTCTAGCCCTCAAACTGATGATCTTGATGACGATCCTTTTCATAAACAGCTTGACCTAGGCCAGCAAGAGCTTCGGTCCAATTCTCGCACTCCTTATGACGAACCATCCAGCCACAGACAGCAACCAATAGAGTTAGAGCCGACAATACAAGAGTCACAACTCGATTTGGTTGAGGATGATCCCTTTAATTCAGGCATGGACATCAATATTGCAGAAGTCGAAAAAGAAGCCGAGATTGGTTTTGTTGATGTAGAAGAAGATCCATTTTACGAAGAATCATTAGCGAAAACCAAACTACCATCACCAATTAAAGCAAGTGTAGAAAAACAAGAGACAAGCTATTCCCTTGCAAGGCTGATTAGTGCTGAAGAAAATTTAAAGCAAAAGACCGAAAACGCCATGGAATTGGCAATATCAAAACTGTTAATCGAATTATCTCCCAGCAATTTACAGAGTATGTTTGATGATTTGACTGTGCCATCAATTTTTCATCGAAAGCCCAATTATTGGGAAATGTATAAACGCTTTTACAGCAGACAATTAAATAGCCGAACTTGGCAAATTAAATTCCATGCCTATTTTACAGAAGCACTCAAAACACAAAGAAATGGTGATGAGGATTAAGATGAAAAAAAACTTAACCATAATCTTGTTTACTTTGTGTTGTAGTAGTTGCAGCACTATAAGCAGCATCTGGCCCTTTGGTGATGACATAAAGCCGTCGCCCCAATTGGTGGTGAACATTACTGCTCATAATAATATTAATCCAAATCTAGCAGGTGTTGCTTCGCCCATAGAGCTGAGGCTTTATCAGCTCAATGATAGTGAAGCGTTTTCTCAAACTGATTTTATTAGCCTGTATACCGATCCTCAGGGAGCACTCAAAGCGGGTTTATTATCAGCGCGTAATTTGTCGAGTATATTTCCTGGACAGTCTAAAAAGTTTACCTATCCACTTAATGCACAGACCCAATTTATTGGCATTATTGCGGCATTTGCAGACTATCGGCAAGCAAAAACCAAGGGAATTTATAAGGTTTTGCTTTCACATGGCGCAATTATAAATATCAATTTAGATGGTTTAAATCTATCAGTTTCAGGAGAAATTGAAGATAAGTAGTTACCGAAATACGAGTATAAGTATATGGACTTACTTTAATTGCTAATCAATAAGGTAAGTAATGGAAACGAAAAAAATAGTCTGGACTGAGGGGATGTTTTTAAGCCCTCAGCATTTCCAACAGCAAGAAAGATACTTGGAAAATTACACCAGAGAGTACGCTACATTAGTAACCCCAAATTGTTTCGGATTGTATGACCTTGCCATTAAATTTTCGCTATTAAGCATTGGCAAAATTCATGTAGAGCATGCCAAGGGCATTTTTCCAGATGGCACTCCTTTTTCCTTAATGAATGGGATAACTCTTGAGGTTCCAGAAAATTCAGCAAAGAAAAAAGTGTATTTGGCTTTGCCTATTGCACGGAGTGGGGTGGTTGAGGTAGGTGAAGACGAAAGGATGAGGCATCGATTAGCCGAACATCAAGTGTTTGATACTAGCCAAGAATCATCCGAAGCTTTAAATATTGAGATAGGGATACCAAACGTTACTCTAAAATTGGAAGGGGAAGATCTCAAAGACTACACCTTATTAGCGATAGCTCAAATTTTAGAATTTAAATATGAAGGTGAAGTGGTACTTAACGAAGCATTTGTCCCGTTTTGTCTTCACTTTGGAGTTTCAACTTATCTTCGGGAAAGCATCTCTGATTTATATGCCCAGATGCAATATAGAGCAAAGACCATAGCTCAACGTTTAACTGCTGATGGAGACAGTAAAAGCTATCAATCTCTCACTAGAGATTACTTATGGTTACAGGCATTAGGTGCTTGGATACCCAAAGTAGGTCACTGGAATGAGAATGGCTACTTACTTACTCATCTTCTATACCTCGAGTGCGTCTCGATGGCAGGCCAATTTCAAGGATTGGAAGGCAAATTACCTAAAGAATTTCGTTCTTGGAATCATAACGATCTTTACGGCATTTTTTCACGCGTTTTTTCTGAGATTTTAGTGCTACTTCGAGAAGTCCAAATAGACAATGTCACCACACTTTCATGGAATAGTAATTTGTTTGCTACTCGGCGGTTACTGCGCACGATAGTTAAAGATCGGAGTTTGTTTCATGATGGTCAATTTATTCTGGTTGTTAAATCCAGTATTGGAGCGTCAAGGCTCTGTGATGAATTTCCCAAAGCGGCTAAACTTGCAGGGAACAGTGCCATTGCTGAATTAGTAAGAAATGCTTTATCTGGCGTGCCGTTACGAAACTTACCATATGCGCCAACAGAACTTAAATCTAAACATGATGCTGCGTATTTTGAAATCAATACTCAATCGGAATTGTGGCAGTCAATTATCAAAAAAGATGAACCGATTGCTTTGCACATTGATGAGTGTATTGAAAATGTTGAAATTGAATTTCATGTGATCAGGTAATTCCGATGGCTAATATTTTTTCAGATGAGCCCACAGTCGTTATTCGTCGAGAGCAATCTTCGCCAGAGAACCATTGCTCAGATGAAGAAAATACCCCAGATTTAACTGGCACAGAAAAGTTGATTGAGAAGCTTGTTGCTTATAAAAGCCCACTATTGAATGCGGCTACACAGTTGCTTGGAATTTTAGTTTCTATACCACGTCAAGGACAACCTAAAGATATTGATCGTTTTAGGCAACGTTTACTCGATGCAATTTCACATTTTAAAAGTTTGGGAGTGATGCTCGATTACCATCCTAGTGTGATTCAGAAAAGCTCTTTTGTACTATGTGCAGCCTTTGATGAAGCTATCCTTTATACCAAATGGGGTGAGGACTCTCGATGGGTTAATCATTCCTTACTTAGCAAAAGTTTTAGTGAAAGAAATGGCGGTGAAGTTTTTTTTCAATTATTAGAAAGGGCCAGTTTACAGCCTCAAAAATTAGTCGATTTTATTGAACTTCAATATGTACTGATGATGTTAGGTTTTCAGGGCAAGTATCGTCATAACGATGAAACCGAATTACATGAAATTAAGTCAAATACATTTAAATTGATACGAAACTTCCGTGAAGAAACTGCATTACCTGTCCCACTTACTCCAAAACTACCTGAGGCATTAAAACCATGGAGAATGGTCAGTTTTAGAAAGGTATTATTGGCAGGTTCGTTAATATTACTTGTGATCTATATGAGTACTGAATATTGGTACTTCAGAGGTAGTAAGCTGGTGCTTGATCAGTTTGTAGCAATGAATGAAAGCATTCCAGCAACAGGTGCAAAGAATAACACTCTTGGTGATGAAACACACAGTCAAATGTCACATGAACAATCCATGCAAAATCAAATGAATGCAGTGAGGTGGGAAGTCTTTCTAGGGGTCTACACCAATCCAAGTGATGCTACACAATTAGGAAGAGTACTTGAAGATGCCGGCTATCACACATCAGTTATCGAAACACAATATGGCATTGAATTAGTTCTGAGTAAGACAGGGGACTTAGCAACTATCAGAGAACTTGCTAATGAACTAAACATTCGTTTTGGTTTAAATGCTACCATTAGAAAGGTGCAATAAACTATGTTCAAAAAAATATTAGTCGTTTTTACTGTCTTACTTAGTGCACTTTTTACTTGCTTGTTATGGTGGTACATACCATCAGTAAGTACTTATAGTTGGCTGAAATATCTAGGAATAGTCATTACCTTGGTGCTTCTTGGGATGGCTATTTTTTGGTGGATGAAAAGATTAGATAAAAAAAAGCAATCTGATCCCAATCACGATGAATATGTTTTGCTCAATCAAGATACTAAAGCGCTCAAAAGGCTATTTAAGCAAGCGGTTAAAAAGTTAAAAGGCAGAAGCGGCAGTCGATTAAAAAGTCTTTATGATCAACCATGGTATTTAGTTTTAGGGGGAGAGAAGGATGCTAAAAGCTCTTTCTTACTTCAAAATAACCTTGAACCTTTACTTGATAAATTACTTGAAGAGCAGGACAGTCAGCAACTGATCCGTTTTTGGCATAATGATCAAATTGTAGCGCTAGAAGTTGGCGCAAGAATTTTTAACAACGAATCTCTTGACGATAAGCTTTGGAAATTGGTTTCGCAGCAGTTATTGTCACATCGGCCACGACAAGGAGTGAATGGCATCATCTCTATTATTGGCAGCGATCGTTTACTCTTGGGGGATAAAAAAACGCGCCTATCTATGAGTACTGTTATTCAAGAAGCTACCTTAGCAATGAGTGATTTTCTAAAGCTACATATTCCAGTTTATTGTGTATTGTCTAAGGCTGACCTTATTGCTGATTTTGTACCGTTTTTTGAAATTTTCTCTGGTTGTGACATTGATAATCCATTTGGAATTACCTTTCCTATAACTCAAGACCGTCGATTTGATGCTGATGACTTCGAAAATCAAACAGAACGATTGTTAGAGTCGGTTGTAGACCAGCAATTTGAACTGATCACAAATATTGATGCTGATAAAGCAGCTTCAATTATTGCTTTGCCTTACCAACTCAGAATCTTTTTTAAGTTAGTGATTGAGTTATTGACAGCAATTGGGAAAGAAAATCGCGTTAGAGACGCTGTTTGGTTAAGAGGAGTATACTTATTATCTTGCGGTCAAAAGGGAAAACAATTTGATCTATTGTCTCAATCAATAGCCGAGACTGCCGAGTTTAATACCAATGCAAGGCTTAAAGGCAACCCTGGCAGACGGAATTATTTTTCAGCTCGTATTTTTTCAAACATTATTTATCCAGAAAATGAAATTGTAGGTGTAAATCATTTTAGGCATTTTGGTTATATCGCAGGACAATCTCTTTTAATTGCTGGTGTGTGTGCCATAGTGGCTTACACATCTGTATTGTTAAAAAATAATTGGAATACGGATGAGATATGGAGAGCAGAAGCGTTATCTAAGTTAAATATTTATAAAGAAGATATAAAGAGGTTAAATTCTTCTGATGAGAACATCTCACATCTAGTCGCAGTACTTAGTGAGTTACGCAAAGTGGCTGTAACAGGAATAGAAGATGCCCCGTGGTATGAACGTGTGAGTACTCAACAAGACGATACTGCAAGACGTATATACCATATATACCAGCAACAATTACAAAAAGAGTTGCTGCCAAAAATTGATTATTTGATTAGTAAAGAACTTTATATCTATGTCAGTTTTGATAACCCAACAAAGATCTTTGAAGTACTTCGCTATTATGAAATGCTATTTGACAAGCACAGGCTGGATTTAGAAGATTTAAAACAATACATTCTAGATACATTACAAGAACAGGATAAAATTTCTGTTCATAACCTTACCAATCTATCTAATTTATTATCTGATTTATTAAGCAGCAAATATTCTAAATCCTTAAAAGCCAATCATAAGCTGATAACTACAGCTACCAGCAGCTTGGATGGTATGTCTCCAGAGCGTCTCATTTATACACGAATAAAAGGTTTACCTAAATATAGAAATCAAGTGGATGTCAGAAATCAGCTAGGAGACAATTTTGATAGCTTGTTTAGATTTAGTGATGGATATCATGGATATTTGATACCTGAAATTTTTACCAAGCAAGGTCTTAATCAATTGGATCTCTCACCGAAATCTAAATTATTGAGAGAGCAATTAGAAGACTATAGAGCAATAAAAGGAGATATGAGTTCTGTTTCAATCACAGAGATGAATGATCTTAGCAAAGACGTGCAAAATCTATATTTCGCTGATTATATTCAGCATTGGAAAGATTTGATCAAAAACATACATATCAAACAATTTTCTTCTACAGTCAATCTTTCATACGCTTTACATAAAGCACGAGAACCGGTGACGAGCCCTATCTTGGATGTGCTTGGTGCCATTGTTTCAAATACGCGATTAGCTGTTGAAGAAAAACCTGATACAAAAGGAAATCAAAAATTAGCAAAACAGCTTGGTTTGAAAAGCGCCTCTAAAGCCTTAGGTAAAGCTAATCGGATTAACCGCGCTTTAGGAAATAAAATTTTGAGTTTACAGCCTTCATTCGTCGTCAATAAGGCTTTTCAATCATACGCGGATTTTTTAAAGGGAACTGGACGAACTGGAGATAAGTTACCTGTTACAGGTTTAATTGATTCCTTAGACGAGCTAAATACTTATTTTGAAAAAGCATTATCAAGCCCAGAGCCAAATAAAAGTATGTATGATTATGCCAAGGAGCATGCCGCAGGAACGCAAGACCCGCTTACAAACTTTGAGCGAGAGGCAGCCAAAGCTCCTGCACAAGTTGGAAAATGGGCCAATAATATTGCTGTTCAATCTTGGCATTCAGTCGTTCAAAGTGATATTCAATACATTAACCAGCAATGGAATGACAACATCTACTCATTTTACACTCAAGCAATTTTAGGGCGTTTTCCCTTTACTCAAAATGGCCGGAGCGAAGTTGCCTTAGCGGATTTTTCAAATTTCTTTAAACCACAAGGACTGGTAGACAGTTTTATTAATACCTATCTCAAACCCTTTGTTTCTTGGGATCAGGGTAAATTAAAGCTTGAGACTGTAGATGGAGCTATTTTACCCGTTAAAAAGCAAAGTCTTGATACACTTGCCCAATCCAAACAACTTAGTGGAATGTTTTTTGGATCAGGTCAAGAGCTTGCGTTAAATCTAGGGTTTATGCCGACTGAAATGAGTTCTGATGTTTCTAGTTTTGTTTTACGTGGTGATGAAGACATCTTCAGTTACAACCACGGCCCAAGGATATGGAGTGATTTAAGCTGGCCTTCAAATAGAATAAATGGATTTTTAAGCGCCAGCTTTTTTAACGGAGCCAATCGCGTTGCATTTAAGACTTATCGAGGGCAGTGGGCTTTATTTAGAATGCTATTCGATGGTGAGGGTAAACAAACTTCATCAAGGCTGATTAGGCGCTTGGATTATTCTATTGATAAAAAACAACTAACATTCAGCTATACCCTGAGAAATTCTAGTCAGCATTTAGCGCTTAACTTGATTAATCAATTTAAATTATTACCGAACTTATAATGTACCGCAATGATAATGAAAGTGTATCGTCCGTTGTAGAAATTGGCGACTGTTACTACGTTAAACACTATTCCGACGTTGAGTTTTTGCATAATGAATGGCGCGCAATTGAACTGTGTTCTGGGGAGTATGGCCGTGCCAGAAACATTCAAAAAGGAATTGCAGTGCAATTTGCTAAGCGATTAATCACACTTGAATACAATGCAAAGGCTATATCACTCTCAGATTTTACCGAAAATGATGTTCAGACATTTTGTAGCTTATTACCTCGATTAATTTCCGTAATTCATCATTGTCACACCAAAGGGATTGTTCACGGTGATATTAAGCCATCTAACATTTTATATGAAAGGGATACAGAGAAACTTACTCTCATCGATTTCGCAGGTAGTTTAAAACTAGGTGGTTTATTGCCTTCGAAATTATTATCAACCGTCAGTTATAGCTATGTCCTCAATCATAATGATATTCAAAAAGTGACAACCGCACTGGATTGGTGGGGGCTTTTTCAAATTATCCAGCAAGTGGTTGCCCATCGGCGATCAAATGAATTAAACAGAAAAGTATTTAATATTATTAACTCTTTTCGATTGGTGCTAGCCTCTGATTTACCTTATGATTCAATTATGAAGTCACTTAATACAGAACTATAAATGGATTGGTTAGATAAAAAGGGCATTCAGTTCTGGATTTACCTTGCGGTAGCCGCTTTTCTTGTTCAGATACCTATTCTTGGGCTACCCCTATATTGGTTTGCTACCTTTTACCATGAATTATCCCATGGTATAGCAACGTTGTTGACCGGTGGAGTTGTTGAAAAAATACAATTGTTCACTGATGGTTCTGGCTATTGTTTTAGCATTGGTGGTATTCATACAATCATAGCTTTCAGTGGTTATTTAGGGACACCATGGTTTGGTGCAATGATCTTTAAAATTGCTGAGCCTAGAAACTCTGCGATAACAAAGATTTTAGCTGTGATAATGCTATCAATAATCGCAGTTACGCTTTTATTTTATGTCTCTGATTTACTCACTTTCGCTATTTTGATGCTGATTGCTATATGTTTTTTAGCCTCTTTATACATCAGAAGTGTTAGATGGATTAGGCATATATATAAATTATTTGGCGTGTCATTGATCTTAAATGGGTTGTTAAGTTCATTATCTTTATTTGGTTATACCCACGAAGGCGATGCCGCACATTTAGCTAATTTAACTTGGTTACCGGGCTTGTTTTGGGTTGCTTTATGGGTGGCGAATGCAGCTATTGCTTTGTTTTGGATTTATAACACTTCTAAGACCCGGTAACTTATTGGTGATAAAAATATGAATAAAGCCAAAGAAATTGTTTTTAACCTTCCACATATTCAGCTTGCAGCTCGGCAATGGGGAGACAAAGATAAACCGATTATTCTCGCTTTACATGGTTGGTTAGACAACGCAAACAGTTTTGAGCCATTAGCACCTTTATTACATGATTACTGTTTAATTGCGATTGATTGGCCGGGGCATGGAAAGTCACAACATCGACAACAGGGCTATTCGTTACACTTAACCGATTATGTGTTTGATTTAGACTCTCTAGTTTTACATTTATGCGAGCAATTTTCGATAAGCAAGATTCACATCCTTGGACATTCCTTCGGTGGCATTATTGGTGCTATTTATACCAGCTTATTTCCAGAGCATGTGGCTAGCCTAAATTTAGTGGAAGCCCTAAGTCCATTATTTGAAAATGAACAGCAAACTAAAATGAGGCTAAGGCAATCAATTATCCAACATCGGGACCTGACTAATTCAAGTAAAACGGCTAAAAGTTATTCATCGTTAGAATCTATTGCAAAAAATCGTCATAAATTAACGGAGCTTCAATATCAATTTTGCTTATCGATTCTATCAAGAAATATAACTCCATCACATAATGGTGTTTGCTTGAAAACCGATCCAAAACTGAAACTAGGATCTGCGTGGCGATATTCTGAAGCACAAGTCTTAAATTTAATCGATAGTGTTTTAGTCCCATCATTATTGATATTAGGTGAAAGTGGTTTTGCTGAGCTTCAACATGCGCCTAATAGGTTGCAAGACTACTTCCGGCAATTAACTATAGTAACGAGTGAAGGGGGGCATCATGTTCATATGGACAATCCTAGACACGTTGCAGCTCATATTTGCACTATGATTGAGCAGTTATAACCAGAATAGCTAGGATTTTATGTCCTTTTGTGTGAATATGAATACAGTATATTCAAACAAGCGTATAATAACCTGTTTAATAACAATAATAACGATCATATTTTTTACAGGATGACTATTATCCTGTCTCTTCGAAAGAACTTAGGAGACAATTGTGAATCAGCCTTGGCTAAATAACTTACCTGAAGGTGTTCCTGCAAACATCAATTCTAATCAATATTCTTCACTGGTTGAGATGTTTGAAAAATCCGTCAATAAATATGCCGATCAACCCGCATTTGTAAGTATGGGGGCTACGGTAACCTATCGTAAATTAGAAGAGCGCAGTAGAGCATTCGCAGCTTATCTACAAAATGAACTTGGTTTAAAAAAAGGTGACCGAGTAGCATTAATGATGCCAAACACTTTGCAATATCCCATTGCTTTGTTTGGTGTTTTACGAGCTGGTATGACAGTAGTAAATGTCAATCCACTATATACGCCTAGAGAATTAAAACACCAACTAAATGACTCTGGCGCAAAAACGATTGTTGTAGTTAGCAATTTTGCTAAAACGTTAGAAACAGTGGTTAATGAAACGCCTATAAAAAGTGTGATAATTACTGGCTTAGGTGATTTATTAAGCCCGCCTAAGCGTACCATCGTCAATTTTGTAGTTAAATACGTTAAAAAACTTGTACCCAAATACCACCTTCCACAGGCGTTACCATTTAGACAAGTTTTGTCTAAAGGACGCAGACAACAATACGTAAAACCTGAAATCAGTTCAGATGATATTGCATTTTTACAATATACTGGCGGAACTACAGGGTTATCAAAAGGTGGAATGCTATCTCATAGCAATGTGGTATCTAACGTTTTACAAGCGAGCGGAGCGTATTCACCTATCCTAAAAGATGGCAAAGAACTAGTCGTTACCGCTTTACCCCTTTATCACATATTTGCGCTAACAGTAAATTGCTTGTTATTCATCGAAAAAGGTTGTAATAACTTATTAATTACCAACCCTCGTGATATTCCTGCATTCGTATCCGAACTTTCAAAATATCCTTTTACTGTGCTTACTGGTGTTAATACCTTATTTAATGCACTGATTAATGATGAAGCATTCAAAAGATTAGACTTCTCTAAGTTAGGCTTGTCTATTGGTGGCGGTATGGCTGTACAGCGTGCTGTTGCTGAAAAATGGCAGAACATTACTAAAAGCAGGCTATTAGAAGGTTATGGCCTAACCGAAGCTTCTCCATTAGTAACATGTTGCCCTTATGATCTTGATGGCTACAATGGCTCCATCGGTTATCCTGCACCTGGAACCGATATTCAAATTAGAGATGCAGAAGGCCAAGTGTTACCACAAGGTGAGTCCGGTGAGATATTCGTTAAAGGCCCGCAGGTTATGCAAGGTTATTGGCAAAATGAAGAAGCAACCAAAGATGTCATCGATGAAAATGGATGGTTAGCAACTGGTGATATTGGCTATATGGACGAAAAAGGCTTCTTCTATATAGTCGATCGTAAGAAAGATATGATTTTAGTTTCAGGTTTTAATGTCTTTCCAAATGAAATTGAAGATGTCGTTGCACTGCACCCTAAAGTTATAGAAGTAGCAGCTGTAGGTGTTCCTAATGAAGCCAGTGGTGAAGCGGTTAAAATTTTCGTTGTTGCTAATAGTGACAAATTGACAGAAAAAGATTTGATCAAACACTGCCGAGTGCATCTGACTGGTTACAAAATTCCAAAATTTGTCGAATTCAGAAAAGAGTTACCTAAAACCAATGTCGGCAAAATCTTACGACGTGAGTTACGTGACGAAGCAAACAAACAGGTTAGTTAATGTCTACAACTTTGCACAATGATTTAGGTTTCGACTATGTACTCGTCGAAGATCAAAATGCATTTGACGATTTAATAGCGCAGTTTTCACAAAGTGACATTATCAGTTTAGATACTGAATTTGTTCGTACTCGAACTTATTACGCCAAGCTGGGCTTGGTCCAAATGTACGATGGTCAAACGCTAGCACTGGTAGATCCTCTAAAATGCGAAGATTTATCTGGTTTATGGCAATTATTGGCGAATGAAAACATCATAAAATTGTTGCATGCTGGTAGTGAAGATTTAGATATTTTTGCTCATTATGGTCAAGTCGAACCAAAATCTATATTTGATACTCAATTTGCGGCATCAATATGTGGTTTTGATCATGGCCTAGGTTATGCGCGGCTGGTGGAACAATGTCTAGGTGTTGTGTTAGACAAAGGTGAATCCAGAACGGATTGGATGAAGCGTCCATTATCCCAAAAACAACTTGATTACGCCGCTAATGATGTTTTTTATCTGTATAGTATCTTCCCTATATTAAAACAAAAGCTCGTTGAGTTGGACCGATATGAATGGGTTTTTGAAGAAGGGCAAATACAAACGGCAGGGCGCACTAATGAGCATGATTTTGATAATGCTTATTTAAAGGTAAAGAATGCGTTTCAGCTAACCCCTAAACAGTTGGCTTTGTTGAAACCATTAGCAAGTTGGCGACTGAATACTGCCGTTAAAAAAGATACGGCAATAGGTTTTATTCTAAAGGATCATATTCTTATTGCGTTAGCTAAAGCCTGGCCGAAAAGCCTTAAGGATTTTAGTAAAATACGTGAGATGTCCAACATCGAGCGTGGGCGCTATGGTAAACAAGTTTTATCTTGTTTTCAGCAGGCTGATTTTGATAACTTACCAGAACGAATCGATGCCATCGCTTACCGAGATGACTACAAAGGCAGTTTCAAATTGGTGAAAAAACACTTAACTCAAGTTGCTGAGCAAAACACATTGCCACTTGAACAAATTGCTTCAAAGAAGATGGTTCACGAATACTTAGGCTGGCTTTGGAAACAGCCGGATAGATTACCGAAAATTTTAACCTCATGGAGAGGCCGATTGACGGAAGAGAGTCTTTCAAAACTTGAGGTTTAATAAAAAAGCAGTTATTTAAAAAACTGCTTTTTTTATTCATGGTTTATTTATCTTCAGGCAGAGTAACGTTTAACTCTAGTACTGAGAGATTTTCATCATTCTGATCTACATTCACTGATACTTGATCTTCTGAGATAGTGATGTAGCGATTAATAACCTCAATGATTTCCTGCTTCATTTTTGGAAAGTAATCTGGTGTATCTCGTTCGGAACGTTGATGAGCCACAATGATTTGTAACCTTTCCTTTGCTAATGAAGCAGAGGACGGGCTTTTCTTCGATCTAAAATAATCAATAAGTGCCATAAGTTAGCTTCCAAATATCCGTTTTAGTAACCCTTTTTTTTCTTCTTCTAAGAAGCGAAGAGGAACATTATTTCCTAGTAACCGTTCTACAGTATCAGAGTATGCTTTACCTGCATCGCTTTCATTATCTAGGATAACAGGTGTTCCTGAGTTTGAAGCTTTTAATACGGCTTGAGATTCTGGTATTACACCAACAAGTTCGATAGCAAGAATCTCTTCAACATCTTCAACACTTAGCATTTCTCCTGTGGTGACACGCTTAGGAGAATAGCGAGTTAACAATAAGTATTCTTGGATAGGCTCAAGGTTTTGTTCAGCTCTCCGGGATTTGCTTTGAAGCATCCCAAGAATTCGATCTGAATCACGTACTGAACTGACCTCAGGATTAGTTGTGATAATCGCAATGTCAGCGTAATAAAGTGACATCATTGCACCTTGCTCAATCCCCGCAGGTGAATCACAAATAATGTATTCAAAATCTTTTGATAAATCTTCTAGTACTTTACCAACACCCTCTTTGGTGAGTGCATCTTTGTCCCTAGTTTGAGAAGCAGGTAAAATAAATAAATTATTGCTGCGTTTATCTTTAATAAGAGCTTGATTTAAGTTGGCTTCACCGTTGATGACATTTACAAAGTCGTAAACTACTCGGCGCTCACACCCCATGATTAGATCAAGATTTCTTAAACCTATGTCAAAGTCAATGACTACGGTTTTATGGCCTTCTAAGGCAAGTCCAGTAGCTATTGCAGCACTGGATGTTGTTTTTCCTACGCCACCTTTTCCTGAGGTGACCACAATAATTTGTGCCATTGTTATTATCCCTGTTTACCTGTTAAAAGGTGAGTGGTTCAAAGAGTAATGATTCATCAGCAAGCCGAATACAGCACGCTTTATCTGTATCATGTTCGGCGAGATTTTCCGCAAGCCAATATTGACCTGCAATACTTATCAATTCAGATTCCATTCTATGAGCAATAATAACCGCATTATTATCACCAGTCGCCCCAGCCATGGCTTTGCCTCGTAACGTGCCATAAATATGTATACTGCCATCCGCAATAACTTCTGCACCATTACTGACTGTACCAACAACAATTAAATCAGCATTTTTTGCATAGATTTGTTGACCAGAACGAATATTCTTTTTAACAATTTGAGTTGATTTAGGGGCGTTGATGAATTTTGACTCGACGGTTTTACCAGGTTTTATCACCGCAAGTCCAAGATCTTTAGCAGCGCTAAGTTGCGATTCAGATCCTGAAGTTACACCTACAATCACTAGACCTTGTTCGATCAGAATCTGCTTTAACTCTGATAAATTGATATCTTGTTCAGCAACAGCGGCAAGGTTTAGAACTAATGGCGCTCCTAAAAAAAATTGTGGTGCGATGGCGAGTTTTTCTTCTAATTCAATTCTTATCTTTTGAAGCTCAGCACTTTTGATATGAAGTACAGATAGCGTAAAAGAAGAACCCTTTAACTCGAGATTAGATTCCAGCATCTCGGCTTTACTTCTCCTGAAATTCTTCAGCACAATGCTGATTCAGATTATATTTATAGTGCTTCATGGTATAGTGTGGCACTTTATCTTTCAAGCAGTAAGTAGCCGAATATGATATGTGCTGTATACAAAAGTAGTATTAAACAAGAAACCTATCTTTATATCCCTAAAAAAGGTGATTTTAGTCAAGTTCCTGAACCTTTATTAAAGATGTTTGGCACTCCAGTTTTCGTTATGGCTTTACCATTCATTAAAGTAGAAAAACTGGCTTTAGCTGATATTGAAAAAGTAAAAGAGGACATCAATGAAAAGGGATTTTACTTGCAATTACCTCCACCTACAGAGAACCTTCTTGAGCAACATAGAAAGTCCTTAGGAATGGAAGATTAGCAAGCTTTTAATTTAAGTACTTGTTGTTTTGAACCAGTGGCGTTAAGCTTGAAACTCAAATAGAGACTGAAGAAATCGCTTTTAAATTAGCAAAAAATAATAAGTGCGGTTCAAGACAAACTGATATTGTTTATGAATGAAGTCGATATGAGTTTGTTGCAGTGGTAACACAAGGAAAATAGGGCATCTAATGGTTCGTTCATTTGTAAAACAGGCGTCAATATTTTGCACATTAACTTTTAGCATTAATAACTATGCTAACGATATCAGTTTTAAAGAGTTTGTAAAACATACACTTTCAGCTAAAACAGCAAACTTGTCTCAAGCTGAGGTTGAAACATTACTTCCACACATAAAGCAATTTAAAAAGATTGGTGTCGCTTCTGAGCCGGAAGAGTTCAATATCTCTTTTGAAAACTACTTAAAACAAGTTTCTCAGAACGATGCTATTGAACTCTTGTATAGCAAACATCAAGATTACTCTGATCAACTTAAAGCTATTTCAAAGCACTATTCAGTACAACCTAGATTTATTGTTGCTCTGTGGGGAGTATTATCTAATTTTGGCGACTCAAAGCCTGATTATCCCGCTCTATCTGTCTATGCATCGAAAGCTTATAGTGATCCTACTAGCCCTTTCAAACAAGAGTTAGTCGCGGTGGTAGCCTCTGTAAAATCTGGGCATGTATCCCTTGAAGAAATCAGTAGTGACTTTCAAGGAAATTTAGGATTTCTGTCCATCACTCCCAGCTTTTATAACCAATATGCAGTAGATTGGGATAAAGATGGCAAAAAAGATATCTGGCATAATCATTTAGATAGCTTTGCGACCATCGCAAACTTTCTATATAAGCAAGGCTGGGATCACTCTGCCACTTGGGGCAGGCAAGTTAAGTTAAGTCGAGGCTTAGATCAAAGTTTTGATTTTTCGAAAGCTCATAGTTTTAAATTTTGGTCAGAACTGGGCCTGACCAAATTTAACGGTCGTCCGCTTCCAAATCGAGCAGATATTCAAGCCAAGCTTTTAAAAGTTCCTAACTCCAAAGGGCGATATTATCTTACATACAAAAATTTTGATGTAATGGAAAAATGGCCGCAAATGGATGACTATCGTTTACTTTCAGTTATGTATCTGTCAGAACGTCTCAATAAAAGAATTAAAGGTTTCTGAGTTAGAGTTATACCTCTGCAAGGGCTGAAGATTTATAGTAGAATCTTCAGCCTTTTTTATAAGTGGTGTTAAGTATGGCTTTTTGGGAGCAAAAATCATTAGCTGACCTTTCTCAGCAAGAATGGGAATCTCTTTGCGATGGGTGTGGTAAGTGTTGTTTAAATAAAATCATTGATGATGAAACAGATGAACTTTATTACACCAATGCCGCTTGTAAATTGCTGGATCCTAAACACTGTAATTGTACCCAATACGAAACTCGTTTTAATTTTGTTTCAGATTGTACGGTCGTCACCATTGAGAATTTGCCTGAGTTAGACTGGTTACCAGATACTTGTGCTTATAAACGTTTATATAATGGTTTGCCATTACCAAGTTGGCATCCATTGGTAACTGGCAATAAGAAAAAAATGCATAAGCTTGGAATGTCTGCTTCTAAGAAAGTAATTAATGAGGAAAGGGTTCGAGATATTGAGGACCACATCGTAATGTGGCCACTCGACTCGATAGAATAAGGAATTACTTAAAACTTAACCCTTTTTTGATTGTTTTACTCAGAGATGGCTGAAAGAATAGCGCAAACGCTGCTAAATAAATGGCAAATACAACTATCATCCATTCAGCCATAGTTACTCCCATAAACATCCATTGTGATTCACCGCACATACCCGTGGGCATAAATACTGATGGTAGCCATTCATGTAACGGCATCCAAGAAGGGAAATCAGGGAGGAATGAGCAGGTAGAAAATGGGTTATTCTCTACTTGAATTTGTACTAATTCAATGGCTATTTTTAAGCCCCAGGAAGCACTAACACCCCAAACAACAATACCAAGACAACGCAATAATCTCGATTGTGGATTACTTAAACCGATTATTCCGCCAAGCGCAATTCCCAAAATGGCAAGCCTTTGATATATACACATCACACAAGGATCTAGCTTCATTACATATTGAAAATAAAGTGCACACCCTTCGAGAGCTAAGGCGCTCAGGGTTAACAAGCCCCAAGATAAACGCTGCTGCGTAAATTGTACAAGATGCTTCACTGATAACTCCATAGATAACGTGATTGGCAAAAAAAAGCCCCATAATTGGGGCTTAATTCATTAAAATTAATACCTTAGTATCAGATTAATGAGCAGTCGCGGTTGTGTCCAGTAATTCTTTAACAGAATGATGCATCAATAGATGCGTATCATAGAAATACTGGGTTAAGTTTTCCAACCAACCTAGTTGAATCGCTAATGCACCAACGATTGAAAGCACAATAGTATACGGTAATGCCATCCATACCATACGTCCATATGATAAACGAATGAGTGGGGCGATTGCAGAGGTCAATAAGAACAGGAATGCTGCTTGACCGTTTGGAGTCGCAACTGATGGTAAGTTTGTACCCGTATTGATTGCTACTGCTAATAAATCAAATTGATCACGAGTTATTTGCCCATTCAATAAAGCGGCTTTAACTTCATTGATGTAAACCGTACCAACAAATACGTTATCCGACACCATCGAGAGGAATCCGTTAGCTAAATAGAAGATAACTAACTGACCATGGCCTTCAAATTCTAATGCCCAAGTGATGATAGGGCCGAATAGTTGTTGATCAATAATTACGCCTACAACTGCAAAGAACACGGCAAGTAAGGCTGTAAATGGCAACGCTTCTTCAAACGCTTTACCTAGAGCGTGTTCGTCAGTTACACCGTTGAATGCTGTAGTTAAAATAATTACAGATAAACCAATAAGACCTACGCTTGCTAAATGCAATGCCAATCCAACAATCAGCCAAATACCGACAACTGCCTGAACGATCAATTTTACTTTTTCTTTGTTGGAACGATTCTTATCTTGGTATTGATCATAATCAGAAAGAATTTTATGCACGGCATCAGGCAATTGAACCCCGTAACTAAATACTTTGAACTTCTCTACAAGCATACAAGTTAATAAACCGGCAACAAGAACTGGAACTGTCACAGGCGCCATGCGGATTGCAAACTCTACAAATTCCCAATGTGCTTTATCTGCAATGATCAAGTTTTGTGGTTCACCAACCATAGTACATACGCCACCTAGCGCTGTACCAACACCCGCATGCATCAGCAAATTACGCAAGAAACCGCGAAAATCTTCTAGCTCTTGTTCATTCAAATGGTGATCTTCACCAGTATGGTCATGGTTATCACTAAAGTTTTTACCAGAGGCAACTTTATGATAAATAGAGTAAAAACCAACAGCGACAGCAATAATTACTGCGATTACGGTTAATGCATCGAGAAATGCTGACAAAAATGTCGCTGAAGCACAGAACATCAAGGATACTAATATTTTATTTCGAACCTTGGTGATGATCTTGGTAAATAGAAACAGTAATAACTGTTTCATGAAATAAATACCGGCGACCATGAAGACTAATAATAAAATTACTTCAAGATTGGCTTCGATTTCATGGAGAACTTGGTATGGAGTTGTCATCCCTATGGCTATTGCTTCTAATGCTAATAAACCACCAGGTTGCAATGGGTAACACTTAAGCGCCATAGCTAAAGTGAAAATAAACTCAATAACTAATAACCAACCAGCCACAAATGGGTCAATAAAGTAAAATACAAGTGGATTGATTATCAAGCATGCAATTATCGCGATTTTGTACCACTTAGGGGAGTTCCCTAAGAAGTTATCAATAAACGCCTGACCGATTGTCACAGGCATAGGTTCCTCTCTAACATTTTTTCATCTTGGTGAATTTAGGAAATTGACCAAAGCTTATTATTTTTCAGGGGATTCAGTCTAGACGAAACTAAAATCAAATATATCTACTCAGTTCTCAAAAAGGAGAAAAAGAAAGCAGAATTGCAAAATTCTAAGGCTTCCAATTGGAAAATACCATTGCCTTAACAATTTTTCCGATAAAAAAACTACCATTTCGTAAAAAACATTACACAACAGTTGTTTTCATTTGCTTCGTGTCTGGTATGATCAGTTACCAACAACGCGAATAATTATTGGAAATGTAGGTTGATGATTATCAATGCTAAGGGCCCTGCGAGTTTTGCAGAGAAATATATAGTGCGATCTATT
Source organism: Parashewanella curva (assembly GCF_003675895.1). GTDB lineage: Bacteria > Pseudomonadota > Gammaproteobacteria > Enterobacterales > Shewanellaceae > Parashewanella > Parashewanella curva. The sequence goes on from NZ_ML014756.1 coordinate 122,891, forward strand.
TGGGAAAATAAATTTCCACCAGGGTCTATTCTACCAGCAGAACGTGAGCTATCAGAATTAATAGGTGTTACTCGCACCACTTTACGAGAGGTATTACAGCGTTTAGCAAGAGATGGTTGGTTGACGATTCAACATGGTAAGCCTACTAAAGTAAATAATTTTTGGGAAACTTCTGGGTTAAATATTCTAGAAACTATCGCAGACTTAAATCCAGATGGATTTCCCTTGTTAGTGGATCAGTTGCTATCTGCGCGAACAAACATTAGCACCATTTATTTTCGTGCGGCAGTGAGAACCAATCCAGAAATGGTCAAAGAGGTATTAACCGATGTTGATTCAATTCAGGATGATGCCGAATCGTTTGCTGAATTTGATTATCAATTGCATCATAAGCTCGCATTTTCGTGTGGTAATCCGCTTTACGTACTGATTTTAAATGGCTTTAAAGGTTTATATAGCCGAGTAGGGCGTTATTACTTTACTTGTGCAGAGTCGAGAAAATTAGCCTTAGATTTTTATCATCAATTAAAATCTATTGCTGACAGTGGAGAATTTGAGAATGTGCCACTGTTGATGCGTGAATATGGCATTAAGACAGGTAAAGTTTGGTCAGAAATTCGTGATGATCTTCCTGCAGAGTATGCGCACGATAATAGTTAAATAACTGAGTTTAAAGCCCTTAATTATAAGGGCTTTTTTCTTATTTCTCTTGCTCTGTCTCAGTTGTTTTCTTTCGTTGTGGACAACTGCCTAAATACACAACCTCGTTTTCAAACTTTTCCTCTTCTAAGTGAACGTCAAAACCCCACAGCCTATGCATATGTTTAAGCACTTCTTGGTGGTCATCATTTAATGGCATTTTATTGTATGGCACATGACGCAAGGTCAGCGACCTATCCCCATTTACTTCTACCTTGTGTACTTGAATATTGGGCTCAAGGTTCGACAAGTTATATTGCTGCGATAACTGTTGCCTGATTTCTCTATAGCCTTGTTCATTATGAATGGCTGAGATCGTAAGGTGATCCTTTTCAGAGTCATTGATTACCCCGAAAAGTTTAAATTCTCTAATGAGCCTTGGTGATAAGTATTGGCTGATAAAACTTTCATCTTTAAAATTTTTCATTGCGAAGTGTATGGTCTCCAACCAATCTTTTCCTATTAATTCAGGAAACCAATGCTTATCTTCTTCTGTAGGCTCTTGGCAGATCCGTTTAATGTCCATAAACATATTAAAGCCAAGGGCGTATGGGTTAATGCCACTATAATATGGGCTATCAAATGCTTGTTGCTTGATCACGCCTGTATGGCTTTCTAAAAACTCTAGCATGAATCTATCGGTTACTATGCCTTGATCATATAAATGATTAAGTAATGTATAGTGCCAAAAGCTAGCCCACCCCTCATTCATTACCTGTGTTTGTTTTTGAGGGTAGAAATATTGCGATACTTTACGGACAATTCTTACGATTTCGCGCTGCCATGGTTCTAATAGTGGCGCGTTTTTTTCAATAAAGTACAAAATGTTCTCTTGCGGTTCTGGTGGGAATCTTTGCTCTTGGTTCAATGTAGAGCTTTTTTCTGTGGTTGGTAAGGTACGCCAAAGGTCATTTACTTGACTTTGCAAATAGTCTTCTCGCTGTTTTTGCTTCTCTTTTTCTTTTTGAATCGACAATTTAGAAGGGCGTTTGTATCTATCAACACCATAATTCATCAGGGCATGGCAAGAGTCTAGTATTTCTTCTACTTTTGTCGTTCCTTGTTCTAACTCACACTTCGCAATGTAGTTTTTAGCAAATACTAGGTAGTCAATTATCGAGCTAGCATCCGTCCAAGTTTGAAATAAATAATTATTTTTAAAAAAACTATTATGACCATAACAAGCATGAGCCATAACTAAGGCTTGCATGGTAATGGTGTTCTCTTCCATTAAATATGAAATACAGGGGTTAGAGTTAATCACTATTTCATAAGCTAAGCCCATACGGCCACGCTTATAGTTTTGCTCTGTTTGAATAAATTTTTTGCCGAATGACCAATGAGTGTAGTTTACTGGCATACCTATCGCGGAGTATGCATCCATCATTTGTTCAGCGGTGATGATTTCAATTTGGTTAGGGTAGGTATCAAGCCCAAAATGTTTAGCGGCCTCGCGTATATGGTGCTGATATTCTTCGATCAGTTCAAAAGTCCATTCAGGACCATCACTTAATGGTAATGTTTGCTCTGTCATAATTAGAATCCCTTATATAGCTAATTCAATATAAAATGACATTCTCAGAGCTTTCTGTGGAGGCACAATTTGAGGCGCATCAATGCAATAATGTAGATACCTTATAAATTGATGTAAGAAAAAAGTGTGCCTCCACAGAAGCTCCTAACAGGCTGGCTTAAAAGAAATTAATGCTGCGTTAAATCGTCTCAACGTAGAATAACTATGTATTCACCGATTTGCCTTGCCTAAATTTCTTTTAATTCCAGCTGAGTACGTCATTTTATATTGATTTAGCTATACAACGCGCTTTTTAAATAACTCCCGAAAAACAGGGTAAATATCATCCACAGTTTTGATGTGTTGCACTGCCATATTATCTAGTTCGGCTTCTAGCTTTTCGTATTGTCGCCATAGTGATTGATGTGCCCGCTGTGTGATTTCTATATATGAGTAATAGCGGCACACAGGTAAAATTGATTTACTCAACATATCTATACATTTGCTGCAATCGTCAGCCCAATTATCTCCATCTGAGGCTTGTGCGACGTAGATATTCCACTCATTATCTGGAAAACGTTGTTGTTGTATCTCATGCATCAATTTAAGCGCGCTTGAAACAATGGTTCCGCCAGTTTCCTGTGAGTAAAAAAATTCTTGCTCATCGACTTCTTTAGCTTGGGTATGATGCCGAATAAACACCACTTCTAGGTTTTCGTAAGTACGGGTTAAAAATAGATAAAGTAAGATGTAAAATCGTTTAGCAATGTCTTTTGTCGCTTGATCCATCGAGCCCGATACATCCATTAAGCAAAACATTACCGCCTGAGAGGTTGGTACGTTATGTTTTTTGTAATTGTTATATCTAAGATCAAACGTATCAATAAAGGGTACTTTCTTAATTCTTTTTTTTAGTTCAGCAATGTGCCGCTGTCTATCATTAATTTCGTCAATACTTGCACCAGGAATTTCTAATAGCTCTGCGAGTTCGATTTTTTTCTTATGCAATTCTTGTTTTTTGCCTGCACTGAGCGCGATTCGTCTCCCCAAAGAGGCGGTTAACGATCTGACAATATTGATGTTGGTGGGAACTCCGTCAGTTGTATAACCAGCACGGTTTAATTGAGTTTCCACAATTTTGGCATTATCAGTTTTATGTAAGTTAGGTAGCTCAAGATCTTCAAATAATAGCTCTAAATATTCATCTCTAGATATCTGAAAAACAAAATTATCTTGTCCTTCACCAGAGTCAGATGCATCACCTTCACCTTGGCCTTGTTGTTCCTGTTGTGGCTTAGGAATTTTGTCACCTTTTACAAACTCCTTATTACCTGGATGAACTTGCTCCCTAATACCACCATCACCATGATGAAAAAATGGTTCATTGGTATCTTTCGTCGGGATTTTTATGCTTTCTCCAGAGTCAACATCGGTAACACTTCGATTAGTGATTGCATCATTAACCGATTGCTTTATTTGCTTTTTGTATCTCTCGATGAATCGCTGTCGATTAACTGTGCTTTTGCCTTTGGCATTAAGCCTACGGTCGATAAAGTTCGCCATAGTCACTCCTTGTAATCATAGAGCTTGAATACACCCGACCATTCAGCCAGATCTTGTCAGTTAACCCATAAACGACAAGTGTCATTTATGGGTTCTGGTTAGCACTGTTAAGATGACTTACGAACCCTTAAATACCATTCAGAAAGTAATCTAACTTGCTTCTTGGTATAGCCTTTTTCCATCATTCGATTCACGAAGTCATCGTGCTTCCGTTGATCGTCAGTAGAGGTTTTGGCATTAAAGGAAATAACTGGCAATAAATCTTCGGTATTTGAGAACATTTTCTTTTCAATCACCGTTCGAAGCTTTTCGTAATTGGTCCATTGAGGGTTGTTGCCGCCATGATTGGCTCGAGCTCTCAATACAAAGTTGACAATTTCATTACGAAAATCTTTCGGGTTACTTATACCGGCTGGCTTTTCAATTTTCTCCAGTTCTGTGTTTAATGCTGTTCTATCAAACAGTTGCCCGGTTTCAGGATCACGATACTCTTGATCTTGAATCCAAAAATCAGCATAAGTTACGTAGCGATCGAAAATGTTCTGTCCATACTCAGAATAGGACTCAAGATAGGCGGTTTGGATTTCTTTCCCTATAAACTCAACATAGTTAGGGATTAGGTAACCTTTTAAAAACTCTAAGTAACGCTCACCCACATCTTTTGCAAATTGCTCTTGCTCGATTTGTTTTTCGAGTACATAAAATAAATGTACTGGGTTTGCAGCGACTTCTGATTGATCAAAGTTAAATACACGAGATAAGATTTTAAAAGCAAATCGAGTGGATAACCCAGACATCCCTTCATCTACACCTGCAAAATCTCGGTATTCCTGAAATGATTTAGCTTTAGGGTCGGTATCTTTTAGGCTTTCACCGTTATATACCCGCATTTTTGAATATACTGACGAGTTTTCTGGCACTTTTATCCGTGAAAGCACGGCAAATTTAGCCAAAATTTCCAATGTCGACGGTGCACATGGTGCTTCTGTTAATTCTGAGTTCGCAAGCAGTTTCTCGTAGATGTGCATTTCTTCTGAAACTCTTAGGCAGTAGGGGACTTTGACGATATAAACCCTATCTAAGAAAGCTTCATTGTTCTTATTATTTCTAAAGCTGGCCCATTCTGACTCGTTTGAGTGAGCGAGAATTATTCCATTATAGGGTAATGCTGATAACCCTTCAGTACCGTTATAGTTACCTTCTTGAGTAGCGGTCAATAGTGGATGTAACACCTTTATCGGTGCTTTAAACATTTCCACAAACTCCATCAAGCCTTGGTTAGCCCGACATAAGGCGCCAGAATATGCATAGGCATCAGCATCGTGTTGAGAAAAGTGTTCAAGTTGTCTGATATCTACTTTACCCACCAGCGATGAAATGTCCTGATTATTTTCATCCCCTGGTTCGGTTTTGGCGATTGCGATTTGATCTAATATTGAAGGATACATTTTTACTACTTTAAATTTAGATAAATCGCCTTCGTATTCATGTAAGCGTTTTACGGTCCATGGCGACATGATGGTTTTTAAGTAGCGGGTAGGGATGTTGTAAGAATCCGTAAGTATTTTTCCGTCTTCATCTGCGGTAAATAAGCTAAATGGATGATCATTTACGGGGCTCGGTACACCATCTGCACTTAACACATAGATGGGTTGCTGCTGCATCAATGCCTTTAATTTCTCGGCTAGGGATGACTTACCACCGCCCACTGGTCCAAGCAGGTATAAGATTTGTTTGGATTCTTCTAATCCCTGTGCTGCATGTTTTAAGTACGCAACTATTTGTTCAATAGCTTCTTCCATGCCGTAAAACTCAGAAAAGGCGGGGTAACGTCGAATGACTCTATTACTAAATATTCGGCTTAGCACAGAGTCTTTTGATGTGTCGATGAGTTCTGGTTCGCCAATGGCTGCGAGTAATCTTTCTGAAGGTGATGAATATAAGCTTGGATCTTCCTTACACATTTCAAGAAATGCTTCTAGCGTATACTCTTCGTCTCGTTTGTGTTCATATCGTTGTTGATATTGCTCGAAAATGCTCATGAATGCCCCCAAAAGAATAGTGAAGTGTCTTACTCTTTTAAGTCTAGAAGCAAGTTGCAAATTTTCCATAAAATCCAATAAAAACAACAACCTTTGCAAATGCAAAGGTTGTGTGGAAATTTGAAACTAGGGGCAGAATGAAGAATTATTTACAAATAACTACATGGAAGGTGATGCAGTCATTTGTGATTGAATATAATTTTTAATACCGATTTTTTCGATGAGCCCAAGATGTTGCTCAAGCCAATAGATATGATCCATCTCAGTATCATTAAGTAAACGTTCTAACATTTCTCGGCTGACAAAATCGCCTTCAGCTTCGCATTCAGCAATAATGTCTCTTAAACTTTTGGCTACTTGTTGCTCAGCTTCCAAATCATACTCAAGCATTTGCTTTACATTGTTTCCGACATTAATTTTTTCTCTAGAAGCTGTATCGGCTCGTCCTTCTAGGAAAATGATCCTTTCTATTAACGATTTAGCGTGAGCTAATTCTTCTTCATATTCATGTGTTAATTTAGCGTGAAGTTTATCGATGCCCCAATCTTCATAGAGCTTGGCATGCGCTAAGTATTGATCCATTGATGTGAGTTCTAAGATTAACTGCTTATTGAGTAATTTAATGATTTTAGCTACACCTTGCATAATTGCACTCCCTAATGCTCTAGATTGGCTTGTTGGTAGTTTTGAATACCAATGTGACTGATAAGCATTATTTGTGTCTCAATCCAGTCTATGTAGTTTTCTTCATAATCAAGAATCGATTCCAATAACTCTCGGGAGACAAAGTCTTGTTGTTGTTCAAAATACTCAATGGTTTTTTTCAATAACTGGATTTGTTCCATTTGTAAGGCTAAATCACAGCTGAGCATTTCTTCGGTATGCTCTCCGATTCTCAATCTTTCTAGATGTTGTAGATTGGGTAAGCCTTCAAGAAACAATATTCTCTCTATAATGGCGTCAGCTTGTTTCATATCTTCAATTGATTTCGAGTAAGCTTTTTCATTGAGCTCTTCGAGTCCCCAGTTTTTATATATTCGAGCATGAAGAAAATACTGATTGATGGAGGTAAGCTCTATAGTCAGAACCTTGTTGAGCGCTTTAATAATACTTTGATCTGTTTTCATATCGACAACCTTGCTTCAAGATTTTTGATAAGAGTATTTCGTGAGATGTTATAAAGCTTTTTTAAGGTGTTTGCCAAGAACCAATGAATATAACTGGCATGAAGTGAGTTATAATAAAAAAGAATAAACCTTTATGAGAATTAAACTGATTTCTGTTTTTTATAAAAACAGTATTTGTGTGAATATTTTTGAATTGGATGAAGAGGCTGAAAGGATAAGAATCATGCCCCTATATTAAAATGCTTACACTGCCTTAGCTAAGTCGTAATTTAGGTCTGTTTTATTATCTTTCATTATTTTGGCAGCTAGGTAGAGGCACTTACCGCAATCGGTGCCTAAATCATAAGAATCACGTAGTTCTTTAACATGCTCTGCACCATTATTTATGGCCTGCTGTATATCTTTTTCAGTTATTCCATGGCAAACGCAAACATACATACTCTAATCTCTTATTCTTCTACTTATCGACTTAGAGATAGATAGTATTCACAATGCGAATCATTATCAATAGCAAAGGTTGTGTTTTAGGTTTACCTCTTTAAATTAAGTTGACCTTGCTCACAAAACCACCATAAGATCGATTGTTAAATATGTTGGCAAAGGGATACTAACTTGTTATTTATTACCAACCGAACTCCAAAACAGTCGGCGCGCTCCCGAAAAGGTAGACGGATCAGTTTTGATTATCAAAATACTGCCGTATCACAGTACTTGTATTTTTGTCAGCGCCATAATACAGATGAATATACCGAAATTCTTCATCATGATTTCTTTCAGTATTTAAAATCTTTACCTGCTCATACTCAGCTTTTATTTTACATTCATGGCTTTAATAACAATATGGAGCCAGATGTCTTTGAAAATGCCAATAAGCTTCAAAATTTAATTAATCAGCAATCATCACAGCTGGTGGAAGTTATCCCAATTATTTGGCCGTGTGATGATGACTCTGCATTAGCCTTTATTGATGATTATTGGGATGATCAAGATGCTGCTGATGCCAGTGGCCCAGCTTTTTCAAGACTATTGGGTAAATTTGAGCAATGGCGTCGAGAAGCCGAGCAACAACAGCACCCATGCTTTAAGCGGATGAATGTATTAGCTCACTCCATGGGGAGTCGATTGCTAGTGAATGCCATAGCTGGTTGGGCGTCAAAATATAACGCGAATAACATGCCATTACTATTTCGAAATATTTTTATGGTTGCAGCTGATGTCGATAATCAAATTTTAGAATCTGACAAACCTGGTCACCACTTGAGCGATTCAGCGCGCAATCTATGTGTTTATTTCGCCAGAGATGACTTGGCTATGCCTGCTTCGAAGTTAGCTAATTTGCGTCATAAATGTTTATCGCGTCGAATGGGAATGACTGGACCTAATGATTTAAAACAGTTACCAAAGAATGTTTATGAAATTGATTGCGATAATTTTAATAACAAGTTTGATTTAAAAGGGCATAGTTACTTTCTTGATAATAAACATGGAGTAGCAAGCCCTGTCATAGAACATATGATAAAAGCGATCACCACAGGTCGTGTTAGTCCACCACAATCTAGTCATATATTAGAGTTTATTCAACCGGATTAAGGGCAGTGTTATGAGTCTAATTTGTAATACACCAAAGCCACCTTATTATGCAGTGATTTTTACTTCAGTGAGATCTAGCATTGAAGATGGTTATGCAGATATGGCAAATCACATGATGAAGTTAGCGGCACAACAACCGGGATTCCTTGGTGTGGAGTCTGCTCGCGAGTCTATAGGAATAACCGTATCGTACTGGGAAAGCTTACAAGCAATAAAAGATTGGAAAAACAATCAAAATCATATGCAAGCGCAACAATTAGGTAAGGAAAAGTGGTATTCAGAATATACAACTCGCATCGTTAGAGTAGAAAAAGAATACAGCTTTAATGATGAGGGACGCCCATAAGCTTTATCTACGTTCATCACCGCAATTTATTTTGAACTTTACCTTATCTAATAATCCTTGCTAATATATACTGTATAAATGAACAGTATGTCGATATATGAAGATAATTCCTATATATGCTCAAGCGGGAGTAACAGGTTTTGAATCCCCAGCTGCAGAATATTCACAGCTGGCATTAAGTCTAGATGAGCTGCTTATCGAGCATCCTAGTGCGACTTTTATTGGCCGTGCGAAAGGAGATAGCATGCAAGGTGTCGGAATTTTCGATAATGATATCTTGATTGTCGACAGGCACGTTCATCGTCGGCATATGGATATTGTGGTGGCTAATCTTAATGGTGAATTTGTCTGTAAGATTTATGACTCTAACCGTAAGCTTCTGCTTTCTGCCAATGAACAATATCAAGCAATTACAGTAAATGAATATGATGAATTTTCTATCGAAGGAGTCATAGTTCGCTCAATTCGTTGCCATCGCGTTAGCTCATTGTTGGTCTAATCAATGTTTGCCCTTGTTGACGCTAATAGCTTTTATTGTTCTGCGGAAGCCGTGTTCAGACCTGACTGGCGCCGTAAGCCAATCATAGTGCTAAGTAATAACGATAGCTGTATTGTGGCAGCAAACCGTCTTGCCAAAGAAGCCGGAATAAAAAAGTTTATTCCGTATTTTCAAGCCCGCTATTTATGTGAACAGAAAGGGATTATTGTTTGTTCGTCAAATTATGAGCTGTATTCCGACTTATCTGCCAAATTGATGCAAACCATTGGGCGTTTTGCACCTGAACAGCACATATATTCAATTGATGAAACTTTCTTATCGCTTAAAAACACCACGAAAACAATTCCTGATTTAGTGCGGCATGGACAGTTGATTAGAAGAACAGTGTGGAAAGAAACTCGACTGCCAGTATGCGTAGGAATGGGGTCAACATTGACCTTAGCCAAACTTGCAAACCATGCTGCAAAAAAACATCGAGTATATAACGGTGTGTGCGTATTAGACTCTATTTCCTGCATTACCTCACTTTTACAGCTTACCGATGTTGAAGATGTGTGGGGAATAGGGCGCAAGTTATCTGCAAAACTTAGGTTGCTAGGAATAAATACAGCTTATGAGCTTGCTAATATGCCCGCTAAGTTAGCCAGAAAACAATTTAGTGTTGAAGTAGAGCGCACCATTAATGAACTGAACGGTATTTGTTGCAAACACTGGGATGAGGTAAAAGCGGACAGTAAACAAATCTTTTCTACTCGCAGCGTGGGTAACCGAATCACCAGTAAAGCAGAGTTACATCAAGCATTATCTAAACATGCAGGTATTGCAGCGGCTAAAGCTCGTAAGCAGGGTTCTGGTTGTACCCAAATGCTAATATTTGCTCACAGCTCTCCTCATGATAAGCAACCGCGTTTTTTTAAACGCTTATTAAGTTTTCCTAGGCCGTCGAATTGTTCCATGGAGATTTGTGCTGCTGTATCTCAAGTAATTGAGCAACTTTTTGAAAATGGAGTTCGTTATTACAAAGTTGGTGTTGGTTTATTAGATTTAGTTGATATGAGCCATCAACAGCTGGATTTATTCAATAAACCTATAGACAAACCAGAACTGATGGGAGTGATGGATAGCATTAATCAGCGTTATGGCAGGGATACTGTATTTGTTTCCGCTCAAGGAACTCAAGTAAAATGGGGAATGCGGCGAAACTTTTTAACGCCGCAATATACTACGAGTTGGCGAGGACTTCCTGAGATCAGATGCTAATGATCAGAACATCTAGGCTGATTCTACTTCACCTTTTTCCTCTGGCGACGTCCAAGGGAAGAAGCCTAAGTGCATTTTAAGTTTAACTACCACAATAATGGTTGAAATGATCAAAGAAAGTGAAGTGGCAATAGCTGCCCCTTCAATTCCCATTCGTGGGATAAGGATATAATTTAGTGTTGCGTTTATCCCTAAGGTGATCATTAAGTTATACATTAACCACCTTTCTTGACCTGAATATTGAAGCCATAAAACGCTAGCGCTATTAATGCCGTAGATACAAAAACCAGCTGCTAATGTCATCAAGCAAATGTATGTGTTTTCTACGTCATTACCAAAAACACTGAGAAGCTGAGTACCGAATAGACCGAGTAAACAAAAAGTTGGTATAACCGTTTTCAAGAGAATAAAGAATGCTTTACGGTTCATTTGAATGATTGCTGCTTTTCCAGATTCGAGCGTAGGAATAATTAGAGGAATGATTAAACCATAAATAGCCGACTGTACTGAGTTAATTACTGAAACCGATGTCATGGCTGCCGCATAATGCCCTACAGACATTTCATCCAACTGAAACTCAATCATATAAATATCGACTTGTCTCATAAACGTTTGTAGGGCAATGATCATCATCATGGGAGTGGATATTTTTAACCACTCAATAGGCTTTACAAAGTTTTTATCTCGCTTTAGTGGCATTAACCCTAAACGAAGAGTGTGATAAGCACAAAATACTGCAATAAGAAATGCAGCAATTAACGTAAGGGCAACAGCTTCAAAATCATCGAGGGAGCCAAAAATTAAGAAGAATCCACCACACAATAGAAGTCGTAAACCGGGGTAGCCAATTCGCCAAGGAAGAAAAGATAAGTTCAAATGTTTCGCTAATTGCAAAATACCGCCGAATAATGCCGCCATGGCAACAAGGGGCAGAGCAAGACTTGCAATAATGAGAGGGTGGTATTCTTTTTCAGGGAATAATGAAAGGTGGTAATGGTGTACTGCATAGATCAAAAATAAAAGCACTAAAGATAGAACCGTAGATAATACAATATAAAAGCGAACGTATTCCCATACACCTTCACCAGAGCCATCATTAATTTGTTTTGATAAAAAGCTCGCAGTAGCACGGGAGCCTCCCATCATCACAACAAGACTTCCAAGAGCAATATAGGCTTCGGCGACTTTATAATCCCCATAATCAACAGGGCCTAACATATTAGAAAGTGCGACATTGAATGCATACGCCATAATAAAACCTAGCGCAAAAGTTGTTAGCATCAGTATGCTTCCACGGCGTAGATACTGATTTTTTGAATGTGTTTTGTCCATAAAACCCAAAAACTTCTTAATTGATGAAAGGTATGAAAAAAATATTTAGCTATTTAAAAATAGCATAAGACTGAAAAAGTAATGGTGGGAATTGGATAAACCTTGTTTTGCAATACAAACCAATTATTGCTTATTGCAATTTATAGGTGCTTAAATCGTAAGCGAAAAACCGCAAACTTAAAGAAACTTCCAGCAATTCTCGGTTAAAGAATAAATCCTTAAAATTCAATACATAAAAGAAATGTTAAAATTTTCTTTTCGCACAAACGTAAAGCGAAAACCTGACATACAACGATAGATCACAACAACTATAGCCAATAGATCACAAACTATCAGTGATTTCTGTATTACCATATAGGGCATTATTTTTAATCAAAAAGTACAGTGCTTAGCATGGCTTCACGAATACAAGAAAAAAAACACCTGAGTTTTAATTCTCTCAGAAAGAGCTTGTCTCAGCATATCAATGCAAGCACAGATTCAAGAAAGAATTCTGCGTCTCAATATGCTCATCATGATGTTGTCATGAGTGGTTTTGCTTGTATGTATTTTCAAGATCCTTCCTTAGTGCAGTTTCAGCAGCGTTTGGAAACCAGTAGAGGGCGTAACA
>NZ_ML014757.1:0-57276 GCF_003675895.1 Parashewanella curva
AACACCTTATAACCCCGAGTACGCCGATTACCTTCAAAGGCGTAAACTCAATAAGCAAAGCAGAAACTCTTGGTTTGAACCTGTCATGCCTGCGTTGTGAAGTTGTGAAGTTGCTGGGTAACGTAATATGCCTTAGTGGAGGCTTGAGCCGTATGCAGTGAAAGTTGCACGTACGGTTCTTAGGAGAGCGGCATCTGGTAACAGGTGTCGCTTATCCGACAAAAATGAGATAGCTGCACCTAAATCACTTGATTTAACTGGGCTATTAGTAAGCGTGTAAATGAGGGAAAAACACTGTTACACCTTTTTGCTATTCCTGAAAAGGTTCTAACTTCCGACCTCGTAGCACAGTACATTTCAAGATTTTCACAAAAAACATAGGATGAACTGTTGCTACGGGCAAACTTTAATTGTTAGAGGCAAACTATATTGTCTCTTCACATCTATTTCTTGTAATGAAAAACCTTTAACGACTTTTCTTCATCAATATCTGCATAAACGGCAGGATTTGCAACACGTCCAACAAAAATTAAATTATTGATAGACTCTTCGACTTGTTGCTTTAAAAAATCTGGTGATAACTCTGGTGCATTTAAACACAACAATAGTTCGCATTGCTCTGACATTAGCTCAGGTAAGCGACGAAGCAACCTCACGTAATCCTTTGTTGCGACAAATGAACCTTTTTGGTTACTTGGCGGATCAGCAATAATTAAATCGTATGGCCCTTGCTTTTTGAGCTTACCCCAAGACTTAAAAATATCATGACCATAGAAACTCGCATTTCCAACAAAGTCATTGAGGTTATGGTTACGCTTACCAATTGAAAGCGCACCTTTACTCATATCAATATTAACAACTGATTCTGCTCCACCCGCCAACGCCGCAATCGAAAAACCACAAGTATAAGCAAATAAATTAAGTACTTTTTTACCTTGAGTGTTTTGTTGTACCCACTGGCGACCATTTCTCATATCAAGAAACAAACCGTGGTTTTGCCCTTTTAATAAGTGAACGTTATATTGATTACCGTTCTCAGTAACGACATGAGGTTCTGGCACTTGACCACAAATCAGCTGGGTCTTAGTGCCTAAACCAGAACGAAACTGATAAACCAAATTTAGTGGCGTTTCTTCAGCTAACTGCTGCCACCTTTGCTTGATGGCATCTACTATTTGCTCAAGTTCGCTATCCTCTAGTGGTTTAAAGCTTGTGATTAACAAAACAGGTTCAAACCAATCTAAACACAAATGTTCTGATTGAGGGTATTTCCCTCCTCGACCATGAAACAAGCGCTGGGTATCTTGAGGAATTTCAAGTTGCTGAATGAAGGTTATAAAAGACTGCATCGACTCAGTGATCCAATAATTGAGAAATCTAATTTAGAAATTAACTAAATCAAGAATTAACTAAATGACGATATTTAATAAGAAACTGCTGGCATAACGCTGGTGCATTGATGTTACTCATCATAGTGAGCTTTTGTCGAACCTGCATGACATCAGATGCTAATGCTATAACACTGGAATGCAATAAGGCATCACTGTACTTCCCTTGCAAAACAAACTGACGAAGCACCAGATATAAAACATCTAAAGCATCAACGATATCTTGCTCGTTAGTTGCAAGAAAACACTGGCTTAAATGCCCAAGGCTCAAGCTTTCTGCCCAAGCTTTACGATAGTTGAGTAAAGCTTGATAGTGACCAGAATCAATAGCCGACATCAGCTCTAAAGGACCTCCGACGAGAGGAATACACCAAGTGGCATCACCTTTGACATCAGAATGTTGACTCAACCAATCTAATATCTGTTTTTTATCCGGTTTTCTTATTGCTAGCTTTTGACAACGACTCGAAATCGTCGCCATCAATAAATTAGGTGAGTCGGTTTGTAGCAATAATAAGGTGTCATCACCCGGTTCTTCGAGTGTTTTTAGAAGCGCATTAGCAGCTGCTTGATTTAACTTTTCGCAATGATGAATCACAGCTACTCTACGACCACTTTGTTGTGCTGTGGTTGCAAGACTTTGACAAAGCTGGCGAATTTGATCCACCTTGATTTGACTACCATCAGGCTTAATGGTGTGTAAATCTGGGTGATTTCCTGCCTCAACGAGATGACAGCCACGACAAAACCCACAAGCCCCTTTTGACGTGGGCTTTTCGCATAATGCCGTTTGTGCAAGGTGCGCCAACAATAACTCAGCTCCATAGCCAGATTCGATGCCCAATAGCTGTGCATGTGGCAAGCTATCACTATTCAGTTGATTATAAAAAACCTGCCTTGCATCATCTAACCAAGAGAGTTGAGTTAATTTAACCATGGCATCGCCTGCAGTGCGCTAATAATGTCTTTATGAACTTCGGTAATATTCTGACTTGCATCAATCACATAAATAGAATCATCTTTTGATGCTTCTTGTAAGTATCGAGCTCTAGCTCGTTGGAAAAAATCCATTTTTTGCTGTTCAATTCTATCCAGTGCGCCTCGATTTGCAGCACGTGATAAACCCAATTGAGGATCGATATCCAAATACAAGGTTAAGTCAGGTTTAAAACCTTGCAAGGTAATTTCACTTAACGAGTCAACGAGGTTGGATAAACCGCGCCCTCCTCCTTGATAGGCTAATGAAGATAAATTATGCCTATCTCCAATTACCCATTCACCTTTATCAAGTGCTGGTTTTATCACATTGGCGATGAGCTGTGCTCTTGCAGCATAAATAAGTAAACATTCTGATTCATCACAAAGTGGATCATTGTCATCAGCGACTTTTACTAGATCACGCATTTTTTCAGCGAGTGGCGTACCACCCGGCTCGCGAGTACAAACAATGGTTTGTCCTGTGTGCTTTTCAATATAATCACGAACTAAATTGATGGCGCTAGATTTTCCAGCACCTTCAAGGCCCTCAATAACAATAAATTTGCCTTGTTCTACGGTCATTTTCTATTTCTCTGGTACTGATTCACAGCTCGATTGTGTTGTCTTAATGTTCTTGAAAAAATATGACTGCCATCATTTCTAGAAACAAAATATAAGTAATTTACATCAGCAGGATGAGCTGCTGCTTGAATGGATGCAAGACTTGGCGCTGCAATTGGTGTTGGCGGTAAGCCATTTATTCGATAGGTATTAAAAGGTGTTTTTTCCCTAAGATCTTTACGAGTAATATTTCCCTTAAATCTCTCACCCATTCCATAAATAACTGTTGGATCAGTTTGCAGGCGCATTTTCTTACTTAAACGATTATTAAACACCGCTGAAATAACGTCTCGCTCACTCGGTTTTGCAGTTTCTTTTTCGATGATGGATGCCAAAATGAGTAACTCATATGGACTATTAACCTGAACATTTTCAGCTCGGTTATCCCATATCTTTTGCAATTCGGTTTGCATTTTTTTGTAGCTCTGATTAAGAATATCCAGCAGCTTTGTTGAAGACGTGTACTGGTAAGTATCTGGAAAAAACTTTCCTTCAGGTTTACCTGAAGTGTCTCCATTGAGCTTTAATACTTGTTCAAAAATATCATTATCTACTTCAAGTCTCGGTTGTCGTTGAAGCAAAGCTAACCATTGTTGAATCGTATGCCCTTCTATCAAAGTCACTCGGTATTTTTTAACATCACCCGTGTTTAACTTAGTAATGAGGGTAAGCGGTGTATCTTTTGGTGTTAACTGATAAACACCTTTTTGTAGATTTTGATGCTCAGGATAAAGCTTTAGATAAAGTTTGAATTTCCACACATCAATAAGATCACCCTGACGTGCCAGTTTGTTCAGTGTGCCATTCATCGAGGCACCACGTTCTACCCACAATTCTCTCGGTTCAGAGATCTTCATTGGCGTCTTCATGTATGATTCGACTTGTTGCTTAACAACAAGCACCGTAGCAATCACACTTATGGACAAAACCGAAAGCGTTATTTTCAGCCATTTCATAAGCTGACTCCTAACTGAGATCTTAGCATCTCAGTTATCGGACTTTTAGCTAATGTCATGTCATCAACTTGCACAATATCAACCACGCCCATCAAGCTATTGGTTATGAAAGCATGTTGCATAAGCTTAATTTTTTCTTTTGGAATGGACAGAACTTCAACGTGTTCACCAGACTCAAGTAATTGCTGGATGACTTGTTCTCGCATGACACCGGATACACCACTTTGGGAAAGGCAAGGGGTTGACCACTTATCACCATCATGAAAAAAAATATTCGCCATTGACGATTCAATCACCATATCGTCAGTATCCATGACCAGCCAATCTTGGAAACCTTCATTCAATGGTTGAGATTTTATCATCACTTGTTCCAAACGGTTCAAGTGTTTCATTCCCGCTAATATTGGTTGCTTGGCTAATTTTATTTCTGAACTTTGAAGTTTTATACCTTGCTTCTGCCAATTTATATATAGCTCTGGCAGTGAAAATGTAGAAACCAACTCAGTAACACTGGATGAATCTGGTGCTTGGTAGCCACGACCACCGACACCACGAGAGATAAGAAGCTTTAGTCCTTGTGAAGGATATTGAAGCGCGATTTTCTTTAGGTGTTCAATGAGCAGTGGACTAGGACTCCAGAATTGATCGTCTACTTTTATCTGTAATCGAAAAGCGGCTTGTGTGAGCCGCTGGATATGAGTTTCAAGAAACTGAATTTGCCCATGTGAATCTATGCACATTGTTGCAAATACACCATCACCATAAGCCATTCCTCGATCAAAGGCATTACAATGCTTTCCCTGCAAATCAGATTGCCTCTGACCATTTATCCATAACTTTTGCATTATCAATCCTGACTAATACGACTGGCTACAGCTTCTTGTTGGTCTTTATATTTGGCACTTTTACGTTTGTTGTAAGGTCTAGCCACTGGTGTTGAGAGTCGCTCAAAGTTCAATGCACCAATGGTCATATTTGGTCGTAGTGCCAGCGGTAATTTACCGCTATTGTAAAACTCTAAAACAATTTTTCCTTGCCAGCCCGGATCGATTCGATGAGCGGTAACGTGAACCATTAAGCCCAATCGAGCCAAGGACGAACGACCATCTAACCAACCCACTATGTCAGCAGGTAAAGTGACACTTTCATAGGTCACTGCGAGCGCTAATTCCCCAGGGTGAAGGAAGAAAGCTTCACCATCTGGAATATCAATTTGCTCGCTCATAACTCTATCTAGCGCTTCTTGCACATCAGCACTAGGACCACTTAAATCGATAAATGGCGCAGTGTGATCTTTAAATACACGAAACTGATTACCTAATCGAACATCCATACTGACTCCCGAAATGGCTTCAGGCTCTGGTCTTGGAGTAATAATGATTTCTTGGTTATCTAACGCTTTTTCGATTTCAATATCAGTTAAACGCATTTTTAATTAGATTCCTTGTGCCAAATACAATGTCCTTCCACTAGCCTCAATAACCTAAGCTAGTGGGTTACTTCGCCAATAAATGTTGAATTCTGGCTTTGAGTATGTCTGTTGCAATACGGTTTTTACCGCCTCTTGGAACAATAATATCAGCATATTGCTTAGAAGGTTCAATGAATTGCATAAACATAGGACGAACAGTCTTTTTATACTGTGAAATAACCGATTCCATCGTACGACCACGCTCTTCAACATCACGCTGTAAACGACGCAAAAAGCAAATATCTAATGGAGTATCCATGAACACACTCGCATCAAAAAGTTCTCTTAGTTTAGGGTCGGTAAGCAGTAGAATCCCCTCAAGAATAATGACTTTTTTAGGTGTGATGTGGTTAGTCTCATCAGGCTTTCGGGTATGAGTTACATAACAATATTGTGGGATCTCAATATCATTACCCGCTTTCAGCTCCAACAGGTGCTCTCTAAGTAAAGCGTGATCCATAGACTGTGGATGGTCATAGTTAGTCTTGACTCTTTCTTCCATGGTCATGTGGGTTTGATCATGATAGTAGGCATCTTCGTTAATTACGGCAATTTGGTCCGTTCCTAGATCACGTCTAAGTTCATCGAAAATCGTCCTTGCAATTAAACTCTTTCCTGAGGCTGATGCTCCTGCGATAGCGATGATCACACACTGCTGAGAATTCATACTTATACCTTACTCATCATCTGAAATACTAATAGAGACACTTGATTGTTGCTGAGCTGCAACTTGCTTCACAATTTGGTTAGCAATCTGAATATATAAATCACTAATGGCAGAGTCTGGGTCTGAAACCAAAGTTGGTTTACCCATATCCATAGCTTCCCGAATACTGAGTTGTAACGGTAACGCTCCCAAAAATGGAACTTGATATTGCTCTGCGGTGCGTTTACCACCTTGTGCACCAAAAATAGGCTCTTGGTGATTACATTGGCTGCAAATATGAATACTCATATTCTCCACGACCCCTAATATTGGCACATTCACCTTTTGGAACATCTGAATCCCTTTACGGGCATCAGACAAAGCAACATCTTGAGGAGTGGTAACGATAACAGCACCTGTTAATGGCACTTTTTGAGATAGCGTTAACTGAATATCCCCCGTACCCGGCGGCATATCAACAAATAGGTAATCTAACTCAGGCCAAGCCGTTTCATTCATCAACTGAGTTAATGCGCCTGCTGCCATTGGACCACGCCAGATAGCAGCGTCCTCACTATTGATCAGAAAACCAATGGATTGAGCGGTAATGCCATGAGCCGAAGCTGCTGTCATTTTTTTCTCACCAACCGCATCAGGTTTAAAATCCTCAATTCCTAGCATTAAAGGAATGGACGGACCATAAATATCCGCATCTAATACCCCAACTTTGGCTCCTGTTCTCGCCATTGCAAGCGCAAGGTTTACCGTGGTGGTTGACTTACCAACACCACCTTTACCCGATGCGACGGCAATTACATGCTTAACCGATTTTAATAAGAGTGAAGAATTCTGATTTGGTGGATTCATAATGCGTTTACGCAACCCGCAGAAAAATTTGCCCAAGTTTACCAGATAAACGTGATATTCGTCTTGTTGAGCGATTATTTTTAGAGCGAACACATCAATAAATTGTCATGTTTTTCTAGAGGCCGTTTCCGATTAAAGATTTTTTGATTTGTTACTGCCTAAAATTGGCAAAATTAAGGCACGAAGATTGAAGTTTAGTGAACTAAACGAAAACTGAGTAACGCAAAGTTTGCAAGTTTTGGGCGTAACCCGAAGGGCTGCGTTCCTTTTTTGTTTAAACTTCGTTGAAAAATGCTCATGTAGAATAACTACACTTCACACTTTACACCTAAATTAACCTAAAAAATTAACTGCAGCAAATCAAAAATCTAATCGGGTACGGCCTCTGAAGTGTAATTACCAAGGCAACAAATCAACGCCTAATCCACTTTCATTAATGAAAAGTTTAAGTACATCAGTTAAGATGCCAGCAATTGTAAGAAATATTTATACGAAAGAAGAAAATGGCTGACACTCAACGCAAAATTTTAGCGACTTATGCACTTCCATACGCCAACGGCTCTATCCATCTAGGCCATATGCTTGGTTTTATCAAAACTGACATTTGGACACGTTATCAAAAGCTTCGTGGTCACGAATGTCATTTCGTTTGTGCTGACGATGCTCACGGCACCCCAATCATGCTTAAAGCTCAACAGATGGGTATTAAGCCAGAAGAAATGATTGCAGCAGTTCAAAAAGAACATGAGCAAGATTTTGCCGATTTTAGAATCGCTTTCGATAACTACCACACTACTCACAGTGAAGAAAACAAAGCGCTAGCAAGTGAAATTTATCTTAAATTAAAAGAAAACGGCTACATTAAAACGCGTACCATTTCTCAGCTATTCGATCCTGAAAAGTCCATGTTCTTACCTGATCGCTTTGTTAAAGGCACTTGCCCTAAATGTAAAGCTGAAGAACAATACGGTGATAACTGTGATGTATGTAGCGCAACTTATAGCCCTACAGACTTAATTAACCCTAAATCTGCGGTCTCTGGTGCGACACCAGTAATGAAAGACACTGAGCACTTCTTCTTTGATTTGCCCGCTTTTGAAGACATGCTGAAAGAGTGGACTCACTCAGGTTCATTACAGCAAGAAATGGCTAACAAGCTGAACGAGTGGTTTGAGCAAGGTCTACAACAATGGGATATCACCCGTGACGCACCCTACTTCGGTTTTGAAATCCCTGATGCTGAAGGTAAATATTTCTACGTATGGCTAGACGCACCTATCGGTTATATGGGCTCATTTAAAAACCTTTGTGACAAGCGTGGTGATTTGAATTTCAACGAGTTCTGGAAGCAAGATTCAGATGCCGAAGTGTATCACTTCATCGGTAAAGACATCATGTACTTCCACAGCCTATTCTGGCCTGCAATGCTTAAAGGCTCTGGCTATCGCCAACCAAACAACGTGTATGTTCATGGTTTTGTGACCGTTAACGGCGCGAAAATGTCTAAGTCGAAAGGCACATTCATCAAGGCTCGTACTTACCTTGAGCATTTAGATCCTGAATATCTACGTTATTACTATGCTGCAAAACTAAACAGCAGAATTGATGACTTAGATTTAAATCTTGAAGATTTTGCTCAGCGTGTGAACTCTGACTTAGTGGGTAAGCTGGTTAACCTTGCTTCTCGTACTGCTGGCTTTATCAAGAAACGTTTTGACGGCAAGCTAGCGGCTATTGAAGATAAAACGCTTATCGAGCAATTTATTGCTAAGAAAGATGCGATTGCAGAAAGCTATGAAGCGCGTGAATTTGGCAAAGCCATGCGTGACATTATGGCTCTGGCTGATATCGCGAATGCTTATGTTGCTGAAATGGAACCTTGGAAACTTGTAAAAGAAGAAGACAAGTTACCTTTAGCACACCAAGTATGTAGCACTGCCTTAAACCTATTCCGTATTCTAGTGACTTACTTGAAGCCAGTTCTTCCACGTCTATCACAAGATGTTGAAGCCTTTATGAATATAGAGCTAACTTGGGGTAGCCTAGATGCTGATTTTGCTAACCATGAAATCAATGCATTCAAACCAATGATGCAACGTATTGAAATGGATAAAGTGAATACCATGGTTGAAGCATCTAAAGAACATTTAGAAGCTACTAACAAACCTCAAGTAACTGGTCCTTTAGCTGATGATCCAATCTCAGATACTATTGAATTTAATGACTTTGCTAAATTAGATCTTCGAATTGCAAAAATTGCAAAGGCTGAACATGTTGAAGGCGCAGATAAACTACTTAAATTCCAGCTCGATCTTGGTGGTGAAACTAAGCAAGTCTTTGCGGGCATAAAGTCAGCTTATAACCCTGAAGATTTGGAAGGCAAGCTAACTGTTATGGTTGCTAACCTAGCTCCTCGTAAAATGAAATTTGGCATTTCTGAAGGCATGGTGTTAGCTGCTGGCCCTGGTGGGAAGGATCTTTGGATTTTAGAACCACATGAAGGTGCACAGCCTGGTATGCGAGTCAAATAATCAACAGTGCGGCTAATTGTGTAGTTCAAGACAGAACAGTTCGAAATAGCTAGCCTATTTCGAGCTTCTCTAGCGTATATACTCGTGATATTTGAAGATGCAACTTTCAGGTATCATGAATATTTAACCGACCGCAAGCTGCCATTAAATCATCGGTTTGTTTTCATGGGCTAACCGTAGACGTCCAAACACCTTTAATCAATCTCAATTTAAGACTCTGGTCAGCTTGGATTACAATATAGAGTTCATTATCATATGAGCTCTTTTTGTCTCATGAGAATAGCTTTGTTAGATATTATTGCAGGAAAATCAGCGTTAAAAACCATTGAGCAACATGGCTTTAATCAAGATCTGTTTAGTGTTTTTTTAGGTGCCAGTGGTGGCCCTAAGTGGTTTAGTCTATTCGGCTTAGACAAATATGTATTCGGTGAGTTTTTTAAAAACAGAACAGAAGAACTTTATTTAATTGGTTCTTCCGCCGGAGCTTTTCGCAGTGCCTGCTTTGCACAAAATGATCCTGTTGCTGCTATTTCTCGAATGGCTGAGTCTTATTCCGAAACGATTTATTCGGGTGAAGTAGATGCTTCTGAAGTGTCAGCTAAAGCTATAGAATTACTCGATTACGCGCTAGGCGATAACGGAGTTGAAGAAATCATTGGTAATCAAGTCTTCAAAACTCACTTTTTAGTAAATAAAGCCAATGGGTTCATGCAGTCTGATTCGAAAGGGTTACAGCTTGCGTCATTGTTCAAAAGTTACTTACTCAATCGTGTTGATAGAAAGCTACTAAAAAGCCAGTTTGATCGATATGTATTCCATCACCCACAAAGCCAACTTCAAATCAATGACCCTTATGGTTTTAATACTCAACACGTTGAATTAACAAATGAAAACTTAAAACAGGCACTACTGGCTTCAGGTTCTATCCCGCTTGTCATGGAAGGAATTAACGATATTCCGGGTGCACCCAAAGGAAAATATTGGGATGGTGGCATTATCGATTACCACTTTGACTTTCAAATTAGTCATAATGACAAATTAGTGCTCTATCCTCACTTTAATCCTGAACCAAAAGCGGGTTGGTTTGATAAAAACTTGTCTCGAAAAGTAATGAATCAGCATTACGACAACGTAGTAATGTTAGTTCCATCTGCAGAATTTATTGCCTCATTACCGTATGGGAAGATTCCAGATCGAAAAGACTTTGAAACTATGGATGCTGAGACACGCATCAAATACTGGAAAACAGTTTTAGCTGAAACAGAAAAGCTGGCTGATTCATTCGACGACTTTTTATCATCTCAGGATTTAGGAAAAATTAGGCTCTTTTCTCAAAATTTCAAGTAATTGCATATACAGCGGAGAGGATAGTCAACAAGCTGAATGTCTGTGGCATGTATGCCGAGGCCAAGCGCCCATGGATAGGATTGAAACGTTTCAGCGTTTGCTTATCCTCGGTTTCTATCAATGGAAATTTGCTAAGACACTTTAAACTGACTGACTCGTTCAGAAAGTTGAAGGGAAGCCACCGAAAGTTGTTCGTTTAACTGCATAATTTCAGAAGCGACGCTTTTAGAGTTTTGATAAAGCTCATTAATTCTAATCGCATTAGCGTTAACTTCTTCCGTTACACAGCTTTGCTGCTCCGTGGCTGTCGCAATTTGGATATTCATTTCATCAATAGTACTGACGTATTGAACAATGTCTTTTAAATCCTCACCAGCTAACTTAACTTCCTCGACACTCTCGTCTGCTTTTTCCATGCCTCTTGCCATAGCTTGAACCGCTTCAGATGCTCCGCTTTGTAGTCTATCAGTCATGTTTTTAATATCTGCTGTTGAGGCTTTAGCTCGTTGAGCAAGACTGCGCACTTCATCCGCAACCACCGCAAAACCACGACCTGACTCACCCGCTCTTGCTGCTTCAATCGCTGCATTCAAGGCGAGTAAATTGGTTTGCTCAGCAATTCCAGAAATGACATCTAAGACACCGACAATTCTATGAATTTCATCATCTAAGGCATCAATAGTATTTGAAGCCATTTGCATTTCATTAGCCAGCTCACGAATACATAAATCCGTTTTCTCAACTTCACCATTGCCTTGCTGCGCTTCTTTATTGGCTTCATTAGATGCCTTTGCAGCTTCGGCAGCATTTCCTGCAATTTGACTGACAGTTGCACTCATTTCAGACATAGCAGATGCAACTTGTTCAGCTTCTGATTGACCGATTTGAACATCAGAATTCATCTGTTCACAACTAAGTGAGAGTACCTCAATTGCATCAGTGATACTTACTGTACTAGCTCTAGCATTTACAATAACTTGTTCGATCTCGCCCATCATTTTGTTGAAGGTATTAGCTAACGCGCCAAACTCATCTCTACCTTCAGCAGTTATACGAGTCGTTAAATCAAGCTTTTCTCCAGCGATTAAAACTTGCCCACTCACATTTTTAATCGTTCGTTTCAAATAACCAGCGATGCTTAATGTTAAGAATAAAACTGCGGTAAACATTGAAACCATGATCACAATGTTTGTGAATAATAAATTAGATGCGTCATTCAATTTGTTCTGCGTTAACGCAACAATATTACTTGATAATTGTTTTTCCGTTTTTCTTAATAGCTCAATACGACTTGTAGCGACACTAAACCATTCTTCAGGATCCTGTTGCTCAATAATCGAAGTATCTTGGTTTAGTACATATCGTCGGAACTTTTCAACTTGCTTAATTGAATTTGAAGCTAACAAGCTTTTATATCCAGACAAATCATTTCCAGCAGATAGCGCCATAAAACGCTCTTGATAAGCGTTTTGCTCTGCAATCAAAGTGAGTAACTTAGCTAATTTTGCCGCTGGCAATTGAGATTTTCCAAAAATCGAACTTGAAATCGCACGCTCAATGCCAGCTCTTTCTTTCATCTGCAAATAAGCAGAGAATGCAGAGACTTTATTTGAAATTGTGGCATCTTTGGCTTGCTTAGAAATAATGTCGATAACCGAAAGCAACTGATTATTTAACTGAGTATAAAATTTAACCTGCTCAGGCAAGGAGATAGATAGTGAATCAACAGACTGGCGAATACTTGATAGCTTAGAGAGGCTAGCATCAATGGAGTTAATTTTTGTCCGTAAGAAGCTTGGTATTTGACTTGATTGCAACATTTCCTGAAGCATTCGAACTTCTCTATCAACATTACCTCGTTGATTTGGAAGCTTCTGCCGAAATGCTGAGCCTTTGGAGCCAATATATCCAGCACTCATTCCACGTTCTTTTTGCAATTGATGGACTAAATCGCTATTTCGTTCAGCGATACTTACTAAAAGTAGGATTGAATTAAGGTTCTGTTTTGCATCGTACTCTTGTTTAATAACTGCGCCAGCGTATATCAAACTCCCAATCAATGCAGGGCAAACAAGAAGTAATAATTTTTTAGAAATACCTAAATCAGCAACCCACTGCCAGCGCATAACAACCCCATATCCATCTACTTATTATTTTGGGGCGTAAAGTAATTGTTCTAGGGTAAATTGTAAACAGAGATTGCACTGATAATTTACCATGTAACTAATTAATGATTGTGGTTTTGACTAGGATCAAACAGCAAAGACTTTGCTAAATTTTTTACTAAAGTTTTGTAAGGCAACATAAGGCAAAGCCAATGCTTCGCCTTATGCAATCTTTAAATGAGTTAAATTCTGCAACTTGGTTCTGCAGACGCTTTACTTCTTAATAGCAAAGCCTTGTCCATATGCTTTTGTAAATCTTTGATACGAGACTCTGGCGCTGGATGAGTTGATAGAATTTCCAAACTACGTTTACCACCACTTGCTTTTTGCATATTTTTCCAAAGCTCTACAGATTGCTGAGGATTAAAACCAGCTTTCGCCATCAAATTCAAACCTATCTCATCAGCTTCAGTTTCTTGTATTCGACTGAATGGTAAAGTGACCGCAACTTGTGAGCCCACACCTAAAGCCGACATAATGGCATTACTTTGCTTAACATCATTGGCTTTAAGTGCGACATCAGCAACTTGAAGCCCAATACCGACTAATGCATTATTTGAAACTCTCTCATTACCATGCTCTGCAATTACATGCCCTACTTCATGCCCAATAACAGCTGCTAGTTGGTCTTGATTTTTAGCTACCTTTAACAAACCTGTGTAAACACCAATTTTTCCACCAGGGAGCGCAAAGGCGTTAACTTGTTTGCTGTCAAACACAACCACTTCCCATTTCCCATTAAACACACTTTTGGATACATAGGGGGTAATTGCGTTAGCTACACACTGGACATAACGATTATATTTTGGATTATGAGAAACTTTTTGCTTACCTTTGATTTGATCAAATGCCATAACACCTTGCTGATCTATTTGGCTAGATGAATACAGCTTTAGTTGCTTACGACCAGTAGGAGATGTAGAACAGCCTGATAAAACAAGGCTAATAAAAGCTATTACTAATAGAAAAAAGCGCTGAGTAGTCATGTGTTACCCTTAATAAAATCCGTTTATAGGTTGGCGACTCTAGAGGACGTACCCCAATTAGATTAAGCCGCCTTAAGAAAGTAAAATCAAGCGTTTCCTTTCACTTTCATGTTTAATTCTTTAGCAAAATTCAACATACGATCCAGTGGTATTAATGCTCTGTCACGAATAGTCTCATCTACAAAGATTTCATGTTCAGTAGTATCAGTAGCTGTTAGTGCATTCTCAATGGCTTGAAGACCATTCATCGCCATCCAAGGGCAATGAGCACAGCTCTTACAAGTTGCACCATTGCCACCAGTTGGCGCTTCAATAAGCGTTTTTCCCGGAGCCGCTTGTTGCATCTTATAGAAGATACCTTTATCTGTCGCCACGATAAAGGTATCGTTATCCATGGTTTGTGCTGCTTTAATTAACTGGCTAGTTGAGCCAACAGCATCCGCCATTTCTACGACACTTGCTGGAGATTCAGGGTGAACCAACACCGCTGCATTTGGATATTCTGCTTTTAATTGACGTAGAGCTTTCGCTTTAAACTCATCATGAACGATACATTCACCTTGCCACATCAACATATCGGCGCCAGTTTCTTTGGCAATGTAACTGCCTAAATGACGGTCTGGACCCCAAATAATTTTCTTACCTTCACTATCAAGATGCTCAACAATTTCTAACGCAATGCTTGAAGTTACAATCCAGTCGGCACGTGCTTTTACCGCTGTTGATGTATTGGCGTAAACCACTACAGTATGATCAGGATGTGCATCACAGAATTCACTGAAGGTTTCAATTGGGCAGCCTAAATCCAATGAACAAGTCGCATCTAGAGTTGGCATTAATACTGTTTTATCTGGGCTAAGGATTTTTGAGGTTTCCCCCATAAACTTAACACCAGCAACAATCAGTGTTTTTGCAGGATGGGCACGACCAAATCGTGCCATTTCTAATGAATCGGAAACACAACCACCCGTTTCTTCTGCTAATGCCTGAATTTCAGGATCAGTGTAGTAATGGGCAACAAGAACCGCATCTCGTTCTTTTAATAATTGTTTAATACGAGCTGTGTATTCTTGCTTTTCGCTGTCTGATAGTGGAACGGGTTTAGCAGGAAATGGATAGTCTATGGTTTCAATTTGTGGTGCCGCTTGGCTCATAACGCTTCCGATGGAGTACAACAAGTAATCCGATCATTATATACTGGCAGGGCTTGATGTTGCAATTTGTAGGCTACTTCCTGTTCTTCATGGTTGCTCTTGTGGAGTAACAAGCCTCACTAGTTCGAGAGAAATAACGCGGAGCTGACTCTATTTTTTCTTGCTTTTGTTTCGCTTCAATTTCTTCAGGAGTCATACATCCAGCAACAGCAGCAAATTCTTGATTAACCTTACTTTTTGAAGTTGACACATTTCTCGATTTATCTTTTTTTGCAAAAAAGTCTTCTAAATCATTCCCAGTAGCTGAAGATTTGTTTACTCTAGAAGATTGCATTGTTTTAGCTGGTTTATTTGCATCAACATTAAAGCCTTGTACTAAAGAAGATTGATGGTGCATTTCTTTAGGTTCAGGGCTAAACTCTAGAACTTGATCAATAGGTTTGTCAATTTTGAAAGCCATGATATAACTCCAATGATTTTTTCTTTGTTATAGTCAGATGATTGTTTTGTGTTAAGTTAAATTTATTTCATTAAAAATGGCGCTTAACGCGCCATTTTTATTCTTACTAAACAACTGTCTATTTCATGGCCATCAACATATCTTGTGGTTGCTCAAGATACTGTTTCCAAAGGTTACAGAAACGAGCAATAGTGCCGCCATCAATAATACGGTGATCACCTGACCAACTAACTTGCATGATACTGCGAGCTTCAACTTCACCTTTGTCATTGAAACGAGGCAGTTTTTGTACTTTACCTAAAGCAACAATTGCTACTTCTGGCTTATTGATGATAGGTGTTGCCACCGTACCACCAAGTGCACCAATATTCGAAATAGTAATCGTACCTTGCTTAAGATCCGCAGGAGCCACTCGACCACTACGAGAGTCATTGGTTAAGCGTGTGATGTCTGCTGCAACTTCTAAGATGCTCTTAGCTTGAACGTCTTTAACATTAGGGACAAGCAGACCCACTTTGGAATCTACCGCCATACCAATGTTGTGGCTAGCAAGATACGTCAACTCAGTACATTCTTCATTCACACGACTGTTAACGATTGGGTATTCGTTAATAGCAAGCGACAAGGCTTTCATGAAAAACGGCATCATAGTCAGCTTTAATTCGTCTGATGAATACCTGTCTTTCATCTCTTTACGAAATGCCATCAAATCAGTCATATCGATTTCATCGCAATAGGTAAAGTGAGGAATGGTCGAAACTGATTCTTGCATCATCTTCGCCATTACCGCTTTAACGCCTTTGATTGGCTCAACTCTACCTGCTGCTGTAGCAACTGGAACCATAGCGTGAGAAGTGTCAACTTCTGCAACTTTCGGTGCAACTGGAGTTACCGAACCATCAGCTAAGTGCGCTTCAATGTCTGTCTTATAAACACGACCGTTTTTGCCTGTACCTTTTACGGTACTGATATCAAGATCATGCATACGAGCCATACGACGAACAGCAGGACTTGCTAACGCTTTACCTTGGCGAACAGGCTCAGAAGGCATGCTTGCAGCTTTTGCTTCTCTAGCAACTTCAGTGGTCGCAACTGGTGCTGCCACATTGCCTTCACCTTCAACTTCAATCGCAAACAGAGGTTGATGAACGATTGCAATCTCGCCTTTCGCATAATATAGCTTGGCAATTTTACCAGGTTTCATTGCTGGAATTTGTACAAGCGCTTTATCTGTCATTACATCAGCGATAGGTTGATCTTCAACCACTTCATCGCCTTCTTCGACTAGCCATTCAACCAATTCGCACTCAACGATTCCCTCACCAATATCTGGTAGAAGGAAGTCCTCGATTTGAGTGCCTGACGCTACAACTGGCGCGGTTTCAACTGATTGCTCAACAGGAGCAGAAGCAGGAGTTGATTCACCCTCATCTTCTACTTCAACTGCATATAACGGTTGGTGTACAATCGCGATATCGCCTTTCGCATAGTAAAGCTTTACAATTTTCCCTGGGTTTGGAGCAGGAATTTGAACCAAGGCTTTATCTGTCATTACGTCAGCAATCGGCTGATCTTCAACAACAATATCACCTTCTTCAACTAGCCATTCGACCAGTTCACACTCAACAACGCCTTCTCCAATATCCGGCAAAATAAAATCTTTGATCATGTCGGACTCCCTAGAAGTTCATTGTTGATTTAATCGCTTCATACGTCTTCAACGCATCAGGCATGTATTCTTTTTCGTGAATGAGCGGATATGGTGTATCCAAACCACAAACACGAGCAATTGGAGACTCCAGATACAAGAAACATTCTTGCTGAATCGTCGCTGCGATTTCACCCGCAAAACCACCTGTTAACGGTGCTTCGTGGTTAATTAATAGACGACCTGTTTTCTTAACAGACTCTGCAACCGTTTCTACATCCCAAGGTGATAGTGAACGTAAGTCAATCACTTCACATGAAATACCGTCTTTGGCTGCCATTTCAGCGGCTTTTTCGACGATTTCCATCTGTGCGCCCCAAGCAAGAACTGTAATGTCAGTGCCTTGCTGAACCACATCAGCCTTACCTAATTCGTGCTCGTAATCGCCTTCTGGTACTTCGCCCACAGATGCACGGTATAAACGCTTAGGCTCAAAGAAAACTACAGGGTTTTTGTCTCGAATTGACGCTAACAATAGACCCTTCGCTTGCTCTGGGTTTCTTGGTACAACGACTTTCAAGCCAGGCGTTTGAGTGAAGTAAGCTTCTGGCGATTGTGAGTGATAATGACCACCAGCAATACCACCACCATAAGGAGTACGGTAAGTAAGACCACCAACGTTAAATTCGCTACCACTGCGGTATCTGAATTTTGCTGACTCATTTACGATTTGGTCAAACGCTGGGAAGATATAATCTGCAAATTGGATTTCAGCAACAGGTGTATGACCATTTGCAGCCAAACCGTTAGCAAAACCGGCAATACCTTGCTCAGTTAATGGCGTGTTGAAGCAGCGATCTGGACCAAATTTTTCTTTTAGGCCTGAAGTCGCACGGAATACACCACCAAAGTGCCCTACGTCTTCACCAAACACCAACATTTTGTCGTTCTTTTCCATCTCGATAGCAAGAGCATCATTGATGGCTTGTAGCATGTTCATCTGTGCCATGACTTAGAATCTCCCTGCTGTCTTAGGATAAGCTTGTGGATATTTGTTAACGTGTTCTTTCAACTCTTTTAGCTGCTTTTGAAGTAGCGGTGTAGGCTCGTCATATACATCATTGATCAATTCATCAATGTGCGGTGCTTCCACTTTTTCCGATACTTTTACTTGAGCTAACACTTCTTCACGATACTTAGCATAAAGTGCTTCGTCTTCTTCTTCGGATAACCAGCCTTGAGCTAGCATCCAGCTTTTGAAACGAGCAACGGGATCTTGTGCGCGCCACACATCTTCTTCTTCTTTTGAGCGATAACCCGATGGATCATCTGAAGACGAATGAGCACCAACACGGTAAGACATGGCTTCAATCAATACTGGCTTGTTGTTTTCAACCGCAAAGTCACGCGCAGCTTGAGTAGCAGCTAATACGGCTAGCATATCGTTACCGTCAACGCGGATGGTATGCATTCCATAACCAACACCACGGCTGGCAATACCATTACCTTTAAACTGTTCTTCGGCTGGAGTAGAAATGGCATAACCATTGTTACGGCAGAAGAATAGCGCCGGTGCGTTTAATGTTGCAGCCATGTTCAGACCAGCATGAAAATCACCTTCTGACGCAGCGCCTTCACCAAAGTAACAAATGGAAACAGCCTTATCATTATTCATTTTTAAGCTGTAAGCGACCCCTGTTGCTTGTGGGATTTGGGTACCAAGCGGAGAAGATACCGTGTGGTAATTTAATGCTTGGCTACCATAGTGGATAGGCATTTGACGACCTTTTCCTAGGTCTTTGGCGTTACTGAACATTTGATCCATGAACTGCTCAATGGTGAAACCGCGATAACGCAACGCAGCTTGTTCACGGTATTGAGCCAAGATAACGTCTTTATCTTGTAGTGCTGCAGCACTTCCGATTACTGCCGCTTCTTCACCTGTACAGGTCATGTAGAAGCTAATACGACCTTGACGCTGTGCACCTAACATACGTTCATCCAATACACGGATGAATACGCAGGTGTCGTACATGCGTTTTGCTGTTTCTTCATCGATGCTTGGCAAAACGGCATCTTTATATACGCTGCCATCAGCTTGTAAGATTCTCAATGTTGGGATGTTTAGTGAATCCCTATCGAGAAAGCTGACGCTGTGAACTATTTCATTAGTTTGAGTTGCGTTGCTCATAATGTGCTCTGTTCTCCTTGAAATTGAATGAACTTCATTCAATTTCAACTATTCTTATCGGCGGTATGCACCTTACGTTAAGGTATATACCGCTCGCAAGATTTGAGCTGAGTCACACTACAATTTACGTTTAACTCGCTTGTATATTTAAGTTTACAAACTCAATGATTATTCAAGTACTGGCTCAGCGACAGGAAGTAACATAATTACCGCACGTTGCCCTACAGGAATGTTGGCATTAGGGAATACGATCGCTTCTTCCTCATGCTCAATTTTGACTTTCTCTCCGCCCTCAGTGGCTAACACATATCCCTTAGGAAAAGATCTAAAGTTTTCTACGTCATTAGCAAAGTTAAATGCAAAGTCATCATGATTCTTGTTGATCACTCGGCACACTTGATAAAGGTTAACCTTGTCATTATCAAACTCTGACAGCTCAAGGTCGGCACCTGTAATTAAACGAGTAAGCATGGTATGAGTGGCAACAAAACGAGTCATATCGTTTTCGCCGAATGGACGCACTTTACCTAGTTCAACTGTGAACGCATCAGCGCCATAACCATTAGATGAGAAATAGCTAAAGGTAGTAGTAGGCTCATGGTGGAATAAAATGGTATCTACGCCACATGCTTCTAAAAACATGATCTGCTCAGCCTTATGAGGTTTACCATGACGGAATGGATAGATAGCAAACTTCTCGTGCTTGGATGCACGAATCGCAGTATGCAGATCATAATGAATACGGTGACGCTCACCTGTTACTGAGGTATAAAAACGATCAACATAATCTTCTAGTTTTTTAGCTCGAACGCGCTCTTGGTTTACTAAACCTTCACCGCTTGAATGATTACCACTGAATAAGCGATTCATATTTTCTTCAACAAAACGAGTTCCGTTGTGGATCGCTGGCGGATTACCAATTAAAAATAAGGTGCGATGTTTTACTTTAGTGCTCTGCTCTAGCAGTTCCTTAATTAACTGGTTACAAATCTCGATTGGCGCCGTTTCGTTACCATGTACGGCACAAGAAAGCACAATATCTTTGTTACCTGCTTGTTTAGGCTCAAAAACGATGACACCGGTGTCCCAAACATGAACATCTGTGTGATCAGCAAGTTCAAAAGAAAATGATTCTGAAATGGTTTCTGGATTTGCAAGGGTCAATGAGAGGAAGTCTTTAGACTGCAGAAGTGTTTGAAGCACGTTCAACTCCTAGTGTTATTTTTATCGTCATTGAAATAAAAAGACGATATTCGATTTCTTATATTTGTTGGTGAGCGATCCTACCACAAATCAAACATTGAACGATCGGAAGTTAATTTAAAAAAATTACTTGATTTAATAAATGACAAAAAGCAATATAGACGTCTAGACAGTTAGACATTTATTATAATAGTTAGAGTGTGAGAGAAATTATGGCTTTAGCAACTTTTGGAGCAGGCTGCTTTTGGGGCGTTGAATACTTCTTTAGACAAATTAATGGTGTTATCAACGCTACCAGCGGATATATGGGTGGTGATGTTAGCAAAATACGCTATGAAGAAGTGAAGACCGGTGACACAGGTCATGCTGAAGTTGTATGTGTTGAATATGATGATTCCATTGTCAGCTATGATGAGCTATTAGATGTATTTTGGAGTAACCACAATCCCACCACATTAAACCAACAAGGCGAAGATGTCGGTCATCAATACCGCAGTGTGGTGTTTTATCATGATGAGCTACAACGTGAACTAGCTGAAAAATCAAAGCAAGAATTGATTACTAACGGGAAATGGGGCGAACGCAAAATCGTTACTGAAATTGTCGAAAAACAAGAGTTTATTGCTGCAGAAGATTACCACCAGAACTATATAATTAAGAATGACTTACCAAGCTGTCACATCAGTTTTTAAAAAAACGTAAACTTATGGGTAATGGCGATCATCCATTTCTTTGTCATTTTACTGCCTCGAAAATATTCTCGGAATAAAAAATGCCAATCAGCTTAACTGACTGGCATTA
Organism: Parashewanella curva; assembly: GCF_003675895.1. Taxonomy (GTDB): domain Bacteria; phylum Pseudomonadota; class Gammaproteobacteria; order Enterobacterales; family Shewanellaceae; genus Parashewanella; species Parashewanella curva. The sequence goes on from NZ_ML014757.1 coordinate 21,414, forward strand.
CCAATGCTAAAGCAGGGCTTGTTAAACCTAAAAAATTTACTCTTGTAAATCTTTTTCCATATCTTCATATGAAGTATGACGTACATCTTTCCCTTTTACATAGTAAATGATGTATTCACAGATATTTTTACAGCGATCACCAACACGTTCTACTGCGCGAGCTGCCCAGAGTACATCCAAGACACCGGGAATTGAACGAGGATCTTCCATCATATAGGTCATCAATTGACGGATAATACCTTCATACTCAGCGTCTAGTTTGGCGTCAGATTTATGTAGTTCAAACGCAGCATCGGCATCCATACGAGCCAATGCATCTAATGTTTGATGAAGCGTATGAGTTGCATGACGCCCCATACTTTCGATGCTAACCAATAATGGTTGCTGATTATTAGTACGTTTTTCTAGTGCAGCTTTAGCAATACGAACTGTTGCATCACCAATACGCTCTAAATCCGCGATAGTTTTAGAAATGGCAATGATCAAACGTAAATCACTGGCCGCAGGCTGACGCTTAGCAATAATGCGAGTACACTCTTCATCAATAGACACTTCCATGCCATTAACTTTGTGGTCGCCTTCAATGATCTTGCTAGCGAGTTCGGCATCTAATGTTGCTAATGCATCTAGCGACTGCTCAAGTTGACGCTCAACTAAACCACCCATAGCCAATACTCGGTTACGGATATCACCTAGCTCAGCATTAAACTGACCCGATATATGCTTGTTCAAGCTAATATTTTCCATTTTAAACCCCTTTAATTCTATCCGTACCAAGCATTAACCATAACGACCAGTAATATAGTCTTCGGTTTTCTTTTTCTGCGGCGTAGTGAAAATAGTATTGGTATCAGCATATTCAATCAGTTCACCCATGTACATGAATGCAGTTTGATCTGATACACGCGCCGCCTGTTGCATGTTATGGGTAACAATTACTACCGTGTATTTAGATTTTAGCTCAGTGATCAGTTCTTCAATAGTCAATGTAGAAATTGGATCAAGTGCCGATGTTGGTTCATCAAGTAGCAATACTTCAGGCTCAATCGCAATCGCACGAGCAATAACCAAACGCTGCTGCTGACCTCCCGATAGACCAAAAGCATTATCGTGTAAGCGATCTTTCACTTCATCCCAAATAGCTGCACCACGTAATGAACGCTCACAAGCTTCATCAAGAACACGGCGATTGTTCTCACCTTGTAGACGCAAACCATAAACCACATTTTCATAGATTGATTTAGGAAACGGGTTTGGACGCTGGAACACCATACCAACATTTCGACGTAATGCTGCAACATCGACTGCTTTGTCATAAATATTTTGACCGTGGAGTAAGATCTCACCATCAATATGACAAGTATCAACCAAGTCATTCATGCGATTGATACAACGTAGCAAGGTGGATTTACCGCAACCACTTGGACCGATGAAAGCCGTTACTTGCTTTTTCGGGATTTTCATACCGATATCGAATAAGGCTTGCTTGTCGCCATAACGCAAATTCAAACCACGAATTTCTAGCGCAGTCTCTGAATCAGGCAAATTCGCTAAATCTACTTTCTCTGCGTCCGTTTTGGTCTTATTTGGGTCAATTGAAATCATATTCTTTCCTAATCACATCAGGTAAATCTGTTATTCGTGACTGGCTTACCTGTCAGCCATCGTAAAATTCTTTTTGCTCCTGATTCTTATCAGGAGCGATTGCTTTAGTGTTCTAACGAACGATATTTTTCACGTAAATGGTTACGAACACTAATCGCTGTAAGGTTTAGAGCAACAATGACACTCACAAGTAAAAATGAGGTTGCGTAAACCAAAGGACGCGCTGCCTCTACATTCGGGCTTTGGAAACCAACATCATAAATATGGAAACCAAGGTGCATGAACTTGCGCTCAAGGTGAACAAACGGGAAGTTCATATCAATCGGCAAAGTTGGTGCCAATTTAACCACACCCACTAGCATTAGCGGTGCAACTTCACCCGCAGCACGAGCTACCGCTAAAATTAGCCCTGTCATAATCGCAGGGCTTGCCATTGGAATCACAATACGCCACAGAGTTTCGGCCTTTGTTGCACCAAGGGCTAAACTGCCTTGTCGTACTGAACTAGGAATACGGCTCAAACCTTCTTCTGTTGAAACAATAACAACAGGTAAAGTTAGAATAGCCAATGTCAGCGCAGACCAAATTACACCAGGCGAACCAAAGGTCGGTGATGGTAATGCTTCAGGGTAAAATAATTGGTCAATAGAGCCACCAACCATATACACAAAGAAACCTAAACCGAATACACCGTATACAATGGATGGAACACCCGCTAAGTTAATTACCGCAATTCGAATCATGCGAGTAATCGGGCCTTTTTTAGCGTATTCATGTAAATAGATTGCTGCGATCACACCGAATGGCGTTACAATAACCGCCATCAGCAATACCATGAAAACGGTACCGAAAATTGCTGGAAATACTCCACCCTCAGTGTTTGCTTCACGCGGATCACTAGAAATGAATTTACCAACACCAACAAACCAGTGTCCAAGCTTAGCAAAGAACCCCATATCATTAACGTAAGTCGCATCAAGAATGGTATTCATTGGAAGACGTAATACTTCACCTGTCATATCGCGAACTAAAACGGCATCTCGTCCAGCTTTTGTACGAAGCTTAAAGAAGGTTTTCTCAAGTTCTTGATATTTAAGGTTCAGCTTTTCACGACTATCAGCAATTTCTTGCTTTTTAGCATCAGTTAATTTGCCTTCAAGTTCATACTTTCGACTCTTTAATCTAAGAGTTTCAAGATCATAGTTAATACGACCAATTTCACCTTTTTGAAGAGAGTGAGCTTCATCTGATAACTCTACGGCACGCTCAATCAATTGGTCTAACTTAGCGCGTAAGTCACCGTTTTTGATTTCTTTACCATCTTCAACCACAGCAACTGGGAACCCATAAAAGTTACCGTTTTTAGTTCGTTCTAAAACCACGATATCTTTCGGTGTTGAGCGACTCACAATATCGGTTTCTAACACCCAGCGGAAATCGAGGCTTACACGCTCACGGTTACCGGTTTTAATTAGATAGCGAGTGACCGTTTCACCGGGATGTACTTTAAACTTGTGTCCTGCTGATTCTAAACGTTCAGTTGGCACATCTTCGCGGTCGTAGATTTCACCAATTAAAGTCGATGTTTTACCATGCTGGTCTTTCAACTCCCATTGATAAACATCACCAACCCAGAAAAAGCTTAGGCCACGCCATGCTATTAGTAGCAATAAACCCAATACAGCGATCAAACTCAAGCTGACGGCTCCACCTGTCATCCAAATCCAAGGAGAACCAGATTTAAACCACTTACCCATTACGCGAACCTCTCAAGCTCTTTCGAAAATTCTTATAAAATCGCATTGTTATTCTGTCCCTTTTCATTCTTATAGCGAGCTATATTTATCGCGTAAACGCTGTCTAACCACTTCTGCAATCGTGTTGAAGAAGAAAGTAAATACGAATAGAACAAATGCAGCGAGGAACAATACTCGGTAGTGTGAACTGCCAATCGCCGACTCCGGCATCTCTACAGCAATGTTTGCCGCCAAAGTACGCATACCTTCGAAGACACTCCAGTCCATAATTGCGGTGTTACCTGTTGCCATTAGTACAATCATGGTTTCACCAACAGCGCGACCTAAGCCCATCATCACTGCAGAGAAAATACCAGGGCTTGCAGTAAGTAAGACTACGCGAGTTAAGGTTTGCCATTGAGTTGCCCCAAGCGCCAAACTGCCGTTTGATAAGTGACGAGGTACCGAGAAAATCGCATCTTCTGCAATCGAGAAAATGGTAGGAATGACCGCGAAGCCCATTGCGATACCCACAACCATGGCATTGCGTTGGTCGAATGGGATACCTAAATCGTTAGTGATGTATGAACGCATGTCACCACCAAAGAAAGCGATTTCAATCGACGGACTGATAGCAAATGAGAACCATCCCACAAAACAAATCACAGGGATCAGCATTAACTCTTGATAAGTTTCAGGTAAGCGGTTTTTCCAATTACGTGGTAGCTTGCTCCAACCAAATGCAGAGGCCAATACTGACGTTGGCAGCAAAATAAGAAGTATCACAATGCCCGGCAAATTTTCCTCAAACAATGGGGCTAACCAAAGACCAGCCAAGAAACCAAGAATTACGGTTGGTAATGCTTCCATAATTTCAATGGTTGGCTTAACCACACTACGTACTTTTCCAGACATGAAGTAAGCAGTGTATATTGCGCCAGCAATCGCTAGAGGCACAGCAAACAACATGGCATAAAAAGCCGCTTTCATGGTTCCGAAAGCCAATGGCATCAAGCTCAACTTAGCTTCAAAGTCGTCTGAACCTGACGTCGACTGCCAAACAAATTTTGGCTCTGGATAACCTTCATACCAAACTTTTTCCCACAAAGCACTCCAAGAAACTTCTGGATGAGGGTTATTAACTTTAAATAAATGTAGTTTGCCAGCAGTTTCAACAACAAGACCATCTGAGCGAGGGTTAAAACCCATAGCTTGAGTTTTACCTATGTTGAACGATTCACTAAGTAATTCACGGTGACTGGTAGTATAAAGAAGTGTCAAAGTTCCATCAGGGCTACCAACAACAAAGCTTTTGCGGAAAAACTCAGTCGCCATGCTAGATACTGGAGGAACGTTATCGAAGTTACGAATTAATTGATACAAACGCCCTTTTTCACTCGCAACTTGGAAATATTGCTCAATCTCTCCGGAGTCATAAGAAACCATAATAGAACTTGCACCAGACAACAGTTGAATATCTGTAACATGGGTGTTAGCACGTTCTAAATTAATCACTTGGAATAAGCTGGTTTCGTCCATGTATCGAATATCATAGACAAATACTTTGTCATCAGACATCAACATTAGCTGACGCTGATAAGGTGTAATGAGTGCTTTAGAGATATGTCTTGGTGTATCTTCTAATTTTGATTCTTCGGCAACCCACTCAACTTCTTCGGTGATCATGTTTTCTTCACCTTCAAAACGCTTCAACACAAATTGTTTGTCAGCATTTTGAAATAAAATTGAGATCTTACTCGGATTGTAAGCGAAAGAAATATGCTCAATAGGTTCACCAGATTCACTTACCAATAGTGGTGTTTCGCCCGCAGGGTATGAAACTTCTGGCGCGATGGTACGAACATTATTTGGATAAGAAACACCAAACTTAATAGAAAGCAATAACGCTTCACCATTACTCAAACCTAAAGCAAACATTTGTTGATCAGGCATTGAGCGGCTACTACTGACTACTTGTACCCCAGCTGGTAATTTTGGCTTAAAGTCTAAAACTTGCTTACCAGAAGCCGCATTATAAAATTGCACTTCACCAGTTTGAGTAACACGATAAACGACTTCATTTTGTTCATCGCTACCGACCATCAAACTCACACCTTTATCACTTAGTTCAGCAATAGTATTGGCTGGAGTTAAGGTAGCACTATCAAACACAGGTTTGATCACATAGAGCAGATAGAAGAAGATAAGTAGCAGAGCAACAAAGACCATTGTACCACCAATAGATACACCGATTTGTGTTGCTTTATCCTTGATTGTCCGTCGACTCGTAACGCCGCGCAATAAAAGCGACTTAGAATCAGGTGGAATGACCTGACTTTCCATTAAGAACCTCTATTTTTATTTCTGAGTGAGTCGAGAAAACCTCGAATTCACTTGTCCTTTTTTCACCGTGGGAATTTTATGACGTAAAGATTACACTAATATTACAAATAAGCCGAAACCATTGCGTTTATTAAACTCTAACTTATTTATTTTGAAAAAATTATTACATGCAGTTGAAAATTCGGTGACGCATTTATCAAACAGAATAAAACTAAATGAATTCACCAAGAACAGGGACGATAGACAGCACCAATAATCCTGCCATACAAAAGTTGAATAAACGTTGCTGACGCTCGTTTTTAAGCCATGTTTTTAATTTTGCACCCGCTAAAAGCCAAACACCTACACATGGAAATGCAGAGGCAAAAAAGACCAATGCAATGATGCAAACTTGGAACAATAAACTTGTCGACATACTACTGTAAGTGGCTATAGCACCTGTAGCCATGATCAATGCTTTAGGATTAAGCCATTGAAATATTGCCGCTTGAATAAAAGTGAGTGGTTTTGCTGACTCGACTTCTAACTTGCTCGTTGGTGTGTTGGCAATTTTCCAAGCAAGATAAAGTAAATACAGGATGCCGAGAACTTTAATAATATCATGCAGTATTGGAAAGAGCTTAAACAGCACATCAAACCCTAATCCTACCCCAATAACCATGATAGGAAAGCCGACACAAATACCCAAAAAATGCGGTAAGCTGCGTTTAATTCCATAATTCATGGCTGAGGTCATGATCATTAAGTTATTAGGCCCCGGCGTTACCGACGTTGAAACAGCAAACAAAAAAATGGCCAACAGATGTTCCATTACAGCTTGCTCCAGTTCAAATAAGCCTCATCAGCCAAATTTAATAGTTCCCTATCCTCTTGTGTATCACCATAAGCATAAATTCGGTCAAAATCGGCTAACTTAAACGCTTGAGTCACTCTTACTGCCTTTCGATTTCGACTACAGTCACCATTAATGTAGCGGCCAGAACATTGATTGTTATTCATGCTAAGCTCACTGCAAAGTAGTTGAAAACCATTCGCTTTGCACCAAGGCTTTAGATAGAGATCCAATGAGGCTGAAACCACCACAATGACATCGCCGTTTGCTTTATGCCATTCCAGTTGTTCCTTTGCTCGTTCCATCACACAATCAGGAATGACCCGCTTGGCATATTGAACACCATAGCGTTCTAGCTCATGTTGATTTCTATAGCTAAAAGCAACAAAGCTCGCAATAGGACGCATTATATGGGTCGGTAATTCCCCTGCTTTATAGAGTAAATAGAAAGGTAAGATGACAATATTACCGATAATTTTCCTCTTTTTTCTTGCAGCAAAGGTTAGAAATGGAGAAAACATATCTGTATCAGTAATGGTTCCATCAAAATCAAACAGTGCTAGATTAGGCATGTTTTTTTTGAACCCTAGGCTGTAATAAACTTCGAATTGATACTTGAGAAATAATCATTCCTGCCAACATTAACCCACAACCGAATAGTTCTTTTTCTGTCAGCATTTGATCTAATAACCACATGCCGCCTAAAGCAGCGAAAACCGCTTCTAAACTAAGAATAATTGAAGCATGTGCTGGATGCGCTTTTTTCTGAGCAACAATTTGCAGTGTATAAGCGATGCCTACAGAAACTAAACCACCGTAAAGAAGTGCACCAGACGCAGAAACAATATTTTCAACACTTGTGGTTTCGATAAATAAAGAAGTTATAAGACTCAGCACACCGCAAATTGAAAATTGAATAAGGGATAATGCTAATGCTGAATTTTTCTTTGTAAAATGATCAATAACTAAAATATGCAGTGCCCAGAAAAATGCTCCCACCAGCTGTAGAGTATCACCATAGCCAATGCTAAGCCCCTCTTTAACACTTAAAAAGTACAACCCTATTAGTGCTAATCCACACCCTAACCATGTGTTAAGCCCAGTTTTATGTTTGAGAGCCAGACCCAAAATTGGAACAATCACAATATAAAGACCAGTGATAAAACCTGCATTAGCTGCAGTAGTATAAAGCAGTCCAACTTGCTGTAATGATGCCCCAACAAAAAGCAAAAGCCCCATTAAGCTGGCTCCAACAATCAAGGACTTCTTGTCACCTAAATCCAGCTTATTTTTTTTATGAAAGAAGTAAATCAACGGCAACAAACTCAATGCTCCCACTAAGAAACGATAACCATTAAATGCGAAAGGCTCTAGATGCTCCATGCCTAAAACTTGTGCAATAAACCCAAAACCCCATAAGGCTGCCGTTAATAATAAAAGAAGATTAGCCACCCAGATTTACCTTTGCTGAAAATGCGAAAGCAGAAATGTTACCCTTTTGTATACAATTTACAAGCGTTATAGGCAGTATGATTTGATATACTCCTACTCAAAATATAAATATGAGCAAAGCAATGTTTGGAACACTTTCAAAAATGGCGGTATCTCTAAATGAAGAAAACACCGTTCAATACCACCTTAGAGTTGCCGATAAGCAACTCCATTTAAACCCTATCATTGGGAATAAACTGACACTGACTCATACAGGGAAAATTCTTTGTAGCAATTGTGGAAAACGCACCAAGAAAAGTTACTCTCAAGGCCACTGCTTTGTTTGTACTCAAAAGCTAGCCAGTTGCGACTTATGCATTATGAAACCAGAAACTTGCCACTTTGAGCAAGGCACATGCCGTGAGCCTGATTGGGCACAAACTCACTGTTTCGTTCCTCATTATGTTTACCTTTCTAATACCTCTGGGCTAAAAGTGGGTATTACACGCCATAGCCAAATTCCAACTCGTTGGATAGACCAAGGTGCAACTCAAGGCTTGCCTATTTTCAAAGTTTCCACTCGACAACTTTCTGGCTTAATTGAAGTTGAACTAGCCAAATTGGTGAACGATAAAACTCATTGGCAAGCCATGCTAAAAGGTAATGCAGCAGATCAAGATTTAAGCGCTCGTGCTGACGAGTTGATCCCACAAATCGAGAGTCGATTGCATGAACTCTGTATGGAAAATGGTGAATATGAAATTGAACGCTTAAATGAAAATACGCAACCCATTCACTTCCCAGTTACAGAGTTTCCCACTAAAGTGAAATCTCATAACTTTGATAAAACTCCAGAAGTTTCTGGCACATTAATCGGCATCAAAGGGCAATATTTAATATTCGATACAGGTGTCATCAATATCAGAAAGTTCACGTCTTATGAGGTTGAAGTGTCTATCGGTGCTTCAGAGCAACAACCTAAATCTGAGCAGTTGAGTTTAGTATGAACGAATTTTACAAAGAGTTGATTACTCACACTGACAATTGGGTCAAACGTGTGATCATGAAATACAACATTTGCCCATTTGCTCGCCAAGAAATCGAGAGCAACACGATTCGCTACTTAGTCATTGATGAAACTAAAATCGCGAAACTGGCAGATAAACTCGTTGAAGAATACCAATACCTCGACCAACACCCTGAAGTGGAAACAAGCTTGATGATTTTGGCAAATGGTTTTGGCGACTTTAATCGCTATCTTGGAGCTGTTTATTTAGCAGAAGACTTGATTGAAGACTTAGGTTATGAAGGAACATACCAAATAGCCAGCTTTCATCCTGAGTATTGCTTTGAAGGTGAAGATTTTGATTCAGCAACGAATTACACTAACCGTTCTCCCTACCCTACTTTACATATCATCAGAGAGGCGAGCATAGAAAAGGCACTGGAAAACTATAATGAGCCAGAATCAATTCCAGAGCGAAACATCGCTTTTACCGAACGGAAAGGGGCTGCTTTTTTTATAGAGTTATTGAAGTCATGTAAAAGCAATTAATTTCACCTTTTACAATTCAGATTAAATACAGCTGAGTTTTGTTAGTCTTTATAAAGTAGCTCTGAAAAGTTAAGGTCATGAATCATGTCAACAACTATCTCCTATTGTAGGATTGACGGAGAGTTACTGACTTTAAGCCCTAAAGGTGAGCCTCCACAAGCTGCTGCTACGCTGCGGCAGTATTTTGAAACCTCAGCAAACAAAAAATACGAAGTATTAGCCATGCCTGGAAGGTTAAGTGAAGATTGTTATATACATCATGTCGCTATCGTTAATGAACAACTTCCTCGTTTTTTAAATAATGAACCTTTACTTCCAGTATTATTCGAAAATGACGAAGAGATAAAAAGATTTAACAGATCATGGAAAGCTAACTTTGATCCTAACGAAACACTACAACACAAAAACTCAAATCAATTTGATTTAAGTAAAAAAGATAAACTCTCCTCTGCGTACGAGCATGTATTAGATCTTATCATCAAAAACTCTCCTTTTTACCCACTGAATCAAGCCAAAGATAACTGGCATAACATTTCAACGGTATATATTGCCGCTATAAACGGAAGCGCTGGACAGCATTGGGTGGGCGGATTCAATAACTCCGAATTTTTCACACCAGCTAGACTGATCGAACATTTAGATGGTTATAACTTGACAAAAGTGAACGATTGGCGAATCACCAGTGATGGCTCGGCAGATTATCTAACACCTAACGAACTTGTGCCAAGAGAACTCGCCTATTCAAGAGACTGTAATCTTCACTGGCGTTGGAGAAAGCTCTTGGTTACTCCATTTAGCAAGCCTTTTGCTCTAGAGGTATCAAAAGAGCTTAAAGCTCAGGGTTACAACAATTTTTCTGTCACTGGCTATCAATGTTATCTATTATCTTGTCCAAAACTAATCACAGAAACTGAGCCTCAACGAGGTATCAAAATGGGCGCAGGATGGCTTAATATTTCAAGAAAAGGTGTAACTGTAACTTACCTTGTTTCTAGTGAAACTGAACCTATTAAAATAGAATTTCCTTCTTAAGACATCAAGGCACCTTGTCTAGGTGCCTTTAATCAAGATATAAGTTCTTAACTCTGACAATAGAACCCATTTTCCTTCAAAATATCACAAGCTTTGTCAGCAATAATTTTGTGAGTTATTGTGGTCGGATGCACACTATCCCAGAACATATACTGCTCAGGGTGCAGGCATATCTTCCCGTTAGGTATTGCCATTTCATTAGCAGCACGCAAACTCGGGTTCGTTTCTTCTAGGTTAGTATCATCAATACCAGGTGTCGGTATCCGTGAACAAGGCTCATGAATATCCTTAAAACCATAGCTATCGGCATTATCCATAATCCCCTTAAAAATGGCATTAGCATCGACTAAAACTAGTTTTACACCTTTTCTTTCATACTTCCGTTTTAACTCTCTATATTTATCTTCCTGAAGTTGATTATTTAAATCTATTAAGCGCTTAGTTTCTGCCGCTTTATCTTTAGCGCCACCGCTTATATAACGAGGGGTAAGTGATATATCGGGCATATTCAACCACGCAATATTTCTAGCACCATATTCAATTTCTTGCTCAATAACCTCGGCCTGAACATTAACTACTCGCTGAGGATCTTGATAAAGGTTGAGGTAATCATTACCACCAAAAAACACTACGGCTAAGTCATTAGGCCTGTAGTCCCCATATTTATAATGAACTCCTTTGGCAATTAAATCTAAGCATGGGGGAATTAAACTACCATTAATCATATCCTTAGCGACTTTAGTTAAATCACCAAACAAATCTCCAATACCTATTACTTTATCAGTCAAACATAAGGTCCAACCACCAGCATGAGACACATTGATATATCTTTGTTTGTTACTGGTAGGTATTCCCATTTTTTTAGACAAATATTCAGGCCAAAGTAATCCATTGCTCCATCGGCCGTTGTCATAATGCTTTGCAGGAAGGACAGGTACAGCTTTTGATACGGTTAAAATACTAATCGCAGCACTTAAAATCCCTCGTTCAACTGTACGGCAAGGTATCAGCTTCCAACTACAGAACCAACCATAACCCGGAATACGATCCGATAACCAAGATCTCACCCAAGGTTGAATATGATCTATCCCTGCATCTCCTGTTTCTCCATTCATGGTTTTTAGCAAATAGAGCGTAGAGTTGTCCCCCCCATCATCGGAGAGACTGTCTCCGAGAATGATCAATCTATCAACTTTTCTGGGCTCAGCCTTTACCAAACTCTGAATCCCGAGAATACAAAACAAAGTCAGGACTACGGTAAATAGTCTTTTATATTTACGTAGATACATCACAATTTACCTCACATACAAAGTGATTATCACGTATATGTTAACAAGGGGAAAGGAAATGCTTTAGAGCATTACTTTATTAATAAGACGGAACCTGTATGAGACGTTATTCGCTAGACTTTTCCATAATGATCCCTGCAGATTGAACATCACTATGATCATAAGTTGAAATGCTACCTTGCCCAAGGTAACTTTTTATTGTTGCATCTCCATGTCCTCCCCCTACAGACAGCGGCTTCCAGGCGTCTTTTAGTGCTTCAATTAAATTTGCATAATCGTTTTCACCATCCTTGCTATAACAGTTAATTGGTATATTGGGCAAATTATCTTTACCAAATAAATTTGCACCCGAGATGAAACAAAGCGCCGTTACCGTCTCAGCAGAAGCATTAGATGGTATAAAAACAAAACTAAAAAACAGGGCTAGCAAATTTGCGAATAAGCATTATGAGTAAGCAATTAAACATTTATGAAAAAGCATTTATAGTAACCGCGTAAAACGCGGCTAAATTAAGTAGAGCGATTTTCAAACTACGCCTGAACAACCCTCCGATAGACGATAACGAGATTGCTCCTTTCTCACCTCGGAGGCATACTCAAATACACTAATACTCGGCAGAAAACTTTGCCGTTTTGATCTATCTTCCATTTCTCCCTCCCTGAGACCAATTTTAAGTAAGTTCAGCGCTGCATGAGCACCATTATTTATTTTCAAACTATATGAAGAGTTATCTTTATAATGTCTTTCCCATACTTCTAGCATCAATTTAGTATCCAAGCCATTTAATGTCACTTTGAACTTACTGTCTTTTAATTCACAACCCCATCGACGAATACCATTAGCTAAATGCTCCATTTGCTGTGGGTCATAAAATTGTTGTTTTACCCGATTGAACTCACGGGTTTTATACATAGCTAAATAGAATTTATGATCATGAGGATCAAAATCATCTTCAAATGACAAATAGTGTAATGTATATTCAGATTGTAAAAGCAACGCCACATGACGCTTGTTAAAATTTAACACCATCACATCATCATTATTTAATGGAAGCTGAGAGACAAATATTGCAGCCGCAACCACATCAGCCCCTGTTATGATGGGAGTTCTACATGTATTCCAAATCCCCAAAAAACCAGTAACCAAAATATTACTAGAAGAAGGAATGGATAACGTATAAGTGCGAAGACGAGATTCTGACGAACGTTCTTTAGAATAAGTAGAACCGAATACTACTTGTGGCTGTTGACCATTTACACTACCGTTAACACTTACAGGGTTCCCCCCTTGGTTCGGTGCAGACATAACTCCGAAGTGTCGGAACATACTTTTCTAATTTATGTAAAACTTATTCATTTTATACAATATGTTTCCCCCAAAAGCTGGTTAACCTTTGTTCATCATCATTATAGAGGCCGTAACATATTGTAAAAAAGTATTAAAACTCTTGTGGTTAATCCTATTCAGCAGGTATTGTGGCGTTAATATAAAATATTGGAATATGCGAATGCTTCAAACTTCCGAGCCTAGCACCTTAAGAAATACATTGCTGATCACAGCTTTTGATGTTCAAAAGCTCTTTTTTCAACGCCGTGGCGTCATTGCCATAAGCTGTTTTTCATTGGTTTGGCTTTTTCTTCTTATTTATCCTATCCATGGTGCAGTAGAACTGTTAAATAACCCTAATTTCAAAGATTTTATTATTGGTTTTGCTCAAATGAGCCAAACTGAAAAACTACTAAACTGGCAAGTGCCTGAACTTACCGTTTACTGGGTCATTGCCCTTTACCTCTATCCAATGTTCAGCATCATTATAACCGCCGATCAATTTGCTTCAGATAAACAAAGAGGCACGTTACGATTTTTACTGTTGAGATCGAATAGAGATAGTCTATTCTTCGGTCGATTTTTGGCACAAATGCTTATTCAAACCATACTAATCGCCCTTTCTCTCTTGGCCACCATATTTCTAGCTTGTTACAGAGATATCGATTTACTGCTGCCATCACTTTCATCGAGTGGCTTCATTGTTATCGCCCTTATTATTAACCTTTTACCTTACACTGCTTTAATGTCTCTGCTTTCGCTTCACGCCAATAGTGCACGTCAAGCCACACTCTATGCGGTGTTATTTTGGATGTTAACTAGCTTGGGACTTGCCATACTCAACTACTTTTTTCCAGTAACCGAATTTTTACAGTTCATAAAACCCGGAGTGCAACTGTCTGACATGCTCAATACCCAAGGAGCTGGAGTACTAACATATTCAATGCTCCCTATAATTCAAGCCGTCGCTTTCTTAGCCTTAGGTAGAGTTTACATGCAAAGGAGTGCGTTATGAGTATTATTGTTGCCAAATCACTGAGCAAACATTACGGAACTAATAAAGCTCTTGATCAAGTGAGCTTTGAAATAGAAGACGGTCTTCCTACAGCACTTGTTGGCCCCAATGGTGCAGGCAAAACAACATTGTTTAAACTCATTTGCGGATTTATGGCTCCAACTTCTGGAGAAATTGAAATTTTGGGGCACAAAGCGGGGAGTAATTCATTAATTAGTAAGATGTCTGCTCTACCTCAAGACAGTTTACTTGATCCTAACTTAGCCATAATTACCCAACTTACTCAATTTGGTCAGCTCCAAGGCTTAAGCCATACCAAGGCTAAACATGAAGCAATAAAGGTTTTAGAGATAGTTGAACTCACTGATGCTGCGAAAGAAAAACCCACAGCATTAAGTCATGGTATGGCTAAGCGAGTAGCTATTGCACAATCATTAATTGGCGAACCAGAATTAATTTTATTGGATGAGCCGACCGCAGGCATCGATCCATCAAATGCTAAAACTATCCGCACATTAATTACTGAGCAAAGAACTAAGAGTAAGTTCTTAATCAGTTCACATAACCTTGATGAACTCGAAAAACTCTGTGATCAAGTTTTGTATTTAGACAATGGACAATTACAGCAATCATTGTCTATTCATCAACACTCTGACTCTTTTGAGTTTTTAACCCTTACCCTCAAAGGCTCAGAAAATCTAAAGCCAATCATTAAAGAAATCCAAAAAATACCTCTAGTTAGCAACATTGTTCAGACACAATCAAACGAATTGTCACTTCAATATGATTCTGAACATAGCCTAGATTTTGAAGTGCAATTACTGACCTGCTTACATAAAAAACAATGCCAATACCAAAGCATTTATAAAGGTAAACGATTAGAAGATAAGCTATTTTCCTAACTGCAATTATATTGAAAAGTTGCAACTTACCTTAATTTAGTCAAACTTTAAGGATAAATTGTAACTTTTCAATGGTAATGAGTATGTCCTTCTCAGGTATTTCAGCAGCGAGCCAAACAAGTAAAGCTTCAGTCACTGATACTGAAAATGTATCGCCCACAACTGTGAAAGTGAGTTTCGGCAAAGGAAAAACCTACATTGCCACAGTAGCTGAATCCCCCATTGAAGGTCATGACTACGATGTGACAATAAAACAAAGCGTTATTACTAGATTTATTAGCTTTTTTCAAGAAATGATAGATTTGCATTTCGGAGATGAAGACGCTCAAACTACTAAACAAAAAACTTTTGATAAAGTCGCAAACATTGCTATTAAAGAATATCAATCAAGGGTAGCACGCCCGACATCACAAACACTTTCATATGTGATCCCTACACCTCAACCGCAACATACTTTAACACATTCTGAACCAAGGCCAGAATTAAAACACTTTCCCACAGCCCCTTCTCAGTCAAGTGCTTATCGAATCCAAGATATACAGGGGCACAGTTCAAGTGCAGCATCACCGCAATATCATAACGAACCTAAGTTAAATGAAACCCCCACGTTTGATGATGCCGTACAAGATTTACAAAAAGATTACTCGTGGATCGATTTGGATTCAATTGCTAATCATCAGGATGTGAGAATGAGTAAACAATTAGTTTCTCAAGCTTTAGCTTCGTCAAGCCTGCGCCCGCAAGAGCAATTTACCCAGCAAGAACAAAATGCTATCAGGCTAGCTGGGCATCAAGTTATGCAGGCAGAACTTGCTCGCACTTTTGGAAATATGTATCTAACTACCAACCCATCTTCGGTAGAAGCTACATCTGTTAGCCTAGAAACTCAACTATCAGAAGTTCAGCAAGTTGTGTTATCTAAACAAGACTTCAAAAATTTAAAAGCCTTTTTAAATCATGACAATAAAAATATGAGCTATGCCTTGGGTGCTTTTATTCATCATCGTCCGGATGGCAAGTTAAACATCGACAACTATAGGGATATACTTAAGAATCCAACAACCAAGCCTGCAATGGTTATTAGAGAGTGCCATAAATTTTTGGCCGATAAGATACAAGAATCAAAATTTCAAGCGGAGATAGAATACGCTAAGCAACTCTCTTCGCCTCCTACTGACATGGTAGATCGAGTTTCACCTGAAAACAGAAAGAACTACAATGAATGTATGGCAAGAATAGAACATATGATACATTCCAGAAATATTACTAGAGCGGAGTTTATCAAAAAGATAAAGCAAGCAGGTTTCGGAGAGGGTATATTCGCAATTGAAAGCAGAGTTGCATTGAAAGATCAGCCTTGGAAAACCTATGATTCCTTTGATCCTCAATCAAAGGTTGTTCGAGTTCACGCAAATGTTGACAAATTCAATACAGAACGCAGTGCTCTTCAATTAAAAATACTAAGTGAGACGCTCTAAAGAAAAAGCCGAAACTCAATGAGTCACGGCTTTCGAATTCTTATTGCTCTAATCAGTATTAACCAATTACAGATACTTCTTCAGCTTGAGGACCTTTTTGACCTTGAGTTACGTTGAACTCAACTTTTTGGCCTTCTTCAAGAGTTTTGAAGCCATCAGAAAGGATAGCGCGGAAGTGAACGAATACGTCTGGACCTGATTCTTGCTCGATGAAACCAAAACCTTTGTCAGAGTTGAACCATTTAACGGTACCAGTAGTCTTTGCCATGATATAAATCCTGTAAATTTTAAATTTAAGCCTTAGCGGCGGTGGAGCTGAAAATGCCGGTATTACTTATGTTTTACAGGACGAACAGGTCGTGATGAATACATAAATATAAGTCCAACTTTCTAGCTGAGTAGACTATATACCATTTTGCAACTATGTCAACTTACGAACCACGGTTAAAAAAAAAATTAATAAAATCAGCTAAAAATATGAAAAATCTTCAGATTTTTTTGCTTAAACACTGAGCTTTAAACTGAACTATGACTGACTAAAACTCCATTAAATTCAAATCGAAGGTGTATTATTGTCGTCGATGTAATTGAAGCTTAAAGTCAAGCTCACACTCTAATCCTTGCTGACATAACTGTTGTTTTTGTGAGTCATCTAACTTCCAAGCATAAGGTGTCATATTAAGAAAATTTTCAATATCATCTTTTTGTTTTAAATTGATTTTCTGCTGCAATCTTTCACTAAATATTAATTCAAACCCATCAAGATTATCCGTTTCTTCTGGATGTGGCTTTGGTTCCTTATAGATCACGGTTTTCAAAAACCAATGATGTATGGGACCTGCTGAAACGGTTAAAAGAACCCCACCCGGTTTAATAATTCTTTTTAACTCTTCCAATTTCGATGGTGCATAAATTCTTAAGACAGCGTCAAGAGATTGTGGCGCAAATGGCGTATCAAAGGCGCTAGCGACACAAAAAGTAATGTCTTTATAGCGTTTAGCACCATATCTAACAGCAACTTTAGAAATATCCAAACCGTAGATTTGAAGCGATTTAACTTGCAATGCTTCTGCCAAACGTCCTGTGTAATAGCCTTCTCCGCAGCCTAAATCTAACATTGTAGCGTGATTTTTCAGATGTTCTTCTAGCAGAACATTTACTCTATCACTTAAAAATTGATAATGGCCTTGGTTCAAGAACTCCCGTCTTGCCTGCATCATCAATTGATTATCACCCGGATCTTTTGATTTTTTCTTTTGAACTGGTAGTAAATTTACATAGCCTTCTTTTGCAATATCAAAGCAATGATTCTGAGAACAGCGCCATGTTCGGTTATCCAATTTCAAAGAAGATTCACAGATTGGGCAAATATACGGCATAAGGAGAACTCTGAGGTAAGCCAATAAAATAAGGCCGCAAGTATATACTGAAGTGAAAAAATTTTCTGGCTAGGGGCTGTTTATCTTTCAGGATGAAATTTTGTGCTGTTTGAGCGCTTTTCTGTTCAAGGCGTGAGTAATGAGGCTTAGCATTCTAAGTAAATTGCTCACAACACAGAACAGGAAGCGCTCAAAAGCATCGAAGACAGCGTAAATTGGTCATTTCTGCAGCGTTATCGCTTGTTCATGTGGAGCAACCACACTTCACAAGCTCCGCCTTGCATAAAATAACCAATTTATCGCTGCAAAAATAATCTCGAAAGATAAACAGCACCTAATAAGGCCAGTTAAATTTACTGACCTCAAATTCATAACGATAAAATTTACGCTTGCTTTATCAAACCTAACGGCAGAGAACCACTGGATAAGTCATGGAACTTATGCAGATTTGGGAACAGCTTACCTAACTCATTTTTCTGTACACCAAACCACATGGCTAATTCAGCATAGGCGACATCAGTAGAGGTAGTCGGAATAAGCACTCCATTACCTACATCAAGAGAGTTTGAACTACCTAACGTCAAGTCTGGGTATCTACCGAATACCTTACCTCCATCTACAGGCCCTCCCATAACCATAACGTTGCCGCCCCAACCGTGGTCGGTACCATTACCGTTTGAGGTTAGCGTCCGTCCGAAGTCTGAACCCGTCATAGTCACAACTTGTTCAGTAAGTCCCATTTGATCCAAACTAGCCTGGAACTCTCCTAATCCTCGGCTCAGCACTCGCAACATGCGTTGCTGGTTATCTAAAAGCTCATCATGATGATCCCAGCCCATATAACGGATAAAGAAAGTTTGCTGCGGCGTACCAAGTTCATCAGCTGCTTTGATACTTTGCGCCACCATTTTCAATTGTTGAGATAGAGGTGAACCCGAAAAACGCCCCGGAACTCGTACACTTTTAATCGAGTCTCTAAACTTCTCATGCAATGATTGAGCTTTACGAGTTAATGATAAGTACGTCTGCTTGAAAGGATCATTGTCATATTTGTAGTTAAGCAAGGCTTCGAAGTTCTTTAATATGATACGATTTAGCTCACGCATATCACTAGATTGACGACGACTCGGTTTCACTACTAAGCCAACACTTCCCTTCTCTGTAATCGCATAACTGGTACTTCCTACACCGTCTTGCATAATATTACGGCCAGCGAGTGAAATCCCCATCGGTATTTGATTCAGTTTAGGGTTAGGTTGAATTGAGTCAGCCATAAACCCAAACCAGCCTTGATTAATTCGCTCATTCGGTCTTGCTGATTGCCAATGCTTGAATTGATCTGAGTGAGACATCAAGCCCAGTGGCAATTTCGCACTGTTGTTTTTAAAGCTTTCCTTTGTAACAGGCTCAACTAACAGACCAATATTTGAAATAAAGGACAGCTTCTTTTTAGCAAATAAATCTTGCACTTCAGGCATACTTGGGTGCAAAGCAAAAGTTCTGTTATCCTTATCTTTAAAACCATCAAGCGCCAACAGTTTTGGGTGCTTTAAAGCTAAGTTACTTCTGGTTTTGTTGTATTCAGCATAATGGTGCTGAGAGTATGGTACCAACATGTTATAGCTGTCATTACCACCATCAAGCATAATGAAAACCAGTGCTTTTTGATTTTTTATATTTGATTGATTTCCCGCGGAAGGCGCCGCAAAAGATGGTGCGACACCTGTAATACCAACACCTGCAGCTACCGCAGCACTGGATTTCAAAAATCGACGTCGAGATATGTTTGTAGTAGACATGATTAAGCCTCCTGCACTGTAAATTCTGGTGAAATCGTTAACATGAACGCAATCGTTTGCACCACCCACTCTGGGTTATTTTTAAACTGCTGGAATGACGATTTTATCTGCTCATGAATATCTAGCTTATGCTTACCCGTTAAAATAAGACTCATGCGCTTTATCAGGTCATCGTGCTGACCATCTTTTGCCATTTGGATTTCTTTGCTGAAGTTCAACTTTAAGGAGTCTTGTTGGTTTTTCTTTAATACATTCGGATTAAGCTCTGGTACGTTTTGCATCGTTGGAGAGCGATTAATGACTGTAGATACGGCTGGATAAAAGCCTCCGAAGAACCAGAAATACATCATGTTGGTATAAGAAATAGAAGTTGCAGAAGTATGAAGTTCAAACTCCGGCGCAACCAAGCCTAGATCTTCAATCTCACCGTGAGGGGTAAAATCAGGCTTATAAAAGTTAAACACACTAGGAGAGGACATAGGTAGCTGCTGTGTCAGCTCTTTAATGTCGTCACCTATAAACCACAACTTGCCTGAATTGTTGTGGGCATTAAAAGCTCTTAAAATTTGAGTGGTTCTCAATGCTGGTGATTTTAATTTTTGGGATTGCACTCCGTCATCATGAGAGGCAAAATTGGCATCGCTTGCTGGGTTATTGAGTGGATAAAGTAAAATTTCTTTAATCGCAGCTCTTAAATCACCTTGAGTACCAAATTTATCAGCAACCGCTTTTACATACGCTTTAGATGGATTTGAAGTCACCAGTTGATTGATCAATTTAGTGGCAATAAATGGTGCTGCACTTGGGTGGCTAACTAATGAGCGAGTAACGCTTCTAATTTCTTGTTCACAGCTTTGATTACCTGGAAGATTAATATGGCCATTTAGCAAACGCTTAGGTTCACGGTCATGGTAATTTTCATCGGCTGTCATAGGTTTGACCATGTTTACAAATGGCACAACTTTATACGACTTATCAACACCATCATTAAAGCCAACGTCATGGCCATTGAAACTGGGCTGCCAAAAGCTGGTTTGCCATTCATATTGATAACTATTTGCTTTTAATCCAGTGAATACTCGTGCCATTGCACGAATATCGACATTGTCATAAGTCGGAATATCTTCACCACGACTGTTTTGTTTGCGGGTGCCATCTGGATTTAATTCAAACAATCCGATACTAAACAGCTGCATGATCTCACGCGCATAGTTCTCATCTGGATGAATATGTTTCGCAGGGTCAGCCTTGCGGTTGTTCATATGAGAGAGGTAAATACCCATACAAGGATGGAACGAAACGTCGTATAGAAGATCGGCAAAGTTACCAAAAGCATGCTTATATAATAAATCGTAATAGCTTGCCATACCGACGGAGTTTAGCTCTAACAAAGAGTTGTCTGAGATAACCAAAATTTCGCTCAACGCTTGTGCAACTCTCTGCCTTAGTAAACCTGAGTTTGATTGTAAGGTATGGTCCCACCATGCCATTCGAAAATACCACTTATAAGGAAGTGCAGGGTTATTGCCTTCCCCGTTAATTGCGTGTTCACCGTAAGTTGAAACCAGCTTTTGCCGGAACTGTTGCCATATTTGATTGGTCTTCGATTCAAAAAGGGATGGCTCAGCTTGATGCTGTAACTCCTGCTCTAACCAATTTTCAGCACCAACTTCCTGTACTTGACGGATCAAGTTGTAGTCTGCTCCCAAAGTCGCTTGCATTAAAAAGCGACTACTTCTTTCATACTGCTTCATGAGCTTTACCTTAGACTTCTTATTTAATGCTTTTTTCATAATGACCATTACGGTTTTAACATACCGCACTCCACGTTTGATTGACTTTGTTTGCTATCTAAATAACCTGAGCTCTGCATAAGCAACACGATACTGATTTCGTTATAAAGGTTCAGGTTAAACAGGTAGATTTTCACAATGTAAATCAATTCATATAAATTTGAAATATGGAGACATTCAAAATGAATCACCATCAACAATTGTACTGTAAACAAAGTAGAACAAATAGAGTAAATACCCTTTATTTTCAGATGATTACAAAACTTAAACCGTCATCTTTCTGACGATTTAAGTCGATAAAATTATTTTCTAGCATTCGTCAAAATTTTTACCCATAAAACAGCGGTTTAAGGTTAAATAGTAAACAAATTTACTTTTTTTGAAATACAACAACACATCACTCGGTCTTAACAAAAAGCTAACAATCATTTCGAATGGACGAGTGAACGCTATGACCAACAAACTGAAAGTGAACAATACTTACCTCAAAACGCTGTTAATCACGGCTCCTTTTTTACTTGCCGCAACCAATGCTTCTGCAGGGGCTTGGGTAGCTGAGAAAGGCGCAGGATATGCCAAGCTTGGTTACGCTGGCTATGACGCAGATAAATATAAGGGAAACAACCCTACTTTTGAGAGCTTTAAAAGTGATAATGTCTCATTCTATGGCGAGTACGGACTAGGAAATAATTTTGCTCTATATGGTTCTCAATTATTTCAATCATACGACCAATCTGACTCAAAAACGGGCCAAAACAGTGCAAGTGGTTTAAGTGACACTGAGCTTGGTATTAAATACCAATGGCAAGCTAACCCATTTGTTTTCTCCACTTCGTTTTTAGTTAAAGCACCACTATTTTATAAAGCAGAGGACGGTTTAGGTAACCACCAAGTAGATTATGAAGCACGTGCTCTTATCGGAAAGAGCTTGAATGAATACGGTTACTTTGGTCTTGAAGCTGGTTATCGTTTAAGAGCTGGTGCACCATCTGATGAATACCGTTACCTTGTTGAATATGGTTTTGATTTTAATAAAATCTGGTACTTCCGCACTAAATTAGACGGTACCCTAAGTGCAAAAAACTCAGATACCCCAAATACAATCAACTCAAATCTATCTAACCCACTGGAATTTGACGTAGGAAAGCTTGAGCTCACTACAGGTCTAAAGCTTGGCAACAAAGCTTTCAAAGGTTATGGCATTGAATTTACCTATACCCGCGAAATTTACGGTGAGAATGTATTAGAAGGTGACCGTTTTGAGTTGGCTTTAACCAAAGTGTTTTAACCCTTAACGAAACACAAAGGGAGCGTTTCCTTTGTGTTTTTTCGAATCTACAAATTACCGAACAAAATTTTCATAAAGGGTTGTTTAGCCATGTCGTCGATAAGTTGGTTTTTTATCACCACTCATTTTGTTTTATTAGGCATTTTATGCCTCTTTGGTCTTCATCGCCTTTCAATGGTATTTCGCTGGTTTAAATACCGTCATTATCAACCAACGCAACCTAAAGCATTTTCAACATTACCCAAAGTAACGGTGCAAATCCCCCTTTATAACGAACGCTTAGTTGCCAAACGTATTGTTGACTCAATCGTAAAGCTCGAATACCCACAAGATAAATTGCAAATTCAAATTGTTGATGACTCAACCGACGAAACTTGTGAGCTTATCGCTGAAAGAGTAAAACACTACCAACAGCAAGGCATTAATATTCAGCATGTTCAGCGTATCCACCGCTATGGCTTTAAAGCTGGAGCATTAAAAGATGCCATGGAGACTGCCACTGGTGAGTTTATTGCCATATTTGACGCTGATTTTATTCCGCACCCTGACACCCTACTAAAAACCATTCACCATTTTACTCAAGAAGATATGGCGATGGTGCAGTTCAGGTGGGAGCATTTAAACCGAAGAAGTAGCCTATTAACCAAACTCCAAGCCATTATGCTTGACGCTCACTTTGGTCTAGAACAACGAGTCCGCTGTGCCAGTGGTATGTTATTCAACTTTAATGGTACCGCTGGTATTTGGCGCACCGAAGCCATTATTGATGCTGGTCATTGGAGTGCAGATACCCTCACAGAAGATCTCGATTTAAGTTATCGCGCACAGCTTGAAGGCTGGAAAATGCGTTATTTGAATGATGTAACCTGCCCCGGTGAATTACCTGCGGATATGAATGCCTTTAAAAGTCAGCAATTCCGATGGGCAAAAGGTGGTGTGGAAGTCATGATGAAAATGCTTCCAACCGTATGGAAAGCTAAAATTCCTTTCACCAAAAAACTAGAATCAACTTTCCACCTTTCTAACAACCTTGCGTATTTTGTCATGCTGGTTGATACCTTAATCTTTTTAGTACCCAGTTTGTACCTCAGAGATCAACATGACTTCGTCAATGTTTGGTGGCTAGATATTCCATTGTTAGCCATGTCCTCTGGCGGGCATTTGGCTTACTTGTTTTTCGGGCAAGTAGTTTTAGGTCGCTCGAAGTCTCGCGCATTTTTAAAACTTCCCAGCTTAATGGTGCTTGGAATTCTACTTGCTATCAACAACTCAAAAGCAGGCTTAGAAGGTTTGTTTGGTATGCGATCTGAGTTTGTTCGCACTCCAAAAACTGGTGAGCTAGGCAATGAAGTGGATTCGTCACAAGTAAAAGTCAAAGCAGAGAAAAAACAATATCGAGCTATTGCTCCTAAAGGTGCATTGTTTGAATTGGCAATAGCCCTTGTCTATTCCACTGTATTTTTATGGGCGGTAGGACAAGGTCATTGGTTTATGTTGCCATTCTTACTGTTATTGGCTGTGGGTTTTGTACTCTCCGCGCTTCATAGCTTTTATAGTCACATACAGCTATCAAAGCAATAAGGCGTGACGTTATGATTCAGCTGATCAGTCATTTGCAACAAAACTTACCCGTGAAGCTTCGAGCATACCTGCACTTCTCAAGTTTGGCTGGAGTTGTTGTTTCTAGCCTAGCGAGTTATTGGCTATCAGAGTTTAAAATGACACCTAACTCTCCTCACTTAGCTGAAATGGGTGTCTATATCATCATTCAGTTCAGCGTGATGGGGCTATTCATGTTATTAGCTTGGACGACAGCTCCTGCTTCCAACAAATTGAAAGACTTTAAACTGATTTTGATTGCAGCCGTGATTGCTAGAGTAGTTTTGCTTGATGTGACTCCCTACACCTCAAATGATGTCGATAGATACTTGTTTGATGGACGAATTGCCTACGAAGGATTTGATCCTTATCGAATCAGTCACGATGCACCAGAACTAAAAGAGCTTAGAGCTCAATGGCAACCACCTCAAGAACACGAAAAATACGTCACCTTGTATCCGCCTGTAGCATTAAGTTTATTTGCTTTGGCTGCATCAGCAGGTGTTGAACATGCTCAAATGGCGTGGAGTGTTATCTTACTTATCAGTGGTCTACTTACCTTATATTTTTCTGCAAAAGCATTGCAAAAGCAGGGCAAGCTAAAACATCTACCTTTAGTCGCCCTATCTCCATTATTGATTTTAGAAACAGGTGTTGGGCTTCATCTGGATACACTTTCAGCATTGAGTGTGATTGTGGCTGTTTATTTGTGGCTACAGCAGCGATTTGTGTTGACAGGGATCATGATTGGAATAGGAATGTCGACAAAGATATTACCTATGATGTTGTTACTGCCCTTTTTGTTCTTTTTACTTGGCAAAAAAGAATTCAAAACCTTTGCAGTGCTACTGGCTAGCACAATTCTAACCGTCGTCAGCATTTATTCACTCACCATTGCACTTGGTTATCATCCAGTTGGTAGCATCAGTGTCTTTTTTGAAAAATGGCGATTCGCCTCTCCTCTATTTAATTCACTCGATGCTTTTATATCTGGCTATCCGCTGATTTTAACTCTAATAGCGATTGCGACAATTATTTGCTTGTTAATCGGTTTTGTCAGCTTATCGTCATCGCATTTAGCATCAAAAGACAGTAAGTTAGCTTGGTGTTTACAGCTTTCTCTGGCTGTACCTCTGTTTTTAAGCCCAGTGCTATTTCCTTGGTATTTAATGCCCTTGCTCCCATTACTGGCATTAAGACCGAACATTTATTTAATTGCTTGGACATTATTAATGCCTCTGACTTATGAAGTCATTGGTGATTTCTTATGTTGCCAGCAGTGGCAACCAGCACTATGGCCAATCATCATTCTTGGAATTCTATATCTAATAACAACAACTAAACTCACAAAATGGCTTTACCAAAATAAATCATTACTAAAATTAAAAAGCCATTTGAGCAATGACAACCAAAGAATAAGTACCTGTCGATAAGTACTTTGAAAATTGTTGTGCTCGGCTTTTGTGCAATACAAGGCGCAATGAAGGGCGCATAGCCTAAGCCATGTAACCGGAATTGCAACGCCGTAAGTGCTGAAGCTGAGCGCAAGAAATCTTAAGAAACTTATGGTCAGGTACTTGAGGAACGCATTATGATCACAGCAATCAAAAACTATACTCATTGGCTTCATGGACAGTGGCCCGATGGAACACCAGAAAAACTCCCTCTCGTTAATATTAACGGCACCACAAACATAAAAGGCGTTTATGTCGTTGGTGATCTCACAGGCATACCATTACTCAAGTTTTCGGCAGACACTGGCGCAAAAGCAATTAGACAGATTGTCAATGAAGATGCTTTTTACAAGCGAACTCACAGTGATGAAATAGCTGATGTCATCATTGTCGGTGGTGGTGTCAGCGGCTATTCCTCAGCGATTGAAGCCAAAAAGCATGGGTTAAGTTTTACATTACTTGAAACGAATCAGCCATTATCAACCATCGAGAACTTCCCAAAAAACAAACCGATTTATACTTATCCAACGAATTTAGAGCCAGAAGGTGAATTAGAGTTTACGGACAAAATCACCCACAAAGAAAATTTATTGTCTGAATTAAAAGCGCAGCTGACTAAGTTCGACATCAAGGCAGAGATTGCTAAGGTGAGCCATGTAGAAAAATGCTCACAATATATTGATGTAGTCCTAGAAAATGGTGACAAATTAAAAGCCCATAGAGTTATTATAGCCATTGGGCGTTCTGGTGGATATCGAAAACTCAATATTCAAGGTGAAGAGTTAGAAAAAGTCAGTAATCGTTTGATCGACCCAGCGGTTTACGCTAATAAGAAATTATTGATAGTCGGAGGTGGTGATAGCGCACTTGAATCCGCTATCGCAACCGCCAATGAAAAAGCCGAAGTGACACTTTCTTATCGCAAGGGAGAGTTCAGTCGTGCGAAAAGTGAAAACGTTGAACAGCTCTACCAACTGGCAAATACCAACCAAATAAAATTAAGATTAAACACCAATCTTAGTGAAATCACTGAAAGTAATGTCACTCTTACTAATCAAAGTGGTGGGCCTGAAACACTAGAAAACGACAATGTTCTTTTGGCTACGGGTCGTGAAGCGCCTCTAGATTTCTTCAGACGTTCTAAAATCAACATTCAAGGTGAAAGTACTTGGCAAGGCTGGATTGCTTTCGTTCTATTTTTAGCAGCGATGTTCGCCCTTTACGATTGGAAAGGCTTTGGTTTTTTAAACGCTTTTTGGAGTACTTTTTCCTATCCAGATCAAATGCCAACACTGATTTCTGGTTGGGGCGAATGGTGGCAGGCACAAGTTAATGATCGAAGCACCTTAATTGGAACACTAGCGATTTCATTAAAAAGTCGTTCTTTTTATTACACCTTGCTTTATACCATTATCATCGCCATTTTTGGTTGGCAAAGGATTCAAAGGCGAAATACGCCTTATGTCACCAGACAAACCTTAGTGTTATTTTCGGTTCAAGTACTGCCACTGTTTTTACTGCCCGAAATCATTCTTCCGTATCTAGGTTATAACGGCGTTTATGATGCTGGCTTTGGCAAAATCTTTGCTGACACCTTATTCCCAAGTTACATCTCAGCTCAAGACATTGCCGCTCAAAATTGGCCTGTCTGGGGACATCACCGTGCCTACTGGCATGCCTACAGTTTAATCCTCGCTTGGCCATTAAGTGTCTATACAGTATTTACCGATACTCCACAAATCGCTTGGCTAGTCATTGCTGCATTACAAGTGTTAGTGATCATACCTTTCATTGTGTACAAATGGGGTAAAGGTGCTTATTGCGGCTGGATTTGTTCTTGTGGTGCTATGGCTGAAACTTTAGGGGATACTCAACGCCATAAAATGCCGCATGGTTCGAAATGGAACAAGCTCAACATGCTTGGGCAATTCATTTTATTGCTCGCAGTGACTTTATTGATTATCCGTATTCTAGGCTGGATATTCCCAGATACTTGGATGAACGGGATGTTTAACTTGATCTTCAAAGGTGAGAACTCAAGCGGTCAGTTAGTCAACGGCTTCAGCTACAAGTGGATCATTGATGTTCTGTTTGCAGGCGTACTAGGCTTTGGTTTGTACTTTAAATATTCAGGAAGAACTTGGTGCCGTTTCGCCTGCCCGCTTGCTGCACTTATGCACATTTATGCTCGCTTTAGTAAGTTCGCCATTGCCAGTGAAAAATCTAAATGCATCAGCTGTAATTTATGTACCAGTGTATGTCATCAAGGCATTGATGTGATGGCGTTTGCCAGTAAAGGGAAACCTATGGTTGATCCTCAATGTGTTCGTTGTTCAGCCTGCGTAAGCACATGTCCAACCGGTACTTTGTCTTTTGCACAAATCAATCGTAAAACATCTGAAGTGATAAAAACTGACTCACTTGCTGCAAGCCAAGTACAAATGGCGGAGAAAGCAAAAGCCCACGGAGTGATAGAGGTACAAAATGTATAAGGATTACAGAGTAGCAGTAGTGATCCCTGCCCTAAATGAAGAAAACGCCATTGGCGTTGTTACATCTGCGCTGACTGAATTGGAGTTTGAAAATCAAAAAGTGATTGATGACATTGTTGTCTGTGACAATGGCTCAACTGATAACACAGCGTCAGTAGCACAATTGGCGGGAGCGATTACAGTCAGACAAAACGTTCCAGGATATGGTATCGCTTGCTTAACGGCTATCGAACGCCTTCCCGCTTGTGACATCGTTTTGTTTGTTGATGGTGATGACTCCTGTTTTGTTGAACAAGCCATTCCTATGCTTGAGGGTATCGTCAAAGGTGATGACTTAGCCATAGGTTCACGCAATCTAGGTAAAATCGAAGAAGGCGCCCTCACCCAAACTCAAATGTTTGGTAATTGGCTTTCAAGCCACCTCATCACCTTGTTCTGGGGACAAAAAATTACCGATCTTGGCCCATTTCGCGCCATTAGATATTCGGCATTGCAAGCTATCGATATGCAAGACAAAACCTTTGGCTGGACGGTGGAAATGCAAGTCAAAGCCATTATTCATGGAATGAATGTCAATGAATATCCCGTAGATTCAAAAATCCGAATTGGTGAGTCTAAAATAAGCGGCACTTTAAAAGGTTCAGTAAAAGCAGGAATCGGCATTTTATCAATGATAGGCAAGCTGTTTTTAACTCAAGCTCAACTTAAACGCAGTACCAACCGTATATGAAGAAAGTCGTATTCACCATTTTTAGTCTAGTGATAGCAGCACTCTTATATAAAGGCTATTCCTTTTATTCTGCTATCACACCTCAGGCTAATACTTTTTGGCAAGTAAGTAACCAAAACAGTACCCAAATAGTCGACCATCAAGCTTGGCAGATATTGCTCGATAGATACTTACTAGAAGAGGAAAACTTTCGAGTTTTCAACTATTCGACTGTTTCAAGTGCCGATAAACAAGCGCTCAAAGATTATATACAATCATTAAGCTCAATCGACCCTAGACAGCTTAATCGTAACGAGCAGCTAGCCTATTGGGTCAACCTCTACAATGCATTAACAGTGGATTTAGTAGTTGAGCACTACCCTATCGCTTCTATCAAAGAAATCGGAGATGGAATAACCGGCCCTTGGAATATCGAAGCCATCGAAATTGCAGACCAAGCCGTTACCCTAAACCAAATTGAACACAAAATCTTACGCCCAATTTGGCAAGATCCAAGAATCCACTATGTTATCAATTGTGCCAGTTTAGGTTGTCCTGATTTACCCTATAAGGCTTTGAGTAGTAGTGATATTGAATATCAGCTCAATCAGGCTGCGGTTATGTTTATTAATCAAAACAAAGGCGTCGATATCAACAATGAGAAACTGGTACTCTCGAGTATTTATAATTGGTTTTCTGAAGACTTTGGGGAAAACCAAACTGAACTAATGACGCATATATCACAATTCGCTAAGCCAGAGCTGAAAAACAAACTTGCTGAAATCACCAAGCAAAAGTCATTCAATATAGAATTTCAATATGATTGGAAATTAAATGTGCCATTGGCAGGTCATGTTAATTAAGTAAACATTAGTTTAACAATCAATGAAGAATCCAGTGCCGACACTCGTTGTTTTTTGTAAAAGGCCTAAGCTCAATCAAGGTAAACAACGATTAACACAAGATACAAGCCCAGAAAGTGCGTTAGCAATCGCCAACGCATTGTTGGCTTGCGCAATAGAAGACGCCAGAGCATGGGCTGGGCGTGTCGTCTTAGCTTGTGCCCATCAACAAGACATAAGTTGGATGCAAGCCCAACTGCCCGAAGCCACAATTATAGGGCAATTACCGCTTGATCAGGATGGCAATTTAGGCGAGCGTATCAACTATATTGATTCACAGCTTAGAAAGCTTGGCCATCGCCAAACTTTTTATATTGGCACCGATGCACCAATGTTAGATAAATCCCATTTCCTTTCAGCACTTGATGGTCTTAACGAGCATGATATAGCGTTAAGTCACGCACGAGATGGCGGAGTGGTGATTATGGCTAACCGGACACCATGGCCGAATATCAAACATTTGCCTTGGAGTACCGATAAACTTGGTGAGTCACTTGCAAACGCTTGTCTGAACCAAGGATTAACCGTAACCTCAACTCTTGGTGGCTACGATATTGATTATGTAGCTGACATCAAAATACTCTACCAAGATCTCCAAGGAGATCCACGCCCAGCGCGACAAAAATTGCTCAAACTTATTTCCGATTTATTTTTTCAGGATGTACCCAAGATGACTCAGACTTCTTCATGCTGCAGCCCTAGCTCAGACACAAATAAAGCCGATGACGCTACCCGTGATTCGGTAAAAGACTACTACGGTAAAGTCCTAGAAAGTTCAGAAGACTTACAAACCAATGCCTGCTGTACTGATGACAGCTTATCTCCTCAAATGAAAACCGTGTTATCTAACATTCACGATGAAGTGCTTACCCGTTACTACGGTTGTGGGTTGGTGACCCCTGAATCGCTTGAGGGTTGTCACATTCTAGACTTAGGCTGTGGCGCGGGACGCGACTGTTATGCCTTAGCCCAATTAGTGGGTGAGCAAGGTTCAGTTATCGGTGTCGATATGACAGACGAGCAGCTAGCCGTTGCAAATAAATACATTGAACACCACCAGCAAAAGTTTGGCTACGCAGAACCGAACACACGCTTTCTAAAAGGCTATATTGAAAAGCTTGATGAACTTAATATTCCTGATAACAGCATTGATATCGTCATTTCCAACTGCGTGATTAACCTCAGTCCAGACAAGCATGCGGTTTTAAAAGAAGTATTCCGAATTCTAAAGCCGGGGGGAGAAATTTATTTCTCTGATGTCTATGCAGATAGACGAGTTCCTCGACACCTAGTGAATGATCCCCTACTTTATGGTGAATGCTTGAGTGGCGCCCTCTACTGGAACGACTTTGAGAATCTTGCCAAGCAAGTTGGCTTTGCAGAACCAAGGTTAGTCACCAGCCGTGCGATCACCATTGATAATAATGATCTAGCAGCAAAGCTGGATGACATTCGATTTACCTCTGCTACCTATCGTTTATTCAAAGCAGAGCAATTAGAGCCTCAGCCTCAAGATTATGGCCAACAGGTTGTATATTTAGGCACGATCCCTGAACACGAGAAAAAATGGCAACTGGATACTGCAACAAGTTTTACTCAAGGCTTAATTACACATGTAAACGGAAATGTTTGGCATAGTTTGAAGCAATCTCGTTTTAGCCAACATTTTGAGTTTATAAATGAAGGTGATGGACATTTAGGGTTTGATCAATCACAGAAACTGCGTACAAGTTTAGACTTCGACTTCCGAACAAGTTCAACAGTACCGTCATCAAGCTGTTGCGCTCCAGCGCAAACCAACATTACGAGTTGCTGCTAATGGGAATTGCAGAGCAAATCACCTCTTGGACGCATACACCTTTAGGCGATGAGCGAGGCTACATTCAGCCTCACTCCCTAAAGGAGTTATGGTTTCATACAGGTACAAAATGTAATCTGGAATGTGACTTCTGCTTGGAAGGTTCTAGTCCGTCTGATAAACGCTTGCTTTCACCAAAACTTGAAGAAGTGATGCCTTTAATCGATGAAGCGATAGAGATGGGCGTTGAGCAATTTTCGTTTACAGGGGGGGAACCCTTTTTAGCCAAAGACATCATCGCCATCTTAGACTACGCCTCACGATTCAAACCTTGTTTAGTACTCACAAACGGTACTGAGCCTCTACTTAAACGATTAGATAGTCTTATCGCTTTAAAAGCCAAAAATCAAAACCAGATTTCGTTTCGCATCAGCATTGATTCGCCTAATGAGCAAAAGCACGACTTAGGGCGTGGTCATGGCAATTTTTCCAAAGCGTTTATTGGAATGCGAAAACTACATCAACATGGATTTTCAGTGTCTTTAGCACGTCATATCGAAAATGGAGAAGATCAAGCTCAAGTTGATAAGCAGTTCCAAAATCTATTTGCTCTTAATGGCTTACCAGCAGACATGAACATTGTGGCGTTTCCAGACTTTCTACCGCCGAACTCACTGCCCCATGTGCCACACATCACTACCCATTGTATGACGGCTTATCAGACGGAAGAACAACGTAACAACTATATGTGTGCTAACTCAAAAATGATCATTAAGAAAGACGATTCAATGCAAGTTTATGCATGTACTTTGGTTGATGACGATCCTGATTACTTTATGGGTAATAGCTTACAAGAAAGTATGCCTAAAAAGGTCAACCTTAAGCATCATAGATGCTATAGCTGCTTTGCCCACGGCGCCAGTTGTAGTGAGATGTGAAAGGAGCTTAAGTGGTTGTTTAGAAAAGAAGCAATAGTGTGAACGGCCGTGTACTGACGACTGTGACACCCTGTCACGAACGGTTGGTTTATCTCACTATTGCTTCCCTGACAGCTATGAGCACTTTTACTCTGAGCGTAAGGGAAATTAATACTGGAGGAATGAAATGAAATCTATTTTATTTTTATGTACAGGAAACTCTTGCCGTAGTCAGATGGCTCATGGCTTTGCCAATAAAATTTTGGCAGAACAATTTGACTGTTATTCAGCAGGTGTTGAATCTCATGGTCTTAATCCTACTGCCGTACAAGTAATGCAAGAAGTTGGCATAGATATCAGTAATCATAAATCAAATACCCTTGATGAATACCAAAACAAAGATTTTGACTATGTGGTTGCGGTTTGCGAACACGCCGCAAACAACTGCCCTACTTTCACTCAAAAAAATCAGCTGATCAAACGTCAGTTTGACGATCCACCTAAATTAGCAAAAGAAGCAACCTCTCATGAAGAAGCGTTAAATCATTACCGCCGAGTAAGAGATGAAATACAAAATTGGGTTTCTGGTCTAACTAGATTGAATCATACTCGTGATACCTGAAGATGCAGGATTTCAGCGAGAATTAATTGCCATTTAGGTAAGGCACTTACCCGCAGTAATAGTTGTTCTATTTCAAGGGGAAGTAACGCAGCATAAATGGCAATTAAACTCGCACTTCGTGGGCTTTTCAGCATTGATTCTTCTTTGTTGTGAAAGCTTAAATTAGCTCGCTAGTTCTGCACTTTCACGCCGCGAATAATACAATGCTGAAAAAGCCCTGAAAGTTGCATCTTCAAGTATCACGAGTATAAAAGGAACAACAAATGTTAGCAATTATCGGCGGCACTGGTATTTACAATATCGAAGGCCTAATCACTATCGAAAAGCACGATATCAGCACCCCATTTGGCAAACCATCTGCTGAAATCATTCGAGGCGTCTATCATGGCAAAGAAATTTTATTTTTACCCCGCCATGGAAGTAACCATCAGCTATTACCATCAGAAGTTAATTACAAAGCTAATATTTGGGCGCTTAAGAGTTTGGGGGTAAAGCAAATAATTGGCTTATCTGCTGTAGGCAGTCTCCAACAAGAAATCGAACCTGGCGATCTTGCCATTGCTGATCAATATTTTGATTTTGTAAAAGGCCATCGTGAAAAAACGTTTTTTGGAAATGGACTAGTAGCCCATGTATCTACAGCGGAACCTACTTGCTCTGCCCTTGCACAAAAGATCTCAGAGGCAGCGATTAAGTCTGAAGTTAGGTTACACACAAATAAAACCTACGCTTGTGTAGATGGCCCAAGGCTAGGCACTAAAGCAGAGAGCTTATTTTTAAAAAATGCGGTTAATGCCGATTTAGTGGGCATGACCAATGTACCTGAAGTATTTCTGGCTTGCGAAGCTCAAATTTGTTATTGCACTATAGGCATCGCCACTGATTACGATTGTTGGCAAGACGATCCTGCACACCATGTTACGGTTGAACAAGTAATAAGTCGCTATGGCGCTAGCTTAGAAAAAGCAAAATTAGTGTTGGCAACTTACATTCAAGGTACATCAGCAGTATGTCAGAGCCGCTGTAATCATTCGTTAGAAAGCGCTGTACTCACACCTGCTGAATGCTTATCTGAAGAAAATAAGCAATTGTTTGAAGTTTTGTCTGCTTAAAATCACTTTAAGTCTGGCTATTAAAAATGACGTAAAAATCACTTCCTTATTAATAGCCTACATATTATCAATAAAGCTAAACATTTCTATTTTAAAATTAGGATAAGAATTCGACTTAAATTTGGTTTGATGCGACCTTTTTATGGACAAAAAAATTGAAAATCAAATCGTTCAGCTTAAGACCAGCCTCTAGAAAGAAAGCTTTTTTTGATGAAATTTTAAAAGTCTACTCTGCTTAAATATAAGTCTCTTTTGAACTAGGAATTATTGGGGCTACTCGCTTAAGTTTTGGCTTCATATCGTGAGCTTCAACATAGGGTTCAAAAAGGCTAATCATGGCGTCGTCCATTGTCTCTAAGGCAAGAGAGTAAGGTGTTTGTCCTAGTTCATTTTTAATGAGAGCACCTTCTGGATATACCGAGAGTAAAGCTTTAACCTTCGTCAGTTCCGTTTTGATGACAGCTATATGCAGGGGTAGTTGTTTGTCATAATTTTGCATTTGCGCAAGTATTGGAGCCTTTTTGATAAGTATCAAGAAGGCGTTTGTACTTGCGTAATACAGCGCAAAATTTAGTGCTGTTTCATTATTTCTTAAATCACATGTAACCGGAACACCTATTTCAATAAGTTCTTGCAGCAGTTCTGCTTTATCCGTCATCATTGCATGGAATAGTGCTGCAACTCCATGTTCGGCAAGCGTAACTTGTCCTCCGCGCAATAAATAGGTATATATTTCTTTTTGCTGGTGGATTAAAGCGCTACAAAAGACAGTTCGACCAGAATAAATTTTATGATGACCAGAAATACCTGACTTTTGAAAAAGCTTTTGGAATATTGCCTTATTGCCTGCTTGGATTGCTTTGTATAGCATTAGTGACCAATTTAAATTTTTATGATTTACAAGACGAGTTATCCGTTTTATCAAATAATTAAAAGCCGTATAATTTTTTCCTCAATAGCGACTTCCAACAATCTAGACAGGTCGACTTTTTCTTCTCCAATACAGTGCTCCAATAGAAACTCAATCCGATCTGGAATTCCTGTTTTTATCCAACGAATTAAACTCTCCGTTGATATAGTACATGTGAATGTTGCTCCATATTTCATTAGCACATTTAAGAAATTGATATCCATTGTCTTATTTCTCAGTGCCAACTCCATAGGAGCATATCCTTGAGCATCGGCGACATTTAAATCAACAGAGTGATTTACAAGAAGTGCAACGGCTTGTTCAAATAGCTCAAATTCGGAACTAGCATCGAAATTCTTAATCAATATGTGCAATACAGTTGGGCTATTTTTTGAACTTTGGTCTCGACAATCAATTCCTTTTTCTGAACACTAGCAGGTCGAAAATTGAAAATTAAGCCTTTGTAAATATCGCCAAGTAAACGGGTTTCTTTATATCGAGATTGGTGTATTCAGGGATCACGGCCTTCTTCCAATGTTTTGCG
>NZ_ML014757.1:57286-59767 GCF_003675895.1 Parashewanella curva
TTTACCTTATACAAAAATACAAAGTGTATTGTGGCGACAAAATCGATACAATTCATTTTTAAACGCAATACTGAAACATTCAAAGACCCAAAAACGGCAGCTCTCTGTTCGTTATTCTTTCTTTACAGAATTTGTTCAAGTATGAAAGAAGGCGGAGTTTTTATCACTACCGTTTCTGATTTTTTCTATTTCCCAGTTCAGCTATACCCTGAATTAGGTTTCTTCGCGGTGTATGGAATAACGTCACAAGGAATACGCCATAAAGAAAAAACAAATTGTAATTTAGAGCAGTTGCAACAATATTTAAGTAACTCACTTGGAGACTTGTATCGTGTATTGATATCTGAAAATTCAAAATATACTTCTGATTCACTGGTCACAATATGCAAACGCTGAACACTAGCAGGTCGAAAATTGAAAATTAAGCCTTTGTAAATATCGCCAAGTAAACGGGTTTCTTTATATCGAGATTGGTGTATTCAGGGATCACGGCCTTCTTCCAATGTTTTGCGAAAATCCGAAGCTTTTGCTCTCGTTTCTGCTAGTTTTATGTGCGGATAACAGCCGATTTTAATTCTCTGTTGCTTAGCTTGCCATCTAAAGCGATAATTAAACGTGATTAAAGCCTTGGGCGATATTTTTACTGTTAAACCATCACGATCTGCAAGTTATGTTTTTCCTGTATATGGTGACTTGATATTTCTCAGTTTACTGTCTGTAAGAGCCATAAAATGTACCTCTAAGCCTTTATATCTTTGATGCACATTTTACACTTTTTTGATGCACAATTTGATGCACATTTATTAACGTTACTAGCCAAACAAACTCGAACAACATAGAACGCTATAAAACATCAAACCGTTACCAAACAATAAGTTAAAATTTACAGCCAACAATAAAGGACACACATGAACAACAGCGAACAGCCAACTTTATTGTGGCACGATTAGTAGCTTTGATCTGTATTCACCTGAAAATAAAGGAATAATTTTTCGTAAAGTTGGACTTGATGCACATTGTGATGCACATCTGTTAATTGAATAATTAGAATATCTTAGTTCTAAAAGCTATAGGGATTGATCTGATAAAAAGTTAGACATCACATCTTGTCTCATATGCAACACACGAGCAATAGCAATGGTCTCTTTTTTGATGAAGTAATAAATCAGGTAGCTCTTAAACGGCAAACATCGCATGCCTGTTTGTAAACGAGAGCGCTCCACTCCAATGTACGGTTGCTCTAATAAAATATCTATATGCTCTTTCATTTCACTTAGGAACAACCGAGCTTTCGGTTTTCCCCAATGATGAGAGCCATAATCATAGATTTCTCTAAAATCGGCCTTGGAAGGTTCAGTAAAGAATATTGAAAACTTTGTCATACATTAATCACTCATGATGTCTTCAAAGAAATCATCAAGCTCCTTCCTTGAGCTGACTTTCGTTCCTTTTCCCTGCTCAAAAGCATCAATACCAACTTGAAGTTGCTCTCGAAGCTTTGCCAATTTCATTTCGTTGATCCAGTCCTCGTGCAATTCCATAAAGCGAATTGCTTCACGGATAACTTCACTAGCATTGTTGTAAAGTCCGCTCTCCACTTTTGACTTCACTCTTGCTTCAAGCTCTGGTGTAAGAGAAACGTGCATTGTCTTTTCCTATTAAACTCTATTGATAGCAATCTAGATCTGAATACAAACTTTGTCAATCTTTGTAGAACTTATATAAAACTGAAGACCTTGCAGATCAGAATGAGCCACCACAAATCGGTGAATCACTAATGATTGTTGAGCCTTCAATTGATGATCACGGTCGCTTAGTGAATCAGGCAGGACTCTTCAGTATTGCCCCTTATGGTGAAACTCTTGAATCAACATTATTTAAATACCTCGATGAAAGTGGTGTTGATATTGATGACACCTCTGAAGTCGCAAAATATATCTGCCGTATACATATCCCTAACGAATTAACAGCTAGGGAGTTATGTTTACGAAAATTACGCAAAATGAACATTCATCATGCTAGCCTATTCCCTGATTTAATTGGCGCATCAGGCTACTGCAATGACTTAATTAGAGATGCCGTCCGTTCACAAACTGCAAGTGAATCTAGTTATCAAAGAGAACAAACGGTAGAACTTGTTGCAAGCGAACCTAATGACCAAAGAGAACAACCCGAAGAACAAGTTGCAGAAGACACAATGCCACAAGCGGCTCTGGCATTGCCTGTTCAGGAGCCTAGATCCACTTTCAAACTGAAGCTACCACTTTCGATTAAAGGGAAATTACTAGAGGCTTTATTTGTACACGAGGCAGTAAAAAATGCTTCAACGATTAAGCTATTGGAAGTCGCTACAAGTTTAATTGATTTGGGTGTGGGTCTTTTAAATCGACACAGTTATCAACATCCGTATAACCTCTGTTTGGATTGCTTTTTGTGATATTCCCAATATTTTTCGAGATCACCACTCGACCTTAACGACCT
>NZ_ML014757.1:59777-112957 GCF_003675895.1 Parashewanella curva
CTACGAAACTTTTGGAGCTTGCCCTGCTAAAGATCGCCCTTCTCAGTTTGCCGCTATTCGTACTGATCTCGAACTGAACATTATTGAAGAACCTATCAGTTTCTACTGTAAGCAATCACCAGATTACCTACCACAACCTGAAGCGATTTTGGTAACACATATCACGCCACAAATCGCCAACACTCGCGGCGTACCTGAAGCGGAGTTTATGGCTCGAATTAATCAAATATTCAGCCAACCTGATACTTGTGTTGTCGGCTATAACTCGCTGCGATTTGATGATGAGGTCAGTCGTTATGGTTTTTATCGCAACTTTATCGACCCTTATGCGCGTGAATGGCAGAACAATAATTCCCGTTGGGATTTAATTGATCTTGTTCGAGCTTGCTATGCTTTGCGCCCAGATGGGATTAACTGGCCAGAGAATGAAGATGGCAGCCCAAGTTTTAAACTTGAACGTTTAACTGTTGCTAACGGTCTAGCCCATGAAAATGCTCATGATGCGGTATCTGATGTAAAAGCGACAATTGCTCTAGCCAAGTTAATTAAAGAAAAGCAGCCAAAACTATACGAGTATTATTTTAACTTGAGACGCAAGCAAGCTGTAAGCGCGCTGGTTGACGTAGTAAATATGCAACCTTTACTGCACGTGTCTTCAAAAATACCGGCAATTAATGGATGCACAACATTAATCGTGCCCGTGGTTCACCATCCAAGCAATAAAAACAGCGTTGTTTGTGTGAATCTCGCAATGGATGTTTCTCCTCTTTTTGAGTTAAGTGTCAAAGAAATAAAACAAAGAATGTTCACTAAGCGCAGTGAGCTAGGGCCAGATGAGCTGCCAATACCGCTTAAAGAAATCCATGTAAATAAATGTCCATTTATCACTACAGCTAAAGCATTAACAGAGCAACATGCCAAGAGACTTGATTTTGATTTAGGATTTGCCAGGGAACAGTATAAACGCTTAAAGCAGTCGAACCTTATTAGACAAAAACTTACTGATTTATTCAGCCTAGAGGATGACCGCCCTGCTTCTTCAGATCCCGATCAAATGCTCTATTCTGGAGGATTTTTTAGCCACGCCGATAAAAATAAAATAGCGATGATTCAACAAACAAAACCGGAAAATTTAGCCGCTTTAGAGCTGCATTTTGAAGATAAGCGCTTACCGGAGATGTTATTCCGTTATCGCGCAAGAAACTATCCAGAAACATTGTCTGATTTAGAAAGTGAAAAATGGCGTGATTTCTGTCAAGAAAGGCTGAATGATCCTGAGTATATCGTTCGCTTAGAAAACTTGCTGCATGAGACTTCTGAAGATGAACAAAAGCAAAAATTGCTTCAAGCACTTTGTAAGTATCTACAATCTCTATAGGCTTTAAACAGAATAAAATTAGACCCTATAAAGATAAATAGGTTATAAATGAGAGTGTTGTCTCATTAACTTCTAGTTAAGTTAACTAGAATCAAAGGAATTAAATAAAACATCAAATGAGGATAAGGGAATGCAGGATAGATTTGTACAGAGCATCGCCCAACTACCACCATTATTGGCACAAGCATTAGTGCCTGTATTAAACGATAGTTTTTCTGGTCATATAGAAGCTAATCAAATCGAGCAACTGAAAAGGATGTCAGGTTTATCTGAAAATCAACTTATCTTTGCTTTATTACCCGTTGCAGCTGCTATGGCCAAGCCATTAATCAGTCAGTTTTATGTAGGCGCTATTGCTAAAGGAAGCAGTGGTGATTTATACATGGGTGCTAATTTAGAGTTTCCAAGTGAGACTCTTGGACAAACTGTTCATGCTGAACAAAGTGCTATCAGCCATGCTTGGATGTCAAATGAAAAGCAAATTACTGATATTTTTATCAATTACAGTCCCTGTGGCCATTGCCGTCAATTTATCAATGAGTTAGTCGATAGCTCGAACATTCAAGTACATTTGCCTGAGCAAGCCACTCAGCCTATGAGTCATTATTTGCCTTATGCGTTTGGACCAAAAGATTTAAATATCACAACACCTTTGCTTTCATCTGAGGCGATACAGCTTAAGCTTATTAGTGAAGATGCTTTAATTCTCGAAGCCACCCATCAAGCTTCTAAGAGTTATTCTCCGTACAGCAATAATCATGCTGGGGTTTCATTAGAATTATCCGATGGCACAATTGTTTCGGGACGATATGCTGAAAACGCCGCTTTCAATCCTTCCATGCTGCCAATGCAAGTCGCTTTATGTCAATTAATGAGAATGAATAAGGATTTTTCTGAAATCAAACGCGCGGTTCTGGTTGAATCTGCATCAGGGAAGATCAGTTTGGCGAATGTGAGTATGAATGCCCTTCACGATATTACCAACATCGAGCTTGAGCATGTGACGGTTGAGCCAGAGTAAAAATGAGTAATTGTTTAGATAGCGCAGCAAACTCTCTGCTGCGCTTTTTCTTTTTATTGAAACCTAAACTCTAGCTTCTTTCTTAGTTTGGCTCTATTTGGGTAAGTCCTAAATAAGTAAAAATTTGCTCTCATTAGCACCCTCGAAAGCAACCTGATGTCAACAACTAACAGATGTCCTCCTCCAGTGGCTAATCTAAATATCAATTATTTACTTAACTTTTCTAGGCGAGCCATTAAACTTGAAGTATCCCAACGGCTACCACCGATATTTTGAACCTCAGCGTAATATTGATCCACCATCGCAGTTAATGGTAATGCACTGCCATTTTTTCTGGCTTCATCTAAAGCAATGCTTAAATCTTTGCGCATCCAATCAACAGCAAATCCAAAGTCATACTTACCTTTGAGCATGGTTTGGTAACGATTCTCCATCTGCCAGCTCTGTGCTGCGCCCTTACTAATCACCTCTACAACTTTTTCACCATCCAGCCCAGCCCGCTTAGCAAAATTCAGCCCTTCTGCTAATCCTTGCACAACGCCAGCAATACAAATCTGATTAACCATTTTGGCAAGCTGCCCTGCTCCTGTTTCACCAATTAATTCTGCACAACGCGCAAATGACTTGATAACAGGCTTAACCGAATTGAAAACAGATTCATCTCCACCAGCCATTACTGTTAATACGCCATTCTCTGCGCCCGCCTGACCGCCTGAAACTGGTGCATCAATAAAATCAATCTCATGCTGTGCTAACGTTTTGGCCAACTCTCTTGCCACTTCAGCCGAAGCCGTCGTGTGGTCAACCAAAATTGAACCTGACTTCATTCCAGCTAAAGCACCATTGTCACCTAAAATGACTTGCTTTAAATCTAGGTCATTGCCAACGCATGTAAAAACAATATCTTGTCCAACAGCAGCTTCTTTTGGTGATAATGCTAACTTGCCGCCATTTTCGACAACCCATTGTTCAGCCTTTGCAGTAGTTCGATTATAAACGGTTACTTGGTGACCGTTATTTTGGAGGTGAGCCGCCATTGGGTAACCCATAACGCCTAACCCAATAAATGCAACATTAGCCATATTTTGCTCCATTAACTTAATGTTTTAAAAATTGATTTTAAATTGTTATAAATTTTTGCGTGTGATCGAAATAAGCACTGATAAGTCTTATTATGCTCACTTTGTGGCAAATAACGCTTTGACACTTTCATCATTACTTTTCGCGCTGAAAAGAGATCGGGATAGCATTTTGTTGCGACAGCACTGCACATTGCAGCACCTAATGCTGAAGCTTCAGGGGTAGTAATGACTTCAACTGGCTTTTCAAGAATATCTGCCGCCATTTGCAACACTTGCTCACTTTGACTGCCACCACCACTGATTCTAACCAACTGAACAGGATACTTATGTTTTTTCTCTAAACGCATCAATGCCGCTTTGAGAGTAAATAATATTCCCTCTATAGCGGCTCGATATAAGTGATAGCGAGTATGTTTTGGTGTGAAACCAATGATACTTCCTCTCGCTTCTGGCCCAGGAAATATCACACCTTGCGACCAAGTTGGACTTAATAATAGCCCGCTGCAGCCCGGCTCAATTTCTTGAATTTTGCTGCAAATGTATTCTTCAACTCCTACATTTAACTCCGCTGCTTTTCTGACGTCTTCATCCCCAAATTGCTCGATTAACCAAGTTAGCAACCAGAACCCACGTTCTAGTTGGATTTCATTCATATATTGGCCTTCGGCCAGTGACGGGAATGATGGCATAAAACGAATTGTTTCTTGGTATGTTTCTAAACCAATACTAATGCTTGCTGCACTGCCTAAGCTGATGTTTGCAACGCCCTCTTCGCCTGAACCTGTGGCAAACATTTCACACGCTTTATCCGCGCCAGCAGTAGCTACTTTAGTTTGAACATCTAAACCTGTTTCTTTAGCAAACTGCTCTGAAACATCTCCAACAAGCTTAGCTGCTGGAGTTAAGGGCATCATCTGATTGAAAGTACATTCTAGTGCTTGCCAGCGCCAACTGTGTTTATTTGCCCAAGTCAGATCTTTATATTCAAATGGCAAGTAAGCCACTTGCGATGCAACACTATCTGTCAATTTTCCTGTAATTCGTGACAATAAAAAACCACTGAGTAATACAACCTTGTCTGCAGACTTTAGAAGTTCACCTTGATGCTCTGCGAGATAGTTTACTTTGGCCGTTTGACGCAAAAATTTAATACGGTCATGGAAACCAATCACTCTAAATGTAAACTGAAAATACCAGCTCATGGGTTTTAAATTTTCTTGAGTGGCTAATCGAGTATCTGACCACATATAGAGTGGAGAAATAGGCTGCTGTTTTTTGTCCAATAGCAATGTACAAGCTCTTTGTGTGGTAATAGATAAACAGGCTATTTGCTTAGGTAAGATTTCTGTTTCTAACAACAGCTGTTTTATCACGTTAACGAGCTGTTGATAACAATATTCAGGTAACTGCTCAGCGGCCCCGTTTGAATTAGCAATAAAAGGCTCCACTTTACTCTGCACCTTAGTGTGAATATTACCATTTTTATCGAATATTATTGCTCGAACACTCTGCGTTCCATAATCAAGGGCGAGAAAGTAAGGTTTATCCATTCTGATCTTCTTATTATTTTGTGAGAGCTAATTCACATTTTTTGTCACTAGATAATGCCAAATTAATGACTCTTTCGCAAAAGGCCAACACCATGACTCATTTAAAAAAGATCATATTCACTAGCTTCATTTGTGTTATTTGCTTTACTACATCTGCCGCACAGCATAAACCAGAATGTTTATTTTCTCCTGAAAAAAATGGCTTATGCAAAACTGGCTTTGTCTCAAACTGTAGGTCAGCCTTATTTTGCTCAAAACAAAGAAAGTCCGAAGCGGCTCAAGTTTGTGCCAGTCACCAATTAGATATTCCTGCAGACAGAGGAGGGTTAATAAAAGGCTGTTATTTTGGTACTGCTACTTGTTATTGTAAGTCGACAGATAGTATTAATTAATTTATCTGTTTTGGGAGCAAGCGATTAATGAACTTTCTTTGCTTCTGATTCTGGATTTCTCTAGCTCGAAGCCACACCTGTTGTCGATACAGCCTGACACTTTCAGCCTTAGGCAATCTATCTCGAACTCTATACCTAACAGATAACCAAGCTTGGTCAACAACAAGCGGAATTTTATCGACTTCGATCATCCATGCTTCATGTAAATTTTTTACCAATTTATCGTGAATATCCCATTTAGGGCCAAACTCTTCTTTGCACTTATTCCTTGCTGAAAAAGCAGTTTGAAAAAGCGGTTTAGTCTGAATTTTTTTATCAAAACAATTTATTGAGCTGCTTCCCCTAATTGAGTCACAGCTTAGAGGGTGATTTAGTGGTCTTACAATCATTGAGATACTACTTATTCAATAAAAGACGTCATTTCATCAGAAATTTTTTTACGCATTTCGACTAATTTCAATGCGGCGTCTCGAAGAGAAATGTCTCTTTCAGTCTCGGGGATCCACTCAGGAACTGGCGTGGATTTGCCATTACCATCGACTGCAACCATGATTGTCAAACAATGGGTTTTTAAATAGCGATCTGTTTCTTTCGGATCACCCGCCTTGACTTCAACACCTATATGCATAGAGGTTCTACCCGTATACAAAACTTTAGCAGTGATTTCTACAATATTACCCACATAAATAGGCTCAACAAACCGAATGCCACCAGCATAGGCCGTAATACAATACTTACCACTCCATTGAGTTCCACATGCATAAGACGCTAAGTCAATCCACTTCATCACAGCGCCACCATGCACCTTACCTCCAAAATTTACGTCCGATGGTTCAGCTAAAAACCTTAGCGTAATTTCTCTTTCTTTTCCTTCCATTGTTCGCACTCCAATTATCTCATCCTTTAGAAGTGTAGATAAGAGTTAGTTTTTATCACGAAAATTTTGTTTTTGAAGTAAAGCTAAAAAAGAAATAGCCTAAATGTATAATAAAAATCTATACTTGCTGCGTCCAGAACTAGAAACCACTGGCTCAAGCGTCTATATCTTTTAATGATACGAGTTTTAATTTAACTTCAGCTCTGTATAACGAAATCGATACCCTTCTGATTTTCAATAGAAATCTTAAATTTTTATCTACAGTGCTGCTAATTTTGTGTAGTCTAAGGCAAAACAGTTCGTAATAGCCGTTACCGACA
This sequence comes from Parashewanella curva, assembly GCF_003675895.1. Classification (GTDB taxonomy): domain Bacteria; phylum Pseudomonadota; class Gammaproteobacteria; order Enterobacterales; family Shewanellaceae; genus Parashewanella; species Parashewanella curva. The sequence continues at coordinate 66,398 of NZ_ML014757.1, forward strand.
TACAAAACTGTCGTTACTGCGTTTCTATTACGGGCTGTTCTAACACTGAAATACGCATAAGTAGCTGTGCTGTAGAGGTTGGCTTATGCAGAGCTAATGTTAATTTAGTTTCTTACAGCCAATAAAGAAAAAACAGTCGCCTCAGCGACTGTTTGAAACTTAAAGAGAATACTTATTACATCTGCACATCTTTGGAAATACAGTTAATTACTGGATATTCATTAACCGTGCCTTTGTTCCAAATAGGCGTAGTTTCAGAGCCTTGAATCACACCATCGGCATTATCATCACAGAAAAGCATTAGCTTTTGTTCGTTGCTATAACTCTGTCCTTGAACGGGTAACCAGCCACCAAAAGGCGATTCTGTTGTTGGAATATTAAGGCCATCTACATTTTCTTGAGTGAGATAACCTGGGTTTTCTGCGGTTACAGCTTCATTCCCTTTTAATTGATTACTCGTGTATCCTGATCCACCCTTACTACGAATGATATACCTTCCATTCGAGCTTCGTTGAGCCCCATCTTGAGTTGTATTTCTATCCCAATGACTATTCACAACCTGAGCAGGTATCCCACTACCCGAATTGCCCGCAACCAAACCATGTCGAAAACTACCACCACTTACCTGACTACTTCGAGTATAGCTATTTATTATTACGGGTTTCTCATCGGTAAAACCTGGTTTTAAATTCCATTGCGCCACCATACCTGCAGCTATATCTCTGGCGCTAACTCTAGGATTAGCAGCGTAGCTAGCAATAATGGCTGTTTTAGCATTTTGCTCACCGACTAGGCCACCCGCTAAACTCCCTTCTTTCACTTCACCTGCCGCGAAGCTGCTTATAATTAAATTAGCTGGTACAGGAGCTTCCTCGTTAATGTTTTTTGGAATTCCGTCTTCTAATAACCCGACTAACCCACCAAGCCTACCGACCTTTAGCCCTACGCTTGGATTAAGGCTGCCTGTTACTTGACTCTGACTATATGAGGATACAATTGTTCCACCCCACATTTTACCAACCAAACCACCTGCATTAGTTGATGAAACACTGCCTTTAGTATTGGATAATGCAATCGTCACTGAAGGCTTAAAAACTCTTGGAGTATCATCACATAGCGTTTGTCCACACGAATAATAAGACGGATTAATCTGTCCAACCAAACCACCAGCGGCGCCAGACTGGCTCTTTACTTGACCATTTACAGATACTTTTTCTATCCTTGTAAACCCTTTTACAGATTCATCATTAGGAGTTAACACCAGTCCTACAAGTCCTCCAACATACCGTGCTCGTTCATTTATATCATTTTCATTGGTAAAACCGTTCACATTGACATTTAGAAGAGACATATTCGCAATCTTTGAATCTCTAATATACCCAAACAAACCTAATGCGCTTTCTGAACTGTTAATATAAAGGTTTGAAATAGTATGGTTATTACCCTCAAAAACACCATTAAAAACAGCATCTATGTCATCATGCCCAATTGGGTCCCAACCATTAGTTTTAGAACCACCTTCTGCAAATTCTGATCCAGAGAAGTCCAGATTGTTAATCAATTCATAGCCTTTGCAGCCTGAAGATACGCATCCATTAGTATTGTTGGTGTCTCCATCATTATAACTAGTGCCATTAAGGTTATTTCGAATGTTGTTCAGCATTGCTATTGATGATATTTCAATCAAACCGTCATTATCATCATCTACATCTTCAGCATCAACTACGCCATCATTATCTTGATCTGGTGGGATAGGTGGTGTTGTAGCTTGGACCACAACACCATCAGTTGAAAAATCATCTGCACCTAGAGAACAAATACGAATAGAATAGTTAGTATTACCTTCTAGATTATTGAGATTGTGGCTATTTGTCCCTTTATCAAACCTGATAGAGTTATCAGTACTGCATCCAGTTGGTACATCATCACCTTTAGCATAAGCCAGCTTCAATGCCAGATAACGTTCAGCTGTTGGAAGGCTCCAAGACAAATTAATAAAGCCTTCTCCAACTTCAGTTTGCACATCGCTAACATTATCTACACTTATTCTTGAACCACTTAATTTTGTTGTAATACCTGCAGTTGTAACTTCATTATCGGACGTACAAATTCTATAGCTATATTGCTGCCCCGGAATTAAATCATTAAACGTGTATTGACTATCTTTCCCTAATTTAACGTAGGTATCTTGTTGATTCTGGCCACAGCTCGCCGGTGAAACTGAGCCTACTTTTTGATTGATGAGAACGTGCTTAACTCGGTCATCGTTTGGTAAATCCCACGTTAAGTTAGCTGCATTACCATTGTTTACAACTGTAGCATTTGCAACCTCAGCTAAAGGGGTTACTACAACAATGGGCAATGTCTTGAATCTTATCGTTTGACCTTCACTAGAAACATCATTCGCACCTACAGAGCACAACCGAATACTGTAACTAGTGTCAGCTTCTAAATTAGTTAATTTATGGCTTTTACTTCCGTGGGCTAAGGCAATCGACGAGGTTATATTACATGTTGCAGGAACTTCATTCCCTTTAATATAGGCAAGTTTTAATGATGAGTAGCGATCAGCAGCAGGTGTTGTCCAAGTTAAATTTGCCGAATTGATTTCAACATCAGCTTTCAAACTAGTAACATCTTCAACATTAACTCTCAAGCCAGTTAGATCAGCAGTTATCCCCTCACTGACTTTATTGCCATCTGATGTACAAATCCTAAAACTATACTGTTTACCAGGAGTTAATGAGGTAAATGTGTATTGATCACTTTTATCTAAACGAACAAAAGCATCTCCGTGACTTTGCTGACATGTATCAGGTGCAACAGCTCCTTCTTTTCGGTTTAGCAAAATATTCTTAACTCTATCATCATTTGGTAGAGTCCAAGTTAGCTTTGCTTGGTTACCTTCAATAACACCTGATGCACTTACAACCTCTGGTAGCTTAATTTCCACAGGTGGAGTACTAGGTTTATCTATACTTTCTGGAGTTTTAGGAGGCTCTGGCTCTGAACTTCCTCCACCACACCCAACAAACATAGGCATCATAACTAATGCTAAATATCTTCTTCTAAACCGCATTGTGAACCTCAATCCTTTGTAAAAATAAGGCCAGCACTCTACCGAGCTGGCCTTTAAATCAAATACATTCTACATACAAAGTTACACATTTCAGTTAACAAAATTTACTTTTCAGAAAAAAAGCAGGATTATTTCAATATCTTAATGAGTTATAGTTAATTATTTACAATAAAAGCAAAAAGGCAGTCAAAAAACTGCCCTTTCCTTATAAATTGACTCGAACTTATAGCTCAAGCTATTGCTTATCAAGAATATTTTTTAGGTTATCCAGTCCATTTTGTAAGTCATTACCAATTTGAGCTTCAAAATCAATGAAAAGGAACATCAAGTTCATTGGGTAATCAAGATGCCCTTTAAATCCCCAGCTAACTTTCGTAGCATTTTCACCATGTGATGAAGTCAGCATATAAGCAGGTTCGGTTGCTTCAAATGGTTTAAGAAATCGTAATTCAAAGTCGATTCGTTTATTTGGCTTAATAGCCTTAATTTCTTGTTCGCCTACGCCAACTTCTGGATCTTCGCTAGACCATTTAGAAATAAATCCAACTGTGCCATCTACACCTGAATAGGTACGTTTAATATTTGGGTCTTTCATCCCCCATGTTGCATAGTGGTTTTGGTTTTTAAGCATTTTTACGTATGAAAACACTTGCTCGACAGGCTTATCAATAATCACACTACGTTCTACTTCATAGCTAGTTTTGATAAATAATGCGGCAACAAATGGAATGGCGAGAAGTACTAAGATCCCTATTGATATTTTTTTTAGCATCTTTATATCCTTTGGTTAATGTTGTTCTGCGGACTCTAAAGTACAGAAACATGAAATTTATTGCTAGCCCTAAAGGTCTTATAGTAAAAGTGTAAATGAGAAATAATAATGAAATGGATAGTTTTAGCGACACTCTTGTGTCTGAGTAGTATGGCAAGCAGCCAAACACTATCTCAATTTAGTAAAGAAAGTAGCCTTAACTCTCCTGTGTTTATGGAGCTTTATACTTCTCAAGGTTGTAACAGCTGCCCACCAGCCGAAACTTGGCTCTCTTCTTTTGTCGATAACAAGCAATTATGGCAACGCTATTTTCCAATTGCTTTTCATGTGACCTATTGGAACTATTTAGGTTGGAAAGATCCATTTTCTCAACGGCAATTTAGTAAACGTCAATACAAGCACCTAAATGCACTTAATATCAGGCAAGTTTATACACCTGAGTTTGTTGTAAATGGCCATGAATGGCGTGGTTGGTTTGATAGGAATACCAAGCAAATAACAGAGTTGCCTAGTAACCGAGTTGGTAAGTTGAAAGTGACGATTAATGGAAATACTATAAATGCGCACTTCACCCCAGCAAATAAAAAAAAAATAAGCTAGAAGATTATGAGCTTTACGTTTCATTGGTTGGTAGTGGCTACCATACACAAATAATACGTGGTGAAAATCGCAATAAAACGTTACAACAAGATTTTGTTGCTCTATCACTAAAAAGCTTTAATCCAAGCGACAATCTGAGCTTTACAGGTCTGATAGATAAAATTCCAAAATCATCTATGCAAGCCCCAAAATTGGCTTGGGTAGCTTGGGTAGAATACAAAGGCAAAGCAATCCAAGCCGTTGGCGATTGGCTTAGACCTCCTTATTAGTAGAAAATCGAGCAAGGAAATTCAGTAATTCTCTCGTTTTTTCTTGCATTAATTTTTTATCGGCTTTTGACTCAATGTTTAGTCGAAGCAGTGGCTCTGTATTTGAACATCTTAAGTTAAAGCGCCATTGTTTCCCTGAATCATCAAAAGTCATAGAAATGCCATCGGTGTTATCCACTTCAATAGCTTGTGAGCCATATTCAGCTAATACTGATCGCTTAGCTAATTCAGGGTCTGAAGTTTTTAAATTGATTTCACCTGAGGATGGGTAAAGCAAAATCCGTTCAGAAACCAACTGTGAAAGTGATTTTCCTGAAACCGAGATCAACTCAATTACCAATAACCAAGGGATCATACCTGAATCACAATAATGAAAATCCCTAAAATAATGATGGGCTGACATCTCTCCGCCGTATATTGCGTTTTCTGCACGCATACGCTCTTTAATAAACGCGTGCCCCGTTTGACTCATTATCGGCTGACCACCAGCACCATGCACTATTTCTTGTGTATTCCATGTAAGTCTTGGATCGTGAATGATTTTTTCATCACTATTTTTACGCAGAAACATTTCAGCAAGTAGACCAACAATGTAATACCCTTCAATAAACTGCCCTGTTTCGTCAAATAAAAAACAACGATCAAAATCACCATCCCATGCAATGCCAAAGTCTGCCTTGTGAGTCAAAACAGCATCAGTCGTAACTTGACGATTCTCGATTAATATCGGGTTGGGAATACCATTTGGGAAGGTTTCATCTGGCTCATGAAAGACCTTAACAAATTCAATCGGCACATTTAGCTTTTCAAATTCAACTTCAAGGGCATCTATCACATGTCCCGCTGCACCATTACCAGAATTAACAACCAGTTTTAGTGGTTTTAGCTTGGACAAATCGATATAGCTCAGAAGATGCTGTACATAAGGCGCTAAAATAGATTGAACTTGGTAAGAGCCCAAACAAGCATCTTCCGTGGTTTCGTCATTCCATGGCTTAGTTTCTGCAAGTGATTTGATGGCCAATAATTCAGTATCACCAGACAAAGGAATGCTTTGCTCACGAACCAACTTCATACCGTTGTAGTCAATTGGATTATGAGAAGCGGTCACCATAATGCCACCATCAGCATTAAGATGAGGAACAGCAAAGTAAATTTCTTCCGTTCCTACCAACCCAATATCAATGGTATCCACGCCTTCAGCTTGTAAGCCTTGGCTTAGTGCCAACTTTAAAGATTCACTCGTTGCCCTAGCATCACCACCGATTACAACTGTTTTCGGATTAATGATTCTCGCATAAGCTCTACCGATATCGTAGGCAATAACTTCATTTAATTCTGTACCTAATCGACCCCGAATATCATAACTTTTAAAGCAGGTTAATGTCATATGTTAAGTACCCATGCAAATGAAAACATATTTTTTGATATCCCTCTTAAGCACTGCGCTACGTTCCTTTTGCTTGAAAGACTGCCGGTATTCCTTCGCAAAAGCGCCTTGCTGAGCACTTGAAATGAACACCAAAATTATTCGATTACATATACATGGATACTTAAGCTCTTCCATATTCATCTTGGTAACGCACAATATCATCTTCACCAAGATATGAACCAGATTGCACTTCTATCAATTCAAGATTCACTAAACCAGGATTTTCTAAAGCATGAACACTTCCCACTGGAATATAAGTCGATTGATTTTCTGTAAGCAAGATCTCTTCATCATCTTTGGTTACCTTAGCCGTACCTTTTACCACTACCCAGTGTTCAGCTCTATGATGATGCATTTGTAACGATAGCTTTGCCCCGGGTTTGACCGTAATCCGCTTAACTTGGAAACGCTCTCCCGCATCAATACAATCATACTTGCCCCAAGGTCGATATACCTTGCGATTTATCTCAGCCTCTTTACGCCCTTGAACATTCAACTCTGCAACAATGTTTTTAACTTGTTGTACTTCACTTCTCTTAGAAACGAGCAAAGCATCCTTGGTATCCACGATCACTACATCATCTAACCCTATTGTGGCTACTAACCTGTCATTGGAAGAAATCAATGAATTTTTAGTATTGAGCGCTAGTACATCACCTTTACACACATTTCCATGATCATCTTTGGCTTCGATATCCCAAAGTGACGACCAACTGCCTACATCGCTCCACTGTGCATCCAATGGCACAACAACGGCAGCTTTGGTGTTTTCCATTACCGCATAATCAATGGATTCATCAGGGCAAGACTCAAAAATATCATTGTCATATCGATAAAAATCAATGTCCGACTTTTGAGTTTCAAATGCCGCTTTACACACTTCAAAAATATCAGGGCGGAAGGTTTCTAACTCATTAAGGTAAACACTGGCTTTAAACATGAACATGCCACTGTTCCAGTAATACTGTTTGCTATTAAAATACAACTTTGCTGTTTCTAAATCTGGCTTTTCTACAAACTGCTCAACGTTAAAGCCGTCGGCTACAGCATGCCCCAACTTGATATAACCAAAGCCCGTTTCTGCTTTTGTTGGTATTACACCAAAAGTCACTAATTTTTCTTTCTCAGCCAGTGTCTTTGCCTTCTCAACCGCAGATAAAAAAGACGTTTCTTTTTTAATCATATGATCAGAAGCCAAAACCAATAAAATCGGGTCATCACCTCTTTGTAAAGCATCGAAAGCAGCTAAGGCCAGCGCAGGAGCGGTATTTTTTGCTTTGGGTTCAAGCAAAATATTTGCATCTAAAGCTTCAGATGTTCTCAATTGCTCTGCAACAACAAAGCGATGCTGTTCATTACAAATAATGGTTGGTGATTGATGTGGAATATTATTGAGCCTTTTTATGGTAGTTTGCAGTAACGAACGTTCACCATCTAAAGCTAAAAATTGTTTAGGGAATAATTGGCGAGATAGAGGCCATAGTCGAGTGCCAAAGCCCCCAGCCATTATTATTGGTTTAATCATAGCCATTTCGTGTCTCACTATAATTTACAAATATGTAACTTATAAAAAGACACTAGAGTCGCAGATTTTATTTCAGAATAATTTAACTCATAGAAACTAAAGGCGTACATGACTTCTAATCTGCGGCTTCATGCTGGCTTACATGAACCCCGACTAACCAAGCTACCATTACAGTTAAATAGATTTGCCCGACTATCGCTTCTAACATCGCAAACGTTTCTGAAAATGCATTATTGGGTGAAATATCTCCATAGCCCAGTGAGGTTAAAGTCACAAAGCTGAAGTAAAAATAGTCATATCGTGAATCAATTGAGTTGGACTTCATGGTAAATGAATTCGGAACTATCAAGTCACAGAGAACATAGATAAAGCTCCATAAAAAGCCTAAAAGTAAATAGATGCAGATACTTCCTGCAATTATATCCCCAGTTATCTTTTTGGCTTTGAATACTACATTCATCAACACTAAGGTAATGAAGCCTATGAAAATGATATTGGTAACATTGTTTATAAAGATTGCATCTTCAGAATTTGTAATGTTAAGCGCCCAACTGCTTATAAACGTGGGTACTGCAAGAAAAACCCCTATCAAAAATGTACGCTTATTTTGACTAACGGTATAGACCGCAAACAATAAGAAAACGCTCATAATGATACTGATGAAGTATCCTGAATAAGGTAAGTACACTGAAAAGGGAATAAACGCAATCATCAATAAGATTGTTGTCAGCAATCCTCTTAAACCTATTTTGGGGATGCTAGGTTGATTAAACGTTTTAGAGCTGTCCATTATCACTAATCAGTAATTTTGTTTTTTAACATTGGCTGAAAAGGATACTCGCTGAAACATGTGCGAGACAAGTCTTGCTTTTAAACAATCGTTGAGAATGGGTTCATCACCAATGACTCTCGGAATTTAGATTACTAATTTTCCACGATTAGTAAATGCGGACACATTAGGAGGACATACAACAATATGATCATATTGTGTCCTCCTAGCAACAGGGGGGTGGCGAGGCTCAGGAATTGCTCTCCTTCTTCTTTCCAAGTTATCTTTTAATATACCAAAAAATTGCGGTTCAGCCTGTTCAGCTAATTGGAACGGAGTCACCCCTTCTTTGTTCTTTAGCCCAAAATCCACTTTCTCAGAATGTAGAATAAATTGTTTAATTACTTCCGCGATATCTTTGTTTTGAAAAATATAATGGGCAATAGAATTTCCATCACTATCTTGAGAATTTAGATTAACTCCACACTCCTCTGTAAGAAAGAAGTAGCTTACTGCATCAGCACAAAAAATACTTAGATGAATAGGAAAAACCCTCATTGTTCCCACACCATCTGAAGCCGAATCCACCCAGTTATAACGTTGTTCAGGAAGCAGCTTATAAATGCTCTCCCAACCTGAAACTATCGCGAGCTCAAAAATATTTAAGCTCATTTCATTTCCCTGCACTTTAGTTTTATACTTAAAACTCTTTACCATCAAAAAATCATTATTCTCTATTATTAACTGGAGCCTCTGCATAACGAAATCAGCGCCTACGCTTTGTTTATTAAGCAAATCCAATAATAGCTTAAATAAAAAGTGTAAATTGGCCGGTGTTTGCTTATGCAAATAAAGCGCTGCTGACAGGGACAGTATTTGTTCTCCGCAAATAGCTTGATCTCGTGCAGACAGGTTAATGCGATTCATAAGCTTTCGCTCTATCTCTCCATTATTAATTTGCTCTTTCAAGTTAAGCCCAGCATGTAACTCTCTCACTCTATATGAAGATGGTTCTCTTTCTGTAAACTTTTGAACGATTGGAAGTATATGAGGCTTTTCTTTGATTTGGTCTTGAATGATTACCAATGCTTGGTTTTTTATTCGACTTTGGTAAGCAATAGATAACAAATTCCTAGTGATAAACTCATAAAAATCTTTCGCTGCATATGTATTCTCAGCTGCATGTTGAAAAAGCGTTAAAATTTCATTGAGCCTACGTTCTTCAGAGAAATCCACTCCAACTATGTCTCCTAAAGTCACTGCTCTTGTAGTACTCTCATCTTCAACCCAAAAGCAGCCGCAACTAAAAACCCCTTTAAGGAATATTTTTAGTTCTCTTGAACCACCAGAGACACGAAGGGGAAGATCAATATCGAGACGGTGTAAACCTTCAATCTTATGACGAATAAAACCACAAGTAATAGCTCTAGAAATATTTAATTTAAGCTGAGAAAACGATAATCTAGAAATGTCATCACTTGTAAGCAATTCTGAAGCGTTATACCCATTTTCAGCAAGGGCTTCTATCGGTTTTGAAATTTCTTGCTCGACACTACGCATGACCTCTTGACCACTAATATCTTCTGTACAAAAAAAATCATAACGACGAAAAGATACATTAGCTCGTAAACAACGTTCTATATAGCCCATAAAAATTGAAATAGTTTGTCTACTATCGAGGTAAGAATTATCTTTGACTAACGATTTCAATTTGGCTTCAATGCCTTCTAATGTCCACGCATCAAAAGAACTAAAAAATATGGCTGATGAAATCCCCTCATCTCGCGTGCACCCTGAAATGGCGTAAAACACTTTTTCGTCTAACTCAGCATGAACGTTTGGGGTTAACTCTTCAGTAAATATCTCTTCTATACTGTGTCTATGAATATTATGAGCCTCCATTAAGTCACAAAATTTATCAAAATAGTTTTTTGTTAAATAAGCTAAAACATTTCCGAGAGTGACAGCCTTTGACGCTCTATCTACAAAACCTCTTAGGTACTCGTGTTTAAATCCGCTATCCATGCTTTTATCTTTACAAAAAGGGATATCGTATTGAGTCGCTACAGAGTTAGACAAGCGATTTACATGATGTCTGTGATTTCCCTTATAATATGTTTGATGATTTACGACCTGAGACAAATGCTCTATTGCAGCTTGCCTGATAACCTCTACTCTTGCCATTCTCAACACTTCTTCTAGAGTATGTCTGGATTCATCAAATGCATATCTAGCCACTGCTAAGGTATATTCAATACCACCCGAACAGGTCGCAATGCTTTCAATAAAGTTTTCAATTGCTCTTTTTTGTTCACCACTAATGACACTTTTCTTTTGAAGAATACAAATTAAAGAATGGAATTCTAGGCGGGCTTCTCCGTACATTTTTTCACGAAATTCAGTCAATGTTTCAGGACCAATCTTTTGTTCCTCACCATTGACAAATAAAGGTCTATCAAATAAATGATATTTGAATGTGTTTATAAAAGTATCAATACTTGGCTTTGCTGTTATTCCTTTATGACGACAAAACGACTCAAGCACCTGTATCTCAGATAATAAGTGAAGTTTAAAAGGCTGGTAAAACCTACTGTACTCAAACGCTCTCAAATCCATGAACTGCTCACGACTGAAGATCTTGACATGATCAGTAGTATTGAATGTAGGCAATTCACTTTTCGGGGTACCATATCTATCGACAGGTACTGCCACACCTAGCCCAATAAGTTGTGAAACTGCCATGCTTAAACCTTCAACTATTCAACAACAATCATAATGAGTATTTGACCACTATAAGCATGCAACAATCCAATTAAACTCTATTCATCAAAAATTAAGCGCATAACTTGATTAAGTTTTTATTGGTTGAATTTATTAAGGTAAGGCTTTTTACGATATGATGGTTTGGACAATTTGAGTAATTCAAGTTTGATCTAATTGATTTCTAATAAATCTCGATGTAGTAGCTCTGGAAACGGTTTACTTGGTAGCGTTTGATACCAAAATGCTACGGAAGATAAGTCATCTTGCAATGGTAAGTATCTGCGCTTTTATACATCGCCTCCCCAATGACCAAAATCACGCCAACCAAGTGCTTGAACATTCACTTTGAGCTGTTTTTCAAAACGGATGGGATCTGGAATGTGCCAGCGATACATACCAAAACGATGTTGTGAACGATACACGCCGTCAGGGCGTTGAACTTCAGGTACTCCAGCGTAAGCCGTTGAATATTCGGTATAGGCGTTTTCACGGTTTGGAACAGCCGTACCGATGTCATAATTATGGGAGCCCAAGAAATAGTCTTCTGTACCCGTGCCGCAGATGGTTGGGAATTCTTGATCTTCATCCATAAAGAACTTCACTTCACCCTCGCCCCACCAACCATTGCTGTTACACCCCCAAGTCATATAAGTACCTACATACTGACCTTGGCCTTCAACGCCATCAAGAATAGTATGTAAACCTTTATATGGAACAGGGTTAGTGCGACGGAATTGTGCATGAAAATATGCACAATCTTTCGGAACTTTGGTTTCAGTGTAATTGATTTGAAAATACACTACGGCTTTTTGTAACGGGTCTCGATTTTCTAAAGTAATACGAGCATTCTTACGATATGGCATTTCCCAAAAACAGTTAAATGCCATTCCCGGATTCACGCAAACAGGCAAAGAATTCACATGAGCGTAATCTTCTAAGCCACAGCAAAAGAAATCGCCTAACGGAACTTCAACAGAAGGATGAGACTGATCGTCCCAATACATTCTAAAAATAAGGTCGCGTTTTTTGGGGCCAATACAAGCAAGCCATATTTGTTGTATTGCACCTGAGCCATGGATGTCAGCTAGAGTCAAAGTGTCGTTAGAATCAATTTCTAGACTAGGTGAAATTTTCCAACCTTGGCCTAAATCACGTCCTGGCATGGCGCCCATACCCTCAGTGGCCATACCGCCTTTGCCTGCTTCACCTGTCATATTTTCAGGTGAAATTGAGCGTGATTTAGCAAAAGATATACGGGATAAATTTCCTAAATTCATCCCTAATCCATTAAATTGATCCATGACTTCTCTCTATTTATTCTCGTTATAACCAAGCTGTTCGGACATACGCTGAGCGATATCCCCTAACACTACTTTAACAGAATCAAAATCCATAGCATTGGTGTTATCAAGGTGAGATAGGTAAGGCACGACAAGAGCAGCAACGACATTGCCTGAATAATTGAAAATAGGAAAACCAATATCTTTAACGCCAGCAATTTGTTGACTCTCTACATTTTCAAAGCCTTGTGCTTTAACTCTGTCACAAATATCGGCTAGAACATTTTCTGGTAAATGTTTGGATGCAGGTATGCCATCCATCATAACTTCACGACTGTTTTCATCAGCAAAAGCCAACAAAACATGACCCGAACAGGTATTTTGTAATGGCACTTTAGCGCCAATTCGAATACCGAATCGTTGGTCGCTCGGGCTATCTTTTTGCATGATAACCACTCCTTCAGAACTTCTCTCAACCACTAAGTGGCATGATTGTTCTGAACGATTAGAGAACTCCCTCATCAATGGTTCAGCTATCGCCGTAATACGCTTAATGTCAGGTAGTTGATGCGCCAACCCAAATAGCTTCATTGAGATAATATATTTATCTGAATCAGGAAGTACATTGATGTAACCACGTTCTTCCAACACAACTAACATTCTGAAAAGTTCAGACTTTTGTCTTCCAAGAAGATCACTGATTTGCCTTAAACTTAACCCCTCAAATTGACCTGCCATTAACTCTAAAATATCTAGTCCTTTACTTAGCGCGGGGGCTGAATACTGTCGTTTTTTGGTTTCTATTTCCGACATATTTTTCCGTTTTTTTTAATTTTTTGTTAAGCAAATGTAAAGCCAATTTACGTTCGCTTACCATCAACCCATGTAGAAAGGATATTTTTATCAGTATCGACAGCGACAAAATTGGCTTTGGCATCTGGAGCAATTTGCCCTAAGTCATTTAAACCTAGAGCATTCGCTGGATATAAACTTGCCATTCTAACAGCTTCGAACCAATCAATGCTTGCAAATTTCGCGGTATTATTCACCGCAGAGATCATATCGAGATCTGAGCCAGCAAGAGAACCGGCAGCATTGACACACTTGCCGTCTTTTGCATAAATCTTTTCACCATTCAAATAGAAATAATCTTTGTCAGAGCCAACGGTCGCCATTGAATCTGTGACCAAGATCGCCCCCCCTTGCTTTTTACTTCTAACAGCAACTTTTAACGAATCAGGATGCATGTGATAGCCATCAGCAATAATCCCAAACCAAGAATCATCATGCGCCAAAGCTGCCCCAACCATACCAGGTTCTCGGCTATTAAATTGTGTCATGGCATTAAATAAATGTGTTACGCCTGATACTCCAGCTTTAAAGCCTTCCATCGCCTGCTCATAATCGGCAGCAGTATGACCCGCACAAACAATAATGCCTTTAGCACAGAGTTTTTGAAGCATTTGAGGTGTTGTTTGCTCTGGTGCAAGGGTCACTATGGTTTTACCGTTTTTCAGTGAACAAACCAGATCAAAACCTTTTTCATCTAACAAACAGATTTTATTGGCATCATGGGCACCTTTTTTTTCTACATTAAGAAAAGGGCCTTCTAAATGAATACCTACTATCCCTTCGATACCTTGCTCAATGGCTTCGTCAACAGCTTTAATCGCTTGTTCCATCACATGGTAATCATCGGTGATCAAAGTGGGCATCATAGCACCTGTACCAAATAAACGATGACCTTGTACCATTGCTTTTAAGGTTTCAACACTTGGAGCGTCATTAAACATCACGCCACCACCACCATTGACTTGCAAATCAATAAAACTCGGAATTAAGGTGTCGCCTTGTAAATCCACTTCGACAGCAATAGTTTTATCTAAAGCACCCATTGGTATTACAGATATAATTCGGTCAGCCTTAAACACCACGGCATGGTTTTTATAAAGTTGCTGTCCATCGAATACGTTAGCATTAATAATGGCTTTCATTTAATTATTCTCTACTCTGCCAGCTAAGGCTGCCCCACGAACGCCACTGGAATCACCATGTTGTGGTGGCAAAATTTGAGGTGATTTAAGATCACCAAATAGATACTGTTCTATGTAGTGAGGTATTTCTTTATACAGGAAATCAATATTGGATAAACCACCACCAAGAACGATAACGTCAGGATCAAACGCTAATACTTGCTGAGCAAGAAATTGACCTAAACAATCTAAATAACAGCTGATGACTTCTTTCGCGTTTGGATTGTCGCAATTGAGATCATTGACAATGTCACGAGTATTCACATAATCAAAACCTAAATGCTGACTAATAAACAACAACCCTGAGCCAGATAAATACTTTTCGTAACAGCCTAACAAACCGCAATTGCATTGTTGAATTGGAAATTGGTACTTTTGTTGAAGCGTGGCATGAATACAAGAATGACCGATTTCACCCGCTACAGCCGCTTTACCTAAATGGATTTGACCATTAATACACAAGCCAGCGGCAACTCCAGTTCCAAGCACAACGCCAAGCACTGTTTCTGAGTGATAATTTTCACGAGCCATCGCTTCCGACAATGCAAAAGCTCTAACATCATTAACCAAACCAACGTTCCTGTTCAGTGTTTGCACTAAATCTTTGAGTAATTGCTTACCGCACAAACAAGGGATATTGACTGTGGTGACTCGCCCTTCTTTGTCAATAACACCTGGCAAACCAATACCAACACTAGATCGATCCGAAAATTTTTTATCTGCCTTTGCGACCATTTGTTGTACGGTTGAGATAAAAACAGAGTAATCGTTTGTCGGTGTCGGAACGCGCCAACTATCTAACACATTCATTTCAGAATCGAATATCTTGATTTCAATTTTAGTTCCGCCGACATCAAAGCCATACATCAACATAATGGGCTCACTTTGTTATTGTTTGTTAGGTGGTTATGGGCATAATGAATGTATATCATGATAAAAAAACTTAATTCAACTCTTTAACTTGTTCAGCAACTCTCTGATAGTAAGCTGTATTTTGTAAAAGTGAAGCTGAGTTTTTATCAAGTAACACTGTTACATGAGGGTGCATTTGTAAAATAGATGCAGGACATGAAGCAGAAATAGCACCTTCAATGGCGTTTCTTACAGCTTCAGCTTTACCCTCACCTGTAGCGATCAAAAGAATATGGTTAGCATCCATGATGGTGCCAATGCCCATAGTCATTGCCATAGTGGGTTGAGTTTCACCAGCCTCAAATAAACGACTATTGACTTCAATGGTAGATCGAGTGAGTGTTTTTAAGCGAGTTCGGGATGCAAGACTAGACGACGGTTCATTAAAGCCAATATGACCGTTATGTCCGATACCGAGCAATTGTAAATCAATGCCCATTTTTGCATTAATTATCGCTTCATAGTTTTCTGCGACCTGCTGATTTTCTTTTGCATTTAAGCAGATAGGAAAATGGGTGTTATCAAGTTGAATATCGATAAAATCAAATAATTGCTCACGCATAAAGTATTGATAACTTTGTTTGTTATCTGACTTCAATCCTACGTATTCGTCAAGGTTAAAGGTTGAAACATCTTTAAAGCTCACTTCACCGTTATTAAACTTTTTGATTAGTTCTTGATAGGTTTTAATTGGTGTTGATCCCGTCGCTAAACCCAAAACCGCTGATGGTTTTATGGACAATAAATCGGCAAGCATGCTTGCTGCACGTTTTGCTACTAATGATTCATTTTCAAAAATGATAACTTCCATCTTTTTCCTACTGAGCTTTGATACAAGTTGTTAAGCAATTCATTAACTATTATTACAATGAAAGTAAGATAATACTGGAATGCAGAAATAAAATAAGCTGACCATCCGAGGCATGGATACCGAGACAGAGCGCCCATGGATGGGTTTACAGCGTGTCAGTGATTTTATTTCTGCATACTCATTAACTACCAACTGAAACTTATTAACCAATCACGCCTTTGGTCAATATTACATTACCATACAAGCGTGTTTCATTGGTCACTACTACAGCATAGGCGTTTTTGACTTGTTCATAAAAAGCAAAACGTTCAATACTTTGATGCGGCACTTCACCACCTGGGCCATTAGAAGCTATCTGATAAAACTCAGCAACGATTTCAGGAACGGCTTGTGGGTCACCAACCACTTGCATGGTATGCACCGGAGCTTCTACATAAGTATCTAACGGTAGTACTGACACTATGGCTTCTAATGCTTGAGTCGCGTTCGCTCCATCAAGGCGAACCAATCGCTGCGCATGGCTATCTGCGGGAAAGTTCGCATCGACAATCACTATCTGATCACCATGCCCCATGCTACGCAATATGTGTAACAAATCTGGAGACAGTAATGGGTTAATGTTGTAAAGCATCGTTATTTATCCTAACTATTTAGCCGCAACAACGACTTGTTTTTGCTGGCCTAGACCTTCAATACCTAGCTCAATCACATCACCTTCATTTAAGTATACTGGTGGAGTTTGACCTAACCCAACTCCAGGCGGGGTACCAGTTGAAATCACATCACCTGGTTTAAGGCTCATAAACTGACTTAAGTAACTTACTAGGAAAGCAGGCTTAAATACCATAGTGTTGGTATTACCGTTTTGATAACGCTTACCATTAACTTCTAGCCACATAGGTAGATTACAAGGATCTGTCACTTCATCTTTGGTCACTAAGTAAGGACCGATTGGACCAAAGGTGTCGCAACCTTTACCTTTATCCCACTGGCTACCGCGCTCAAGCTGAAAGTTACGCTCTGAAACATCATTACATACACAATATCCAGCGATGTAATCCATTGCATCAGCTTCATCAACGTATTTACATTCCTTACCAATTACAATCGCAAGTTCTACTTCCCAGTCCAGCTTCTCACTGTTGCGAGGTTTTTCAATGTCGTCATTCGCACCAGAGACAGCACTAACAGCCTTAGTAAATACTTCTGGCTCAGGTGGTAATGGCATACCAGATTCAGCAGCGTGATCCGCATAGTTTAAGCCAATACATAAAAACTTGCTTGGATTAGCTACACACGGCGCGAAACGAGTGTTAGCATCTACTTTTGGTAAAGAGTCAAAATCAACACCATCGAGTACGCTTAAATCCGCTAACAATGAACCATCTACATCATTAACTACGCCTTCCAAACTACGTATAGTTCCTTGTGTATCTAATACACCAGGCTTTTCTTGCCCTTTCTCACCAAATCTTAATAGTTTCATTATAATAATTCCTTTCTAGCTCAATTTTTGATTTTCCAAAGCCCCTTGTCAGCATCAAGGTAAACAGCCCCTGTCGGCTAATCTAAAATGCATTCTTTAATTCGCCCAACCACCATCTATTACATGACATTGACCTGTGGTATAAGCAGAGTCATCACTGGCTAAATACAGTGCGAGTTGCGCAATTTCTTCAGCTTTACCAATACGCCCCATTGGTTGACGAGCAATAAATTCAGATAGCGCTTTATCGTAGTCACCCGTGCTAGCGAGACGTTCATGCAACGATGGAGAATCTACAGTACCAGGGCAAATAGCATTACAACGGATACCTTGTGTAATGAAGTCAGCTGCAACCGATTTTGTTAAGCCTACGACTGCCGCTTTTGAAGCGCTGTAAGCGAAGCGATTGGGTACGCCTTTAATTGAGCTGGCTACTGATGACATATTGATGATCGAGCCACCTTTATTTTCCAACATATTAGGCAAAAAAGTGCGGATCATCTGATACATGGCTTTGGCATTTAAGTCGAATGCAAAATCCCACTGTTTTTCGTCACAATCTAAAATTGAACCATTTGGAACAACGCCAGCGCAGTTGAATAAAACATCTGGTGTTGGGATTTCACAGGCTAATGTTTGAATAGCATCAAAATCAGTCACATCAAGTTTGTAGTTAGTGATATTTGGATGCTCAACTAATAACGACTCATTAATATCAGTGGCAATCACTTTTGCCCCTTGCTCTGCAAACAATAGCGCTGTAGAACGCCCTATTCCCTGAGCTGCAGCCGTTATTAGTGCAACCTTTCCTTCTAATCGATTGTTCATTTGATACCTTCTAACTGATAAAACTTAGCCGCATTAGCGCCCATGACATGCTCAATTTGCTGTGCAGTAAACCCAGAACGTTTGAGCATTGAAAAACTCATTGCGCTCCATCGCTCATAACTTGTACTTGATAAATTAATTACCGGCCAGTCACTTCCCCACATTAACCGTTCATGCCCAAAGCTATTACACAGTAAATCAACATAAGGCTGAAATAAGCTCATTTCAGAGTATTTAGGTGCTTCAGTTACTAAGCCTGATAATTTGCAATAAGCTGATGTTTCTTCAGCTATGCGTGCCATATTTGCAGCCCAAGCAGAAAATTCCTGTTTAGTGATATTGGGCTTGGCACCGTGATCAATAACCACTTTTAATTTAGGGTATTTTTCGAGCAACTTATGTAGATTGTCGAGATGTTGAGGCAGAACTAGAGCATCAAATGTTAAATCCAACTCTATAAGCTCATTGAAAACTTTTTCAAAAGCAGGATTCAACATCCAATCAGGATCTTCAATATCCTGAATCATCGGGCGAACGCCTTTAAAATAATTATTTGCTTTGAGCTTACTTAACTGCTGAGGTGCGGTTTCATCTTCAAAATCAATCCAGCCTACAACACCAGCAACAAAAGGCGTTTTTTCTGCAATGTCTAACAAAAATAGCGTTTCTTCTACTGTTGGCGCAGCTTGAACCAAAATGGTTTTATCAATGTCATTTTGCGATAACATCGAAGTGAGATCGGCAGGCATGTAATCTCTGTAAATTGGCTCTAAATCTGAAGTAAGCCAATCGTAGTCGCCACGGCTTCTTTTCCAAAAGTGCTGGTGACTGTCTACTCTCATTGTCATCGTCATTACTTTGCCTTTGGGATAGGTGAAGAATCAGAAATCAAACCTTGCAGGATTAGGGATTGCCAAAATTCAGCTGGAATGTCTGCATTAAATAAATCCAAAGTTGACTGGATCATTTTTGCCTTACCAACCCCAGGAATAACACTGGCAACACAAGGATGAGCTAAAGGAAACTGCAGCGCCGCAGCAGCAATTGGCAGCCCAAACTCATCACAGACAGCTTCAATTTTCGCCACTTTGTTAATGATATTTTGAGGTGCAGGTGCGTAGTTATAATAAGGTTCACTTACCTTACGAGTACCTGTTGCCAAAATTCCAGAATTGTATGGGCCACCAATAATAATCGAACAGTTTCTTTGCTCACATTTAGGTAAGAATGAATGCAATGCTTCTTGTTCTAGAAGCGTGTATCGACCAGCGAGTAAGAAGCAGTCCCAATCGCCGTGTTCTAAAGCTTGTTCGCACACTTGGTATTCGTTAACACCTAAACCAATGGCTTTTATCACACCTTGCTGGCGTAATTCGTCCATTGCTTTATAGCCACCTGTCATCGCTTGGTCAAAAAGCAGCTCGTGAGCATCACCATGAGTGACACTGCCGATATCGTGCATATAGAGAATATCGATCCGATCCAGACCTAAACGTTGAAGGCTGTGTTCAAATGAACGCATTACACCGTCATAGCTATAGTCGTATTCGATATCAAAGGGCATAGTTGAACGAAAACCATGCCTCTCTTTAGCGTAACCAGCAGGTTTTAAAATCCGACCTACTTTTGTAGAAAGCACGTAATCACTTTCACCTCTAGAACGCAGCATATCACCAACACGGCGTTCGCTAAGTCCTTGACCATAATGGGGAGCGGTGTCGAAATGACGAAAGCCTTTCTCCCACGCTTGGTTTAAGACGTCACAGGCATCTTGATCGCTAAGCATTCGGTAAAGATTTCCAACTGATGCACAGCCAAAACCCAAACTATCAACGCGCAAACTCGTGTTACCAATTTTACGTTTATCCAACAGCATCACATCAATTCCTATGAGCTACAGTCTTTTTTTCCATTCTGAACCAGTAGGATACGTGTATTTCTCAACAGATTCATCAAACATCTTGATGCTATAACCCGGCAGTTTGGGTGCAACATAATTACCATTGTCGATTCGGCAAGGATCTTCAAAATGCTCATGAAGATGATCAACAAACTCAACCACTCTATCGGTTAAGTCAGCAGAAATAT
This sequence comes from Parashewanella curva, assembly GCF_003675895.1. Lineage (GTDB taxonomy): Bacteria > Pseudomonadota > Gammaproteobacteria > Enterobacterales > Shewanellaceae > Parashewanella > Parashewanella curva. The sequence continues at coordinate 87,045 of NZ_ML014757.1, forward strand.
GCACATAGTCAATCATAGAAAGATGCTGAACGTATTCGCATAAACCAACACCACCAGCATGTGGACAAACAGGCTTGCCATATTTGGCCGCAAGCATGTAAACCGTTAAGATTTCGTTAATACTGGATAAACGACAAGCATCAATTTGTACGACATCAAGCGCATCATTTTGAATAAACTGCTTAAAAATAACACGATTCTGGCAATGTTCACCGGTTGCAACTTGAATGTCGTTAATGCCTTCTCTGATCTTTTTGTGACCAAAAACATCATCAGGACTTGTAGGTTCTTCGATAAACCAAGGCTTGTAAGGTGCTAATTCATTTACCCAATCAATAGCTTGTTGCACTTCCCAAATTTGGTTGGCATCAATCATCAATTTAACATCATCGCCAATGACTTCTCTTGCAATGCGGCAACGGCGAATGTCATCTTCAAGCGACACACCTACCTTTAATTTGATGTGCTTGAAACCTTGGTCAACGGCCTGCTGGCAAAGATTAGCCAATTTTTCATCGCTATAGCCTAACCAACCTGCCGAAGTAGTATAAGAAGGATAACCATTTTGCTCTATTTCACGAATGCGATTTTCTTTAGTAGCCGCATTGGCCTTTACAATAGCTAACGCTTCTTCTTTTGTTATTGCATCAGTTACATATCTAAAATCGAGACAATCAACAAACTGTTCTGGTGACATATCAGCCAATAAACGCCAAACAGGTTTGCCTTCTTTACGCGCCCACATATCCCAAATGGCATTCATAATTGCGCCAGCTGCCATGTGGATCACCCCTTTTTCAGGGCCTAACCAACGTAATTGACTGTCTGATCTTAATTCATCATAAAACTTACTGATATTAGCAATAATGTCATCAAAGTCGTAACCAACAACAAGGTGTTCCATCGCTTGAATCGCTTGGCAACACAGATCATTACCACGACCAATGGTAAAGACTAAACCGTAGCCTTTATCACCCTGTTCAGTTTCCAGTACAACATACGCCGCAGAATAGTCTGGGTCTTTGTTGACAGCATCAGAGCCATCTAAATTTTCAGACGTTGGGAATCGAACATCCATTGTCTTAATTGAGCTTATTTTATTTGTCACGCCGCCCTCGTTTAAATATAAAATAATATTTCACATGCAAAACTACCAAACTATGTAACTTCGAGCAACCTTTAGACTACATAAATTCAACTTATCTTATTTATATCTCTTATCTACAAAGGCTTTAGCGTTGAATTTAAATAAAATTTTCTTTGATTAATTTCCCTATAACCAACTGAAAAGATACGAAAACAACACACCACAATAATCAGTTTAAATATGGAACAGCGTTACATATGTTGAATGTTGTACATTTATAGAGCATATTGTTACCCGAACGTTAAATGTTAACAAAACAAAAACACTTTACGTTAACGTCAACATTGAGAGGGAGTTGAAAAATACGTTCTCTGTTTAAGGAAATAAACAGGTATCAAAAACGGATATCACTCAACAAACAAAAGAAGAACATTATGAGTAACAAGAACAACTCAATTAAGAAGTCATCTAAGTCTAAACTAGCAAGCTCTTTGATTGCTGCAGGTGCATTATTGGCAATGAGCCAAACAACGACAGCAGCCATCCCACCTGAAGTACAATGGATGCAAGATGCAAAATGGGGTATTGGTCACCACTATCTAGCTGGCGGTGCTTTGAATGAAGCTTGGTATAACATCCAAGATTATAACGAGTGGAATAACTACGTTAACGAATTTGATGTAGACGCTTACGCCGATTTAGCAGAAAAAATGGGGGTTAAATACGTTATTTTCACCATTGGTCAAAACCGTGGATATATCTCAACTACAAGTACTGTGTATGATCAACACTCACCTGCCTGCCCTTCAATAACAGAAGGGTGTCAAAACCAACCTGGTACTAACCGTGCCGACTATACCCCTGATCGTGACTTAATTTTAGATTTAGCTACAGCACTTGATGCAAAGGACATCAAAACCCTAGTCTATAGCCCATACCACGTACCAAATCGATGGACAGGTCAACCAGCTAATACCACACAAGCACAAAAATGGTTTATTGAAGATTTTTTTAGTGAAAAAGCTTTAGCATGGGGCGATAAGGTTTCAGGATGGTGGATCGATGGTTATTGGCAAGTTTTAGCCAATGAGCAAAGCAACGATTTCCCTATTGCAAGGAAAATCCTTGAGTCTGCAAAAAAAGGTCACCCTAACCCTATTATCACCTTTAACCGTGGAACTAACATTGCTTTCACATTCAACACAGATACGCCAGTAGCCAATATCACGGCTGGAGAATATAACGAGTTACCGCCAGTACCTGCATCTGGTGAAGTCATTGGCTATGGTGGAAAGTCAGTACTGTGGCAAAGTTTCACTTTCTTATCACAAAAAGATCCTATTTTTGCAGGTTGGGGACAGGTGACTGAAAACCTCAGATATACAAATGAAACGGTTGCTAATCGTGCTAAAGCCATTTCTGATAATGGTGGCGCTAGCACTTGGGATACGGCTATCAACCCGAATGGCACCTTCCCTGTCGATAAAATCGTTCAACTACAGTATATCGGTAATAAATTAGGCACGACCTCTGATACAACCTACTCTTCACTCGAAATCGTGAACAATGACGATAGTCGAATCAACTACAGTTCAAATGGAAATTGGTTCGAAGTCGAAAATAGAGAAACGGGCGAATTCAATCAAGATATCCATGCAACACGTGACAACGGTGCTTATTATACTTACGAGTTTACTGGTGAAAGCATTGTTGTGGCGACGTCTAAAGCAAAAGACCAAGGCGATATTGAAATATTCATTGATGGCGTTTCTCAAGGCGTACGCTCAACCTATGATGGAAACAACTTTAGACAAGTTCAAGCAATCATTTTTGAAAAGCACGATTTAGCGCCGGGCACACACACATTAAAAGTTGTGAAACGCTCAGGTGAATACATGCTTGCAGACGTAGTATTGTCTAAAGGCGAAAGCTCAACAAGCAATCGTATAAACAACACCAGCGAGAGCATTCAATACGAAGGTAATTGGGGCACGAGCTCAGGTCGTGGGCACGGTGATTTTGACGATGATGTTGCCTACACGACAACGAATGGTGATTCTTTCTCATACACCTTCACAGGAAACAAGGTTAAGTACATTGCCCCTAAAGCAGTAGACCAAGGTGAAGTTGAAATCTTTATTGATGGTCAATCACAAGCAATTGTTGATACCCATTCGGTCGATAGACAAGTCAAACAAGTGCTCTTCGAATCTGCTGAGCTAAGCAGTGGTCAACATACAATAAAAGTTGTGAAAAGAAGCGGCCAGTACATGCTTGTTGATGCGTTAGACGTTGAAAATACGTCATATAACGAACTCAACAATGATGATCCTCGCATTTCATACACCGGCAACTGGGGCACAAGCAGCGGTCGCGGTCATGGTGATTTAGCTGATGATGTTAGGTACACCACGCAAAATGGCGATAAAATGAGTTTCACCTTTACGGGTACTGCAGTTAAATTCATTTCACCTAAAGCGATTGATCAGGGAAATGTAGAAATTTTTGTTGATGGTGTCTCCCGTGGTGTTGTTAATACATACTCTGTCGATAGACAGGTGCAACAGGTTATCTTCCAAGTGACTGATTTACCTCAAGGTGAACATACTATCGAGGTTTATAAGCGTTCTGGCGATTATATGCTTGTTGATGCTGTGCAGTATAAATAAAATGAATCCCTAAACCCGAATTCAAGTCCATAATCGCAAGACTATGGACTTGAAAATAATATACTCGTGACACTAATCACTCATTTTTAGTTTAATTTACAACCTCTGTGATCTTTACTATTTAAATAAGTAACATCATTAGTAGAAGGTTCAAATTCACTTACGTCAATCGTTTTGGTGTTGTTTTCCGATTTTGATTTGAAGAACTGATACAACACTTGCTCGTCAATGAGCCCTGAATTATCAATCACTTCAGCATCAGGAAATTGATTAGCCGAACCAACTAAACGAGGAAAGCCATCTCCTCCAGCGGCATTGAAGCCCGGAATGGTAAATGTATAAGACTCATTATTATTGAACTTCTTGCCATTGATTTCAGATATTTTTGCAGTTTTTATTTTACAGTTCACACTCATTTTTAAACCAACAAGTTGAGCGTAAGCACCCGATTCAATCTGATTAGATGCTACTTTACCAAGGTAATCAGATAAATCAGTTCCACTCATTGTGACTTTATAAACTTCGTTTCCGAATGGCTGAACCGTTAATACATCGCGATATGATACATTTCCTTTTTCAATAGAAGCACGCACACCACCGGAATTCATTATGGCAAAATCAGCACCATGAGCCTCTCTATGCGCAGTGGCAATAAAGTGACCCAGATTAGTTTGTTGAAAACGAACAATTGAGCGCTTACCTTCTAATCGTTCACTGATCTTAGCGATGTTTACATCCAGCTTTTCTTGACCTTTTTCCTGATAAGGCTGCAACTTAGCTTTCACCTCTGGATCAGGCTCAATGTAATCTTCAATAAATTTACGCTTACGATATGAATCTTGTTCCGTTAGGTTTACAGGTATCAGTTGATATTCAGCAAGGTGTAACTTACCGTTGAAATATTCAAAATCTGCTCGTCCAATGTATTTACCCCATTCATACGCTTGCATGATGAAAGTGCCATTTTGAATATCTGGAGTACACTTTTTACCGGGCTTAAAGTCTGAATAACGGTTCGAATACGGCTCCATACAAACAGGATTCTGTGAGTGTCCACCAATAATTGCTTGAAGATCGCCCTTGTTTAGTCCTCGAGCGAGAGAAACATCACCGGGAGCATTACTGCCATGTTTTCCAATAATAAAGTGACCCATGTGGGTTACAGCCATAATAAGGTCGGCTTTATTTTGCTCTTTAATTTCTTTAATAACCTGTTTGATTTCAGTTAGCGGATCAGTAAAAGTCAGGCTGGCAATAAACTGTGGGTTACCAAGTTTGGCTGTATCCTTTGTTGTCAGCCCAATCACTGCAAGCTTCAAATTACCTACCGTAAATATTTTATAAGGTTCGAAATAACGAACCAATTCATTGGTATCCGAATTTTTTTTATAAATATTGGCCGAAAGCATTGGGAATTTAGCAAGCTCTCTCTGCATATCAAGAACACTAAGCTCGTTATCGAACTCATGATTTCCGACGGCCATAGCATCGTATTTCATCAAATTCATGCCGATAAAATCAGGCACCGCATCTTGCAGATCAGACTCAGGAACGCCTGTGTTAACATCCCCCCCCGAGAGCAAAAGTACTTGGCTACCTTGTTGGCTTACTTCATCTCTAATGGATTTAATTAGCGATGCTCTGGCCGGCATTCCATATTCGTTATGTTTATTGTGCCAAAAACGACCATGATTATCGTTTGTGTGCAAAATAGTAAACTTTAAACATTGATCACCATAGTCTTCACACTTTGGCACATCATTAGCTTGATGGTGTTTAAAACCTAAAAATAACACAGAAAAACAAAAGGATGCAGCGACAAACCCTTTAACCAATGCGGTACTCATATAATGACCTTTCTACTTTTAATTTTTATAGAGTATTTAGAAAGCGACACCTTATCAGTAACTCACAAAAGCGCAACATCAAAAGTAAAAATCTTGTTAGATTCGTGAACTAGATTACTTAATTATTATGAACTATAAAAGAACAGCCTGTTAATATTCTATTTCCCAAGCATGCGATTCAAAGTATCATCTTTACTAAAAAAATGATGCTTGATAACAGCAGAAATATGGATCAAAAAGATCATGGCAAGTGCCCACATTAAGAATCTATGAATCTCTTTACCTATTTCTGCAAGTGAGTGATTTATCGCAATAGCTTTATGTGTAGCAGAATCAATATTTGATGACACTAAAACATGCCCAAAAAAGGCGATGCCGTGTCCACTCGCTGCAGACATCAACATTCCTGATATCGGAAAAAGCAAGGTGATAATGAGTAAAGCATAATGAACAGTTTTGCTTGCCAGTTTCTCATAGCCCTCCATTGGTGTTGCAGGAGGAAACCACCCTTCTTTTAATCGCCATAAAATTCGCATACAAGAAAAACATATCACCAATAAGCCAACAGATTTGTGTAAAGGATAAAGTGAATGGGCTTCAAAAGTTGTCATGTACCAACCAAGTAAAAGCATTCCAATCATTCCAAAACCAACTATCCAATGCATAAAAATGGTTAATTTAGAAAGTTTATAATTCATAATTTCAACTGCTGTGTTGTAATCACCTCTTTGTAATAAACACACATAGATAAGTCAATGAACCTAGGTTGAACAGCTTTACTATACACAAAAATCATACAATTCATTTAAAGTTGTCTTTCATTTATTAAGACTAAATAACTTGAAGATTAAACCTCACCCAAATCACTGTTATAGAATTCCAATGCAAAGTTAATCTTGAGACACTTATAAAAAGCAAAAAACATAGAGTTATATTATGCAAGTTCTCGCTGAAACTAGCCAAGTAACTGATGCGTATTCTACTTCCCTAGACCAACAAAACGCTATCGAAACCGAACCTGACAATCAATTGGGTAAAGAGCTTATAAAGTCTTGCAAAGCGGGAGATAAAAAAAAACTAAGTAAACTGATACCCACGCTTGAAAAAATCGACCAACTTATCGCATTTACAGAAAGACCAAACAGTCAAGGCGATGCTTTCACTTTAATACACATCGCCTGTCACTTTAAACAAATAGAAATTGTGCAGTTGTTAATTAGGCAAGGGGCAGATATTGAGTCGAAAACTAAGCTTCACGAGTTAACACCATTACAATTAGCATGTAGTGATGGGACAATTGAAATCGTCAATTACTTACTTAATCTTGGGTGCCAATTCAACACTACTAGAAAAGAATCGGGAGAAACACCTCTAATTCTATCAATCATTAAAGGTCAATTAGATATCGTTACAACACTACTTCAACATGGTGCAGATCCCAATCTCAAGCTGAATAATGGGTTTTCTCCACTTGATGTTGCCGCGCAATACAAACGTGCCGACATAACAAAACAACTGTTGCTCCATGGTGCTGAAGCTAACATTACCAATGAATCTTTTAGCCAAAGTGCCCTGATACAAGCCATTGATTACGACGCTTTTGACACTGCGACTTTATTAGTCAGTTGGGATCCTGAGGTCAAAGAATTTCGTCAAACAGATATTGAGTTTGAATCACCTCTTGAAGAACTTCTACGCTGGTTATTTATTTGTTATCAATACAATGCGCTAACTTATTTATTCTCAGAAGGGTTAGTTGACCACAATCAAAAAATTAATAAGCACTCATTGCTCTTTTATGCCGTGAAACTTAATTTTCTGAAAATGGTGGAATATCTGTTAAACAATAACTATAACGTAGATGAACGTCATGAACATGATCAAACAGCTCTTCATATCGCAGTAAGGGAAAGGCTTTTTCCTATCTGCGAGCTTTTGCTCGCGCATAAAGCTTCAGTTGATGTTCAAGATGAAGATGGATATTACCCCCTACACGCTTTACATACACATACTTCAAATTTAAAAGCTTGGATTGAATGCCTGATTCCACGAGGAAAAAGCATAGATTCTATGCTTGATTCTTCAGGAAACAGCCCCTTTCACGATGCATGCAAATACGCCAACTTGAAGCTTGTTGAGGCTCTGCTCCCATATGTCGCTAGCGTTGATCATCTCAACGGCTGTGATAATTCTGCTTTATTTATATCATTAGCACATGGTGACTTAGAGATCTCACAGTGTCTCATAAAATCAGGTGCTCACTATAAAATATTAAAGCCAAAATATAAAGCCTCAGCTCTACATGTTTTAGTAAACTTCGTAAATCATTTCATTCGATGCGAAGAACACAAATTACTTGATTTTATTGATTATTTAATTGAACAAGAGTGTGATATAAATGCAATAGACAGTGTTGGTCATACCGCTCTTTCTCTGTCAACTAGAGACCCTAACTTAACATTTGTTGCTAAACATCTTATCGAAAGAAAAGCAAAGGTAACGTTACCTTTGATCGAGGCTTGTTCTCCAATCCATATTGCTTCTCATAATAACTGTGGTGAAACACTTAAATTATTACTAAAACATAGAGTAGATCTTCAGCAGAAGTATAAGGGATACACATGCCTGCAACTTACTTTAACCAAAGAAGAATGCAGCATGGATTGCTTGAAAATTTTATTGAATGACTCAAGAGTGACTGAAAATAAAAAAGCATTATCCCAAGCCTTGCTTGAAGCCATTTATTTCAACCACTTTGAAGCTGTACAGTTGTTGCTAAACGCTGGCGCAGATATTAACTATGTTGACGAAACTCTTGCATCACCGCCATTAAACGCAGCATTAAATGAAGGGCATGATGAAATTGGTATGTTTCTAATTAAATGTCCTGATATAGACGTTACAAGACCAAGTCAAGGAGGATTTACAGCCTTACAGGCTATCGCAGCCCTAGGGAAAAATGAAATACTCAAACTAATCCTAGAGCAACTGCACACCAGAGAGCAATTTCAATGCGGAACGGGGCTTTTAGTACAAAATGCTATATTAGAAAATCACACTGAAACGGCTTTGATATTACTAAATGCGAATCCATCATTAGCTGAACACATTGACAGGGATAGAGAATGCATATGTCTCCATGTTGCAATAAAAAACAGACTTACTTTAGTAATAAATAAGCTAATAGAGGTGTACCCAGAAGCGGTACACTTAGTTGATAATAACGATAAAACCGCATTGGATCTTGCTACAGAAAATAAATTAGATAAAAAGACAATAGCATTATTAAAGAAAACAGCTATGAAATTTCCACCTAAGCATGATGCTATGCATGCAACGCCCAGCTCAAAAAGAACTCAAACCACTTTCAAAAAAAAATGGTCATTTAGAAAAAAACGAAGCCAGCAAGAAGCAAGAAAGCATGAAGCCTCATCGTCAACAATAGAAACAGAATTATAAATGCCTGCTTTATAAAATTGCAGGCATTTATTCATATTAAAACCAAAATCTAACTTCTAAGGTTCTTAATGACTAAGGGCATTTTCTTATGTAGAATCCAACCCGAAATGACTATTGCTACAGCATAAGGCACAGCTTGTTGCCATTGTTCAAACAATAAATGACCGATACCAAGCAATAGTGAATAAATCATCGCAATACTTGCTAAGCAAGCAATGGAGTTATCTTTCAAGCCGGATGACAATGGCGTGATACCCGTCATTTCACGTACTTTCTTCCAACCGGGGCCGTGAACTCTCAAACGTCCATAAAACTTAATGGTTTGCTCTGTAGGCTCTTTTGATGAAGTTAGTAAGGTCACAATTATCGTTAATATTACCGTTGCTATCGCAGTGCAAAGCATTCTTACCGCAAACCAACGCTCCTCACCTACATCTGGCAAAATAAACAGTAAAGCGTTACCCACAATCGCAGCGGTCACTAAAGCGGTAATTTCCGAGTAAACATTAATCTTCCACCAATACCAACGAATCACCTGAACAAAGGCAAGCGGAATAACTACCACAGCAATATATTCATAGGCTTGAATAATACTGGTAACCATAGTTGTCACAAATAATGCCACAATAGTTAATAAAAGCATGCTGATCCGTGCGGCTTTTACATAGTGTTCTTTAGGTTTGTCTTTAACCAAATATGGCGAATAGATGTCATTAACTAAATATGAAGATCCCCAGTTTAATTGAGTATCTAGAGTACTCATAAACGCCGCTAACAATGATGCAACCATGACACCTTTCAAACCAACCGGTAGAAAAGAATCAATCATTCTAGGATAGGCTTGCTCTGGATCAGCAAGATTAGGGAAATAGATGATCGAAGCGACACCTACAATAATCCAAGGCCAGCTTCTTACCACTAAATGACAGAAAGCAAACCAATACAAAGATAAAACTGCATCTTTTTCACTTTTAGATGCCAAAGTTCTTTGTAAAAAGAAACCAAAGCCCGGTGCGTAGTTCCACCAGCCAATGGCAAGCAAAATAAAGAAAGTAGCCGTTTTTAAATCCCAACCAAATTCAGGAAAGAATCTTAATGTTTCGCTATCAAAGTTAGGTGTTGCTTGTAACGCAGTAACGATTCCACCTTGGTCGCCAAGATCAACATACACCAAGAATGCCAATGCGATTGAGCCAATGATCGCCAAACCAAATTGAATCAAATCGGTATAAACGACACCATACAAGCCAGATAATGCCGTATAGCCAACCGCAGCCAGTGCTAATCCGACTAAAACCACATCCGTTGCAGTAATTCCACCAAAAATCGGTACGTTAAATAAAGCCTCATTTGAGAAGCCAAGGATAACACTAATGATATCAGACATGGCTAAAGTAACTGAAGCAATAATGATACAGTTAATGAAGACACCATCAAACAAAGCCTTGAATACTCTTAAACCATCCGTTGCCTTACTTTTATCATAACGTTGGGAAATAAATTCGATTTCAGTGATAGCTTCACTTCTCCGCCAAAGGTTTGCAAAGAAAAATACTGAAACTAAAACACCAATAACTGATACCCACCAGATCCAGTTTGCATAGATACCTTGCTCTCGCACTACACCAGCAACAAAGAGAGGGGTATCAGAAGAAAAGGTTGTGGCAACCATTGAGGTACCAGCAATAAACCAAGGAAGAGAACGGCCAGCAACAAAGAAATCTGCGGTACTTTCACTGGCCTTTTTAGTGAAGTACATCCCAATAGCTATGGTTGCAACTACATATAATGCAACGATTAACCAGTCAATTAAAGTCATAATTATTATTCTGTTATCTTAAAACTCATCCTGATTACCGACAAAGTTCAGCTAACTTTGTTGTCACTCTTGCGAAGGCAGGAGTCCAGCGTATCTACTTTCTCTAAAGTAAGTCACTGGATACCTGCCTTCGCAGGTATGACGGTATCCAAGAGCTAATATTTGGCTGAGCTTGATAAATAATCAAGAACCCCTTGAGCTGTACATCATGTACAGCACTTTTTGAAACATACGATTAACGTAAACCGTAACTATCAAACTTATTCCAAGTCTCAGTCATATCTATAACCTGACCTGTTTTTCTTGCTTCATCTATCTTTATTGCAGTTAAACCAGCCTCAAGCGCATCAATAATTGAAACGGGTAATGACGCGCCGGTTTCAAAGTAAGCCGTCCAATCGGCCGCCATTTGCTCTTCTGCACCATAGTGCATAGAAATGCTGTCATCATGCTGATATTCAATATCGGTGATTTTTTCTGAGCTTACAGCATCGTGAACTCGATAATAGTTACGAACAAAATCCCCTTCAGCCATACCTTTTGTGCCAATTACACAAAAGTGACGGAATTCATCTGGAGTATTTAGGTTCGTGTGGAAACACAAATTAGTTCCATTTTCGTATTCAAGCAATGCAGTTTGATTATCAATCAAATCACCATCACCTGTGAACACGCTGTCTACACCTTGCCAGCGTGACTTCCTTTCATGATAAACATCTTCCTTTTCCAGTTCTGAGTGTTGTGAGTTGAAGAATCTTCGGCTACCAAAGCTTGCAATTCTTTTTGGCCTTGAACCGATCGCACCTTGGTAAATATCGATGTCATGGCAGCATTTTTCTAGCAAAAAACCACCTGACAATTCCGAGTTGCGTCGCCAGTCACGCATAAAGAATGCACCGTGTTCTGGAGCGATATGCTCAGATGCTTCAACACTCATAATTTCGCCAATATCGCCTGCGCTAAGACTTTTCTTCAAGTCTTTATATAAAGGCGCATAACGAAGCACCATGCCGACCATAATACTATCTACAGCATCGTATTTTTTAATTAAGGCTAATAGGTCAAAAGTTTGCTCTTCAGAAATAACAACTGGTTTTTCAGTAAAGATTTTTACTCCCGCTTCTAACCCCATACGAATGTGCTCAAGATGCAGATGGTTAGGGGAACCAATCATCAGTAAATCAAGCTGTTCATTAGCAAGCATATCAGATAGTTGATCGTAGCCTGTCATGTGAATGTTATGCTCTTCCATATAGCTTAATTTAACCGAAGAAGGATCGGCATAAGCAACCAACTCAAAGTTTGGGATTAACTCTTGCATTACTTTTGCAACATAGCTCAAACGGTCACCCAGACCACATAAACCTACTTTCATGAATGAAATCCTTTAAAAACGCGAGAGTGATGAGAATAGAAGAATGACAGATTCATACAACTCTCCTGTCAAAAAATAAAAATTTTATACAGAAAAAACCATACCGCCACATTAAAGCGACGGTATGATTTCAGGGAGTTAGAACTTGTAACTAACACCTAAATTGATCTTACGACCAGTTTGACCAAGCGATAATGGGCGTGTGCCATTCGCAGGTGAATCAATTGCAGTTGCATAACGCTTTTCTTGCTCGTCAGTTAAGTTAACGACTTCGAAGAAACCAGTTAGACCGTCAGCAAACTCATAGCTTACAGATAAATCAAACTGACCATAAGCTTCTGCATACAGTTGACTTGCGCCAAAAACATCAGTTGGATCGATTAAGAAATCATCTCTCCAAGAGTATGCTAAGCGAGCTTGCAGTGCATCTTTATCATAGTAAAGTGCAGTGTTAATGCTGGTATCAGATACGCCAGGGAAAGGTACCTTATCACCATTATTCAACTTAAGATCTGCACTCACTTTTGTTAAATTAACAATGGCACCTAAACCATCAAACGGTTCTGGTAAGAAAGTAAAGGCTTGGCTATAACCAATTTCAAAGCCTTTAATTTTTGCGTTACCTTGGTTATCGGGCTGTCTTACAGAGTTAAACTTAACACCAGCGATAGTCACATCTTTGTTTACAGAACCCACAATGTAATCGTCGATATCTTTATGGAATCCAGCAATAGTGAAGGCGCTCGATTCATTAAAGTACCACTCTAAACCTAAATCAAAATTATCTGCTAGGTATGGCTCGAGACTTGGGTTACCAAATCCAGCGATACGCTGAGTAGCATTAATGATTTTTAGAGAAGGCGCTAATTGTTCGAACTCAGGGCGAGTTAACGACTTAGAATATGAGAAACGACCAACCAAATCTTCGGTAATATCTAACTTAACATTCAAGCTAGGTAATACATTAGTGTAGCTGTTACTGAATGGGAAGTCTGTGATTTCACCAGAAAGCACTGGTACGTTAATTGAACCTTGCTGCTCAAGGGTTAATTTTTGAGACTGACCAGTTACATCGGTATTTGTACGAACTACACGTACACCTGCGTTACCAGAAAGCTTCATATCGCCTACATAGGTATTAACATTTAACTGAGCATAACCAGCTAAGGTTTCTTCTTCAGCAACGAAGCTCTCTAAAGACTGTCTTGCAACATCTATTCCTTTACCTCGTGCATTTAAAATAGCTTGATGGTTAGGGAAAAGTAGCTGTGAAGGCGTTAAACCAGTAAGGCTTCCATCTAAGAAGTTGCTCGGTGCACGCATCGTAGAGTTAGTAATAGCTGTGGCTAGAGCTGGGTTGTTACGACCACCATTTTGACCAAAATATACATCAAACGTCTTTTCACGTGAACGCCAGCGCGCACCTACTTTTAACTCAGAAAAAATGTCACTATCAAAGCTATAGGTCGCATCAAATTTGAATGCGTGCTCGCTATCTTCGTTTTTACGTTTTCTTAACTCTGTTTGTTGAATAGCGTAATTCGCAGCAGATAACAAAGCTGCATCAGTTGCATCTGGAGTGAAGCTGACTGTATCACCATGAGTGGACGCGATACCTTTCACTGTGTGAACGATATTTTTACCATCAGCATTCAAACCATCAACTAGCGAAATTACTGAACGACCAAAATTTAGTTCACCACTGGCATCAGCATAAGAATAATCTGCTTCAAATAACCAGTTCTCAGTGTTGTGTTGGAAATTCAAACCAAAGTTAACACTTTCATCTGAACCGGAACGAATATCTGTAAAGCTCTCAATGTTAGCTGTCGTTGGGAAACGAGTAAATGTGCCACTGTTAAGTTCTGGTTTACAAGTAACACTTTTATCTTCATTTGGTTCAGTATTACAAAACTTAACACCCGCTTGACTTCCAGGAGCTAATGAATAAATTGCACCATATTGGTTAGAGTCGATATCACGCTTAGACACAAGCACATCTGCAACCAACTGAGTATCCTCACCAAGCAACCATTGTAGCGTTCCATTTACAGTTGTACGCTTACGCTCTTCTGTAAATGATTCAGGGTTAGCAGAGAATGGAATAAAGGCACCAGCTAAATCACCTTTTTTATCACTATTTGTGTCAATTTCAGGCGATTTTAAATAACCAAAGGTATTGGCAATATCTTCACGTATATAACGGTCTGAGTAACTTACCGCCGCCATTGCACCAAAGGTTTCGTCATCATTTACCCAGCTATGCAAGCCACTGAATGATGGTTTGGTTTTCTTATTGAACTCACCGTACTGACCGCGAACTGTTGCAGCAGTTGTGGTTCCAAGCTGTAGAGGACGTGCGGTTTTAATGTTAACAACACCACCAATACCACCCTCTACTTGAGAGGCTGAACCGGTTTTGTAAACTTCTAACTTGTTAATAACTTCAGCTGGGAGTACATCGAAGTTAGTTGCACGACCGGTCGTACTTGCAGCACCACCATTCAGTGTTGAGTCAAAAGACTCTGTACCACTTACTAAAGTACGACCATTTACCGTACCACGCACAAAATCAGGACCCAGACCACGAATAGATACGAAGTCACCCTCACCTCTATCACGTTGAATAGCAACACCTGGCACACGTTGTAGGGCTTCTGCCACATTGCGATCCGGTAATTTACCTACATCTTCAGCGGTAATGGCATCGACAAAATTATCATCAAACCTTTTAGTATTCAGAGATTCTGCAACAGAGCCACGAATGCCTGAAACGGTAATTTTTTCGATGTCTTCATTTTTCTTGCTTTTGCTTGCTTCATCTTCAGCAGCTTGAGCTGAAATCGATAAGCTACCTACGATAGCTGCACTGATTACAGTCGAAAGCACTGATCGGCTAAACTTTTTATTCATTATTCTCTTCCATGGTTGTGACTGATTCAAATATTAAACGCTGATTCAATTTTGAAACGACATCGCTTTTTTGACATTTAATTCACAAATAATCAAACATTGATTGACCATAAATCACATTATTTTATATACAAACATAAATTATCGATATATTTTATATACGAAACACCCAGTCACAATCACATACACGTTAACGTCAACGTAACATAAAAATAATGAAATAATAGGAAACAAAGTTCGTATGAATAAAAAGTATACGGCTCCGGCGCTAGAAAAAGGGTTAGAAGTTATAGAGTTACTTTCAAAATACCCCAAAGGCTTAAGTCTGACTGAAATATCAAACAAGCTGTCGCGAACAAATGCACAATTATTTCGAATGGTGTCCGTTCTTAAGGAGTTGGATTATGTAGAGTACACACCTGAAGGGAAAATATATCGACTATCACTTAAACTGTTTCGTTTATCACAAACGATCTCACCTACTAATAGATTATTAGATCTTGCTCTACCTCAAATGACTATTTTATCTAGCCAATGCAAGCACCCTTGTTACCTCGTATGTTACTCAGAAGGTCACGGAATAATTACCGCTTATAAGGCTAGTACCGATAACATGGAACAACTCACTTATAATATAGGTAGTAAACTTCCACTTATAAATAATTGTGCTGGACATGTCCTTTTATCGTTTGCATCTTATAATAAGCGTCAATCCATGCTTGAAGCTTACAAAGCACAAAGCAATACAGAAATTGATTTTCAAAAGCTACGTAAACGTATCGAAAAAGTGAAAAAACAAGGATATGAAGCAATGGAAAGCCCTATCTTTTTAAGTGGATTCGATATTGGGTTCCCAATTTTCAGTAGTGATGAAGAAGTGATAGCTGTTTTAGTTATATCAACTCTCACCTATAAAGTTCCAGAGATGAACACCAATTTAGATGAGATAAAAAGAAACCTAGAGTCAACAGTACAACAAATCACTTCAAAATTTGCAGGTGCGGAGGATTAGGAGAAAACGACGCTACATAACTTCAGAACGAATGTAATCATACTGATTTGAAATTTTATCAACTCCCCATTACGGCTTCTCGACAAATGTATATAATGAGCCGTCTGATCACTCACCTGCTGTAATAATGGATAAACTTGAACTGACCTTGCCCATAGATGAAAGTAATTACCAGACTAAGCCAAGTCAGTTGCTAGCATCTTCTTCACAACTCACGCAAGCACAGATAAAGGATGCAATGCATAAAGGGGCGGTATGGTTATACAGAGGTAAGAGTAAACAACGCCTTAGACGAGCAAGTAAGTCTTTATTACCTGAAGATAAATTAGAGTTAAACTACAACTCTCAATTGCTTCAGCAATCTGCGCCAGCACCGTCACTCATTTTCGATGGCGATGTATTTAGCGTGTGGTTTAAGCCATTTGGACTTAACTGTCAAGGAAGCCGCTGGGCTGACCATCTCAGTATTAATCGTTGGGTTGAGTCTAATTTCCATAAATTAACTGGGAAAAATGAACGCCCAGTATTTCTAATTCATCGGCTCGATAGAGCAACCTCCGGACTGATTTTACTTTGCCATACAAAAAAGGCGGCCCGTCTATTTTCTGAAATGTTTCATTCTCGGAAAGTTGATAAACGCTATCAGGCTATTGTTCATGGTGATTTTTCTTCTATACCTATGGAGTATTTAGTTGACCACCCGATTGATAACAAGCCTTCTTCGTCCAAATTTTCATTTGTCGGAAAAAATGAAAAATATTCTAAGGTAGATGTTAAATTGCTTACAGGTAGAAAACATCAAATCCGCAAGCATTTAAGTTTTATAGAATTCCCAATTGTGGGAGACAGAATGCACGGCATAAGTGGAGATGAAGCGAGAGATTTGCAATTACAAGCTGTTTCACTTAGCTTTATTTGTCCATTTACTCAAAAGCTGTATCAATTCAAGGTAGAAGATAGTTTAATGTTGTCTCTTTAGATTATTCATCATGGCTTTGTTGACAAAATCATAAATTGCATAGATATTAATCAATTCTAGCCTTAATGCTGTATAATTAAGTGTTTGGTTTTCAGGGCTGAATATCTATGCTTTTTGAGCTTCAATAATTTATCCATACAAGATTCGCATTACCAATCTTAAGCTCTTTCAATGGATCTTATGTCTATTAGTGTTACAAACTTATAGGATTTGATAGCAATGACATCAAAAACAATTAATAACTTTTGCCCACGCTCAGGAAAGGCGGTTAAAGAGGACTCGTTAACTGAATATCGAGGCTATATTGTTGGTTTTTGCAACCCTAATTGTCGAGATGACTTTGAAGAAAATTTTGAAGACAGACCCAATGACACACAGTATTTTGATGGTATCTTAAGAAAAAAGTACGATAAATAAACGGATAAACAATAAGTCTTTAAGCAAAATAACGCTTGAATATCAAGAGCCAACCATAAAAAAACAGTAATATCAAAAGCGCTCAAACTAAAAAAATATTGACACTTATTGTTATCTGGTGTTTTCTATAAATACATTTTGACTTTATTTATATCTTACTAAACACATGAATTTTAATGCAGCTCTTCAAATCATCAACTGGTGGTGGCACTTCCTCAATCGCGGGTAGTGTAATGCTGTGCATGCAAAATAAATAAAGCAAACAGAGTAAGACACATAAAACCCGCAACATGCGGGTTTTTTTATGCTTCAAATTTGATAACTAGGTGCTAGAAATGAAAAGTAAGCTTCAATTTTCGGCGGTAAATAATAAGATCAGCTATCAAACCGATCCATTGAGTTTATATCAATTGGTTACCCAGAATTGTAGCCATTCTATGTTGTTAGAATCTGCCGAAATAGACAGTAAAGCTCATCTTAAAAGTCTTATCATGACGGATGCAGCAATGATGATTCGTTGCGATCACCAAAACTTAACTTTTGTAGCGCTGACTATAAATGGACAACACTTACTCCCACAAATTGCGCTTAAATTTGAAAACCTTGAACACCAATTAACTGGTAATAGTTTGACAATCACACTTGAACCAAGCCACGATGTTTTAGATGAGGACCAAAAATTATTAAGTCAATCTCCATTAGATGGGCTTCGTGCCATTCTTAGCCTTGACGAAAAAACGTCTGAGCACCAATCGATTTTTCTTGGCGGTGTCTTTTCTTTCGATTTTATCGCTTGCATCGAGTCTTTGCCTAAAGTGAAGCAAGGAGATAACCAAACACCTGACTATGTGTTCTATCTGGCAGAACAACTTATCACTTTAGACCACACCCAAAAGAAAGCCAGTTTAACGACCTATTCATTTAGTTTTGATGAATCAAATACTGCGAAATTAGCCGATCGTTCACAGCAAATTACACACTTAGCAAAAATGCCACCAGTGGCTTTATCAGCAGCAAGTGTTGATGCTGAACCCAGAGTAAATATGTGCGACGAAACATTTAAAGCTCATGTTTCTGAACTTAAGCAACACATCATTGAAGGCGATATTTTTCAAATTGTTCCTTCTCGTAGTTTTAGCTTGCCTTGCCCTAATACGCTGGGAGCATACAGTACGCTGAAACAAACGAACCCAAGCCCATATATGTTCTATTTCCGTGGCGAAGACTTCACTTTATTTGGTGCTTCTCCTGAGAGCGCCCTTAAATATGAAGCAGACTCAAATCAAGTTGAAATCTACCCCATTGCCGGAACAAGAAAGCGCGGTAAAGACGAGCACGGCGATATTGATGCCGATTTAGACTGCCGAATAGAGCTTGAGTTAAGGCTAGATAAAAAAGAGTTGGCGGAACATCTAATGCTAGTCGATTTAGGACGTAATGATATTGCCCGAATCAGCCAAGCTGGAACACGAAAGGTTCCTGAATTACTTAAAGTTGATCGCTATTCACATGTCATGCATTTGGTCAGTCGAGTTACAGGTCAACTTCAACCTCATCTAGACGCCCTTCATGCTTACCAAGCTTGCATGAATATGGGTACGTTAACCGGTGCCCCCAAAATTAAAGCCAGCCAATTAATCAGACAAGTTGAAGGCCAGCGCCGAGGCAGTTACGGAGGCGCAGTGGGTTATATCAATTCTCAGGGCGATATGGACACTTGTATCGTGATCCGCTCAGCTTATGTAAAAGACAATGTAGCCCACGTCCAAGCAGGAGCTGGAGTGGTGTTCGATTCTGATCCTCAAGCCGAAGCCGATGAAACCCGTCAAAAAGCCCAAGCCGTAATTTCAGCCATCCAACTTGGAGGTGGACTATGAACATTTACCTATTAGATAACTTTGATTCATTCACCTACAACTTAGTTGATCAATTTCGTAGCTTAGGTCATCAGGTATACATTTATCGCAATGATTTAAATGCTGAATATCTCGCTGAAAAAATTCTGGCCGATAATGATGCTGTTCTGGTTTTATCTCCCGGCCCAGGTGCACCAAAAAATGCAGGCTGTATGATGAAGCTTATCGAATTGGTTTCTGGCCAATTACCTATTCTAGGGATCTGCTTAGGTCATCAAGCCCTAGTAGAGCACTACGGAGGTAAGGTAGATAAAGCACCACAAACCATTCATGGTAAAGCCAGCCCTATCAATCACACAATGCATAAAGTGTTTGGTGAGTTGCCTTCACTTCTACCGGTTGCTCGATACCACAGTTTAGTGGCAACCCAAGTTCCAAGTAGTCTTGAAGTGATTGCCTATACCGAAAGTTTGCCAATGGCTATTGCTCATAAACAGCATCCCGTTCTCGGGTTTCAATTTCACCCCGAATCAATTTTAACGACTCGTGGTAGTGAGCTATTAATTCAATCATTAACTTATTTAAGCACTTTTTCAGGAGAATAAAATGAACGACAACCAAGCATTATTTCAAAAAGTGTTTAATGGACATTCTTTAACTCGCGAGCAAATGAAATGTGTCTTTGATGACATCATCACCAATCAAGTAGATGACATACAACTAGCGAGTTTACTCACAGCGATGAAAGTACGCGGCGAAACCGTTGAAGAAATTTGTGGTGCGGCCGACGCTTCGCTTTCTCATGCAAAAGAGTTTAATCGCAGCAATGTCGCAAATATTGTTGATATTGTTGGAACTGGCGGGGATGGCTTTAATACCATCAATATATCTACCACCGCAGCATTTGTGGCTGCAGCGGCTGGAGCAAATGTAGCAAAACACGGCAATAAAGGTGTATCAAGTAAATCAGGCTCATCGGATGTTTTATCCCAATTAGGCGTTGATGTAACTGTATCACCAGAAGTTGCTAGCCAGTTATTAGAGAAAACAGGGATCAGTTTCTTGTTTGCTCCTACTTATCATAGCGGTTTTAAACATGCCGCCACTGTTCGCAAAGAACTAAAAACACGAACCATTTTTAATTTACTCGGCCCATTAGTTAACCCAGCCAGACCTGATGCTATTTTGCTTGGCGTTTATGATGAGTTATTAGTCGAACCTATTGCAACGGTACTGCTAAACCTTGGTGTAAAACGTGCGATGGTGGTTCATGGTTGCGGCTTAGACGAAGTTGCAGTGCATGGAGAGACTCTGGTGTGTGAACTCAAAGATAGGCAACTCTCAACGTCTTTACTCACGCCTAACTCTTTAGGAGTCGATAAGTACCAAGTAAAAGAATTACAAGGTGGAACGCCAGCTGAAAACGCTCAAATCAGTCGCCAAATTTTATCTGGTCAAGGTAAGCCAGCTCATATTGCAGCCGTTGCTGCTAATGCTGGCTGTGCGATCTACCTTAGTGGACTCGTCAATTCACCAAAAGAAGGCGTACGATGCGCATTACACATTTTGAATACAGATACAGGCTATAAAAAGTTAGCTCTGCTTATTGCAGGTTTGGAGAAGTAAGAATGTCTACGATTTTACAAAAAATTGTTGCGACTAAGGCTGAACATATTGAACAACTAAAAGTTCGATACCCTGAAGAACAATTACAGCCAAAAATTTCACTTAAAAGCTTATATGACACCTTAAAAGAAGAGCCAACCAGTTTTATTTTTGAATGTAAAAAAGCAAGTCCCTCTAAAGGGTTGATCCGTGAAGATTTTCACCTTGGAGAAATCTGTAGCATTTACCGTCGTTATGCCAACGCAATTTCTGTACTTACCGATGAACAATTTTTTCAAGGTAGCTTTGAAAACTTAGCCATAGTGAGAAAACTGGTTAACCAACCTATTTTATGCAAAGACTTTATTGTTGATAGTTATCAAATTAGATTGGCAGCTCATCATGGTGCCGATGCAATTTTGTTAATGCTATCAGTTTTAGATGATGAGCAATATCAAGCTCTAGCTACCATAGCCAAACAATACCAACTGGATATTCTAACCGAAGTCTCCAATGAAGATGAGCTTCAGCGTGCAATTGACTTTGATGCTGCAATCATTGGCATCAATAACCGTAACCTTCGTGATCTTTCTACTGATATAGACACAACAAGGCAACTCGCTCCTCTCATTGGTCAGGATAGAGTAATTATTAGTGAGTCTGGCATTTACACTAACCAGCAAGTTAAACAACTCGCTCCATTAGTTAATGGATTTTTAGTTGGAAGTTCATTGATGGCTGAAAATGATTTAGACCTTGCATGTCGTCAACTCGTTTATGGCAATAACAAAGTCTGTGGGATCACCAGTATCGAAGACAGCTCAGCAGCGGCCAACGCTGGTGCTACACATATCGGTTTTATCTTTACGCCAAAATCTCCACGTTATGTTTCACCTGAGACTGCGGCTAATATTACTGATCACCATCGCCACGCCCAACGAGGGCTCAATTTTGTGGGTGTGTTTGTTGATCAAAGCATTGATGATATCGTTTCTCTAAGCCAAAGGCTTGGTTTACATTCTGTGCAGCTTCACGGAAAGGAATCAACCGATTTTATCCAGCAGCTTAAAGCTCGATTTACCATTTCAGGATTATCGACAAAAGTCACTAAAGCTGTCGCAGTCGATGAAAACAGCCAAGTTCATTTTGTAGCTAACAATTCGGATAGACTGCTGTTAGACACCAAAAACCAAGATCAATTTGGCGGTACGGGCAATGCGTTTGATTGGGGCCTGCCAATTGAAAACAAAGCAAGTGCTTGGCTAGCTGGGGGACTTTCACCTGAAAATGCCACCGAAGCAATGAAACAAGGGTTTTACGGCTTAGATTTTAATTCTGGTTTAGAAGTATCAGCAGGCATTAAAGATACAGCAAAGATCCAACACGTTTTTACTCTTTTAAGAAATTATTAAGGCATAAATCACCATGACGACATTTAAATTAAATCCCTATTTCGGTGAGTTTGGTGGCGCATTTGTTCCACAGACTTTAATGCCTGCCTTGCAGCAACTAGAACAAGCGTTTATTGATGCTCAATCTGATCCTGAATTTCAACAAGAGTTTCTTTCATTACTCAAGGATTACGCTGGCCGCCCAACAGCACTAACCTTAACACGCAATTTTAGCCCCAACCCTAAAGTCAAAATCTATCTAAAACGAGAAGACTTACTTCACGGTGGAGCCCACAAAACTAATCAGGTACTAGGCCAAGCATTACTGGCTAAACGTATGGGTAAAAAAGAAATTATTGCTGAGACTGGTGCTGGTCAACATGGTGTAGCAACAGCCCTAGCCTGTGCCTTACTAGGTTTAAAGTGTAAAGTTTATATGGGTGCAAAAGATGTGGAACGTCAATCGCCTAACGTATTTCGCATGAAATTAATGGGTGCAGAAGTCATCCCAGTAACCGCTGGTGCTGCCACGTTAAAAGATGCCTGTAACGAAGCTATGCGTGACTGGACAGGCAATTACGATAAAGCCCATTACTTACTCGGCACCGCTGCTGGCCCTCACCCTTATCCGACCATCGTTCGGGAATTTCAAAAAATGATCGGCGAAGAAACCAAGCAACAAATTTTAGAAAAAGAAGGTACATTACCTGATGCAGTGATTGCTTGTATCGGTGGTGGCTCAAATGCTATTGGCCTTTTCGCTGACTTCATCAAAGAAAAAGACGTAGCATTAATTGGCGTAGAGCCTGCTGGAAAAGGCATCGACACATCTATGCATGGCGCACCGCTGGTTCATGGAAGAACGGGAATATTCTTTGGTATGAAATCTCCACTTATGCAAGATGAACATGGTCAAGTTGAAGAGTCTTATTCGGTTTCAGCGGGATTAGACTTTCCATCGGTAGGTCCACAACATGCGGAACTTCATGCTTCGGGACGTGGCACTTATGTGTCAGCCACCGATGACGAAGCTTTAAAAGCATTCCAATTATTAGCAAAATCAGAAGGTATTATTCCCGCGCTAGAATCATCACATGCTTTAGCTCATGCCTATAAAATGGCACAACAAGCGACTGAAGATACCTTACTGGTTGTGAACTTATCAGGCCGAGGAGATAAAGATATCTTTTCTGTATCAAAACTTCTTGAAAATCAAACATCAATCCTTGAGGAATAACACATGAGCCAAACTCGATACCAAAAAGTCTTTGAGGATTTAAAAGCGAAACAACAAGGTGCCTTCGTTCCTTTTGTTACCATAGGCGATCCGAATTTAGAACAGTCATATAAGATCATTCAAACTCTAATTGAATCGGGTGCTGATGCGCTTGAGCTTGGGCTACCCTTTTCTGATCCACTCGCTGATGGGCCAGTCATTCAAGCCGCGAACATTCGCGCTTTAAACTCTGATGTCACCCCCACAGCTTGTTTTGAGCTGCTTGCTAAAGTAAGGCAAAATTACCCAGACACTCCTATCGGCTTATTAACCTATGCCAATTTGGTCTATAGCAATGGTATTGAGAACTTTTATACCAACTGCCAACAAGCTGGAGTTGATTCAGTGTTAATCGCCGATGTACCCGTTGAAGAATCTGCAGAGTTTAGAGAGATTGCCAAAGCTCATGATATTGCACCAATCTTTATAGCTCCTCCAAATGCTAATGATGATTTACTCAAACAAGTCAGTGAATTAGGTGAAGGTTATACCTATTTATTATCTCGTGCGGGCGTAACAGGCACAGAAACTCAAGCAGGAATGCCAATCGAGCACATTTTATCTAGCCTTAAACGACATAACGCACCACCAGCTATTTTAGGGTTTGGCATATCAACACCAGAGCAAGTCAGTCAAGCGATTAATTCTGGTGCGGAAGGTGCGATTTCTGGTTCAGCCGTGGTCAAAATCATTGAAGCTAATTTGAAAGATAACAACAAGATGTTGACTAAATTAGGTAACTTCATCAAAAGCATGAAAGTTGCAACGTATTAACTTACTTTCATTTTGATTTGCCCTATTTCAAGCTGTAGCAAATCAGAAAGTTTCTACTAGCTTCTTCATTGAAAGGTGTTGAAGCGACCATCCTTCTCTTTGTTTCACTTCCCAGACACTCTTGTGATAAAGAGTCGTTTCTGACTAAAAGCTATTGTTCTGTATATTAATTTTTGTTTCAAATATTGAGAAATTTATCAAATAACTATAATTATAAGATTATTGCTATATTTTTGGTGCCAAATATGTCAGTGCCTTCTCCTAACAATTCCCTTCCAGATCTTAATACTGCTTTTGCTGAAACATCTAAAGATGTAATACACGAAAGTGAAGGAATAGTTAACTCTTCTGGTAAATATGAGAATAAATGGCACTTCGTAGACCCAACACGAAAAGCCCCAAATAACATTAAATCATTTGATGTTCGAAGAGTCAGAGGAGAATGTTTTCATGTTGTTGACGCCAGAAGCACTTATCAAAAAATTGTTTTCTTTTTTAAATCGCTTTTTGCCACAGCTTCATCTCCAACAGTAGTAGCCAGAACAGAGGATGCTCGATTATTCGAAGCTAAATTAAATTCACGTTATGCCATATCATTAGCTTGCAACCCACCTAAGGTGTTAGATGAGCTACAACTAGGAGAGCAACTCCCTCCAGTAAGGATAACGGTCTATAAGACTAAAACAACGATCTCTATGAATGGACAATTAATCCCAATAGGTGAACTGGTTGAAGAAGTTGATTCAAATAATCCCAAAAACAGACTTACCTATCATACTCGAGAACAAACTGCTTTTTTAGCTTGGGTCAAGCAAGTGAAATATAAACTTAACGGCTCTACACTAAATCGGTTAACCAAATGTGAAGCAATTTCAAAAAGACGCTGGAACTTACAAACGGTTAATGGGCTGATTGCAAGCGCCTCCAAAAGATCCGACTCTATCTACCCAGAAGAGGCTGTTTGCTTGCTTGAACTTCATAAATTGATAATTAATGACTATAAAGAAGGCACTAAGATAAGGCTTAAAATAGTACAAGAGCCTAGAATGAAAGCCTCCATACTTAATGATAACTTCATTCAGCAACTAGCAAGAAATCCTCGCATTAGCCCCCATCTTAAAACAGAGACAACAGAACAAAACAAAGAAGCTGTTCTGAAAGCTCAATTAAAATGGATTTTAAGTGATAAAGATAGAGCGCTGTCTCCTAATCTCATTATTTACCTTAAAGAAGCACATAGTATGTATTTTCGTCAGAATAAATTGCTTTAGCTATACATTTAATAACTCAAGTTTCGGAGTTCAAACCCAACAATAAAAATCGTTTATCATGTTGATATTTAAAGAAAAGGTAAGGGTTTGCGTGTTATAATCTTGTTGCTTAGACAAAAACTAAAACACACAAACCCTTAGATAAATATTGACATGAAATCAC
>NZ_ML014758.1 GCF_003675895.1 Parashewanella curva
GATGACCAAAGTTCATCAGAAAATATCAGGTTGCTTTAGGAGCATAGAAGGTGCTGAAAACTTCTGTGCCATACGCAGTTACGTTTCGAGTTGCAGAAAGCAAAATATAACAGCTTCAACAGCGCTGAACTTGTTGTTCAGTGGGCATTTGCCAGATATTTTTGTTCAGCAGGCTGAATAGTTACGGAAATTTTAAGTTTTTTGATTAATGTTTTGTATATATTTTCCTTTTTTCCAGAAAAAAGGACTATCTGACGATAGTCCTTTACGTTGGTTGGACAGGGAGAATATAAATAACCTCATCTCTGCATAAGCCAACCTCTAAAGCACAGCTACTTATGCGCATTTCTGTGTTAGAACAGCCCGTAATTGGCTGGCTATTACGAACAGTTCTGCCTTGAACTACACAAAATTAGCAGCACTGTAGATAAAAATTTAAGGTTTGTATTGTAAATCATTATGTTATTGATTTCGTTATACAGAGCTGAGGTTAAATAGGCTTATTGGAAGCTCAGTTGCCATCCTCTGATTGTGCCTGTATCTCTACGAGCACTATCAACAACCTTTAACTTCCACGTTCCAGAAGATTCAACGCCTGACATATTCACAGAGTAGGTTTGTTGGATGTCATTTGCACTTCCACCGGTATTATCATGTAATACTCTTACAGTTCCGTTAGGAGCGTGTAATTCCACCTGTAAATCACCAATATAGGTGTGAGTGATATCCACTGTAACTGAAACGGTACCTGAATCACCGCTACGACTTACTGCGATTGGGCTTTCAACACCACCTGCGTTGTTATCAGGGATCGCATAGTCTGTCGTGTTAGTATAAGTTGAAGGTGTGCCGCCACTTTGCTCTGTGTATCGACCAACTAAACTCACGCCAGAGAAGTTAGTGTAACCTCTTACCATGACATGATAAGTCCCAGCTTGAACATTTGAAATTGAACACGTTTCCGTGTTGCCATTTCTATACGGTCGACAATCAAAAGTTCCAGTTGTTGGCTCATTGCCAAAGCGGACATATAAGTCGGCATCACCAGAACCACCACTCATCGCAAAGCTTAAGTCAGTAGCGCCAGCAGGAACATTCATGGTGTATCTTAGCTCTTCATTTGATGCACCTGATAGATTTGTTTTAGCGACTCCGTTTTCAAGCTCATTACCACCAGTTGGTGGTGTAGTTCCTGTGCATGAATTATCAAGATATGCTTTAGCAGCCGCAGCGTTAACTAAACCAAAACCCGTTTTGTCATCACGTCCTGAAACATCCAAATCCTCAGCCGTTGCTTTTAAGGCATTACGGATTTGTTCTGCTGTACACTGAGGGTGGTAGCTCCAAACCAAAGCTGCAACACCTGATACGTGTGGCGTAGCCATGGAAGTACCATTGTAATAGGCGTAGTTTTCGTTATTGGTGTTTTTAACGGTAACGGTTTGGCCTGTTTTACCTTTTAGTGTAAGACCTGTTGCTCTATCCACAGATACAGAAACATTATTTAATACGGCATCTGAATCAAGTAGGAATGGGTTTTGTAAGCCGGGCAACGCAGTATTACTGTATACGATGGTTGCAGCTGCTCCAGCATCCTCACAGGCTTTTACGGCATTAATATCTGGGTAGTTACCACTGCTTTGATTACCAACACGTTCAACCAAACACACTTTATTTGTCATGCTGCCACAGTTAAATGAAGTACCAGAAACAGAACACTCAGCAAGCTCACCTGTTACTGAACCATTAATCCCAGACGCAGCATGACCAGTACCAGAGCGAATTAGGCGGTTATGAGGCACAACGCCATTTTCATAGTAGGATTCGGTGCCTATGGTGATGTCTGCAAGGCGGCCTTCACCCATGGTTACGGTTGATAAAATAGCTTCACCCGGGCCAGAAATTTCAACTTGATTGGTAAACTGTGAAAATGCCGCATGCTGTTTATTACTATCAACTGCAGCTACTGACATGACGGAGTCGTATGAAGCAGGGTAACTATGTGTGTTATTGCCAGCGTTACCTGCTGCCGCAATTAATAACACGCCATTATTTGATATAGAAGCTAGGGCGTTTCGTTCAGTTGTGCTTGCACTCGGACCACCTAGGCTCATGGTAACAATATTGGCGTTGTTGCTAACACAAGTGTTCACGGCGCTGACTAAGTCAGATGAATAGCCCCAACCACCTGAATTGAATACTTTTATGACATGAATATTAACATTTTGGTTAGGCATCACACCAACAACGCCTGTGTCATTATTTATCGCTGCTATGGTACCAGCAACGTGAGTGCCATGGGCATTGTTAGCACCGGGATCAAACCAGTTTCCTGTACCTGAATCATTAGTTCCTTCTACGTTATTGCCACTGAGATCTTCGTGGTCATTGTCATAACCTGAATCGATAATACAGATGGTACGGTTGCCTGTTTCACCATCACTTAATTGTGTCGCACCAACAGCAGCCTGACCCCAAGGTGTAAATTCTGATAATAATCGACGTGGTACATCTTCTTCAACAAAGGCCACATTTGGGTTGCTTTCTAATTCACGAATAGCAGCAGCATTAAGTTTGGCAGTGTAACTACGAGTTTGCCCTATTTGACGCATATCATTAGCTTGAACACTGTTCATCACTCGTTTATGACTAAAGCGCTCAGCAGCGGTTAAAAATGATTCATTAAACGAATCATCCTGTTGATCATTACTTAATGTATTTGAAGTGTTGAATTTAACAATATAACGCTTAGGCAAAGGTGACTTTTGCCACTGTTCGACTTCTTTAGAAAACTCCCCATTTGCGAAAATATTTGTAGATATAAGCATCGCGAGTGTTGATAACCCTGTTACCAACGGTTTCTTGCTAATGTTTTTCATTGTTGTAGTCCTAGTTTTGGAATTATTGTTTTTATGAATTAGATGTAAAACTAAAAAACTTGAGCAAATTACGAGCAAAAACAGCATTTGTAAAATATTTGTTAAATTTGAGGTTTTTGGGTTGGTTGGTGTTTATGTTTTTGAATTTAAAATATTTTTAGTTGTTTTCGATAGGTTTGTATTTTGTATGCAATTTAAGGCTTTATTGTGTAGTTGTAGTGATATCAGCCTTTAAAGAACATTGAATAATTTATATATGTTTTTGGAATAATATATTCTTTTTGTATGTTGTGGCGATAAATGCTGTTATTTGTGTGATTATTGATATAAATATGGTGATGATATTTTAATTGGTAGTGTTATGTTCTTTTGGTAGGGGTCAAATTTGTTAGGTCTAGATATTCGAGAGTTCAAGAAGGGGCATGAATCAAACTCGAAGGTTCATGCCCTTAAGGTTTTAATTTAACAAGGGGTGATCGTCTGGAAGTTGGCGTTTGATCCAAAGTACGAGTTTGTGCTTCATATTTGGGCCGTCTTCTTTGTCTTTGGCTAGGGCTTGGATGAGTTTATCTTCTACCAGCAGGCGATAAATACATTCCACTTTATATTTGTCTGAAATACAGGAATCTAAAGGCTTAAAACCTCGTTTGGCGGCGTAGCCTTCGCCGACTTCTAATGCTTTTTTTAGGAGTTGCGCTTCATGCTTTACGTGCTTCATCGTCACCCTCTCAACATTTGAAAAACAATTAATGTTCTTGTTCGCTATCAATAATGTCTTGAATTGAGTGTGGGTTATGTTGTTTTGTAACATACTGATAAATGACATTATTTATTTCTATTGGGTTCCTATTGGGTACCCGTTGTTTTTTGGTATTGAAACCGATTTGATAATATGATCATATAGTAGAATCAAAAGAGGAGGGTTGTCCAATGAAAAGGATTTTAATTTTAACGGCTTGTCTTTTATCTGTGCCTTGTTATTCAGAAGTTTATTTGTGTGATATTGATGGCGTAAAGACCTATACCGATAAGCCGTGTTCAGTGGATGAAAAACCGATCACCGTGACGGTTCAGAATGTGGCGCATACGCCCACCAGTAAACTGCAGCAACAGAAACAAGCCGTTGCTAAATATGTGTCGAATGAAAATACAGAGCGCCGTATTGATGAGCTAAAGCGAAAAATCAAAGCGGTGTTTAAAGACAGGGACCGCAAATTATTATCGTTAAAAGTCTCTCAACGTTATTCGAGAAATAACTTAGCGGGGGCGGTGCGTGATGATGGCATTGCCAGTGAAATGAATGCCGTAATACAGAAAGCGGATAGTGAAGTCAAAATTTACCAGGCAGAAATCAATAATTTAATTCAATTATCCCGGCAATAAAAAAGCCCCTGCAACGTTATGTTGAGGGGCTGTTTAGTTGTGGTTGATGTACGACTTGAACCACATCGGGTAACTCAACGGCAAACCCTGATACCGTATGAACTCCTGTTCCTTGCCATTCTTGGGCTTTAATTAAGGCGTACCCCTTTGCTTCATTTTCAGTCGCATCCATCAACAACTCATCCTTAAAATCTTTAGATCCCACATGGTATTTATGTAATACGATGATCCAGTGCTTTTTTTTACCTTTAAAAAAACTCATATCCGTCCTTTCTACGTTTCCGTGGATTGTTTTTCGCTTAACATCTCAGCGGCATGATTCAAAATCTTGGTGGCGTTCTCTGTGCCACTGGTGTCATCTTCAGCTCTATCCAAATCACGCGCTAACATATCAAATTGCATGGCGAGGTAGTTAACCGTCTTTGAGAGCTTAACGATTTCACTATTACCACCATTGAGTTCAGTCTCACCAATGATTTTTACTAATTGCTCCCGTAGTTCTTTCATCAAAACCTCTTAATATTCAACTTCTGCATTTAGATGTAAATCAAGCAAGAACTCACCCAAGGCGTTGCTGTAATAGAAATAAGCTGAAGCTATTACGATAAAGGAAATCGAATCTCCCCAATGCTGAAAGGTTTCTCCCCATACCAATAATTCAACTCCGGCCATCATTAGTTGAGTGCCTACCAGTAAACCCAAAAACAACCACGTCATGTTTTTAATGCTCAAGCTGGTTAAGGCAAATATTTTTGCTTTAGTTTTGCCTAGCTTTCTATTTAGTTTGATTTTCATCAGCCATTTCCATGTTAATAATCTTTGCAAATGACTCTCAGCGAGAGCCACAAACAAACATTATTAGAATGAATCTGGCAGCGCTACTGCACGAACTAACCACATACCGCCTTGCTGCAAGTTGGTTTTTGCCAGAGCCAAACAGCGTTGAGATTCGCTCAGTTGCTCAGCTGATAAAGCCACATCTTCAGAAGAAGGAGTCTTTTGTTGCTCCGTTCTCATGCTTTTCAAGATTTCAACAATCTTTCTGGTTTCTTCTTGATGCTCTTTAATTCGATTCATCAAGTTAATTTCATCTTCTGACAGGTCACGATAACCTTTGATATGCTTGTGTTGGTCTTTCATTTGATTTCCTTATATGTGGAGCTTATGCGTTAAGCTCAGGTGTTAAATGTGGAGCTGGTTAACATACAGTGTCAGTACCCGCTATTTTCCGGTTAGTTATTGGTTAATATTTTTTGCCGTTTTCAGCGGCACGATTCTCACGCTTATGATCAGCTCTTTGAGCGTTGTAAGCGACTTTTTCATTTATGACTTTGAGCAAGTCGAACTGGTGAACATTGGCAAAGTCAAAGCAAGCGGAGACAGCATAAGCAATCGATTTAGGTAGATTTTCTTTGTCGTGGAAGTAAGGGTCTTTTGATAAATTCAAAGCTGTTGAAACTTGATAGTGCATTTGAGAAAGAAATTCGATTTTTGAACTTAGGCGCTCAAAAATATAAAAATCATATTTCTCATAATTTTTGCTACCTAACCAATCAAGACAACGGATAGCAAAATCAGCCACCTCTACCCAAAACATTTCATATTCTGGTAAGTGGTCATCCATTAAGTTCTTGCGATCACCTTCCATTGCTTCTGACAGCTCAGAATGAAAAAGGCACACAAAGGTATGGAAAGGGCGAGGGTTGTCCCACCATCCCATATCTTTGTTTTGTTGATGGATTTTTGTTTGTAGCTCTATTAGAGCTGGCGCTTCAATAGTCATTCTGAGCCTCTTAAATTTTCCGTGGATTGTTTTAGCTGCTTTCTCAATATCAGATTTTCTTCTTCAAGCATCATCACTTTGCGCTTGAGTTCGTTAGCCGTGTCACGTTGATCCCAAAACATCTTTTCAAAGTGGGTTTCAGGTGCCAAATAGCGTTTATACAGTCTTAGCTCATCAATGGACTCTTGAATATCTGGCAAGGCTTCATGTGAATAGGTTTTATGAGCAATAGCTCTTTTCTCTAACTCAGGGTTAAACGCTCTGGCCGCTACTGCCAAGGCTGATATATCTAACTGACGATAGTGTAAGTAATTATGCAGCTCTGGCATTTGGCACATAATAAAACTTCTATCAAACATGATAGAGTTACCAGCGAACACGGCACCAGTGCGAGTTTTTCTATCGTAGGGTTTAATGCCGAGTGATTTTAAATACTCGATCACTTCCTTTTCTGCTGAATGTAACGTAGTCGTTGAATTACGAACCTTATCAAGCAAACCACTTTGAGTGTGTGTGGTGATTGCCCACTGGTCAGATTTATTAATTTGATTGTTTGTTTGCTGAATTGGAATAACAAGAGGTAAGCCAATTTGATTAAGATGCTCATCGGTTACAATGAAAGCCAGCTCAAAAATAGGATAATACTCCATACCTAGCCGACCATTATCCAAGCGACCGTTTAAGCCGCCTGTCTCGATGTCACCGAATAAAAAATATTGCCCTGACATTATTGATTTTTCCTTATATGTGGAGCTCCGGACTTTATGTGTTAACTATCCGGAAATTCCGGATAGTTGGCTATTTTCCGTTAATTAAACTTTGTTAAAACACGTGATAACCCACGAATCCTTATTAGAAAAAGCACGTTTTTCTAAACCTGCTTTTACAGCGCTTTCAATTATCTTGTCTCTGACAATTGTGTAAATGTCGCTAGTTAAACCTTCGTCACCTAAATTATCAACGTCAATAACTCCGCTATATATCGCTTCTGAATCTCTTGCTTCAGCGCAGTAAAAATAACTAGCCATATCAAAAATTTTCCGTTAGTTATTGGTTGTTTAATTCGGCTTCAAGTTCATACATCTTTTCAGCAATTGAACAACAAAGAGAATGTATTTTGTCTCTTTGCTCGTCAGTAACATATCTATCTAGTTGTAAGCCTGAACCGTTGCCATGTTTATACATATCTTTGATATTTGCGTAAGCAATTTTATCTGAATCAATGTTGACCATTCCCATACAAAGTGTTGCTTTCATATCAAAATTTTCCGAGTTAATTAATTTTGTAAATGCCACTCGATGAATGGCACAAGCAAAATCAACCTTTTGGAATAAAATCATCGGCTAATTCAGCGCAATGATTTTTAAAATAATCACGCTCTTCTTTCAGCTTGATGATTGCATCAACCAACTCTTCATCACCAGTTGTTGCAAACACAGAGCCATTAATCAGCAAGTTCGTAAAACCTTGCGGATTCTTTCCTTTTTCGAATACTATTTCTTTAGCCATTGTTATCTCCTTAATATGTGGCGATTTTCCGGTTCATCGTTAATAACTTGAACTTGCTTCGCCCAAGACTGACCAGTAATCAGCATTTGAGTTATGAAGTAGTAGTTCCGAGTTTTGTTGATGACAATTTCTTCACGGCCATCTACTTCTAAAACTTCTTTAACCGTGTTTACCTGATCATCACTGGTGCTTTTACCGATTACCTTAATCTTGTCACCGACTTTTAATTGACCTTCAGAGCAAACAACGCCATCTGACTCAAAGCTACGTTTGCATTTGATGCAGTAAGCGCCATATAAAATTAAGCCATGTTTACAGTGCATTTTTACTCCTTTGAAGTTTCAGCAATTTTCCGTTACGATTTGGCACCCTCACCAATGAGGGAACCAAAATTAAAATTATTTACCAATTCTAGGCTTACCCAATGCGCCTTCATCGGGTGCAATCTGCTCCATCAAAACAAAGGATTGACGTTGAATCGCTTCAATCTGGTGTAGTAAACCAATTATTTGTGAATTGTTGTTCACAACCGTTTTAGCTTGTATTCGTTCGTCATTAGAGATATTTCTAGTCTTCTCCTCAATTTCATAACGTAGCTTTCTTGTGAGTTCTTCAAGCTTGAACCCTGCTGGATTGTCACGAGACATTAAAACTTGCTCATTGCCGAGGCTGCTGAGAATAGTCATTATTTTGGGAACATCACTGTCGTTAACATCATCACTGTCTAAATCGAATGCTTTAGCAATTGTGATGTCTAAGTGAATGATTTCATCTGTACCCACGGTAGCAAAATCGCCGTCTTCAGTAGCAACATCACCTTTGCGGCTGAGCACTAAAGCCGTAGCCATTGCAGCTATTTCTTTTAAACCTTTAATCATTTTGATTTCCTTAAAAATTTTCCGTTTCTAAATAATTATTGTCATGACAATAATTATATTTAACTAAGTTCAAAATGCAATCAATTTGACTTATTTTTTGTCATGACAGAAAATATCTAAATGAGCAAAGAAAAGAATCCCGTTGGCCGACCACATCAGGAGGTCAAGTTGAGTAAAAAACAAGAAGTCAGATGTTTAGAATCTGAGAAAGAAGCGTGGAAAAAAGCCGCTAAAGCAAGCGGCTGTTCAGCTAGTGAATTTATGCGCCAAGCCGCTAATGAAAAAGCGGCTAAGGTGTTAAAAGAAAAAGAGTAACAATTGCTACTCTTTGAGTTGATCAACCGTTACGCCTAACGCCTCAGCAATCTTTTCTAATGTACCCGCTTGCGGTTGATTTCCCACTTTCTCAGCCTGTGCAATGGCTGACTGAGTAACACCCACAGCCTCAGCTAATTTAACTTGAGAAATGCGCTTAGAACGTCGCCACGCTGAAATTAAGCTGCAATTATGTTTGTGCTTTAATTCGATAATCGCTTGCGGTATATCTGCGTGACTGGCTTGGCTTTGAGTCATAGATAACCAAAGCTCATAAGGCACAACAGCAAAGGCGGGAGCACCGCCATGCTTTATGATTTGCACATCACTCATTAGCCGAATACCCAATACAGAGCTAATGCACCTAGCAAACCTGCACCAACCGCAATCAAAGCGGGTCTATAGTCTTTAAATCGTAATTCCATTCTGGCCTCTCTTTGTTGAAGAAGTTACCCCTAGAGGGGTAACTTAGTCCATGCTATGATTAGTGCTGCGAGTATTCCAAGAGCTTGCAATCCTAACTTGATGTATTCTCTTGCCTCGCCTCGGCGTTGGATTTCAATTTCCTGTTCAAGTTTTTTGATTTCCAACTCCGTTTTCCTATTGTCTAACTCGTCTTTCTCCATCTTTTTCCTTGTTGTTGTTAACTTGGTACTAATATTAATCTAATATATTAGTTGTGTCAACGGCATTTCTAATTTATTAGAGAATAATTAGTAAAAATATTAGAAAGCTTGTTCAGCAATCCATGCCATATTAATAGGATCGGTAGAGAGCAATTTTTGCGTTGTTTCAACAGTCTTATTGCCTAGCATTGCGTGAATATGAGATACATCAAAACCTTTTCTCTGCAAGTTAATAGCGTAAGTTCTGCGCCCACTTAATATACTTGGTTCCTCGATACCGCCATCTTTTAGCAATTTCTTAATATGGCGATTCAAAGCATCACAGCTATAAGTATCATTACCTTGTAAGGTTTTCTTGTGAACGATTGAGAACGGGTGAGCATCTTTAGTGAGAAATACGCATTCGTCAGGGTCTAAGCCAAGGTATTGATCAGGATTGTTGCCAAGACAGAGTTTATGTTTAGCTCTCCAATCAAGGTAAGTTTTAAGGGCTGGCTTCATACGCTTGGTGATATACGCAGTTCGTGACATTTCGCCTTTAACTTCAAACTTCTTTCTTACTTCACCATTTTTATACAGAACGTCTTTTATCTGAATGCGGTTTATCTCAAGTGTTGTAAGGGCTGAAGCAAAGAAGAAGGTGATCAAGCAGGTATCACGCTCAGAGAATTGATTTATCTTCTGAATTACTTTGATGATCCAGCGAATGTCTTTTGATTCCACAAAAGCGGGTAAGGCCATGTAAGCATATTCCTTTCAAAAGCGAATAAACCGACATAGTAAGAGTTGAATGCTTAATTATTGGTGAACGGGCGTTCTAAAATTAAGCATTCCACGGAAACTGCGCTTCCAGTAAAAACCACATT
This sequence comes from Parashewanella curva, assembly GCF_003675895.1. Lineage (GTDB taxonomy): Bacteria > Pseudomonadota > Gammaproteobacteria > Enterobacterales > Shewanellaceae > Parashewanella > Parashewanella curva. The sequence goes on from NZ_ML014758.1 coordinate 10,241, forward strand.
GTTAAAGAGCGGTGGCACTAGGCCGAAGTGGGTAAGGCTTTGGTTTTGAGCCATTTATCCATAAAACCATGTACTAAAAAACCATATCGAGCTTCACTGGCAATGGCTTTGTCGAGTTCGCTCATGGCCTTACCTCGATTGTTATGCCCCAGTTGCCTTGCTTGGGCTTGACTGCGGATCGCCCCGTATTTGTGCAAGATGGCCGATACCTTGGGATAACTCATTTTGACTTCGCGTCGGGTGTCTTGAATGTTGTTGTTATTGAGGTACACCCACAGCACGCTCAGCTCTTTGGCCGTGGCTTCTGGGTGGCGGTGTTTGAGTTCGGCTTTATTCATCTCGCGTTCTCCAGCTGGGATGACAAAAGGTGTTCAAATAGGTGATGGCTTGAGCGCGGCTTTTGTCGCTGTTGGCCATCACATAGCGAATGAGTGATTGAGCATAGGCGGTCATGGTCAGTCCTTGATCAAAAAAGTATGGCGTTCAATTGGGTGGGCATCGACACACACGGCTTTGGACGAATACGACACCGCGCCCACGGGTAAGCGCTCATACTCAACATCTGGGAATTGTTGTTTAAAAGCTTGCTCGGCACTTTCTGCCTGTTGGCGTTTGTAGCGGTCAACCATCAACTCTGGATGGGTGGGGTGTGGCTCTCGAAAGGTTAAGTGATAGTCCATATCGTGCTCCTTGTCTTAACAGTTAAGTGTTAAGGTTTTGCCAATCGTGTTCCTTAATGGCTTCTACTTTACTGGCGACCTGTTCCAAGCGTTTTTTGGCTCTGGATAGCGCTGGCTCTTGGATGTTGTGTTTTAAGCAGGTGATTTTGTCATCAAACCCTTTGCTGTAGTGGTCGATGACCGCGCTTTTTACCGGCTCTTCGATTTTGGTAAGCTCCAGCAGCAACAGCATGCGCGGCTGTGATTCCAGTCCTGGGGTTAAGTAATTCATGCCGCCATCCTAGGCCACCATGTCACTGGCGGCTTCGTCTCGTTTTTGCTCAAAGCATTGGGCTAAGTCAGAAAGATTGACCAACCACGGGGCTTTGTTGCTGTCGGTGGCACGATAAACGGGGATACTTAAGGTTCCGGCTTTGGCGTGTTGCGTGGCTACGGCTTTGCTCATGCCAAGGTATTCGTCACAAATCTCTTCAAGACGAACCACGGGTTTTCCAAATTGTGCCATTAAGGCAAAGGCTAAGTTCATAACAGACTCCTTACTGCGTGAGTGTGTGCTGTTGTTGCTGACTCAGTTGTGACAGTTTGCACACCGCCACTTTGTTATGGGTAGGGCAAACGCCCAAGACGAATTCAGTGCCGAGCATTCCAGCTTTGCGACAATAGGCGTCAAAAAAAGGCTGGCTCGGCTGGGTGTAATGTAGGTATTGGTTAAGCTGGGCTATGCGTTCCATGACTTTTTTGCACTGCATTGGGTGCTCAAGTTGGCGTGCCATTAAGCAAGCAAAGCGAATGCTGAGTAATAGTTGAGTTTCCGCCAGTTGTTTTGATTTGAGATAAATCCGTTTAGCGCTCATTTTCCAATCCTTTCTCAATTATTTTCAGGGTTAACAAAAAAAAGTTGTGTTAAATATGGCAAAAAATAAATGGAATATCAACAAAAAGTTGGAAATAATTAAAAAAAAAACGTATTATTTACATTCAAAAGACGTTTTTGCTGTATTTTAGAGTAGATACCTAAATAACTGTTCATTTATACAGTGAATGCGTTTATTATGTGCAAATCAGTTATATGTGACGAATGGAGTCTAGAATGTCAGAAAAACAATCTGTTTCAGAAAAAACGCTACCATATTGTGATGAAGCTGAGCTTCAAGAGGATACGGGGGATGGTGTGGAACCACCTCAAGTAGAAAACCAAAGAGATAACGGCGATGGAGTTGAGCCGCCAAAATAAGTAATACATTAGGCCGCTATTGAGCGGCCTAGCATATTAGGGATGAATATGAGCTACATTTATCACTCAAGAGAATTATTGGATTATATTGGGCATTGTGTTGCGTTTTCGGCTTTATTTGTAGCCGTATTCCATATCATTTTTTGGAAACAATTGGAGTCTGGGTTTATTGCCACCCTCGCTTTTCTTTCTATTCAGTCAATAGGTTTGATTTATAAGCCATTTGTGATTGATCATGTTTCTCCCATCAACGTAGATTTTGGACGAACTATCTATTACCTTGGTTTTATGGCGTTGTGCCTGATCACGGTATGGATGACGTATAAAATGCATGAAAAATTAGAGGTTCAAATCGGATTGGCGGCTGAACACGTAATGAAAATATTACAATTTCAAGCCGGAATTCAAGTTATTCGATTACTTGACCGTCAACTGGGTTATGACTGGTTGAGTGTGTTTTATCAAAACATGATCCCAGCATTGAATGTGGTGATCATCATTTTGCTCGTATCCAGTTTCTTTAAGACGGTAAAATTGTCAAAGGTATAATAAGGAGGTTATATGTACGCTATCTTTTTGTTGGGAATGGTTATTCTTTTTTTTATTGCGATAAGGGCAACCAGTAAGGAAATCAAATCGGTTAACACCCGAATAGACAATAAGGCTAACTTAGATTGTGAGTTTGGTGCTGCATTTATTCGAGTTGCACTTAAGCACTATGATCTCAGAGAGGGTGATCCCAACCAAGTTAATATTGATGTTGTGAAACTTCAAAAAGAAGAAGACAAGTTAATCAGGAATTATTTAAAACGATTAGAGCAACAGCAAACATCTTCCGTCAGCTCTATCTCTTCGTATTCAATAAAAAGCTAGCTCAATCATACCCATTGATTTACCCTAGGATATAGCTGTTATTTAATGGCTATATCCTAGGGTAAACAGGGAAACGTTAGGGAGATCAGTTTGAATGAATCAATTGGACAAAGAATAAAGACCGCAAGAATAGCCCTTGGATACAGTCAAGAGCAGCTTGGTAAAATGTTGGGGGTGGTGTTTCAGTCTGTTCAGCAATGGGAGTCAGGAAAAACCACACCACGAAACCATAGGTTGGTCGATTTAGCTAACTCATTAAATGTGTCTGCAAGCTGGTTGCAGTTTGGTGAGATCCAACAAGTTGAACAATGTAAAACGACACCAGAAATTGAAGCCCTTTCAAAATCTTCATTTAAGAAAATAATATTAAACGCTGAAGAACTAAACTGGTTAACGATACGGAAAGATATGAATATTGAAATGCTGGCAGACTTGTTTTATCAAGATTTAAAAAAAGAAATAACTCAAGATAGAAACCAAAAAAGGTAAATATTAAGAATTTACCTTTTTATTACTTTGTTCGATAACATCTGGATCGATACCATATTCTTCCAATATGTTCAACTGAAACATATCAATAATCGTGTTGGCCGTGACATCTCGACCAAAGCTGATCCACCTCATACGAACTGCGGCGGCTAAGGCTTTATTAAGTGCAACACTTGTTTGTGCTTGAAAACCCTCAGAAGTGATGAATTCAACAATATCTTCATAACCTTCATTACTGTCCTGACCAGTACCAAAAATAAGATATTGTGGTGTAGTTTGTAATGCAGCAGCCAATTTAGGTAAGCGCGGTCCTCTCGGGCTAGATCGTCCTTTTTCCCAAGATTGAATCGATTGTGAGCTTAAACCAAGTTCTTTCCCAAGATCTTCTTGGCTCAACCCTAATCTATTCCGCGCTTGCTTTATGCGCTGTCCAATCAAAATTTTATCTTCCATATCTTTATGTTAACCATGAGCATTCATTGTTGCATCACAATTATTTTTTGTCAAATTGAGATATTCGTGTATTATAAATTGGAATCCTAAAAAAAATTGGAATTTATATAGTATGGGTGATTGTTTAAATTTGGCGAAATTGATACCAAATACTTTGAGTTATACGCATATTGCTAAGCAAATGAATCTGACACAGCAATGCGTGAGTGTTTGGATTAAAAAAAATGAAGTCCCCCCTAGGCGTGTTCCTGAGTTTTCTAGAATCACTGGCATTCCCAAATCAAAGTTGAATCCGCTTTTTTCTGATGAGGTGGCGCATGGCTGATCAAGTGGATGATGCTAACGCCATCAATGAAGTGATGTTGAACGCGCAATTGAGTAATCGAACTACCGAATTATTACCCGCTACAGGTAAGTGTTTGAACTGCTTTGAGCCGATTGAAGGTGATTTGCGCTTTTGTGATGCCGATTGCCGTGATGATCACAAAAAACGGGAGTTTATGAAACATGGCCGTTAATACCGATTATGCGACTTCGGGTGTGATACCTACCGAAACACCCGAAGAACATGAAGTGTTTGTGGCGATGGCTGAAAAGATGTTGCCTGATGACGTTCGTGAACAACGCCATGAACATATTTTAAAAATGACGAAAGTGGGGCTGCAGTGCCCAACGCATTCTGTAATGGGAATTTGTGCACTGTTGTATGACGCGGGCTGTCGGTTACCTGGAGAGGAAAAGGATGGATAGGGATTTAAACAGTAATTCAGTTTTTGATACTGAAGCGCTAAAAAAGCTTTTAGAGCAGGACGCTTTTCTTTTGCAGCAGGTTAACCCTGATGCAAATCGTGTGCGGATAAAGTTGATTGAGGCGCTGACTTTGAAATGTGAATCTTGGAATGCACCGAGAAAGATTCTTGGATTAAAGATTCAGCTTTCTAATCGCGCTTTTTTTGAGGCTATGGAGCTGCTAACGCAAATGATTAAACGGCCAAAACACAGAATACTTTTTGACAAGTGGTGTTATGACCGTCCGCCGCTACTTCCAGTTGCGTATTACCGACTTACATTATCTCGATTGACTGGGATTTTGATGAGCTTTACATCAAAAAGACCATTAGAAAGCTATTCCGCTGACGAATTGTTATCACCAAAGCAGTTGTTCAATCGCGACCATTTGTTTTTTAGGGATGAGCTTTATTTAACCAAAGATATAAAGCGCCTGCAAAAGCTTACAGGCATTGCTGCATATAAACGTCGAGCGTTTGTTTTGTTGTTTGGTTGGTTACCTCTTGGTCTCCGTGCTCGTCTAGGGATCCGGTGATTTTATGATTTATTCCTACTTCACCAGAAATCAAATCGAATTTAACAATTTCGCCTTCTTCGCTAATGGCGGTGATGAGTGTGTTATTGCGTTCGATACGTTTAATGGTTGCTGTGAGTGTAGTCATGTCTAATACGTTAGTAATTTTGTTAGGGAGTGAAAAGGATGCCAACTAAATCAATTTTTAACTCAGTACTACTTAAAGAGTTATTGGATAACGATGAGTTTTTGAATCGTCATAGTGAATTGACTGCTTTGACCATTAGGAAAAAGTTGTTAACAGCGCAATTACTGAAAAATGAAGCGCTGTTAAATGAGATTGATGCCGAGATTAAATTGGTGGAGTCCAACCGTGCATTTCTTCAGTCAATAGAAATTTTACATGGGTTAGGTTCATGTCAAAAACCTGAGCAGGGGTGTAATGAAATGTGCTGCAAAGCCAAAAGCGCACGGCCTGAACACCAGACAACGCTAAATAACCTTCTTTCAGTGCAAGTTCATCACCAAATAGGTCCAGTTCCAAAGCAAGTTTTGCCAAGTTATCAGCATTCTGTTTGCGAAGTTCTAGATCCTTGGGGGTTGAAGCAGTGTAAGTCAAGTTGGTTGAGTGTGTAGTCATGTCTAATCCATTAGTAATTTTGTTAGTGAATTTTAGGCATAAGAAAGCCCACTGAATCTTTGGAGAGTGAAGTGGGCTTAATGCCAATGAAAGGAGGCAAGAACCATGTTAGTGAATTTTTTTAATTACGTCAAACAATTACAAGGTGGCTGGTTATGAGCATGGACTTGATGGTGAAAGCCATGAAAATCAATGTTGGTAATCCTTTACGGAAACTTGTGTTGCTGAAGCTTGCAGATCAAGCCAATGACCATGGCGAGTGCTGGCCGTCTTATCAACATATTGCTGACCATTGCGAAACGTCAAAGCGCAGTGTGATGACGCATGTTAAGAAACTGGAAGAAGATGGATTAATTCGCCGTGAATATCGCAAGGGTGAAAAGGGCAATTCGACCAATATTTTTCACCTGACTTTTAATAAAAGACCTAGTGAAAATATTTCACCCCCTAGTGATCCTATTTCACCCCCTAGTGAAAATGCTTCACTACCCCTAGTGAAAGAGCTTCACCCAGAATCAGTTTCTTTTGAACCAGTCAATGAATCTAAAAAAAATAAAACAAAAAAAGGCGCGTTAAATTTTTCTTCTTGGCCTTGCCCACCTAGTGATCCAATTTTGAAAGATTGGCTTGAGGTGCGTAAAGCGAAAAAAGCCCCGTTGACTCAAACCGCTATTGACCGAATGGCTAATCAATTTCATCAAGCTGCTGAGCATGGTTTGACGGTTGACTGGTGTATTGGTTTGTGTGCTGAGCGTGGTTGGTCGGCATTCAAGTTTGAGTGGGTGGTGAATTCTGGGCTGGTTCAAGCTCAGCCAACAGCTGATTGGACTGAAAAAGTGTTTGATGAAGAGGACCCGTTAGCATGATGAATGGAATCAATAAAACGCAAAGCTTGCAGGAGCTGATGGCTTCAAAAGCGGTGGTTGGTTCAGAGCCTAATGCAAAAGCACCAAGCAGTGTGTCTGAAATGGATAAGTCGATTGTGGATAGCATTTTTGACAAGTTAACGGTGTTGTTTCCGGTTGGCAGACCCAAGGATGAAGCCCTTGCGACACATAAAGCTGAGTGGCTTAAGACGTTGGCGGCTCAAGGTGTGAGTAGCATCGAGCAAATTAAATTAGGTTTGCAACGGGCGAGAATGGATAAGGGAGACCGTCAGTTTTGGCCGTCACCGTTGCAGTTTGCTAAGTGGTGCAAGTTGTCTTTGGTGGAAGCGGCTGGTTTGCCGAGTGATGACGAAGCGTATCAGGAAGCGCTTAAAAATTATTACCGAAGTGAAAAACATACTTGGTCACATCAGTTGGTGTTACTGGCAGTGAGAGAAACGGGCGGTTGGTTGTTTTCTCGCGGCAAGGAACATGAAGTTCGTCAGGTGTTCAGCCGCAATTATTCGATGCTGGTTAAGCGTTTTATTAATGGTGAGCAGTTTGATGTGGAACTGCCCAAGGCGTTACCCAGCAAAGTGAGTGTGCCAACACCGAAGAAAAAAGCCCTTTCAAAGATCAGTGATATTCGTAAGCAATTAAATTTAGGAGCAAGAGCATGAGTGTTCAGACTGTTTCAAATTGTGTTGTGCGTAAGCCTGTGAAAATGACGGTTAAACAAGCGTTAATTCAGGTGTTATCTGAGGGTAAGTTTTTAACTCTTAATGAGATTCAACATCGGTTACAGATGGAGTTTAATTTATTCAGCGGTGAAGCGTCTATTTCTGCTCGTTGGCGTGAGCTTGAAGGAATGCACAAACAGAGTCGTGTGCGTGCTAAGTCAAATGCTTGGGAATATAGGTTGGTGCGTTAATGTCGGGTGTGTTTGTTGGTAAGTTGAATTCGACCAGTGTTAAGCGTTGGTTAGCTGAGCAATCTGAGCGTGAGTTTCGTGATCTTCGTTATCCTGAATTAAGACTGCGTGCAGTAGCGAAACGTTCTAAAGCTTCGGTTCATTTGGTACTGAATGTTAAAGGCCGTACTGAGTGGGAGAAGTTGGGGCAGTTCCCAAGCTTGTGTTTGAAAACATTGGCGGCTGATTTGCCATCGATGTTGGTTAAAAGGTTGGGTGATTCCATGGTAGCGGGGCAGTGCTTTACCGTGAATGATGTGCTGTGTTGGTATATGGAGCGCATGAATAATAACTCTTCTTTCAGTGATAAGTGGCGCAGTAATGTGAAGTCGGCCATTAACAGCCAATTGTCTGATCGAATGGGTAAGGTGGTTTTATCTGATCTTAATTTCTCGTTGATTGATGAGCAATTGATTGAACCCATGCTGAAAGAGGGGTTTCAACCGAGCTATGTGTTGAATGTGGTTCAAATATTCAAAACGGCCTTCGCTTTTGCGGCTAAGAAACGTGTGATTGAGCAAGATCCTATTGCGGGTTTTATGGCTAAGGATTCAGTCAAGGTTAAGCCTAAAGATACGCATTTGTTTGAAACGGATTTGTCTGAACTGTTTTCAACTTTGTCGAATGAACGTATGCCAGTTCGAATGATGTTTGTGCTTATGCTTATGTTTGGTACCAGAATCAATGAAACTCGTTTAACTCGTTGGGAGCATATTTCTCATGATATTTGGGTGATCCCTTCGAGCAATTCTAAAAATACTGAAGAGCACCGTATTCCTTTGACTGATTCAGCCAAGTTGTTATTGAAGTTTTATAAGCGTTGGCAACTTAAGCATGTGGGCAAGCGTGCTTATTTGTTTGCGTCAAAGCGTGGTGTGGTATCTGAAAGAACAGCGCAAGAGTGGAGTAATAACATCCGCTTTAAGCATTTCACCAGTCATGATCTCCGTATTTTATTTCGAACCATTATTGCTGATTTAGGGATTGATACCGTTGTGGGTGAGCGTTTGGTAAATCATTCGTTGCCTGTGTTACTTCGCACTTATGTGAAATCAACGCTTGATAAAGGCATGAGCAACGCTTTAGAGCAATACCATTCTTATTTAATCGACAATGGATTTTCTTCTGTTGCGTCCGAGATATTGCCTAGATCAACTGGAAATATTGAGCAAGGGCTAAGTATTGCTGCGTCTGGTTGGCTGTGAGATTTACCGCATCATTCTTATAAGAGGATGCAATTTGATGATTTTGGGGTTTTTGAAGAGGTAATTTATGGCAAGTCGTGGATGTGATTTGTTGAAAATTGGACGCAGGATCCGAGGTATTACTCAGCAAGATGTGGCTGATAGTTACGGCGTTCATGTAAAGACTTACCGAAAATGGGAGAAAGGCGAAACCGCAGTGCCTTACGATGCGTTGGTTGCTATCTGTGATGATGTGTTTCGTTTGCCAGTTGAAAAGATTAATGAGGTGACGGTGTATGCATCCTGAATTCAGGACCATTAAAAAACTACGTTCAGAGTTAAGACTGTGGGGAAATTACAGTCTTAAGCGTGAGTTTGGGCAGGGCTTCCCGTCCCGTTCTGCGTGTGACCGTTTGAAAGAACCCATTATGCACAATGGTGGTAATACCTTCGAGCATGAAATGCCAAGAGAAGTGCAAGCGGTTGATCGCCTGGTGAATCGTTTAAGTGTTGATTGTCGTAAGGCCATCCGTGTTCAATATCAATGTGGCGGTCATTGGCAAGGTTTGTTTAAAGAAAAGAAGTCGTTTTTATTTTGGTTAAAGCGTGCCGAGCTGGCACTACTAGGAGAGTAAGATGGATATTTATAAAATCGGGTCATTGGTTGCTGCTGGCTTGAAGATGTTGTTCTTGGGTCAAGCTAGAACAGGGCGCACAACGGCAATGTTAAATGCTTTGCAAGATGGTGATCTTGTTATTTGTAGTTCAGAAGAAGAAGCCCGATGGAATCGAAGACGTTTTCAACAGCTATGTGTTGAAAGGGAATTGGATATCACTGTTCGTTTCGTTGCTGAATCCAATATCCGCTTTGATTTCCCACAACACAGAGAGGTTTATTTTACCCATGATTACATTGAAAAAAGATACTTAAAAGCGTGTGAAAGTGTTGAATCTGACATGAAAAATATGGCTAAAGAACTTAAAGCTAATGAGAGTAAGCGTAGAGTCTTTCAAATTGCGAAGCCTGTATCTGAAAATGAAATGTTAAGAAAACGCTTAGGCTTTATCGGAACGGTAAAAGGTGATTGATATGTTACTACAAGACTTAAGGCTAACTCGAAGAAGCTTTGGTAAAGATGAAGGCAAGATGATTGGTTCTGCTGAATTCAGTAATAAACAAGGCAAGGTCACAATAAAACTTACGGCTGAGCAATGCGACAAAATCCTAAGAGTCTGTGCGGATAGTGTGATAGAGAATTCAAAAGAAGCCGCTGAGATGATGACTGCAGGCTTTATTGAAGCCAAGGCGGTATTGATTGAGGGTGATAGTAATGGGAATTAAATCAGAAGCTTGGCATGAATGGGATGATTATATTGAAAAATGTATCAAGTGTGGTGATGACTTCGACTTAGGAAATAAATACTGCAGTGAGTCAAAGGTTAATAATGATATCTATATCGTCGTCGCTGGTAAGTATGAAGACAGTGAGCATGGTTCAGTAGAAAATTGTAAATACATCAGTAACCCCATGAGCTATTCGAAAGCCAAAGAGAAGGAAGAAGAGATGTCAGGCTATCCTTTTTGCAGAATAGAGATTGATAGCAATGAAGATTGAAGCATCAAACGCCACCTTGGTGATAGGTGGTATTGAAATAGGTGAGTGTAAAGGTATCAGTATGGGTATAGCCAAAGAAAAAGCGCAAGCCTTTCGAACGCCCAAACCAATTAAGATATCAATGACGCTTGATGAAACCAGTAAAGAAGCATTTGATAGACTGTTAAACAATAGGCGTTACTACAGTTTCAGTCGCATTGAGCCATTACCATTTAAACTAAAAAGGTACTTTTAGCCGCCTTCATTGCGGGGGCGGAGAGGCGCGGAGGTTCACTTTTTACGAAAATTTTTGAGGTTGAGTTGTTGTTATTGGAAAATAACTCAGCCTTTTCTCGCTCAATGTGATCAATACCTACCCCAGCCGAAAACAAAAATATTATTTTTGACAAAAAAACGAAAAAAGCAACCCTCAATTTTTTCAACGTATTTTCCCTATCTGAATACACCAACTTTCATGGCTATATTTTAAATTTATCGAAATGAGTTTGTTTACCCTGTTGAATTCATGGAAAAATTAACAGTTAAGTGTTAATAATTTTATGAAATTTGACAAAAGGGAATAAAACGCCCCTTTTTTACCCTTTTTTTAACGTATTTTTAAAGACGAAAATAGTCTTTAATTAGCTACAGTTGAAATACATTGTATCTCCCATGTTCTGCCCTCCAAGTGAGGGATTTTTTTTGGACGTAATATGAGAAAAAAGAAAATCTATATTGCAGGTCCAATGTCGGGCATTGAGGGGAACAACCGTTTTATTTTTCATGCCGCTGCCGAGTTTCTTCGCAGTGACAATATCATTATTCTCAACCCTGCTTCACTTCCTATTGGGTTAACCGAACCTGAATACATGCAAATTTGCTTGTCTATGCTTCAATGCGCTGACGAGATTTATCTGCTTGACGGTTGGGAGCAATCCAAAGGAGCCAGAAGTGAAAAAACACTGGCTGAGAAACTTGATCTTGAAATCGTATATCAAAACGGCGTTGAGTTTGAAATGACTCTGGCGCAGTTATCGTATTAAAAAGCGTAGCAGCAATCCTAGAGACCCTAGCTGATGGTGGGGGATGGTGTGGCTTAGGATACCAATCTGCCTAAGACGTAGAAACACACTAATAACCGCAGCAATCAGAGCCCTTTCCTCCTTGTGGGTGATCTGATCGTTGGCCGCGCTAAGGCCATTAATTTTATAGAGGGAACGAATGAAGCTATCACAAAAATTAGCGGCGATCGGTTTCTCTGCCATTGTTGCGGTCAGTGGTGGTTTTATTGCCGATCACGAAGGTTATGTTCCAGGTGTTTATGTGGACCCGATTGGAATACTCACCAGTTGCTATGGTCATACGGGTGACGAACTGCAGCATGGGCAATTCTTTTCAGAGCAAGAATGTTTATCTCAACTTGCCAATGATCTCGAAAGCTTCAATCAAGAATTATTAAATCTTACCAAAGGCGTTGAATTGTCCAAAGGTGAGCATGCGGCTTACTTGAGTTTTATTTACAACGTTGGCAGCGGTAATTTCAGAGACTCAACACTTCGAAAAAAATTACATAACGATGATCGTGTTGGTGCTTGTAACGAATTGCCCCGTTGGGTGTATGCCAGTGGTATCAAATTAAATGGCCTGATCATCAGGCGAGAAAACGAACGAAAACTGTGTATGAGGGATTTAAACCATGTTTCAGCGACTCTTTAGCGCAACGGGTACCTTTCACGTATATGTGATTGCCGCCTTAATTATTGTTTTAGTTGGTTTAGGTTTGTCCTTAACCGTCACCAAATCCGCATTAGAAGCCAAAACCGCAGAAGTGCAAACCTTGACGGTCGAAAAGCATGTGCTTCAAAGTGATTTAGATAAGTTAACCCATGATTACGAATTGATAGAACATGAAAAGCAACAGCTGATTGCGGAAGGAAAGCGCATATCTAAATTGAATCTGCAAAACCAAGCTGAAAAACACCGAATACAAAGCACGCTCAATCAGCAAAATAGACTGATTGCAAAACTGAGGACTTCCCAAAATGAAACCGTTCGCGCTTGGTCTGTTGCTGATGTGCCTGATGATGCTTTGCGCTTGCTCAAGCAAGCCGCCAATTGTGCGAACGGTAATCAAAAAAGAAATTCAAACTGTATTGGCTCCCGAAGAGATGATCAGCCAGTGCCGAATTCCCCCCGTTCCAGTTAGCTTACCATTCAGCAATGCTGATTTACTCAGTTATGGCATAGAGTTGGTCAGTGAACTTGAAAAATGTAATGCCGATTGGCAAAGACTCAAAAACTGGCGGGAGAGCAAAACGAATGCTCAATGATCCAAGTGTGCAAAAAGGCATAACAACAACAGCATACAGCGCAAGCGGTATCACCGCAGCAGGTGGTTTTTTGTCAGTGAATGAAGCGGCGTTAGCCATCGGTATCTTGTCAGCTATCGGTACCTTTATCATTAATTGGGTATACAAAGCCAAACAAAACAAACGAGAAATCGAGCTCCACGAACTTGAGAAACAACTCAAACAAGCCGAATTGGAGCAATTCGAACAGAGTTAACACATGCCGCGAGTTAAGACAGAACAGAGCGAACCTCTACTGCTTAACAAAACGGATCTGTGTAAAAGTTTAGCCATCAGTACCACGGCTTTTGATAAATGGGGCGTTAAGCCATACAAAAAACAAGGCCGTCAATCTTTATACAGTGTGGCTGATGTGGTGGCGAATCGTGTTGGCAATGAACGCGACAAGCACAAACCGATGGAAGGTGAAGATCCTGACAAAGAATTAACCATAGATTACCAACGGTTTCGCCTAACCAAAGCGCAAGCCGATGGGCAAGAGCTAAAAAACGAAAAAGAACGAAAAGAGGTGGTTGATGTCAGTTTCAACACCTTTGTGCTGTCTAAAATGGCGGCTCAAGTTGCGCCACAACTTGACCAAATACCGCTAAGACTTAAGCGGAAATATCCACAGCTAGAAGAATACATGCTTGATTTCATCAAAAGTGAAGTCATTAAAAGTATGAATGTGGTGTCGGAACTGGCTGAAAGCGTTGAGAGCTTATTAGATGAATATCTCGCCAGCGCAGATCAGTAATTTAAAAGCCGCCATTCAAGCAGGGCTGCGTGGTTTTTATCGACCACCCGTATTGACCTGTGCAGAGTATGCCGACTCGCATTTCTATATGTCCTCAGAATCATCGTATTCAGAGGGACGGTGGGAAAGTTTGTTTTTTCAGGTCGGCATCCTTAATGCCATGGGTAACGACCAAATAAGGATTTTTAACTGTAAAAAATCCGCGCGTGTGGGTTACACCAAAATGCTCATGGCAAACGGCGGTTATAAAGTCGAGCATAAAAAGCGCAATGTGTTGATCTATCAACCCAAAGATGGCGCAGCCAAAAGCTTTATGAAAAAGCATGTCGAAACCGCCATACGTGACATGCCTATTTGGCGCAAGCTTGCTCCTTGGATGGGCAAAAAGCACAAAGATAACACCTTAGAAGATAAAGTCTTCACCAACGGTAAAACCTTAATGGTGCGTGGTGGTACAGCGGCCGCAAACTACCGTGAAATATCCACCGATGATGTTATCTATGACGAATTAGCCGCGTTTGATGAATCCATCGAGCGCGAGGGTAACGCCACCTCATTGGGTGATACCCGTATCGAGCTTTCGGTGTTTCCGAAATCAATACGAGGTTCAACCCCAAAGAACCTAGGCAGCTGCCAAATAGAAAAAGCTTGTAATGACAGTTCTCATTACTTTGAACTGCACTTACCTTGCCCACATTGCGGAGAACTGCAAACCCTAAAGTGGGGCGGTAAAGATGAGCCCTTTGGCATTAAGTGGATCAACAATGACCCCAAAACCGCTGAATATGCCTGTGAGCATAACGGCTGCTTAATTCAAAACAATGAATTAGATGACATGGGTTGGCATCCCGATGCCAAATGGATCTGCGCTCACACAGGTATGTATACCTCAGTGGGTGATAAGAAAACCTCTTTTATTGAGTTCTTTGATAAAGATGGTCAACCATGTCCAACGCCTGAAAGCGTCAGTATTCATATTTGGTCAGGGTATAACCCGCTTAACTCATGGCATAAGTTAGCCGGTGAGTTTTACAAAGCCAAAGATGATCGCGAAAAGCTGCAAACCTTTGTTAACACCAAATTGGGACAACCTTGGGACGATGACACAGGTGAAAAGCTTGATTGGGAAGAGCTTGGCAGACGCAAAGAAATGTATCAGGCCGACATTCCTGAATGGGTGGTCTATCTCACCGCTGGCGTAGATACCCAAGATGACCGCTACGAAGGACGGATATGGGGCTGGGGCGCAGGTAAAGAATGTGCGCTGATTGATAGGTTTATTCTCAATGGTGATCCAGCCAATGAGATTTTACTGTCAAAGGTCGCAGAACGGCTAAGTAAAAGTTACACCAGAGTAGACGGCATCATCATGAATGTCGGCTTAACCTGTTGGGATTCCGGTGGTCACTACACTGACACGGTTTACAGCATGTCTCGTAAATTGGGTGTGATGAAAGTGATACCGATTCGTGGTGCACCTGTTTACGGCAAACCTATCGCCAATTTCCCGAAAAAGAAAAACAGGGCCAGAGTTTATTTAACTGAAGTCGGTACCGATAACGCCAAAGAGTTGATCATGTCGATGTTTCGCATCGAGCCTGATGTCAATGTGCGTAAATCGGGAGCAGTGCATTTGCCACTTAATAGTGACATTTGTGATGACGAAGAACTGCAACAGCTGACATCAGAGCGGAAAATACCCGTTACCCGTAATGGTCGCACTGTATACCGCTGGGATAACCAAAAACGCAGAAACGAAGCCTTAGATTGTTTTGTCTATGCCGTTGCTGCGCTTCACATTGCACAGCAACGTTTTGGTGTTGATCTTGAGCAGCTAACCAAGCAGCTACCAACAACCCAATTGCAAGTAAGCGAACCCGAAAACAACAACGAGCCAACCCCCAAGCAGGCTCAAACAGTACAACCCAAACCATCAAACCAATGGCTCAACAACGTCAGTAACGAAGGCTGGTTATAAATGCTCACAACTGAACAAAAGAAAAAAATGCTTGAGGTTTACCTGCAAGCTGAAATTGACGTGTTGGCAGGTAAAACCACCGAGGTTAACGGTAAGAAAATGACCAGTGAGGATTTACCCGAAATTCGTAAAGGCCGAATCGAGTGGGAACGAAAACTAGCCGCCACTCAATCAAAAAATTCAGGTTTTAGCTTAGCCACATTTTAACTAGGTGATCCATGAGCTTACTTAATAACGCAATTGCTTTTATTTCACCTTCATGGGCATTAAAGCGAGAAGTCGCACGTAACGGCTACGAAACTATAAAAGGTTATGAAGCCGCAAAGAAAAGCCGAACCCATAAAGCCAATCGTGAAAGCCGTGGCGCAAATCAAGCGGTATTTGCCGCAGGTAAGAGCCTACGTGAACAAGCCCGTTGGTTAGATGAAAATCACGATATCAGCATTGGCATACTTGATCACCTTGAAGCTCGAATCGTAGGTGCCAATGGCATTGTCATTGAGCCACAGCCCAAAGACCATAATGGCGAAATACTGAGTAACTTAGCTAACGACATTCAACGCCGTTTTGCTAATTGGTCACTAAACCCAGAGGTAACAGGCCGTTACACTCGCCCTGAATTAGAGCGCCTAGTGTTACGCACCGCATTACGTGATGGTGAGGGCTTTGGTCAGCATGTCATGGGGCGCATTGCTAAATTCAAACACCCGAACCCACAAGGTACGCCATACAGTATTGAAGCGTTAGAGCCTGACTTTATCCCTTTTGAACTCAACGAGCCCTCAAAAGGTATTCGTCAAGGATTAGAAACGAACGCTTGGCGACAAGTGACGCATTACCATGTGTTACTGGATCATCCTGCCGATGTGGTGGGGTTTCGTCATAAAACCAAGAAAATCCGCGCTGAAAACATGCTCCATCTTGGTGTGTTTAAACGCTTGCACCAATTACGGGGCATTAGCTTATTTCACGGCATCATCACTCGCCTTGCAGATATTAAAGAATATGAAGAGTCAGAACGAGTGGCCGCTCGTATCAGTGCCGCCTTAGCCTTTGTTATTCGTAGAGGTGGAGCTGATGATTGGCAAGCAAAAGAAGGTTCAGACGATACCAGCATTAATTTTCAGCCGGGCATGACTACCACATTACAACCGGGTGAAGACATTGACACGGTAGAAAGCAAACGACCAAACACCCACTTAACCGAATTTCGCCAAGGGCAATTAAAAGCCGTTTCCGCAGGTAGCCGCACAGGTTACTCACCCATTGCGCGTGATTACAACGGCAGCTATTCAAGCCAACGCCAAGAGTTGGTTGAGCAAGATGAATCAAACCAAATTATGCAGCAATGGTTTACCGCTGGTTGGGTGCGTCCTGTATTCCGTAAATGGTTGCAAATGGAACAACTCAACAAAATTAACCCGTTAATTTTACCGCCAGAACTCGACATCGATACCTTATTCGATGCCGTTTACTTTGGTCCAACTATGCCATGGATTGACCCTGATAAAGAATCCAAATCATGGGAACGCCAAATTAAAGGCAATGCAGCATCGGAAACAGAGTGGATAAGAGCGCGTGGCAAAAACCCGAATGAAGTGAAAAAGCAGCGTAAGCGCGAAGTAGATTACAACCGCGAAAACGGGCTGGTCACACAAAACGACCCCGAATTACAAAATGGAGACTCGAATGAGTAAGAAAAGCTTATTAGCGGTGGCGTGTGCCAGTGGCATGTTGTTTTCACCTCAAGCCAGCATTAACAACGAATCAGCCCCTAAAAAAAGCTGGTACCAGCTTAAAAACCAAGGTGGCAACGTTGAGCTAATGATTTATGACGAAATCGGCGGTTGGGGCATCAGTGCCCAACAGTTTGCTCGTGAACTCAGCAATCTTGGCAAAGTTACCCAAATCACCGCCCGTATTCATTCCCCAGGTGGTGATGTGTTTGAAGGTATGGCGATTTACAACCTGTTAAAAGGTCACCCAGCGCATAAGGTTTGTCACATTGACGGCCTAGCCGCATCAATGGCATCGGTGATTGCCATGGCCTTTGATGAAGTCATCATGCCAGCCAACGCCATGATGATGGTGCATAAACCATGGGGCGGCACCATTGGTGATGCTGATGAAATGCGTAAATACGCTGACTTGCTAGATAAGGTGGAAAGCACACTGATCAGTGCTTACCAAACCAAAACGGGCATGGACGAAACCGAATTACAAAGCCTATTAGCCGAGGAAACATGGCTAACAGGTAGCGAAGCCGTTGAAAAAGGCTTTGCCGATACTCTTTCCGAACCGCTGCAAATGGCTGCGGCACTTAACTCAAAACGACTGAAGGACTTTGAAAATATGCCTGAAGCACTGAAAAATCTGTTTGCACCGCAAGGTAATGCGCCTGTAAACAATCCGCCTGCAGCTAACCCTCAAGGTAACGTTGCAGATCCACAACCAGCACCTGCAGCTCCTGCAGCAACGGTTCAACCAACGCATGAGCAAATTGCAGCGGCAAACAAACAGCGCATTGATGGCATCAACGCTGCGTTTAAAGGGTTCGACAACTTAACCGAACTTAAAAACGAATGTATTGCGAATGCTGATATTGATGCAGCCGCAGCGAAAGATAAGATCTTAGCTAAGTTAGGTGAAGGTGCAGCCCCTGCAGCATCACAACCACAAAGCACCATCATTCATGCTGGTAACGGCAACTTAGTCGGTGATTCTATCCGCGCTCATTTATTAACGCGTGCTGGTCACCAGAAAGCTGAAAAAGACAACCAGTTTAGTAGCTTTAACCTAATGGAAATGGCTAGAGCTTCATTAACTGAGCGTGGTATTTCTAGCCATGGCATGAATAAGATGGAAATGGTCGGTAAGGCATTTACTCATTCATCTTCTGATTTCGGTCAAATCTTGTTAGATGTGGCAAACAAATCGGTATTGATGGGATGGGAAAAGGCAAATGAAACCTTTGAGTTGTGGACTAAAAAAGGTGAGCTAAGTGACTTTAAACCAACGCGTCGAGTTGGTTTAGGTGAATTCTCATCTTTACCAGAAGTTCCTGAAGGTGCAGAGTACACTTACGGAACAATTGGAGATCATGGCGCAAACATTACCCTAGCGTCATACGGTAAGTTGTTCTCTATTACTCGTCAGGCCATCATTAATGATGACCTCAATATGCTGAAAGATATCCCTATGAAAATGGGTGCCGCAGCGAAAGCAACCATTGCAGATCTTGTTTATGAGCTTTTAACTGGTAATGCAAAATGGGTAGATGGTAAACCATTGTTCCATGCAGACCATAATAACCTGACATCAGGTGAACATAGTGTTGAAAACTATGGTATCGCGGCTGAGTTAATGGAAACTCAAACAGGGCATGGTGAAGATGGTCGAGATCTTAATATCATGCCTGAGTTCCTAATCTGTCACCCAAGTAAAAAGCGCTTAGCAACGCAAATCATTAAGTCATCTTCTGTCAAAGGGGCGGATGCGAACAGCGGAATTTACAACCCTGTTCAAGACTTCGCCACGGTGATTTCTGAAGCAAGACTTAAAGCAGCTAAAGATGCCTACTACTTGTCAGCAGCTCAAGGAACTGACACTATCGAAGTGGCATACCTTGATGGTATCGATACGCCATACATTGAGCAGCAAGAAGGGTTCAATGTTGATGGTGTATCAACCAAGGTCCGTATGGACGCAGGTGTTGCAGCACTAGATTTCCGTGGTTTAGTGAAGTCTACTGGTAAATAATCCAGCCAAATACAATCAAAGGCACTCAATCGGGTGCCTTTTTTGTTATCTGAATTCAAATCCTTAAACATAGGAATAGAAGCATGAAAAATTATGTTCAGGCTGGTGACACCATCAGCTTTAGCCGCAGTGCGGCAACAAAAAGCGGTGATGCGATTGCCCTTGGTAGTGTCATTGCTGTGTCAGTGGGTGACTTTTCCGCTAATGTACCTGGTGTTGGCCACACTGATGGCGTGTATAAACTGCCTAAAGTGGCGGCTGATGATATTACCCAAGGTGCAAAAGTGTACCTTAAGTCAGACGGTAACATTACAACAACTGACAGCGGTAACACGTTAGCCGGTTATGCTTGGGAAGCGGCTGGCAATGGTGTTGAAGAGGTTGAAGTTAAGATCAATGCTTAACTTAAACTTTGACCTTTCAGCAAGGCGAAACCACAAGATTGAGCAAGCTATTAAAAAGCATGGTCGGCCTTGTGTGTTTTACCCTGTTGAGGGAAAAGAGTTTGACCGCACCGTTAACATTGCGCCCTCGACGCGTGATCGCAGCGTTGAATATGTCACTTCGCCTTATACGGTGGCAGAGTTCATCAAAAGTGAGGGTAGCATTCAATCAGACGATAGATTTTTGATTGATGGAACGATGTATAAGCTCACTGAGGTGTTTAGCGCCGATGCTCACAGCGTCAGCTTTATGTATGTTGAGGTGTAGCTGTGGGCTATTTAGAGAAAAAGGGACTCGCTCAAGTTCAACAAGAACTGCAGCGCATGCGCAAAGCTCAAGCCCCTGCGATTACTCAAGCGGTAAAGTCAGCCGCAGAGTACGGTGAAAAGTTAGCAATTGATGCCATTTTTAATCAATATGGTTTTAAGTCCCGTTCTTATGTTGAGCAAAACTTTGGCTTAAGTTTTAACCCTAAAAGCTTCGAAGGTCGTATCTTTGCCCGTTATCGTCCCAGTACCTTAACTCGCTTTAATCATTCTAAAGCTCAACAAATCTCAAGGAAACGCAACAGCGGCTACAAGATAGCCGTCACTCGAAATAAACCTGTGTTGTTTCGTGGTGCCTTTACTGTGCTTGGTCGTAACGGTAACCAGCTGATTTTCTCCCGTAAAAAAGGGGATAACTCTTGGAGAAGCCTAAGAGGTCAAAAGTCATTATATGGTCCATCGGTTTCCGCGAGCTTTGGTTACTTGCGTGAAGAAATCGAACCCAAAATCATTCGTCACTTGCGTGATAAGTACCGAAAAGGATTAGGTTAATCATGATCCAAAACATCATTGATCGCCTGAAAGGCATTAAAGACTTCAAGGTAAAAGAGGGCTTTTATCAGCAAGGAACAACTGCGCATCGGTTTATTTTCATTCAACCAGATACCAGTGATGAAAAAGCCAATAGCGGTAAAGAACTCAGCTTTGAAACCATCAGATTACAAATAGTTGCTGGCATCGCTGTCAATAAGACCGATACCCCAACAGCGGAGTTAATCAATGTTGTTCGTGATATCAGAGAGCGTTTTTACAAAGACGAAACCAGAAATTTAATCCCCAGCTGGTTACAGCTAGATGAACACAAAATCCTCAAATTCAAAGAAGTTGATGTGTGCAAATTCATCATGCCGGAAAGTCATGAAACTCATGGCTTAGCGGTGTTAACCCTTGAAATCCAAAATACTCATTCATTCGGAGAAAGAATATGAGCGAAACAGTAACCGAGAGTTACATCGGCAACGGCATTGTCTATGTCGATGGTCGTGATGTTGGCAACGCATCAAGCGTTAACATCGAAATTGAACAAGAAACCAAAGCACAACCTAACTATCGTGGTGGTGGTGGTAATGTGGCAGAAGTAACTAAGGTGAATTCGGTTAAGTTGTCCATGACCTTAAGCGACTTCTCAAACGAAAACTTGGCGTTAGCTTTGCGCGGTAAGGTAGAAACCTTAACTCAGGACACAGTAACCGATGAAGTTATCACCACTAAACACGGTATTTTGGTTGAAACGGCCAAAATGATTGACATTGCTCAAACCGTGACGGTTAAGCCAGAGTCAGGTTCAACGACTCCTTTTGTTGAAAACACTGATTATGTACTGAGCTCAGCTGGTATTCGTGTGTTAAGCACTGGCGGTATTGCTGATGGCGCTAAGGTTAAAGTTTCTTACAAATCTGTTGCAGGTAGTGCACTGCAAGCGTTATCTGAATCAGGTAAAGAAGTGCGTGTGGTGATTGACGGTATCAACGATGCAACCGGCAAACGTTGGACACTTAAACTCTTTAAGTGGAAGCCGAGCCCAACCTCTGGCCTTGACTTAATTGGTGATGACTTCGGTGCCTTTGATGTTGAAGGTGGCGTGTTAGCCGATCAAAGCATTGTTGCCGCTGGCAAGTCTAAGTTCTTTGTCCGTAGCGCGGCACAATAACTTGATCAATATTGTTATTCCTGTTTTATAAGTTTGTCATTCCCGCGTAGGCGGGAATCCAGTGACTTAAAAAACCAAGCCCACTCTAACCAGTGGGCTTTTTATTTTGCTTTCCTGTGCTTGTTAAAGGTGAACCATGGCGTTTAAAGATCAAGTTGTTAATTTCATCATTAAAGGCCGAGACTTATTTTCATCGGTAGCCAAAAAGTCTGAAAAGGCATTGGCACAACTGGCAAACGAAAGTGAAACCCTCAATGAACGCCTAGAAGAACTGGGCGACCTCGACAAAGCGGTTAACTCGTTTGATGAGTTAAGCCGCACCATCACCAAAAGTGAAAAAGCCTTTCTTGATAATTCCGTTGCCCTGGATAAATTACGCAGCGAACAACGTCAAGCCGCTAAAGATCTCAAAGCCCTAGAAACTGCGCAAAAGAAAGCCAATGCGTCCGTTGATGGCATCGAGAAAGAATACAAGCAAGCTCAAACCGCGTTGTCTGGTTACGAAACCGAAATCAAGCAAGCAGAACAGGCCATTGCCCGTTTAAGTGCGGAGCAAGAAAAAGGCGGTAAAGCCAGCAAAGCACAAACTCAAGCCCTTGCTAAAGCGAAAACCGATCTGCAAGGCTTAACCGCTGCCCAAGCCAAAGCCGAAAACAACACTCGTCAATTTGCGTTAGAGCTAGACAAGCAACGTCGTGTTTTGGTTGAAAGTAATGTTGCCGTTGATAAAGCAGCGAAAGCCAAAGCCGAACTAGGGCTTAAAAGCAAAACGGCCAGCAGTGAATTAACCAAGCTTGGTAATAGCATCAACCGCAATAAATCCAAGCTAAAAACCTATACTGACCAAATCACCAAAGCTGGGTTTGATACAGGCAAATTGGCTGATGCCAGCCGTGAATTAAAACAACAACAAGCCGCTGGTGAATCGGCATTAACGGGTGTAAATAAAAAACTCGCTCGTCATAATCGCTTGTTGTCTCAATCCAGCAAATCAGCCAAAGATTTTAACGGCTCTATTGGTTCGGCCACTTCGTCATTGTTGGCAATGGCAGGGGCTTACATTGGGGTTGATCGCCTTTGGGAAAGTTTAAAAGGTGTGCTTACGGTTGGCGACCAAATGCGCGCCTTCCGCGAGCAAATGACCGCCGCTATGGGGTCAATTGCTGAGGGTGAACGGGCTACCGCTTGGATTAAAGAATTCGCCAATGATACAGGCTCAAAGCTCGACACTATTAAAGAAGCCTTTGTTCGGTTAAAAGCGTTTGGTCTTGATCCCATGCAAGGCTCATTACAATCGTTAGTGGATTACAACACTAAGTTAGGCGGCAGTCAGGAAAAGCTCGAAGGGATCATTCTTGCTGTCGGTCAAGCATGGGCAAAACAAAAGCTGCAAGGTGAAGAAATCTTGCAATTGGTTGATCGTGGCGTACCTGTTTGGGATTTGCTTGAAAAAGTTACAGGTAAAAACGTTGTTCAACTGCAAAAGTTATCTGAGCAAGGTCAGCTAGGTCGTGAAACGATTAAATTGTTATTTGATGAAATGGGGCGGCAGGCTAAAGGCCAAGCGTCAAAAAGCCTTGACCGTTTATCTGGTCAAGTCAATGTACTCATCAATAAATGGCAAGATTTTCAAGAGAAGATTGCTGAATCAGGTGCGCTAGATGTTGCTATTGAAGCGTTAAAGGAGTTAAACGCCAAGTTTGATGAACTTAACCAGAACGGCAAAATCAAACAAGCCGCACAAGATATCAGTGATTTCTTTTCCGCTATCATCAAAGACGGTGGCGAATCGTTAAAAGGTACGCTTGAAAACATCACCGCCTTTACTAAAGCCCTGAGTATAACATCGGCTTCAATTCGCATTGCTTGGAATGGCATCACCGCTGGAATATCTACCGTGGCAGGTGTTGTCACCGCTGCGTTTGCCAAAATGGGTGAAGTCTATACCAAGTTTTTAAACTTGATTGGCGCTGACGAACTCGCCAAGAAGATGGAGTATCAGGTCGGTGCGCTAAAAGCCATTTCAGAAGGGTACAAACAGCAAGTTCAACAAGATGGCGAAGACATTCGCAAAGCTTGGCAAGTGATTGCCGGTGAAAGTGAACGCAGTAGCCAACGCATTAAAAAAGCCACAAACTCTACATCAGAGTCAATTAAAAAAGCATCTCAAACTGTTACAGATGCAATGAGCGCTCAAAAATCCGAAGCCAAAGCACTTGAGTTGGCAATGGAAAAGGCGGGCATTAAAACTATTAGTGTTCTTAAAGAGCAAGCAAGTGCAGCTAAAGATACCTATACAAAAGCAAAACAAGCGTTAGAACAAAATTTAATTACACAAGAGCAATTCAATGAAGCGTTCTTAAAATACGCTGAATTGCAGGTACAAGTAGCAGCAGCTACAGATGAAGCCGTAGATAAGAAGTTATTTGAAGAAGCGGCTAATTTAAAGCTATCGGCAAGCTTGTCACAAATTATTGAAAAAACGCTTAAGTTAAAGGAAGTTCAAAAAGGACAAGCTGACAACAACGACAAAATAAAAGATAGTGTCGGAAAGGTCGGTAAAGAGTATGGCAAGCTTGGCGTAAAAGTTAAAAAGAACAATGATGTCATCAAAAGAAGCGCCTTAGAAACTCAGGCTAACGTTCAAGCTGTTGCGACTGCCTTTACTGGTTATCTGCAGAACGTCACCAATCGTGTTGCGAAATATGGTGAAAAAGCGAAACAATACTTTAGAAGTATCATCAATAATGACTTTTTCAATTACAAAGCAAAAAGCCAAGTTGAGGAACTTGATGAAAAGTTAAAAAACGTCAATAAACGCATCGAGTATTTCTTTCAAAAAGCACAAGACCCTCGCACCTCTGCTATTTCAAGAATGGCGAGACAATGGCAAGTTGCCGCAGGTAAAGCCGAGCGATTGTATCTACAGCAACAAAAAAGCATGGTCGGTATTATCAATGATCTTGAAGACGTAGATTATGTCAATGTTCGAATGATAGAAAGGGCAGAACAAGCGTCTAAAAGTTTCAGCATCTTAAACAATCAAGATCTAAGCCGTTTAACGAATGCTATTGATGCTGCTAAAAATAAAATGAATGAGTTGAAGCAGAGTGCAAAAGAGACTGTTTCTTCTATTCAAGATGAATTAGACGAGTTTGAAGGTCGCCAAGCCGATATTGAAAGAAGAAGATATGAGCAAGAGCTTGCATCGCTTCGCGCTAAACTCGAAGCCGCTAAGGTGACAGGTGATAAAAACCTCATTGCTGATTTAAAAAGAGCGGAGTCAAATTTAAAGAAAATCTACGAGTACCGTAAAGACGAATTAGAAAGGCAACAAGCTCAAGACCAACAGCAACAAAAACAACGTCAGCAGCAACAAGTAAAGCGTGATCAAGAGCGAGAACGTCAGCAGAAAGTTCAACTTACTCCACGTAACCCCAATACAATCAATCAACCACCTAGAGCTGTTTCAAGTGCGCCAGTACAACGAGCAGAATTAACCCTTGTTGTAGGGAATCAGCGTTTTCAGTTAGAAACCAAAAACAGCATCTTGCAAGAGCTATTACAAGAAATTGAACGTCAAAAATCAGTAGGAGGGTGATGTGTCAGATACGGTAATCGATACCATCAAACCAGAAATGCAGCAGTTGCTTTGGTTAAATCGGGACAGCGAACCCGTTGTGGCCGCCAATGTGACTCGCTCATTAAATGGTGCGCCCCATATTCAGCAAACGGTGATCAATCACGGTCGAAAAGTCATTTTAGGCACTAAAGATAGTGGCATGGATAAAGATGATTTCAACGCCTTAAAAACCCACAGCAAAACCAAGCTAACTGAATTTGATTTACAAGTCGAAGGGCAAACCCTATCTGTTATTTGGGATCACACACAAGGACCAGCAGTAACCGGTGAAGATCCCTTTGACCAAGTGGGCGGCTTTGAGATGAAAACCAACGTCACCCTAAGATTTCTAACGGTATAACTTATTCGTCATACCTGCAATATTTACGTCATACCTGCGAAGGCAGGTATCCAGCGTCTTTTGACGAAACAATGAAGTCGCTAGTCTCCTGCCTACGCAGGAGTGACGGCAACAAGTAGAGACTGAACATGACCATCACAAGATACAACTTAAAGATTTTTAAACCAGAGCAGTTAGGCTCTAACGATGAAGCAGGCGGTCAGCGTACTCGTAATGTTGTGCAATCGGGTAAGTTGAATGAGCTATTTCCTGCGATTTCAGACATCGACCACGCGCAATCAGCCATTGATTTTGCCAAGTGTTACCCTGCACTGGATACACAAGACACCTCAACCTTGCTCGATGCCCATACTTTTATCAGTCGCGCACCGAATGATCCATTAGTGTCGTTAATGCTGGTTGAATCCGACAAGCTGAATGATGCTGACCGATTACCAGAAATGAAAGAGATTTTAGAATCATCAGTAACCGCTGGTCAGTTATTACGTGAAGGCTTAGCAGGCTTTGTGGCTGGTCAAGATTCGTTTTCTCGCTCGTTTTTACAAACCGTTTATTCTTTCAATAACCGTGATTATTACAACAATGTGCGCCTTGAAAAAGGTGCTATCATTGCTATCTCTGTTGAATACAGCGGCAATGAAGACGGGGAATACCCACGGTTTACTCATTATGCTCAATTAACATCAGACAATAATGTTGGTGCGCGTGATGGCTCCGTCACCTTTACACCTCCCGTTCCTTTTAAAACGCCAGATGCTGATGTTACCATTAATGGTGACGACCGTTGCACTAAATTGCGCTATGTAAACAGCCAGCCCGATAAGCTTAAGTTTCATGGTGTCAGTAAGTTAACCGAAAAAGCTAGCGGTAAGGTATTAAAAGTCAAAAATACAAAAGGTGATTTATTACCTGCCGTTAATACCGTATCGGAGAGCACAGATAACGCTATCACTCTTGAAAACGAAAATGGCGATACCTCCTATGTTACTCGTAGAACGATAAAACAGGCAACTAATAACAGTTCGACTTATATCTTTAACATTGATGATCTTCTTACCAGTGAGATTGAAGTCGGCGTAAGTCTTGCCCCGCAGGTAAAAGGTTATTTGCGCCCAACCATTCGTTTATCGGGTTCTTCGGTTGTTGTAACTTATAGCAGCCCACCGCCTGAAGGCTTTATTTCTTTAGAATATGTTTCATCATCTCGTTATAGCGTCTATCAAAAAGATGGCAACTTCCCAGCTAACAAAAAAATAACGCGCGGTACGATAAAAGCTAAATTCGGCACACAAAACCTACTTGAAAGAGATGGAAAGTTATATTCGTTTGATAATTTGAGACAAGTGGAACGAGCAACCATCAATTACGAAACGGGCGAAATCAGCAATTCAGCGATTGAATGGCTTGCCCTAATCGAAAACAAAACCGTACAAACAGAGAACTCAGTCGAATTCGCGCTCAGTGTACGTAACCCGATTTTAGATACCTTTTATGTGCGAGTGAGTACCACCGCTGATGTATTACTGTCGGCCAGTGCCAATGCCGCTGGTGTGATTACGGGTACCAATGTCAATGGCACCATTGAAAACGGCCTAGTTTCGTTAACCTTTGGTGCAGCCGTTGACCTAACCACTTTACGCTACGACATATCAGAAAGCGTGAGACTGTTGCCGCCTGCTGAATTATACGGCTTAAACCCACTGCGTATTCCCAACGGTGGGCAAGTACCCATATTCGCCGCATGGGAAACAGTTTCTATTCAGCACAGCCAAAACCAAGTGGTAAGCAACCCACAGGTTAACCAAGAACTCACCATTCGAGATGGTGCAAGGTTTGTCGATATCACCGACTCAACAGGCAAAAGCTTATGGACGGTAGATAACCAGCACTTTCAAGTTGACCTTGATAACAACAAAGTCATTATCAAAAGCACTTTTGCCGACTTTACTGCCCCCTTTGTATTAACCGATACCCTTGGCGAACTGGCGTTAGTGACTCAAGTGGGTAGCAACACATTAACCCTTGCCAGTAACCTAAGCCGTGAATATCCAGCTAACAGTGATGTGTCCAGTGTGCAAGTGATTGGCGATTTACAGGCTCGTGTCGGCAAAGTGCGAGATATGACGGCTTGGAACAACAATTGGGACAAAGATGGCGCACCCGCCACCGCTAATTTAAACGTGGTGAGTTTCCCAATCGAAGTAGACAACGAAACCGCTGTAAACGAAGAGTGGGTATTAATCTTCACCTCAGCCACTGCATTCCGTTGTGTCGGTGAGCGCATTGGTCAAGTAGCAACGGGTGACACAGTTAACGACTTCGCCCCAGTCAACCCATTAACCAATAAGCCCTTCTTTATTATCAGAAAGGGCGCATTCGGTGGCGGCTGGAATGCTGGTGAAGCGGTTCGATTTAATACTGTGGCTTCAGCTCAGCCAATAATGGCACTGCGCACCACCCAAGCAGGCCACAGCCAAGTGGACGATGACAAAGCCATCATCGCATTTCGCGGAAACGAATCTTAAGGAGAAAAACATGCCATTACCAGTAACCGTATATCGTTGGGATGATGATCAGGCTCCACAAATTTTAAGCGGCAACACTTCAGAAGTACTCAATGTGTTAAAAAAATGCTTGGTGGAAGGCTATGGAGACAAACAGCCTTTAGGTTGGACAGTCGCCTTTGAAGAGACTGGCGCAGCCCCAAAAATAGCCTTTCGTAATGACACCACAAAAGGCGGCAGTGGTAGCTATGGCATATTTAAAGGCCGAAATGCAACCGATGACGATCAAGGCGTTGAGTGCCAAGCAGCCATGAGTATGACAAGCTTTGATGATTTACTTCTTGCTGGGAATAAGCAGGGGTTTAGGGTCATTAAGAAAAACAATCAATATGATACTGATAAGTGGATATTGATTGGTACTGCTGTGGGTTTTTACTTTTTTGGTGATTACCTTGATAAATATAGCAATGCAATCATAAAGCCTTTAGCTGGATTATATTGTGGTGACTTAAAAACTTCACTAAATGGAGATGTAGGTCGATTTATTTGTGTTTCTCACTTTATATCGAAAACACCATTATATCCAACTGGCACAGATGGTACAAAATGGCATGGGAGTATTAACTATTTACAAGATGCTACTTCTTCTGAGCTATCTGGTATCGAACTATTATTGCCACAAACTGACGGTGTTAAACTCATAAAATATTCTGTTATCAACAGAGCAAAGGAAGTATTTTCTACAGATCCCTTATCAAAGACAACAATATTGCATTCCTTACCTGTAGTAGCTAAGGATAATGAAGTTGATTCTGATAACACGGAATCAAAACAAAGTTTGAAAGCTCCTTGGTTTCGCGGTGAGTTTCCAGGATTGTTTTTATCTGAGTTTGTATTTGATAAAGAGTTACTGTGGCCTGCCACTATTAATATGATCGGCGGAAGTTATTTCTTATTAAGAAACCCTGATAAGAATAATGGCTCCCTAATGCTAATAAAGTTGGGGGAGTGGGATGTCTAATCTATTTACAGGCAATGTATCACCTGAGGGCTTTTTCTCTGAAGGTAGTATAACGTACCATCAGGCAGCAGGGACTAAAACATCACTACCTATACCAGTTAGATTTTTTGAAAAAATAACAATAAAACCCGTTGGTGGAACCTCCACAAGAGCAAGGACAATAGAAATACTAAGAGACGGTAGCAAGCGGTGGTATGGTAATTTTAGTGTCAGTGATGCTGCTCCCATGACTGAAATTACTTACATCCCCAGAGAAGATGTCGCATTCATTCAAGTCTATTATAAAAACGTCAACGATACAGCGACAGGTTTATTCGTTGTAGGAGTTGGTAATACTTATACTGAAGGAGTCGTAAACCTTCTACAGAAAGATTCATTTTTAACAAAGTTAGCATCATTAAATGAACCTATTTACCGTGGAACGTTGGAGTTAGATTTAGACCAAAAGTCTGAACGTTACTGGGTTCTAGATAGAAAAACATCTCAACTTATTTACCATGGAGCAACCAAACACTACCTGCCAGTCGTTGTCCCTGAAAAATACGCTAAAACCGACAAGCTATGTGTATTAATGTTTGATGATTCAGGCGAGTTTAATATTGCTGCTGCGGATAATGTTGAAGCTACTTTATTTGATGCGAACGAGTAATGACAGTCCAGCTTACATTCACTACACCATTAGCAGATTACACTTACCCACTACAACTTCGGTTTGGTGGCAGTGTTCCTCAACCTGAACCTCCCATTAAAGATGGCTCAATTGGTATCGAGGTCGGGACGCTTTGGACAAGTACTACAGCCATAGAAGAACAAACCACAGTGCAAAGTGGTTCTGATGCTATCGGCCAGCAAGTTGAGTTTAATTGGAATTCTGCAAAGTCAATTAAGCAGCAAGTCGCCAGTGCTTGGCATAAAGGCGAATTGCTCAATAACTCAATCGATTCTATTTGGTCGTTAATCGCCCTTACTCATAATCAAATCAAAGTGGTTTGGATTAGGGGAAATATTGAGTATTCACAAACTAAAGTGGATTGGGTAAAAGGTCAGGTACTGGAAAAAACATTGCAATCTGATTGGGTGGTGAATTCAGAATATCTTGAACACACAGACCAAGTGAATTGGATACTGGGTAACAAGCTTAATCAAATAATCGTAAGCCGTTATAACTCGTTTGAGTATCGCACTAATGACCATGACATTAACTGGGGACCTCATGCCAGCCGTTGGATCTGTTCTACCAAATACCGTCCACCTGTAGACGGCAAAGTAAAACTGGAATTTAAAGAGCCATTTGCAACCAGCCCAAGCCCGATTCAACTTAGGTTCACACCATCACCAAATTATTGTTACTTCGATGATGGCGGCGGCTTAATCGACTCTAACCCAGTATTACCACCGATTGATTTTAAGTTACCAATCGAGCCACAAATTAGAAGGAGCTACCTAATGCAGCCGACACTTGAATGCGTTCGGGTATCTGACAACAAAGTCATTGTATTAAGCGGTGTGTCGCTGTCTCATGCTCGTGGGCAATATGCGTGGTCCATTCGTGCCGATTTCAGCAGCCAATTAGACGCAAAAAACGCTGAAAATCAATTGCTAAAACTCACCATCAACGGCTATGAGTTTTTTGCTTTTTGTGAGCAATGCAGTGTTAGCCGCAGCTTTAACCAAACAAGGCATTCAGCTACAGGCCGCAGCCGTGTCGCTGAGTTAGCGTTACCGCATCAACGACCCATTAGTTACAACAACACGGTAGACCGCAGTTTTGCAGGCGCAGTCAGTGACATTTTACAAAACAGTGGCTGGTCAGCTGATGTGTCAGCGATTAATGATTTTACCATTCCAGCCGGTGCATTAAGTTTAAGCCAAGTGTCACCTATTGAAGCCGTTAATCAAATGGCAGGGCAGCTAGGATGCATGCTGGAATGTGATGATGAAAAGCGCACCATTAAAGTGTTACCAAAATTCCCAACAACACCTTGGAATTTTAACGATGCCACCGTTGATGTGAGCTTGCATGAGTCGGTGATCACGAATCATTCTGAAACCGAACAAATCAATAAACTGTGTAATGCTTGTTGGGTTCGTGGTGAGCAGTTTGGCGTTAGTGCAAAAGTAAAACGCACTGGCAGTGCTGGTGATGTGCCTGCCGCTGATATTAATCAGCCTTTGATTGTGCATAACTCAGCTGCACAATTAGCGGGTACTCATGCCATTGCTGAAACAGGCCGTAAGCGTAATCACTCCATTACCGTTCCTATTATGAATGATTTACCACCATTAAAAAGCGGTATGTTGTTAGGTGTGGCGTTAGATGGTCGCACGTTTAAAGCCACTATTAACAGCGTCAACATCGATGTGCGCATTGGTGACAATGCCGCCATTACGGTATCGCAAACCGTTAATGCCATTGAGCCACTAGAGTAGGATCTCAATATGCTTCAACAATTAAAACAATCTTTGGGTTCACAAAGACAAATATTAAAAGTCACTCAGTCGCACAGTGACGGCACAGTCTCAGCCGTTTCGCCTAGCGGTCATGGTGTGAGAGTGATTGGCTCAGGCTCAGTGAACAGTCATATTTATGTGCAAGATGGTCGAGTATTAGGCACTGCCCCAGATTTACCCCATTCAGATATCGAGGTTTAATCATGGATTTAGAATATACCGAAATACCCGTTGTAGAGACAAAACTCAAAGCGGGTGAGCGCTGGCGTGTTAAAGGTAAAGTGTTGAAGCCGAACTCTGATGAACTGCAAGATTTAACGCCTTATACCGCTAAAATGGAATTTCGTGTTGAATCTACTCGCCAGTTGTTAACCACCCTAACCCATGAAGAGGGCATTAAGTTATTGAATGCTTCAGGTGATCATAATTACGAGATTGATTTATCCAGCTTACGCAGCCTGAAATTTAACGATGTAAAAGAAGTAGTCGCGGATTTGTTTCTGTTTAATGGCGAAACCGCCTATCCAATCCTAGATGTGCATTTTGAAATCACTCGGAGCCATACTACATGGAATTAGTGACTCGATTAAATGACTCACCCAAAGCATTAGAGCCAACAAAGTTATCTCAGCCGTTAGTGGTTCAAACCATTGAGGTTAATATCCCAACAGGTGATGGTCGTTCTATTACTCAAATTGGGCTCACTGTCGATCTAAAACTGCAGTTTACTTTTAGTGATGGTCAGCTGATCACCTCTGGTGAACCCTTTCCTACTCCTGAAAAGGGCGATAAGGGTGATCGTGGTAACGATGGTCAAAATGGCACTGATGGCACTGACGGTAAAAACGCTTATCAACTAGCTGTTGATAATGGTTATTCTGGTTCACTTTCTCAATGGTTGCTTTCTCTTGTCGGAGCAGCAGGCCAAGACGGTGCTAAAGGTGACAAGGGGGATAAAGGTGATCGCGGTAACGATGGTTCAAATGGTGTTAACGGCACTGATGGCAAAAGCGCTTATCAATTAGCGGTTGACAGTGGTTATTCTGGTTCACTTTCTCAATGGTTGCTTTCTCTTGTTGGTGCCGCAGGCCAAGATGGTGTAAAAGGTGACAAGGGCGATAAGGGTGATCGCGGTAACGATGGTCAAAATGGTACTAACGGCATTGATGGTGATGACGGCAAAAGCGCTTATCAGATTTGGTTAGATGCAGGTAACTCAGGTTCAGAAGCTGACTTTATTGCATCGTTAAAAGGTCAACGTGGCGTTGATGGTGCCGCAGGCCAAGATGGTGCAAAAGGTGATAAGGGCGATAAAGGTGATCGTGGTAACGATGGTCAAAACGGTGCTAATGGCACAAACGGCAACGATGGCGATGACGGCAAAAGCGCTTATCAAATTTGGTTAGATGCGGGTAACTCAGGAACCCAAGCGGATTTCCTTGCATCACTGAAAGGTGAAAAAGGCGATAAGGGCGATTCGGGTACAGGTGGCGGTGGTGGCAGTAGTTTTTTAACCATCACTGAAACCGACCTTAATCATTCTGACTTCATTTTCTATGGCGGCACTGATGCCAACAGCGTGTTTAAAATCAACCGCTATTCAAAAGCCAATCCAACACAACGAACCCAAGCTACTGGCGCATGGGCTGATCGTTTAACTCTTTCATACAGCTAGGGCTTATTATGTCAATTACAGGAATTACCGCCACCGATGACAATGGCGTTAAGCGTATTACTAATGCTCAGTTATCAGCGAACGCCACCATTGATGGCGAAACTGTTATTTTAGATGGTCCATCGAGCCAATTAAAAGCAACGGGGTTACCTGGTATCACTATCAAAAATTCACAAATCAAAATTGATGCGGATACGCCCAACAATGCTGATGATGCCAGTTGTTTTACCTATGGTGCACGACAAAACGACAACAGCCGATTAAGAGTTATCGATAACTCAACAGTATTAATCGCGCCGTTATCCATCCGTAAAAACATGCACATTTCAGAAGTATCGAATAGCAGCGTGATTGAAAGCGGTGGCACTAAGAATATGTTTTGTTATAGCCAGCGTAACTGCATTATTCAAAATGCCGTTTTTCGTGGTATCAATGTTTGGGAAATATTTGGCGCACCTTCTATTGCAGCAGGTATTACCATTGATGGTGCAAACTTCGGTTATTTAAACTGGGAAACGCCACGGCTAGATTTCCTTGGCTTTGCCGTAAAGAATATTCAAACGGCTCATGCGTGGGTGGGTTCTGGTAATGGTGGCAATAACCATGTGTGGCACTGGAATAATGATCCTTCGTTTGATAACACCAAGTTAAGGCTACAAGCACAAAATAATCGTTATTATGAAGGAATCAGCATTGCTTATCAGTTTATGGATCGTGATTCTGGCAATCCCGTTGAAAACGTAACGGTAATTTATCGTGATAATTTTCAATCTAATACCTCAGTTCGTGGGCGATACAAAACCGATAATCAAGGCAAGTTAACCGGTACATTTGACAGTAAAAACAGAAGTAATGGCTCAAATGAATCACGGCCAGCTTTGTTTATGTTGGATAAATTTTCAGATACCAACGGCAATGATCACCAAAGCCCGGGCGGCGGCAGTAGTTATTCAATTCGAGATGTTGAAAATAAATTAGAAGTACGCTCTTATCTACATGAGGCTCCTGCAGGTTTTGGCGAAACTGATGTATTTAACTTATCTTCACCAATCGGAGCGTTAAACCCTGATTATTCAGTGGCTCAGTTCTCTCGTTTTGTGATGGTGCCCGATGCCATGATCACTGAAAGCGACCAAGCAGCTGTGGCGGCATACACTACCATTGAGAACTCAGCAAAGTTTTACGATCGAGTGAAAAAGAACTGGGCTGATAATGATTCACAACCTACGGTAGCAAAACAAGACTCCACCATTGATGCTGGAAGTTTGAATATTGTTATCAACGCCACAGCGAGTAATGCTTTTGCTATTTCTGGTAACACCATCACCATTAAAGCCAGCATATTTACAGGCAGCATTAAAACCACTGGCACTGTGACACTGCAAAATGGTGCAACGGTAAGCGGCACGATTCAAGACAGTAATGGCGATAGCTCAATCAGTGTTACTGTACCAGCTGGGTTTGATACCATTAGCGTTCATGCTACTCAAGCCGATGCAGATAACGGCACTAATACATTAGCCAGTGGGTTAAGCTTCCGATATCAATCATCAAGTAGAGGTGACACAGATATTTGGTACCGCTTAATCAAAAATGATGGCTCAGAAATCGTGAGTAAATATCGCTTACCATCTGGCGCAGGTATTTACACCACAAACTTGGTTGTTACCGCAGAAAATGCCGCATTAGGTCAGATTGTGAATGATATGGCTCAGCTAAAGGCTGATTTAGCCGTTGCTAAATTACAATCCACCATTGCGGCCACCAATACTCAGCCAGTTTAACTGGCTGTTTGGTTTTCTTTGTCTTGTAATCGATTCGGGAATAAATCAGTGTAAATTTGCCAGAGTGTATTAATGTTTTTATGGCCTGTCACTTGTGCCACTTCATCAATGGCATAGCCTTTTTCTAATAACCGGCTTGCGCCTTCTCTTCTTAAATCGTGGTACCTCAGATCTTTAATTCCTAATTCTGTCCTTGCGTCTTGAAATCCTTTACTTACGGAACGTTTATTGAAAGGAAATATCCTTTCATCCGTCTTGGGTTGTTTCTGGATAATTTCCCAAGCCCCACCAATTAACGGCACCATCATGTGGTTGCCTATCTTTTTACGTGGATCTTTTCTATCACGAACCATCACCGCTTTTTGTTTTTTGTCAACATCTTCCCAACGTATCGAACAAACTTCTCCAATCCGCATACAACTTAAAATTGAAAAGTCTAAGATATCAATAAAAGGGATCTTGCCGCATTTGTAGGATTGCCTTTCAACCAATCGAGCTTTTATTTTCTCCAATTCATTATCAGTTGGTCTGCGGCTGCGTTTTTCAGCTTTAAAAATAACTCTTTGATCATACAGTGCAATTTTTGCTTCATTGACACATTCATCACTGACTTCATAACCAAAATTCGGTTTAGCCAATCGCATGCACCATTTCAAGTATGACAGTTGTTGCATTACCGTTGAGCCTTTAACACCAGTTGCACACCTATTTTTCGCATAGGTAACAACATGATGAGCTTTAATGTCAGTAATCGACAGTGTTGCTAATTCAGACTCTTTAAGCTTGGTCAAAACATAACGCTTGGTATCGCCAAGGTGGATTTGGTTGTCATTAAGATATTTATCAAGTAATTCAGATAAAGAAATTTGACTGCAGACAGCTTTAACACCATGTTGAGTTAATTCTTGAGAACGTTTCTTTCCCCAAGCTTCAGCCGCCGCCTTTTTGATAAATGTACGACTTTCGTTAAATACAATCTTACCTTTGTTTTTAACCCTAACCGCACACCGATATCTGGGTGAGCCATCAGCCCTAATACGCTTTTCAACTCGATAAAACGCCATAACCAATCCTAAACCTTGGGTACCTGAACTTTAAACAGTAAAATATTTAAGGGTACCCCAGTGGGTACCCGTTAAAATAAGAATAATGTAAAAACCTTGAAAATACTAGATAATAAACGGTAATCAGAAACCCTCGGTTTTAAAGGTTAATTTGCCGACAGGGCGCTATGCTGCTATATTTCAGAGGATTCGCTTAAGATAATGTCTTGAATTGAGTGAGGATGCAACTTAATACAAATGTTATCTTTTTTTAACGCAATAGTTGGATTGGCTAAGCGTTCATGTTCACCACAAGGGCTACTGAGTTTGACCTTAACTCCGGTTTGACCGTTTATGTGTGGTGCTAATTGTGGGATGACGGATAATACATCTTCAGTTAATTGGTCACAGCTCTTTGCATGGCTAGGAACAACAAACTCTACATGCTCCCACCCCTCTTCTGGATATATTTTATCATTGGGATAAGGTAGCTCAATGCAAGGTACTTCCTTGCCATTAAGAATCAATGGCTGAGTTAATTTAAATATCAAAATGGGTCTTCCATTGATGATATTTTCTGAAATGACTGTCCCTCTCAATTCTAAAAATGCTCGGAACTGATCTGCAAGAAGCGTTGAGTTAACGCGAATCGCGGCGTGATCACACTCTAAACTTAAGGCAGAAAGAGATAATTCTTTTTCAAGTTGTTGAATCTTTTTTGAGAATATTAACCATTGCTCATCAAGAATGTTTTTTACTTTTTTGGGTATTGCTGGCATTTAAGAATCACTAAAATTTGGGCGTACAATATTATATTCCAAAAAGTACTTTTAATTGAATAATACAACTGTCTCACAATGAATCTCTATTTCGCTTATTTATACGAGGTTAATGTGGCCGGACAACCAGTCGTAAATACACAAGGCTCGGACAGCAGCATCTCAAGTTGTCGTGATGGTGCCAATCAGCAAGAAGGTCTTAGTGTTGATTTGAATCAGAAAAGTTATCAAGTAGATAGTTCATTGTCGGGGGATACAAGAGCACTCTCTCAACAAGGTGAAGCGCCAGTTGCTCATGCGTATAAGGGGTTTCATGAGCAAAACGCAAATTCGGTAGTGATCTATTACAGCAATGGTGCTGTAGTTGACTCGAAAAGTGAAAAGGCCTTTGTCTCAAAAGGGCCTTACAGGCCTCCCCAGTATAGAAACGCAGTAAATGCTCAACCTCTGGATGAAGGAAAAATTTTACCCACTGTACGTGTAGCAAAACAACAGCAAAAGTATCAATATTATGGAGCGTGGCCTAAGGGGGATAAAGGTCGTGCAGATAAAAGTGATAATTGGAGAAACCCCTAATATTTTGGTTGTCTAGAGCTATAAAACCATTAGAAAACAAACGAACTTCAATCAAAAAAACCTTTAGGTGGTATTATTATTTAATTACTTAAATATACGTCATGTAAAAAATGGAAAAAACACAGCCAGATGGCACACCTTTTCAGCTTCTTCTTCGTAGAGTGATTTTTGGTACTGATACATTCGCTGGTAGAGCATTCGATATTGCCTTAATCATCAGCATTGTGGCAAGCGTATCGTTACTGTTGTTGGATACGATTAATTCAATTCATCAACAATATGGTGAAGTGTTAAGTATTCTTGAATGGAGCTTTACGATTCTTTTTACCATAGAGTATGGTTTACGCATTTATAGCAGTGCTAATCGATGGTCCTATTTCCGCAGTTTCTATGGTGTGGTGGATTTACTTTCTATTTTACCTAGCTATTTGATGCTGATTTTCCCTGGTGCCAGTTTTACTTTAGTCATAAGAGTACTTCGCTTATTTCGAGTGTTTAGAGTCTTGAAGCTGATTCGCTATTTAAGTGAAGGTAATCTTTTACTTAGAGCAATGCTGCAATCTTCTCGTAAAATCTTTGTATTTTTCTTTTCGGTAAGTCTGATTATTTTGGTCTTAGGTGCAATTATGTATGAAGTAGAAGGGCCTGAAAATGGCTTTACTTCAATTCCTACATCAATCTATTGGACGGTCGTGACCATTACTACAGTGGGTTATGGTGATATTACGCCACATACTTATTTAGGAAAAACCATTGCTGCATTTACTATGCTGTTGGGGTACTCCATTATTGCAATTCCTACAGGTATTTTGACGGCTGAGATTTCTCAAGAAATAGGCAAACATAGAGATTTACGAAGTTGTAGTAACTGCTCTACGACGGGTCATGAATCCAAAGCGCATTACTGTTATCACTGTGGTGCTGAACTGCAAGAGATTTAGAGGGCATAAAATGTCACAAGCGAAGTTTGTGGAAGGTTCAATCATGCGCCATATCTGGGTGATGACGTCCACAGCCACAATCGGTATTTCGACGCTCTTTTTAGTCGATTTATTAGATATTTATTTTTTAAGTTTATTAGGAGAGCAAGAGTTAGCCGCGGCTGTAGGCTACGCGGGTACCATTACTTTTTTTACGACCTCTATTGGTATTGGCTTGGCGATAGCTATGGGGGCAACAGTTTCAAAAGCTTTGGGGGCAAAACGCAAAGATGATGCAAAACGGCTAATGATGAGTGCATCAGCCATTACTGTTATCACCAGTTTGATTCTAACTGTGATTGTTACGCTGTTGATCCCTGATTTAGTCTCTCTCATAGGTGCTAAAGGCCGTACAGCAGAGCTTGCTGAAAGCTACTTATATATTTTAATCCCCTCAATGCCAATAATCTGTTTAGCTATGGCGCTGGGTGCAGCACTTCGTGCGGTTGGCGATGCCAAACTTTCTATGATGTCTACCATTGCTGGTGGCTTTGTTAACGCAGTATTCGATCCTATTTTTATTTTTGGGCTAGGAATGGGAATTGAAGGTGCTGCGATCGCTTCTGTTTTGGCGAGAATCGCTGTGTTAGTGATTTCTTTTCGTGGTGTTTTTATTAAGCACCAGCTTGGTACTAAGCTCACTCTTCCAGAGTTGAAAGCTGACTTTTCCCCCATTTTTGCTATAGCGGGGCCTGCTATGCTGACGAATGTGGCTACCCCAATAGGAAACGGTTATGTGACTAAAGCGGTAGCTGAATTTGGTGATGCTTATGTTGCTGGTTGGGCAGTAGTTGGGCGAATTGTGCCAGTCGCATTTGGAATGATCTTTGCTCTATCAGGTGCTATTGGGCCAATTGTCGGGCAAAATTATGGTGCAAAACAATTTGGTCGAGTAAGACAAGCATTGACCAACGCGTTGCAGTTTAGCTTTTTGTATATCCTTGCTGTATCGGTATTAGTATTTTTATTACAAGATTATGTGATAGTTGGCTTTAAACTTGGCGGTAATAGTGCTGAATTAGTCAGTTTCTTCTGTACTTTTATTGCTGTCGGTTTTGTATTTAATGGCGCTTTATTTGTCGCAAATGCTTCTTTTAACAACTTAGGAAAGCCTAAATATTCCACCTTTTTCAATATTGGTAAAGCAACTATAGGCACAATTCCGTTTGTTTATGTTGGCGCGAAACTTTGGGGAATTGGTGGTGTACTTATCGGGCAAGTTATTGGTGGTGCCATCTTCGCTCTGATTGCAGTCTGGGTAGCTTATCGACATATTAATACTGTCGAAAGAAAAGAAGCAGTGGAAGAAGATGACACTGAAGTAATGACGAGTTCAGCTAACAACCCATTATCGTCTACTTGTACTCAAATGGGGCAGCTAAATGAAGAGGAAGGCGTTACGCCTCCTGCTCAATCGGATTGCCGTCGCTAGCGACCGAAATTTCAGCTTGTTGTTCAGCTTCGAGTTTAGCTCGTTCAGCCTTAGAAATGTAACGAGGCTTTTTTGTATTATTGTCGCCACCGCACTTAACCTTATTTAATTTGGCTTTTGCGCGTTTGGCGATTTTTTTATTGATTTTTTGACGTTTGTTCATGCTTTGCGTATTCCAATGCTTGGATAATTTCTTCAGTGGTTTTAAATATTCGTAAAGTACGGAAAAGTTCTTTGGCTTCAGGATACTGACGATTTAAGTAACTGAACCACTGTTTGATACGAGAAGGATAATAGCAGGATTTGCGACCTTCAAGCTCCTTTTCACTGTATTTCAACATTAACTCTAGTGCTTGCGGCCAAGAGTATGCAGGGTTATCGGTTTTAATTTCTTCTGCCAGATTGGGCAAAGATATTGCTCCTCGTCCTACCATTACATCGCTGCACCCAGTTTGTTCCATACAGCGTAATGCATCTTGTTTGTTCCAAATTTCGCCATTCGCTATTACAGGTATTGGCAGCTTTTGATTGATATCTGCAATATACTCCCAATAAGCAGGTGGCTTGTAGCCATCCACTTTACTTCTGGCATGAACGGCAAGCTCGTTGGCACCAGCTTCATAAATTGCAAGTGAGTTTTCCATGTATTGGCTTTTATCTTCAAAGCCTAAACGAATTTTTGCAGTGACAGGGTGCTGCTCGGGAACAGCCTGACGTACAGCCTTCACAATATCATGGACTAAATTTGGTTCATTTAATAAAACAGCACCACCTTTATTGCGGTTAACTATTTTTGCTGGGCAACCGAAGTTAATGTCAACTCCATGGGAGCCTAATTCAATAGCTCTTAATGCATTTTTTGCTAAAGCTTCAGGGTTTTGCCCAAGTAACTGTATTTTTACAGGGGTGCCTGAGGTGGTGTACCCGCCATTTAATAGCTCTGGGCATAACTTTGTGAACACTTTTTCGGGTAATAATTGATCTACAACACGAACAAATTCAGTTACCATGAGGTCGTAGGGATTTATCGCAGACAAAATGTCTCGCATCAAATCGTCTACCACCCCTTCCATCGGGGCCAAAATAACTCTCACTAGGTTGCCTTAAACATTTACTACAAGCGGAAAAGGTCAGAATTGTACCTTTTGTTTATGTTTTGAGGTAGAGGTTTTAATTGAAGTAGTGATCCGCCAAAAACATGAAGCCGTAGTTACAATCATAAATTATTGAAATTTTTCGTATGTCATTTAGGCTAAAAAATGGCCGCTTGAAAAAAATTAGTAATTAAAATGAAATACTATTGATAGTCTGCGGGTCATATAAGGCAAGTTAACAATGTTACCGCTTGGTATCGACAATTTTAAAATTTCATTAAGAGAGGGAAGGTATATGAGTTCTGTTAAAAAGACTGCAGTTGCAGCTGCGCTAGGTACTGTTGTAATGGGTTCTGCTTTTGCGGTTCAAGCTGGACAAGCTGGAACTTTCGGTTTTGAAGAGCTTCAACAAGGTTATCAGCTAGTTGCTCCTGACGAAGGCAAATGTGGTGAAGGTAAGTGCGGTGGCAAAGCTGAAAAGAAAAACCACGAGGGTAAATGTGGTGAAGGCAAGTGCGGCGGCGACGCTAAGAAATCACACGAAGGTAAGTGTGGCGAAGGCAAATGCGGTGGCAAAGCTAAGAAATCACACGAAGGTAAGTGTGGCGAAGGCAAATGTGGTGGCAAAGCTAAGAAAGCACACGAAGGTAAGTGTGGCGAAGGCAAGTGCGGCGGCAAAGCTAAGAAATCACACGAAGGTAAGTGTGGTGAAGGCAAATGCGGCGGTAAAGCTAAAAAATCACACGAAGGTAAATGTGGCGAAGGCAAGTGCGGTTCTAAGTAATCTATTTACTTCTGCTAATTTTACCTAAGGCCGGCATTTGCTGGCCTTATTTTTCTCAGTCAGTATTATTCTGAATGCGAGCTATTCAAAATAGTGCTAAGGAAAAAATGATGTCTATACAAAATCAGAATTTAGTGGGATTAGGACTTCGACGAGAGATGCTCGACGAGTTTTGTGAAGCTGTCCCAGAGCAAATTAATTTTTTTGAAGTTGCACCTGAAAACTGGATGACGATGGGAGGCATGTTTGGTCGTCAATTTCGTGAGCTAACAGAAAAGCATACTTTTTATTGCCATGGCTTATCGTTATCTATTGGCAGTCCTGCACCTTTGGATACCCAGTTTGTTCAAAACGTAAAACATTTCTTAGATCTTCACAATATCGATATCTATTCAGAGCACCTAAGCTATTGCTCTGGAACAGGGCATATGTACGACTTAATGCCAATTCCTTTTACTGAAGAAGCTGTAAAGCATGTTGCATCACGCATTAAGCAAGTCGAAGATATTACTGAGCGTCCGTTTATTTTAGAAAATGTTTCTTATTACGCGGCCCCTGGCTCAGAAATGTCAGAGCTTGAATTTGTTAATGCCGTGTTGAATGAAGCAGATTGTAAGTTGCTACTTGATGTGAATAACATATACGTTAATTCTGTAAATCATGGCTATGATGCGAAAACATTTTTAAAGAATATGCCAACCGAACGCATTGCCTATTTGCATGTGGCTGGTCATTATGTTGAAGATGTTGATCTTATTGTTGATACACATGGTGCTGATGTCATTCAACCTGTGTGGCAATTGCTCAAAGATTGCTATGAAATCCATGGTATTCATCCAACATTATTAGAACGTGATTTTAATATCCCTTCCACTGAGACATTGCTAAAAGAGTTAGATCAGATCCACACAATACAGCAGTTAACTGCAGAGCAAAAAAGGAGTGCATAATGCAGTTTATTGATGTGCAAAATGAGTTTATGGCATTCATTCGTGATCCCTCTCGCCCTTTACCTGCGGGCATGACAGAAAAACGGATGAAGGTATATAGCGAACTGTTTTTTAATAATGTTCATAACTTCGTTAGCAGTGGATTCCCAGTTTTAAAATCGCTTTACGAAGAAGAAGATTGGAATGTAATTGTCCGTGACTTTTTCATTAATCACGATTGTCATACCCCAATCTTTGCTGAAATCGCGGAAGAGTTTTTAGTTTTTTTGCAGACGCGGTATCAAACAAAAGATACTGATCCTGCATTTATGCTCGAGCTAGCACATTATGAATGGTTGGAGTTGGTTGTCTCTATCGCTCAAAGTAGACGCAACCTTGAGCCTTTGTCGGTAGATGATATCACTGAAAAGCCATTATGTTTGTCAGATTTTGCTCGAATTGCTCAATATTCTTATGATGTGCAGCATATTGATGAAGATTATCAACCGTCAGAACCGTTAGAAGTTCCAGCATTCTTTTGTGTTTTTCGCGATAAGCAAGAAGAAGTAAGGTTTTTAAGCTTAACGCCGCTAACTGCTCAAGTGTTGTCGTATATTGAGCAAGCCGAAACGACCAATTATGATGAACTTGTAGCTTGGTTAGCTGGAGTTTATCCGCAAATGGAAAAAGAAAATATCCAACAAGGATGCTTGCAGCTTTTAACGCAAATGGTTGAAAAAGAAATTGTTATGACTCAATAAAGCTTGTGAGTTAACGTTCTAAATAAAATTTTTGTAGATAACCCTATAAACTGTGGGTTTTTAGTCTTGGTTTAAGAAGGTAGAATGCAGCAAAATTTGATCTAGATCAAAAAATAAAAGTAATTCTAGGAAGTATTATGAGCAGTAACGAGCCGTTTAAAGACCCATTTACCGTTTTTCATTTCATCGGTTTTTTATGTGTGTTGTTGTTACCTACATTGCCAGCATCACTCACTTGGTTGAAGCTAACAGGCGTATTATAAACACTCTATTAGATACAAAAAACTCATGCCTCGGCATGAGTTTTTTTATGGGAAAATTAAACGTCTTTCACCTAGTCAATTTCGTATTTTGAACGTCTGTTACCATCATTTCTAGCCGTATAAACGTAAATACAATAGAATTTAAAATATGTTGTTAGGTCGAGAGCTAGTATTACTCGAATATGGATTCTCTACTCCAAAAAATTTATAAAGACATTTCCCCTTTGATTGGCCAAGGGAAAGTGGCTGATTATATTCCTGCACTTGGCGCCGTTGATTCCAACCAGTTTGGGATAGCAATTTGTAGCAATGATGGAGAGATATACACTTTAGGTGATGCTCATAAGCCATTCTCAATCCAAAGTATTTCTAAAGTTTTTAATCTGATTCTTGCCCTTGAATTGAAGGGGGAGGAGTTATGGACGAGAATTGGTCGTGAACCATCGGGATTGCCTTTTAACTCCATAGTGCAGCTTGAATATGAGCATGGAATACCGAAAAACCCCTTTATCAACGCTGGCGCGCTAGTGGTGTCTGATGTCAATCAATCACACTTTGCCTCCCCTCGTATTGCAGTCAGAGAGTTTGTAAAAAAGCTTTCAGGAAATCCAAACATTCAAATTGATAAAGTGGTTGCAGATTCAGAGTTTGAACATAAAGCCAGAAATGCATCTATGGCTTACCTTATGCAGTCCTACGGGAATTTTAACAACGATGTTGAAAGTGTGCTTTACAGTTATTTTTGTAATTGTGCCATTACTATGTCTTGTGTTGATTTAGCAAAGGCAATTAACTTTTTAGCTAATCGTGGATACAGTAACATTAAGAAAAAACAGGTGCTTACCAAGAACCAAACACGACAGGTTAACTCTCTTTTAGCTACAAGTGGTATGTATGACGAAGCAGGCAGTTTTGCCTATAAAGTGGGATTACCTGGTAAAAGCGGCGTAGGTGGTGGCATTATTGCTATTGTTCCGGGGCAGTTCTCTATTTGCGTTTGGTCGCCTGCCTTAAATGATGCAGGAAACTCGTTAGCTGGTGGCGCAGCACTAGAATCAATGACTAAACACATAGGTTGGTCGATTTACTAGAAAAGGAAGTACAGTGATAAAACGTGGACTATACGCAGCAGTAGGGCTGTTGTCAGTGGGATTAGGTATTTT
This sequence comes from Parashewanella curva, assembly GCF_003675895.1. Taxonomy (GTDB): domain Bacteria; phylum Pseudomonadota; class Gammaproteobacteria; order Enterobacterales; family Shewanellaceae; genus Parashewanella; species Parashewanella curva. Next base: position 55,013 of record NZ_ML014758.1, read on the forward strand.
AGGAATTTTCTTACCCTTGTTGCCCACAGTGCCATTTATTCTACTTGCTTTATATTGCTTTGCTCGTTCAAGTCAAAGATTACATAGCTGGTTGCTGAACCACCCTTGGTTTAAAGAGGCTATTGCTGATTGGCAACGACATAAGGGCTTAAGAAGAAGCTTAAAAAAGCGAGCGATGGTGTTATCAGCAATTAGTTTTATGGTGAGTATTATCATTGTTCCTATCGTTTGGGTAAAAGGCATGTTGTTTATTATGGCTAGTGTCTTATTAATCTACTTATGGTGTTTGCCGACGTTACCTAAAGAACCAGATCGATAAGTAGGTGAATATCACTCATTTTGTGAGCAATCCCATGCAATTTTTTTCTCAGTGAGTTGCAATAACAATCAATCCACACTAACATTTGTCGGCAATTGAGGCCCTGTTCAAAATCTTATTCTGCTAAAAGCTGAAATAATAAGATAGTTGCATAGGGCTTTTTTATTTTGTTTCTTAGAAACAACCAAAAAGAGAATTTAAGTGAAGTTTGCTATGACTACTGAAACCCTAGCCTATATAAAGCAAAGCATTAAAACCATTCCTGATTACCCTAAAGCAGGCATCATGTTCCGTGATGTAACCAGTCTACTTGAAGACGCAAAAGCGTATCAGGCTACCATTGCCTTATTGGTAGAGAAATACAAATCAATGGGCTTTACCAAGGTTGTGGGTACAGAAGCTCGTGGCTTCTTATTTGGTGCGCCATTGGCTTTAGAGCTTGGCATTGGTTTTGTTCCTGTTCGTAAACCAGGTAAATTGCCTAGAACGACAATCTCTCAAGATTACGAGCTTGAGTATGGTACTGATACGTTAGAAATTCACACTGATGCAATTGTTGAAGGTGACAAAGTATTGGTGATCGATGACTTATTAGCGACAGGTGGCACAATTGAAGCTACTGTTAAACTTATCCGCCAATTAGGTGGTGAAGCTAAACACGCTGCGTTTGTTATTTCACTACCAGATCTTGGTGGCGAGCAACGTTTAGAAGCACTAGATTTAGATATATACAAATTGTGTGATTTCGACGGCGAGTAAATCATCGAAAAACGTTCAAAGGACTGAAGGGCTCTGGTTTACGTATTAATAGCATGTTATCTTGCTACAAACCGTAAACCAGAGGATTTGTCCCAAAATGGGGACAAGTAGGGAGATACATGTCATATCAGGTGTTAGCCAGAAAATGGCGCCCTGCCACATTCGAGCAAGTCGTGGGCCAAGCTCATGTGCTACATGCTTTAGTTAATGCGCTTACCCAACAACGTCTTCACCATGCCTATTTATTTACTGGAACTCGCGGTGTAGGTAAAACCAGTTTAGCTCGCTTATTTGCTAAAGGCTTAAACTGTGAAACAGGTGTAACGGCAACGCCATGTGGACAGTGCGACAGCTGTATTGAAATCGCTCAAGGTCGATTTGTGGATTTGATTGAAGTGGATGCCGCTTCAAGAACCAAAGTCGATGATACTCGTGAAATTTTAGATAATGTTCAATATCGACCAACCCGAGGTCGTTATAAAGTTTATCTCATTGATGAAGTTCACATGCTTTCTCGTAGCAGTTTTAATGCGCTACTAAAAACGCTAGAAGAGCCGCCTGAGCACGTGAAGTTCTTATTAGCGACCACCGACCCTCAAAAATTACCTATCACGGTATTATCTCGTTGTTTGCAGTTTAACCTGAAAAGTTTGACCCAAGAAGATATTGGCAATCAGCTAAAATATGTGCTTGAGCAAGAACAGCTCAAACATGAGCAAGAAGCGTTAACATTATTGGCTAAAGCCGCGAATGGCAGTATGCGTGATGCATTGAGTTTAACCGATCAAGCTATTGCTTTCGGTGGTGGTGAAGTTATGCTCAAGCAAGTTCAAACCATGCTTGGAAGCATAGATGAACGTCATGTTATTGGTTTACTTCAAGCATTATGTCATGCCGACGTAAATGAATTGATGACAGAAACCGCGAAAGTGATCAGCTTTGGCGCAGAGCCAGAAGAAGTCCTCAGAAGTTTATTGGAATTGTTGCATCAAATCACGCTGACTCAGTTTGCTCCAGCCGCTTCACAGCTGTCCATGTACGCTGAGCAAATCAAAGCTTTTGCTGAGCAATTGTCGCCAGAGCAAGTACAGCTTTATTATCAAATCTTACTTTCAGGGCGCAAAGAATTACCTTATGCGCCCGATCCAAAATCTGGATTAGAAATGGCACTGCTTAGAGCTATCGCCTTTGTGCCGCAAGCGCCTGTAACAAAGTGGGAATCAAAACCATCAGAACAAGCACCAGTATCAGAGCCTGTTAAGATAAATGTTCCAGAAGTTGTAGCTGAGCCCGTACAAACGCAAGTAGAGCAGGCTGTTGCTCCTCAACCATCACAAGTTGAAGTGAAAGCTAACACTGAAGTTGATGAGCTAGAAGCTGAGCAAGCTTTGTTAATGAGTCAAGCTGAGAGCCAAGGTTATCAGCCTCAAATGGTTGATACTCCAGCGGGTGATATTGCAACTAATAACGGAGACATGCTAAATGCAGAGCCTCAGCTAAATGATAGCGTTACGCAAATGCCAGAGCCGTCTGTTGTTGCTGAACGAATGCAAACTGAAATGGTATCAACACCTGATCAAACTCCAATAGAGAGTGCCGTAAAATCTTCAAGCGATGATCCTCTAGATCAAATTTTACAGTCTCGTGATGCTTTATTGTTTGATTTAGAGTCTGAGCAAGGTGATGAGGACGCTCCTGCAAAAAAGGCTGAACCTCGAAGCAAACGCAGTTTGTCTGTGGAGAGGAAACCTGTAAGTGATACTAAAGAAAAACCAAATAATAGCTCCAAAGAAGTTGATGCAGTAAAAGCAGAAGCGCCAAAAGATACGCCCCCTTGGGAAGAGCCAGTTGTTGAGTCGCCAGAGGGAGAAAAATCTTCTGTTGCAACGGCTGAAGCAGCATCAAAGCCTGCTTCAGCTGAGCAAGTACAGCAAACTAACCACGAAGCTACTGAAGTTGTTGAAAAATCACAGTTACCACAAACAGAGGTTGAAGGTGATTCAACCGATTTATATTGGTACAAGCTAATGTCGCTACTAGAACTAGGTGGACGAATCAGACAGCTAGCAGTGAACTCTGTCTGTGTTCAATTTGCTGAGCAACTACAGCTATTGCTGAAACCTGATCAGAAACACTTAGCAGCCCCAGGAGCTATTGAGCAGCTGAAGACTGAGTTAGAAAAGTATTTAGAGCAAAGTATTTCATTAGATGTTCAAATTGGTGTTGATGATACCAAAGAAACACCGCTGGAAATCCGAAAGCGCTTTCATCGTTCATTGTTAGATGAAACAGAGCAACTACTTAATGATGATCAGCATGTTTCTTGGTTAAAACAACATATGGGAGCAAGCTTAAACATCGATAGTTTAGGTTTTCCACGAGAAAAAATGCTTGCAAAAACTGCAAGCATAGCCAAATTAGATTTTAATAGTGCCAAAAATTAAGTAACATTGGCGACAATATGTAAACAGACCTTAGAGAAGAATTGTATGTTTGGAAAAGGTGGAATGGGCAACTTAATGAAGCAAGCCCAAATGATGCAAGACAAAATGGCCAAGATGCAGGAAGAAATTGCTCGCATGGAAATGACGGGTGAAGCTGGGGCTGGTCTTGTAAAAGTAACCATGACAGGTAACCACAACGTTCGTAAAGTAGAAATTGATCCAAGCCTACTTGAAGATGACGATAAAGAAATGCTTGAAGATTTGATTGCTGCAGCATGTAACGATGCGGCTCGCCGAGTAGAAGAAAATCAAAAAGCTAAAATGGCAGAAGTAACAGGTGGTATGCAGATGCCTCCGGGCATGAAAATGCCGTTTTAAATTCAAGCCCTTTAAAATAGCGCCTTTGGGCGCTTTTTTTTATCTTATACCGTTCACATCAATTAACTGTGTTATAGGGAAGCATTAGCGAAGGAAATACAAGGCGCAATGACGAATCATAGCCTTAGCTATGGTAAGGAATTGCAACGATGTAGTTGCAAAGCTAAGGCTTTAACTAAGACATAGTTAATTGGTACGAACGGTATTAGACATAAGGCCTGACTTAGTTGACAAGAACAAACGCAACCAGTCTGGTTTTCATTGTGTTCAAATTATAAGTTCCGCAGGTCAACCCTTAATCAGCACAACTTTTAACCTTACTAAAAGTTATAAAATATACTTATCTATTATTTTTGAATATTTATCTAGGCCGTTAATCTGGCACGTCATACTGTATAAGGAACGTCGTGCCATGTCACTCAAGGAAATATCGGCTATAGCCAGTCCTCTCACGGATCAGCAGATCCGTAAACTGCGGCAGGCAACCGCTGAATTAACGTCACAGCAGATGGTGTGGCTAAGCGGGTATTTATGGGGTTTAAGTCAACCTCAACTAACGGGGCAGCAACAGATAGAACAACAAGCTGCTATGGCTGATCAACCCGCAAGTAAACTCACTATCATTTATGCCTCCCAAACAGGTAATGCTAAGGGCGTTGCCGAAACTCTGAAAGAAGAGGCGATTGCCACAGGTGTGGTCGTGGAATGTTTTGCCGCTGGGGATTACAAAGGTAAGAATTTGTCGAAGGAAAGCCATGTCATTATTGTTGCTTCCACCCATGGTTAGGGAGAAGCACCAGATGATGCCATTGCATTGCATGAGTTTTTGCAATCAAAGAAAGCTCCGAAGTTGTCGAAGCTGAAATATGCGGTGATTGGCCTGGGTGATTCCAGTTACGAGTTTTTCTGTCAGACAGCTAAAGATTTTGATAACTACCTCTCAAAACTCGGTGCCGTACCAATGCTGCCGCGATTGGATTGTGATGTTGATTACGATGTACCGGCCGCCGAATGGCGACAACAGGCTTTGGGTAAAGTTAAGCAAACCTTATCAACTGATGATGCCAATGAGGTACAGCTTCCGCTTAACCACGAGTCCCCCGTGGTATCTGCTTATACTAAGCAAAATCCATATTCGGCAACCTTACTGACTAATCAGAAAATTACAGGTTGTCATTCCAGCAAGGACGTCCGTCATATTGAAATTGATCTACAGGGCTCTAATTTGAGTTATCAACCGGGTGACGCTCTGGGCGTTTGGTATGAAAATGATCCTGCTTTAGCCGATGTTGTCACCACACATGTCGGCCTGGATGGTTCTGAGATTGTTGAGGTGGACGGAGAGCATTTATCGCTGAAACAGGCGTTGATCAGCAAATTTGAAATTACCGCCGCTAATCCTCAACTGGTAACTCGATTTATAGAGCTTACTGGAAGTAAAAAGCTCGCCAAGTTACTAGAAGATAAAGACAAGCTGCGCCGTTATGCTGGTGAGCATCAGGTGGTTGATGTGCTGGCTGAAGATAAAACTAAACTTACGCCAGAGCAGCTTATCGGTTTGCTACGCAGGCTGACTCCACGTCTATATTCAATTGCTTCCAGTCAGGAAGAAGTGGGTGAAGAAGTTCACCTGACTGTAGGGGCTGTAGAGTACGAGTATGGCGATGATATTCGACAAGGCGGGGCATCCGGTTATCTTTCCCGTCGCCTTGAGGAAGGTGGAGAGGTGAAAGTCTTTGTAGAGCCTAATAGTAATTTCAAGTTACCCGCTGATGATAGTACCCCTGTGATCATGATTGGCCCCGGCACTGGTATTGCACCGTTTCGCGCTTTTGTTCAAGAACGGGATAACCGAGATGCGCTCAGTCAGAACTGGTTATTCTTTGGTGACAGAACATTTACCGAAGATTTCCTCTATCAAGTTGAATGGCAGAAGTTCCTCAAATCTGGAGTGCTTACTCAGATGGATGTGGCGTTTAGCCGTGATCAACCGGAAAAGCTCTATGTTCAACACCGAATTTTAGAACAGGGTGAGCAAGTATGGCAGTGGTTACAGGAAGGGGCACATGTTTACGTTTGCGGCGATGCAAACCATATGGCGAAAGATGTCCACGAAGCCCTTATTACAGTTGTTGAGCTACAGGGTCAACAAAACCGTGAACAGGCGGAGCAGTATTTGAACGATCTTCGCAAGAACAAACGTTATCAAAGGGACGTGTACTAATGAGTGAAAAAAAATTATCAGATAATGAACGCATGAAGCGTGAAAGTAACTTCTTGCGTGGCACTATTGTCGACGGCTTAGCTGACCGCATGACTGGTGGTTTTTCTGCGGATAACTTTCAACTTATTCGCTTTCACGGTATGTATCAGCAAGATGATCGTGATGTTCGTGCAGAGAGAGCCAAACAAAAGCTTGAGCCTATACACAATGTCATGCTGCGTGCGCGGATGCCGGGGGGAATCATTACCCCGACACAGTGGTTGGCGATAGATAAATTTGCAGAAGAGCACTCATTATATGGCAGTATTCGTTTAACTACCCGCCAGACATTTCAGTTTCATGGTGTTTTAAAGCCCAATATCAAGCTAATGCATCAGACGTTGAATCAAATAGGAATTGATTCTATCGCCACCGCAGGGGATGTGAACCGCAATGTATTGTGCACATCTAATCCAGTAGAGTCGGAGCTGCATCAGGAAGCCTATGAATGGGCGAAAAAGATCAGCGAGCACCTGCTGCTAAAAACCAGAGCTTATGCCGAGATCTGGCTCGATGGCGAGAAGCTGGAGACCACAGATGAAGAGCCGATTTTAGGTAATACTTATCTTCCTCGAAAGTTCAAAACAACCGTGGTGCTCCCACCACAAAATGATGTTGATGTGCACGCGAATGATCTTAACTTCGTTGCGATTGCCGAGCAAGGAAAGCTGGTGGGCTTCAATGTTTTGGTTGGCGGTGGCTTGGCGATGACCCACGGTGATAAGTCCACATATCCGCGCAAAGCTGATGATTTTGGATTTATACCTTTGGAGAATACTCTTGATATAGCTGCCGCAGTAGTAACGACTCAACGAGATTGGGGCAACCGTTCTAACCGGAAAAACGCTAAAACCAAGTACACGTTAGATCGTGTCGGAGTTGACGTCTTTAAAGCTGAAGTCGAAAAACGGGCTGGAATTGTGTTTACTCAGAGTCGCCCTTATGAGTTTACAGGAAGAGGTGATCGATTTGGTTGGGTCGAAGGCATTGATGGTAAGCATCACCTGACTCTGTTTATCGAAAACGGTCGTTTGTTGGATTATCTCGGCAAGCCACTTAAAACGGGTGTTGCTGAAATAGCAAAAGTTCATAAGGGTGATTTTAGGATGACCGCCAACCAAAATCTGATTGTGGCGGGCGTAGATGCGAAAGATAAAAAACAAATCGAAAACATCGCGCGTGAGTATGGCTTACTCGATAACCGCGTCAGTGAACAGCGAAAAAATTCAATGGCATGTGTTTCCTTTCCAACTTGTCCACTTGCCATGGCTGAAGCAGAGCGGTTTTTACCTGAGTTCGTCACAGATGTAGAAAGAGTTTTGGGCAAACATGGCTTAGGTCAGGATGAAAACATAATCTTGCGTGTCACTGGCTGTCCTAATGGTTGTGGAAGAGCGATGTTGGCCGAGATTGGTTTGGTGGGTAAAGCACCGGGGCGATATAACCTGCACATTGGTGGTAACCGTAGTGGAACACGAATACCTAAGATGTACCGCGAAAACATCACGGTAGCACAAATTACGGAAGAGATTGATTTGTTAGTTGGTCGTTGGGCTGTTGAGCGTGAGTCAGGGGAAGATTTTGGTGACTTTACCATCCGCGCCGAAATCATTGAGCCAGTTCTAGTATCTAAAAGGGATTTCTATGCCCAATTTCGAATTGTCTGAACTGCGACAACAGAATAAAGAGGAACAGATCCTCCAATTGGCCGAAATTAATACTGAGTTGGAAGCGCTATCTGCAGAAGAACGCATCCGCTGGGCACTGGATAATCTACATGGTGAGTTTGCGCTGGCATCCAGCTTTGGGATCCAATCGGCTGTCATGCTTCATATGGCTACCCAGATAAAACCAGATATTCCGATAATTTTGACCGATACCGGCTATCTGTTCCCAGAAACTTATCAGTTTATCGATAACTTAACTGCACGATTGTCGCTGGATCTGCGTGTCTATCGTGCTGAATCGTCGCCAGCATGGCAGGAAGCACGCTTTGGCAAGTTATGGGATAAAGGCGTAGAGGGATTAAAGACGTATAACCGCCTTAATAAGGTAGAGCCGATGAGGCGGGCGTTAGATGAGTTGAATGTTGGAACTTGGTTCTCTGGCTTGCGGCGTGAACAGTCAGAATCGCGTGCGACCTTACCGATCTTGGCTGTTCAGAATGGCTTGTTTAAGTTCCTGCCACTGATTGATTGGAGTAACAAAAAGGTTCATCAGTATCTAAGCACTCATGAGCTGCCTTACCACCCTCTCTGGGAAAAGGGCTATTTGTCAGTTGGTGATACCCATACTACCCGCAAGTGGGAGCAAGGTATGAAGGAGGAAGACACTCGTTTTTTCGGACTCAAGCGCGAGTGTGGCCTCCATGAAAATGACGGCGAATATGATGGCTCGGGGATTTAAGGATTTTTAAATGGACTACTTACCCATTTTTGCAGATTTGAAACACCGACCTTGCTTAGTAGTGGGTGGAGGCGAAGTGGCATGGCGTAAAGCGCGGATGTTGTTAAAGGCGGGCGCGGAAGTTCGTGTCATTGCGTGCGAAGTTAATGAGGAGTTTAAACAAGCCTTGCAGGCTGATGAGATCTCCTTGCTGTCCCAAGAGTTTTCCCCTGCCAATTTGGATGGGATTTTTTTGGCTATTGCCGCCACTGATAGTAAGACGGTTAATGCGCTTGTTTATCAATCTGCCAACCAGCGTCAGGTGTTGGTGAATGTTGTTGATGATACTAAGCGTTGCAGCTTTATTGTTCCTTCTATCGTTGATCGTTCTCCCATCATTGTGGCGATTTCCTCTTCCGGTCGAGCGCCGGTTCTTGCTCGGTTAATTCGCGAGAAACTTGAGGCCATGTTGCCTCAGCATATTGGAAAAATGGCTGAGATAGCTGGGCGTTTTCGTACGAAGTTGGCTAAAACCGTTAAAACGTTGGCAGGTCGACGTTACTTCTGGGAGCAAGCTTTTAACGGCCTTTTTTCTGAACTGGTGGCTGCAGGAAGAAGCACTGAGGCTGAGCAGGAGTTGCAATCTTTGTCCCGTAATGTTGAGCCGCAAGGACAGGTCGCATTGATTGGAGCTGGATCGGGGGATGTTGGGTTACTGACATTGCGGGCGTTGCAGTTGATGCAGCAGGCCGATGTGGTGCTCTATGACAATCTAGTTTCAGGTGAGGTGATGGAATTGGTTCGTCACGATGCTGAACTCGTTAGCGTCGGCAAGAAAGCGAGATTTCACAGTCTGCCGCAAGAAGAAACGAACCGTTTGTTGGTGCATTACGCTAAGCAAGGTAAGCGGGTTGTTCGTCTTAAAGGTGGGGATCCGTTTGTTTTTGGCCGTGGTGGCGAAGAATTGGAAGTCCTATTTGAAGCGGGTATTTCCTTTCAGGAAGTTCCGGGTATCACCGCAGCAGCGGGGGCGACTGCTTATGCAGGTATCCCTCTAACTCATCGTGATTATGCCCAGAGTGCGATGTTCATTACCGGACACCTTAAACTAGGTGCAGATCAACTCGATTGGGCGACATTGGCTCGCGAAAAGCAAACATTGATCATCTATATGGGACTGATGAAAGCCAGCCATATACAAAAACAACTGATCTTCCATGGCCGCTCGACAGAAACGCCAGTGGCGATCATCGAGCGAGGTACTCAGAAATCTCAAAAAGTATTGAAAGGTCAGCTTAATGAGCTGGCTCAATTAGCTGAGCATGCGGTTTCTCCTGCACTGATAGTGGTAGGAGAAGTTGTGAATTTATCAGAAAAACTGCATTGGTTTGGACAGCAGGAAAAGCACCAGCAGCTTTCAGCTGTTGTGAAGCTAGCATAGGAAAGTTATAGAGAATAGCATGGAGATAGAGATGGACCCCAAACGTTTAACCCTCCTCAAGCAGTTGGAGGCGGAGAGTATTCATATTATTCGTGAAGTGGCTGCCGAGTTTGATAATCCAGTGATGATGTATTCCATCGGAAAAGATTCATCGGTGATGTTGCACCTAGCCCGTAAGGCATTCTATCCGGGTAAGATTCCATTTCCACTTCTTCATGTTGATACCAATTGGAAGTTTCGTGAAATGATTGAGTTTCGCGATCGTATCGCAAAAAAGTATGGCTTTGACTTACTGGTACATAAAAATCCAGAAGGTTTGGCTATGGGGGTTAACCCATTTACTCATGGTTCGTCTAAGCATACAGACATCATGAAAACTCAAGGTCTTAAGCAAGCGTTGAATAAATACGGTTTTGATGCGGCGTTCGGCGGTGCCCGTCGTGACGAGGAAAAATCTCGTGCTAAGGAGCGAATCTATTCCTTTCGAGACAAGAATCATACTTGGGATCCGAAAAACCAGCGTCCAGAGCTGTGGAAAACTTATAACGGACAAATCAATAAGGGCGAAAGTATTCGTGTATTCCCTTTGTCGAACTGGACTGAGTTGGATATCTGGCAATATATCTATTTAGAAGGGATAGAAATTGTGCCGCTCTATTTGTCTGAGGTTCGTCCGGTGGTTAATCGTGACGGCATGCAGATCATGGTCGATGACGATCGCATGGAGCTGTTGCCGGGAGAGGAAATTGAGCACAAGAGTGTTCGTTTTCGTACTTTGGGATGCTATCCATTAACTGGAGCCGTTGAATCTGAGGCTAATACGCTGCAAGGCATTATCGAGGAAATGTTGGTTGCAACTTCGAGTGAACGACAGGGCAGGGCAATTGACCATGACCAATCTGGTTCGATGGAAATGAAAAAACGCCAAGGGTACTTCTAGGGAGAGGCTAATGAACAGCGCAATTGAACAACAAGTGTCAGACCTAGGTATCGAAGCCTACTTAGAACAGCACCAGAACAAATCTTTACTTAGATTTCTCACCTGCGGCTCAGTAGATGATGGAAAAAGTACTCTGATTGGTAGGTTGCTACAAGATTCTCAGCAGATCTACGAAGATCAGCTTGCGGCCATTCATGCTGACAGCCAAAGAATTGGTACTACAGGTGACAAACCTGATTTGGCACTCTTGGTCGATGGTCTGCAAGCAGAGCGAGAGCAGGGGATAACAATTGATGTAGCTTACCGGTATTTCTCCACCAAGCACCGTAAATTCATTATTGCTGATACGCCGGGTCATGAGCAGTATACTCGAAATATGGCAACCGGTGCGTCAACTTGTGATGTAGCGGTGATCCTAATTGATGCTCGCAAAGGTGTGCTAGATCAGACTCGTCGCCATTCGTACATTGCTAGCCTGCTTGGGATCAGGCATTTTGTTGTTGCAGTTAATAAGATGGATTTAGTGGACTTTGGACAGGCACGATTTGAGGCAATTCGTAATGAATATTTGGTGTTTGCTAAAAAGCTGAATCCTCAGGTTGAAATTACCTTAGTGCCAGTATCGGCGCTAGACGGGGATAATGTGGTTGAGACTAGCCAGCATACCCAGTGGTATGGTGGCAAGCCATTGCTTTCTATTTTGGAACACATCGAAATAGGGTTGGGAAAAAATAGCGGCGCATTTCGTTTTCCTGTTCAGTATGTCAATCGTCCTAATTTAGACTTCCGTGGTTTTGCTGGAACGGTGGCTTCTGGAATAGTGAAAGTTGGTAATGTCGTCAGAGCTCTGCCTTCTGGGAAAAGCTCCACGGTTACCCGTATCGTGACCTTTGACGGTGATTTGGAACAAGCCTATTCAGGTCAAGCTGTGACCCTGACGTTGCAAGATGAAATAGACATCAGCCGCGGCGATACGCTAGTGGCACAGAGCGATGAAGTGCCATTAAGCAATCATTTATTGGCTGATATTGTCTGGATGGCTGAAGCACCTCTAGAAATAGGACTTCACTATGATATTAAAGTCGCAGGTAAGAAGACAGTTGGCTCAGTGGAAGCTATACGACATCAACTTGATATCAATAACTTAGACACATTCGAGGTTGACCATTTGCCACTTAATGGTATCGGATTATGTGAATTGGCGCTTAATGAAGCTATTGCTGTAGATACGTATCAAGACTGTACCGATACCGGGGGCTTTATTTTGATTGATCGTATGACCAATGTGACGGTTGGGGCTGGGATGGTACGCGAGGCATTGAGGGATCAGAAACATACCAACCACTACAGTGGATTTGAAATTGAGCTCAATACTCTTATCCGTAAGCACTTCCCACACTGGGATTCAAAAGACCTCAGCAAGTTATTGGGATAAGCGAATGAACTGGGAACAAGGCACAGTTCTTGTCATGTTAATAGTGATTATAACCTGTTTGTTGACTACACGGATCAAGCCGGCCTACCTGTTTGCTGGTGCTGCGTTTGTCGGCTTTCAGGCTGGGATGATTGAATTGCCAACGCTTGCTGGGAACTTTACCAATTCATCATTGTTAACTTTGGTATTGCTGATCCTTGTTTCCGTTGCATTAGAGAAAACCCGCTTGATAAGTTGGGTTGGACGTCAGATTTCACAAGGCGGACAATCAATCGTAATAGCCAAGCTTGGGCTGTCGACCGCTCTTTTATCCTCCTTTACTAATAATACTGCCGTGGTGGTGTCATTAATTAGTGCAATTAAGCGAAACCAACGCCATGCGCCGTCACGGCTATTGATTCCACTTTCTTATACGGCCATTTTAGGTGGAACCCTGACTTTGATTGGTACGTCAACCAACCTTATCATCAACAGTTTTGTCGAAGATGCAGGTTTGCCCAGTCTGGATTTTTTTGCTCCGACAGTGATTGGTTTGGCTGTATTGATGATAGGACTGATGATCCTGATCCCGCTTAGTTACCTGTTGCCAGTCTATGACGGTAATGGTCAGGATGTTTTGCCTTATTTTCTTGAGGCGCGAATTGAAGGCGGTTCTCCTCTGGCAGGAAAGACGGTCGCAGAGAACGGCTTACGTGCATTGCGCCGTCTTTTCTTAGCCGAAGTTATCCGAGATAGTAAGACGTTGGCACCCGTATGTCCGGATACGCGATTAATTGCAGGAGATACCTTGTTGTTTTGCGGGGATGTGGAAAGTGTGGCCAGCTTACAAGAAATTAAAGGACTTCGCTTATTTGGGCAACATCATTTAAATGGTCAATCAATGTTGGAATTGGTCGTAAGCCACTCTGCGGATATACGTGGTAAGACATTAAAAAGTGTCCAATTTAGAGAGAGATTTGATGCCGTGGTGGTTGCAATCCGCCGTGGACATGAGCGTTTGGCTGGTGGCCTTGGCAATATAGAACTTCATGCGGGTGACACTTTAGTTGTAGTACCGGGTAAGACATTTAACGATAAAAAGCAGCGGCTAAATCGTGAATTTGTGTTGATGAATGGTCTAGACTCAAGCGCCCGGCTCGATAGCAGAAAAAGCTTTGCTGTATTGGCTGGATTTACGGCTGTTATTGCAGGTGCTTTGCTCGACATTTTACCTATCATTAATGGGCTTGCCGTTTACCTCTTGGTTTTAGTGACAACGGGTATTATTTCATTTACAGAAATTCGACGTCGGTTTCCTCTAGATATTGTGGTGATCGTAGGTTCGGCTTTGTCGCTTGCTCAATTGATGATATCGAGTGGATTGTCTGAGCAAATGGGCAATATGCTAATGGCATCGTTTGATGGTTGGGGAATATACGGTGCCTTGGTAGCAACTTATTTATTGACTTTGGTGTTGACTGAGTTGGTCACAAACAATGCTGCAGCAGCGTTATCGTTTCCTATTACTTATAGTTTGGCGCTGAGTTATGGTGCCGATCCTATGCCCTTTATTATGGCACTGTTATTTGGTGTGAGTGCGAGCTTTTTATCGCCGTATGGCTATCAGACTAATTTGCTGGTTTACAGTGTTGCGAACTACAAACTTAGGGATTACGTCCGTGTGGGATTACCGATGTCAGTGGTGTATTCGGCTGTGGTGCTCTTGCTAATCCCATATCTGTTTCCTTTCTTTCCTTCTATATAACGCAATAACGCACATTTAGATTTGGAGATATTAATTACTTATGCCACCGAATATAGAGCATCAAAATAACGAAAATATTATATGGCACAGTCACCATATAGATAAGAATTTTCGAGCCAGTCAGAAAAAACAAAAACCTTGCGTAATGTGGTTCACGGGCTTGAGTGGAGCTGGAAAATCAACCGTAGCAGGGGCATTAGAATCCAGATTGGCGGAAATGGGTTATCATACTTATTTACTTGATGGTGATAATGTTAGGCATGGACTGTGTCAGGATCTAGGTTTTTCAAAGGAAGATCGCCGCGAGAATATTCGTCGCGTGGGGGAAGTCGCTAAACTGATGACTGATGCCGGTTTGATTGTGCTTAGTGCTTTTATTTCTCCTTATCGCTACGAACGACAGTTAGTCAGAGATTTATTACCTGAAGGGGAGTTTCTGGAAGTTTTCGTTGATACGCCTTTAGCTGAATGTGAAAAACGAGATCCCAAGGGGCTATATAAGAAAGCACGAGCGGGTGAAATTAAGCAATTCACAGGTATTGATTCACAGTATCAAGTTCCCGAGCAGCCGGAAATCCATCTGCAAGCTGGAGGTGTTTCAGTGTTTGAGTTGGTTGAACGGTGTTTACTGTCATTGAATGAACGTCAGATTATTCATTTACACTCGTGATACTTGAAGATGCATCTTCAGGTATCACGAGTATATAAAGGAGTTTTGTGTGAGTAAGTTACTTGAATCAATTTATGATATTGCGATTGATGCAGGCACAGCTATTATGGAACGCTACCACAGCAATATTTTGGTTGAAAAGAAGGCTGATAGTAGTCCGATCACAGAGGCAGACCTAGCTGCAAATAAGATTATTGTTGAGCGTTTGTCTGCCTTAACACCAAATATCCCGATTCTTACAGAAGAATCAGCTCAAGTCCCGTGGGCTGAAAGGCAGCATTGGGATTCCTATTGGTTGGTTGACCCCTTGGATGGAACCAAAGAATATCTTAGCAAGAATGGTGAGTTCACGGTTAACATTGCCTTAATCGAAAATGGTAGGCCAAGTTTAGCGGTTGTTCATGCTCCGGCCCTAGACAAAGCTTGGCTAGGTGATAGTAAAAAAGCTTGGTTACAGACAAAGAAAGAGCGAGAAGAGATCAAAGTCAGGCAGGCTACCGTGCCTACGGTTGTGGGAAGTCGCTCGCACCCTAGCCCGAATATGGCAAATTTTTTGGCTACACTGGGAGAACATAATATGGTTGAAGTTGGATCTTCACTTAAGTTTTGTTTGGTTGCAGAAGGGCATGCACAATATTACCCACGCTTGGGTCAGACAATGATATGGGATACCGCTGCTGGTCACTGCATAGCAGAAAGCGCAGGAGCAAAAGTGAAACAGCTCAATGGTGAAGCATTGAATTATCACCGTGAAGAATTACTCAACCCTCATTTCATGGTTACAGTTTAGTGATCAAACTGTGACCTTAGGGGGAAGAGATGATGCGATATTATAAAGCTTGAAAGTATACTCTCTAAAGTTTTTGAGTGGTTTTATATACGTTCTAAGCTCCCGTTTTAATAAACAATCAGTGTTTTATTATTCTGTTGATGAAATTCTTCAGGATTATTCTATCTTTATCAATGTAGCTATTTAACCTGAGCTCTGTATAAAGAATTCAGTACAACTTGTTTTTATAGAAAAAATTTAAGTTCAATTCACAGTGCGGCTAATTTTGTGTAGTGCAAGGCAGAACAGTTCGTACTAGCCGGCCTATTTCGGGCTGTTTTAACGCTTAAATACGCATAAGTAGCTTTGCTGAAGAGGTTTGCTTATATAGGGAACAGGTTATTTACGTGTCTTTTTGGGGTAAGGGTAATTAGGAGGGAGTTATAGTAGATCTAGCGACAACAATTGAGGCTTGGTTGTTTCAAGACAATCTGTCACTAACAACCTTATTTCTCGGTATTGTTTTATTCTCTTACTTATTAGAAGACTTGGCCATTGTAACTGCTGCGACGTTAGCTGTTGAGCAGGTTATGCCCACTTATGCCGCGCTCTTGGCCATTTTTGTTGGTATTAGTACTGGTGATTTTGGGCTTTACTTCATTGGAAAAACAGCAAAAAAAGTTCGTTTCCTTCGTTATCGATTATTTCGATACCATCATGCACGAAGTATGCGTCGTAAATTACATAAACAAGCATTCTTAACCTTATTTTTTATCCGTTTTATTCCGGGTTTAAGAGCTGCAGGATTTACTTTGAGTGGATTTCTCGATGTGCCCAAGATCAAGTTTTTTATCGTAGTATTAACGGCTACTGCTCTATGGACTATACTTGTTTTCGGCTCCTTCTTTCAGCTTGGCAATGCGCAGTTGTTTCAAGATAACCAAACCAGTTGGTTGCTTATTCCTATAGGTCTATGCTTGATACTGTTGCTCAATAAATTAGTTACTAAAGCACTATTTAAGGTACGCGGATGACACGACTCGCTAACGTAGAAATGATTCCACAGGGAATGGTGAACGCGGGAATGCCTGTTCTTCATCAGCCTAGGCGGGCTCTCTCTCCGTTTGAATTCTTTCCAACATGGTTTTTTTACACTCCTGTTATATTACAAAGTGCTGTTTTAAGCGTAATTCATCGTGATTGGGCATTGCCATTAATTGCCAATCCAGCCATTAAGTTAAGCGGTATGGTGGGTGAATCCAAGCATGATATTTTTAATTCAGCAGGTAAACAGACCAAAGAGTGGGTTCTTCCTTTTATTACTTTGACTAAAACTCAACACCATATTGAAGAGTTATTAAGTGAAGCTACAGATCAACTAGAAAGGGTTGAGTTGACTTATCCCTTAGTTGCGAAACCTGATGTTGGGTGTCGCGGGGTGGGAGTAAAGTTGATTCACTCAGATGCTCAATTACGGAGCTATATTGAGAGCTTTCCCGTATCTGGTCGCTTTTTATTGCAGGAAAAGTCTCATTATAGTGCTGAAGCAGGAGTTTTCTATGTAAAGCAGCCTGGAGAATCACAAGGAAAAATCATCTCTATGACGTTGAAGTATTCTCCGCGAGTGGTAGGAGATGGTAAATCTACATTGAGAGAGTTGATTGGAAAGTGCCCGAGAGCCGGTAAATTGAAGCATCTATATTTACCAAGACATAAAGAACAACTCGATTTTATTGTTCCTGAAGGGGAAGAGTTTCAGCTGGCATTTGCCGGTAGCCATACCTTTGGTGCAATCTTTCGTGATGGTAACCAGTTTATCACTCAAGCATTAGAGCAAAAGTTAAATGATGTTTTGGCAGATTTTGAAGGCTTTAATTTTGGTCGTCTTGATATTAAGTTCCAAGACATTCGAGCTCTAATGAATGGTGAGTGCTTTGATATTTTGGAAATCAATGGTGCAAGCAGTGAAGCTGCGCATATTTGGGATAGTGACACTGCTTTGAGTGATATTTTTAGGACGCTTTTGAAGCAATACCGATTACTTTATCAGATTGGTTCGAAATATAAAAAGCAAGGTCATAAAACACCGAACCTTACAACATTACTGCAAGCTTGGAGGGAAGAAAAGCTGTTAACGCATCTCTATCCAATGACTGACTGATTGCTTTATTTAGGACGAAAATAATGAAAGACGTACGGATACGCTTAGCTTCAAATGATCAGACAAGCCCTTCTCAATCCGTTATAGGGTGTATTGAAACGCTGAATCAAGGGCGTGAATTTTTAGATACACTCACTCAGGAAGACTATGTCTTTATCCCTCAACCTCATTTTAGTAGCTCTATTGGAGAGCATTTTCGTCATTGGTTGGATTTGTTTCATGCTATTAAGCTCAACCCTTTGAAAATTGATTATAACGTTCGTCGTCGCGGTCATATAGTCGAACGCAGTTTAGAGGTTGTTAAACAGGAAATCAGTGATCTTATTGAGTGGGCACTCCAATTAACTTCTGATGAATTGAGTCAATCCGTCAGCGTTCAAACCGAAGTATTGTTGTCTCAAACTCATGTTGAGGAAGTCATTTCTAGTCTTGCGCGAGAGCTAACGTTTGCCACGCTTCATGCTACTCACCATTTTGCTATGGCTAAAGTCGCTGCGTCATTACGTGGTGTTGATTCTGATAGTTATTTTGGTGTCGCACCAACAACGGCAACTTATCAGAGGGCTCAATAGGTATGTGCACATTATCTTGGTTTTATCATGAAGATAATCACTACGAAGTCTATTTTAATCGAGACGAGCAGCGTTCCCGGTTGCCAGCACTCGAACCACAACGCATAGATATTGATGGTGTTCAATGTTTAATGCCATTTGATCCAGTTGGCGGTGGAAGTTGGATTTCTACGAATGAACATGGTGTTACCGTTTGTTTGCTCAACTATTATCAAGGCAAGACTCCTATTGGTGAATTAACTAGCCGAGGTCTTATTATCAAGCGGTTAGCAAGCAGTTATTCCAGTAGATCAGTTGATAACCGTATAAAAAAAATGGATTTAAGCTTGTTTGCCCCTTTTACCCTAGTTTCTTTTGACACCGACTATATTGGTGATGAAGTAGTTCGTTGGACTTGGGATGGAGAACAGTTAATTCGTTCTTTTGCTTGTGCACCGGTTGTCTCTGCAGCTATGCATTTTGAGATGGCGTGCACTTATAGGTCGAAGCTGTTTAAACAATTGTTATCAACCAAGCCAAAACATGAAGTTGGAAGATTGTTTCATAAAGCCCATGACGAACATTATCCGCATCTTTCTCCATTGATGGACAGAAATGATGCGAGTACAGTGAGTTTTACTCAGGTTATTGCATCTTCTACAAAGCAAGAGATGACTTATCAATCGATCGATAATCATCGCAATGTAGATCTTCGTACTAGCCTAAGTTGTTGTAAAAGTGACATTGTAGAACCAGGAGTTTTCAAATGAAAAAGATATTTGCCTTGCTCATCATACTGTTCAGCATTCCTTCCTTTGCAGCTGATGAGATTTATACCGGAGTATTTAGTAATAAAGCCGTGAGCGGTTATGACACGGTTGCTTACTTTACAGAAGGGAAGCCTGTGAAAGGAAGCAGTAAGTGGCAGACAGAGTACAAAGGTGCTGATTGGTACTTTTCTTCTAAAGCTAATCTCGATAAGTTTAAAGCAAGTCCTGAGGCCTATGCGCCGCAATATGGTGGTTATTGTGCATGGGCAGTTGCAGTTCATAATGACTTCGCTTCAGGAGATCCTAAGCAGTGGGCTATTGTTAATGGCAAACTTTATCTTAATTATGACGCTGACATAAAGCGAAAGTGGGATAAAGATCGTGCGGGTCACATTGCCACTGCCGACAAAAATTGGCCGAAACTCATTAAGAAATAAGGATATTTAACATGAAGTTTACTCCACTAAAACATATACCATCTGCGTTTATCGCATTTGTGTTTATTCAATCTTTGTTTTTTAAATTTACAGGTTCTTACGAAACTGAACATATTTTCGGAACTTTAGCTAAGTGGTCGGGCTTTGATTGGTTCGGCGTTTATGGCGGATATTTAATTGGTTTTGCTGAATTGGTTGCTTCTATTTTGCTTTTCACTCGCTTGCATGGCTTGGGGGCGGCGATGGGCGCTGGTATTATGACTGGAGCCATTTTCTTCCATTTATTTACACCGTTAGGCGTGGTGATGCCAGAGTTTAATAGTATGGGAGAAGTGATTGGCAATGACGGCGGATTACTATTTGGTATGGCATGTATTGTATGGTGTTGTAGCGTGTTTCTGTTTGTTCGGGATGTTAAAACTGAAGGCTCTTTCACCAACAACCTTTTGCAGTCATAGCATTAAAATTCTATATATTATACCAATTACAGTAATTGGTATTAGGACACAGACACATAGCTAATCGAAGATAGTTTTGTGTCTCTGTGGTCTACAATCGCTAGGTATTCTATTTAACCTCAGCTCTGTATAACGAAATCAATAACATTTTGATTTACTATAAAAACCTTAAACTTTTATCTACAGTGCTGCTAATTTTGTGTAGTTCAAGGCAGAGCAGTTCGTAATAGCTGGTCTATTACGGGCTGTTCTAACACAGAAATACGCATAAGTAGCTGTACTGTAGAGGTTGGCTTATGCAGAGCTGAGGTTATTTACCTTATCTAACCCAACCATCTGATTTTAAAGTACCTAAATCATCTTTATTCTTTGTTTTTTAACTTAGTTAAGGCACTAAAAATAATAAAAGGAACTTAATATGATCGATAGCCCGTTTAGGCTTCCAAGAAGAACGCCCTTTGGGATCGCTGAATCGGTTGTTGAGTGGGCGACAGGCCTTTCAACACTGGAGTTATTGTATAAACAAGTTGCTCTGAAGAAAGACAGCTTTGAGTTTATGCATGAAGCATTAGCAAGAATTGGTACTCAATATAAAGTCGAGCATGGCTCGCTTGATAATATTCCCAATGAAGGTTCGGTTTTAATAGTTGCTAATCATCCGTTTGGAGGTATAGAAGGGATAATTCTCGCTTCATTAATTTCTAAAGTACGAAAAGATGTCAAAGTGCTCGCTAACGAATTGCTAAAGCGTATTCCAGAGCTGGATGAATTATTCATTGGTGTAAATGTTTTTAGTGGTGAGCAAGCAAGGCAAACCAATCGTAGAGCCATAAAAGAGGCAAACCAACATTTAAAAGATGGTGGAGTGTTGATTATCTTTCCTGCAGGGGAGGTGTCTTCGTGGCAAGCTAGTGAAAATAAAATTACAGATAGAGAATGGAGCAAGTCTGTCGCTAAATTTGTTAAACACGCAGAAGCAACAACTGTCCCTATTTTTATCAATGGGTTGAATAGCAAACTGTTTTATCAATTAGGGAGGATTCACCCGTTGCTTAGAACAGCACTGCTTGGACGAGAACTCCTTAATAAGTCTGGTGAGACTATTTCTGTTTCAATTGGTAACCCAATTGTTTATAGCGAAATCAAAGATTTTGATAAAGAAGAAGATATGACTCAATACTTTCGTTTAAACACTTATTTGATGGGAAGCGTGGCCAATAAGCAACAGTCAATACCACAAGGTAATGATGCAGAGCAGATTATTGTTCCGGTATCAGTTGATAAGTTAGAAAGCGAGCTGTTAACAATTGAACACTATAAGCTGTTATCTCAAGGGGAATTCGAAGTCTATTGTGCACCTTCACTTGAGATCCCAAATATGATGCATGAAATTGGCCGTATTCGTGAAGAAAGCTTTAGGGAAGTTGGTGAAGGGAGTGGTTTAAGTTGTGATATAGACCGATTTGATCAGAATTATCATCAGCTTTTTGTTTGGCATAAAGGCAATCGAGACTTAGTTGGCTGTTATCGACTAGGTTTGGTTGATCAGCTTATTGCTCAAGGAGGAATCGACGCTCTTTATTCTGCGAGTTTATTCCAATACGGTGAAGCGTTTATCGAAAGTTTAGGTCAATCAATTGAATTAGGGCGCTCAGTGGTGGCAAAACAGTATCAGCGCAACATGCATTCGTTACTCTTATTGTGGAAAGGGATTGCGAGTTTTGTGGAACAAAACCCCAAATACACGCATTTGTTTGGCCCTGTCAGCATTAGTAACGACTATAGTCCTGTTGCAAGGCAACTTATCGCTTCTGTCATGTCAGTTAGTTATTATGATGATGAAAAAGCTAAGTTGGTGAAACCAACAACGCCGCTTGAAACGAGTGGTCAAGAGTTTTGGCGTTCAGATATGTTGAGTTCAATTTCTAAATTGCCACTTTTGTCAAAAGTATTGAGTCGCCTTGAACAAGGTTTAGGGTTACCCGTGTTGTTGAGGCAGTACTTAGGAATGAACGGTAAGTTGGTTTGCTTTAATGTTGACCCTGCATTTAATTTTGCTTTAGATGGTTTGATTGTGGTTGATTTGACGAGTGTGCCTGTTCGAACCTTAGGTAAATATATGGGAAAAAAGCAGGCGCAAGAATATTTAGATGCTCATCAACAGTAAGCAATGAACATGACTCAGTTGAACTATGAAGTACACCAATCAAGATATTTTTTAGTAAGTTGTTGCCATTGTTGACTTAAATTTGGCTGGCTGTTTAACTGCTCTTTAAATTCAGTGATATATTCAGCAGATGATGCTAAGCTACAGAATTCTGTTAGCCTATGATCAAGACTAAGGATGATTTGTGCTCGTTTATTGGGGCAGTCTATTACTGATAAAATTGCTGAGATCCCTATGGCTGTTAAGTTAGGGACTAAACCTTTTAAATTTTCAATTGTACAGTTCTGAATTAATAAAATGAGAAGGGTTTTGTATTCTTCGAGAGGTTGATTGTTACAAATGTCTTTTATTAATAAATGACGCTTGTTAGGAAGGAGTTCATTCACCATCGAAGACTTACTTTCATAATCAATAGAATTGAAAAAACAGTAAAGTTCTGAAGGTTCATTTACGCTCACTAATCTAAATAATACTTTTGCAGGCAAACCTGCTTTACACATTTCTTTATCAACGTTATTAAAAAGCATTCGAGCATAACCCAATTGTTTATTGTTGAATAACTTAATCGCTAATTGACGCTTTAAGCCCACAGAGCAAATTTCTGACAATGGCTCTTTTCCAAGTTCGTAGTAGAGTGTTCTCCCCCCATCTCCTGTAGTTATTTGCTCTTGCTCATCAATAACCTGCACTAAAGTATCAAGCAATATATTTTGTAATTGCTGATTGCTAGCTTGAGGCCAACAGTCAACCAGTTGTTTTTGGCTTAAACGTGGAATTAGGACTTTAAAATCGGTTATTAGTTCTTGTCTTAACATTTCTTTCGCAAGTTCAGGTATCAGGCTTTCCTTAAACTCTGATGGAAGATCTTCTAATACTCCTTCTCTCTCTAGAACCGGGACATTAAGTATTGTTTTTAACTGTTCTTGTTGTGTGCAGTTTTTAGTTAAATAAGAGACAAAGTACCGTTTACAGAGTGATTGAGTGCCTGAAAAAGTTAAGGGAGTAATGGTTTCATCCCTCACAAATTTCCTGATTCTTCTAACTGATATTAGCCCTTGTTGTTCTGAAGTCGTTATCTCAAATTCTTTTTTAAGCAAACAACATCTGCCAAAAGTGCGTCTGTCAACTTTTAAGGGAGTGACATTGGTTATGCAACTTTCAGAATCTACAGTTACACTTGCCATTTGTTATGCTCAAATTTAAGACCGTTAAAGTTATGCTAAGGAAAGATGAGCTGAAAATGAATCATGGTGATCAAAATTTAATGTTAAAATGATTTCTAGCGATAGATGTTGGCTTTAGCACTTAGGAATAATAATGAAATTTAGCCCCCTTGTTGATGAATTAATCCAGTCTTTACGTTGCTTACCCGGAGTTGGCCCTAAATCCGCACAACGTATGGC
Source organism: Parashewanella curva (assembly GCF_003675895.1). Taxonomy (GTDB): domain Bacteria; phylum Pseudomonadota; class Gammaproteobacteria; order Enterobacterales; family Shewanellaceae; genus Parashewanella; species Parashewanella curva. The sequence goes on from NZ_ML014758.1 coordinate 78,507, forward strand.
ATTTCAATTATTAGAACGCGAACGTTCATCAGGTGCTCATTTAGCTGATACATTGGCAAAAGCGATGCGAGAAGTGGGTCATTGTCAGTCCTGTCGTACCTTTACTGAAGAAGAAAAGTGTTCAATTTGTGCCAGCAGTAAGCGTGGTAACTCAGAAACCATTTGTGTGGTAGAGACACCGGCAGATGTATTAGCGGTAGAGTCAGGCGGGCATTTCTCAGGCCGTTATTTTGTGTTACTTGGGCATTTATCGCCACTTGATGGTGTAGGGCCTGATGAATTAGGGCTGCATTTACTAGAGCAACATTTAGCTTCAGGTGATGTTAACGAACTGATTTTGGCAACAAATCCAACGGTGGAAGGTGATGCTACCGCTCACTTTATTGGTGACATAGCTGCAAGGTATGAAGTGAAAGTGACTCGAATTGCTCACGGTGTTCCCGTTGGTGGAGAGCTTGAGTATGTGGATAGCACTACTTTGGCTTTGTCATTTACGGGAAGAAAGCAATTATAAGGAATGTATCTATATAGGAGATGGTAATAGCAATATTGTTTTCTATTGGCTAGATGAAAAGCTTGTAGAGAGTAATCTCGAGTTTTTGAGCATGAACTTTTCTATGACTTGCTTTGCATCTTGAACACTAATAACTTCTTCGCCGCAGCTAGATAACTTGAAGCAGGTTAATTTGTAATCCAATAACGAGTATTTATCATCCTTTAGAGTGTATTTGAGATTGTGTGGTGGCTGTACAGCAAAGGCTTGAAATTGACTATTTGTACTGCCATAGAACTCAACAGCATAGAGAACTGTGAAGGTTGATGAGCAAGCACTATTGACTGAACCAACCCATGTTTGTTGTTTCCATGGTTTATCTTGAGTTGCGAGTTCTTTTTGAAAAGTTAAAAGAGGAACATAATTTTTACTGCCACTCACGCTCATTACTAAAACCTCACTGAAACCAGCTCCTAGTTATTATTCTCAACCATAGTAAACTTTTATCAAGTTACTTTTTTTTAATGTATTGATATATCTATGTATTGCTGAAAATTTCATTGCTGTTTCAGTGAGGTATGAATTCATATTTTAAGAAATATCTGTGGTTTTTTAACTTTCCCCTTGAAAACCCAAATCCATGCCCCATTTATTTATTATTGAAGTGTTTTACGCGACATTTAGTCGCCATTAATAGTTAATAAAGGTTTTATTCATGGCACAACAAGAAACTCATGGTTTTCAAACCGAAGTTAAGCAGTTACTCCAATTGATGATCCATTCTTTGTATTCAAACAAAGAGATTTTCTTACGTGAATTAGTTTCAAATGCTGCGGATGCAGCAGACAAGCTTCGATACAACGCCTTAACCAACGATGCCTTATACGAAGGTGATGGTGAATTAAGAGTTCGTGTAAGTGCGAATAAAGAAGCGGGTACAGTTACCATTGAAGATAATGGTATCGGTATGACTCGTGACGGCGTGATTGAGCACTTAGGTACCATTGCCAAGTCTGGTACAGCTGAATTCTTTTCTAACTTATCTGGTGACGCCGCTAAAGATTCACAACTGATTGGTCAATTCGGTGTTGGTTTCTACTCTGCCTTTATCGTTGCTAAAAAAGTAGCGGTTGAAACTCGTGCTGCGGGTCACGCTGCTGAAGAAGGCGTTAAATGGGAATCTGAAGGTGAAGGTGAGTTTTCTGTAGAAGACATCACTAAAAAAGGTCGCGGTACTAAAATCACTCTATTCTTACGTGACGAAGAAAAAGAATTTGCGGATGACTGGCGTTTAAAGTCGATTATCACCAAATATTCAGATCATATCTCAATTCCTGTTGAAATGTGGGAAGAGGGCAAGCCTGAGTCTGAAGGTCCTGACGGTGAAAAAATCGAAGCGACTGAAGGTGAATGGAAAGGCATGAACAAAGCCACAGCGCTTTGGACACGTAATAAATCAGACATTTCTGATGATGAATACAATGAATTCTACAAGCACGTTTCACACGATTATACCGATCCACTATTGTGGGCGCACAATCGAGTAGAAGGTAAGCATGAATACACGAGCTTGCTTTACATTCCATCAAAAGCACCTTGGGATTTGTGGAACCGCGATGCTAAGCAAGGTTTAAAACTGTTCGTACAACGTGTGTTTATTATGGATGATGCAGAGTCATTCATGCCATCATACCTACGTTTTGTTAAAGGTTTGATTGACTCAAACGATCTACCTTTGAACGTATCTCGTGAGATCTTACAAGATAACAAAGTGACTCAATCTATGCGCAGTGGTATCACTAAGCGTGTATTGAGTATGCTAGAAAAGCTGGCGAAAAATGATGCTGAGAAGTACCAGAAATTCTATGCTGAATTTGGTCAAGTGTTGAAAGAAGGTCCAGCTGAAGACTTTGCTAACAAAGAGCGTATCGCAGGTTTATTACGTTTCTCTTCTACCAACGAAGATTCATCTGCTCCTACTACATCGCTTGAGCAGTACATCGAGCGCATGAAAGAAGGTCAAGAGAAGATTTACTATATCGTTGCTGATAGCTATGAGGCTGCGGCTCACAGTCCGCACCTTGAACTACTTCGTAAGAAGGGTATTGAAGTCATCTTAATGCACGATCGCATCGATGAATGGCTAGTAAATCACTTAAACGAATTTAAAGAGAAGAAGCTACATTCTGTAACTCAAGGCGACTTAGAGCTTGGTGATTTAGAAGATAAAGAAGAAAAAGAAGCAGCTGAAAAGCTTGCGGCTGACTCTGAAGCTCTAGTTAAGCGTGTAAAAAACGTACTTGCTGATAAAGTAAGTGATGTGAAAGTGACAACTCGTCTAACTGACACTCCTGCTTGTGTGGTGACTGGTGAAGGTGAAATGTCATCTCAAATGATCAAACTAATGGAAGCGGCTGGTCAAGCAGTACCAGAAGTTAAGCCGTTGTTTGAAATCAACCCACAACACCCATTAATGGAGCGTTTAGATCAAGAACAAGACGAAGAAGCGTTTGCTGATTGGGCTAACTTGTTACTGCAACAAGCTCAGCTTTCTGAAAAAGGCAGCCTAGCAGATCCGTCTAATTTCATTAAATTAATGAACCAAATGTTGGTGGCGAGCTTAAAATAGTTTGCGATTAATTAAGGCGGGTTCTTCCCGCCTTAATTTTTACAGTCTAAAAATTTTCGCAGTGTTTATACTCGTGATACTTGAAGATGCAACTTTCAGGGCTTGTTCAGCGTTGCATTATTCGAGGCGTGAAAGTGCAGAACTAGCGGGCTAATTTAAGCTTTCACAACAACGAAGAATCAACGCTGAAAAGCCCACGAAGTGCGAGTTTAATTGCCATTTACGCTGCGTTACTTAACCTTGAAATAGAATAACTATTCCTACGGATAAGTGCCTTGCCTAAATGGCAATTAATTCTCGCTGAAATCCTGCATCTTCAGGTATCACGAGTATATATGGAAGTCCTATGTCAAATATCATTGCCTTGACTAAAGAAAACATTCAACAAGTTGTCGATGCCTCAAAAGAGCATTTAGTTGTGATGGTCTTTACCTCACAGCAGCAACAAGAAACATTGGCATTTCAGCAGGAAATGCAAAATATTGCAGTTGAAAACAGTAGCCGTTTTATCTTGGCAACCGTAGATTGCGATACTCAAATCGAGATAGCTCAGTACTTCCAAATTCAATCATTGCCGACAACCTTGTTGTTAAGTAAAGGTCAGCCGATTGATGGATTTGCGGGTGTTAAGGCTCGTCTGGAAATCCTTGAGGTACTCGAAAAACATTTACCCGCTCAATGGCAACTGAATCTAGCTCAAGCGAAGCAGATCTTGGCTAAAGAAGAGCGAAATGCAGAAGAATTGAGCCAAGCATTAGAATTATTAAAAGCCGCTTATCAAGACTCACAGGTTGCGGAAGTCGCTTTGGCTTTTGCTGATGTCTCATTACTTGTGGGAGAAGTGGCTCAAGCTGAAACTTTGCTCGAAAGTATCGGATTGGCCAATCAAGACAGCTACTATCAAAGCTTAATGGCGAAATTGGATTTAGCCAAAGATGCGGCAGATACACCAGAGATCAGAGAGCTTCAGCAAGCGTTTGAAGCAACTCCTACAGATTTAGTTGTACTAACAAATTTAGCCAAAGCATTACATCAAGTGAATCGTAATGAAGAAGCACTGGATTTACTCTTTACTGTGCTCAAAAAAGACATGTCGGCTCAAAATGGTGATGTTAAGCATGTGTTTATGGAAATCCTAACTGCGATAGGCCAAGGTAACACGCTGGCAAATCAATATCGTCGTCAACTGTATACGCTTTTATATTAATATTCTTGTAAATCAAAGGGAATTGGCTGATGCCTTTTCCCATTGCTTTCAGTCTTTTAGTTTTTCCGCTAATAATGTCACAATCTCTGTATGCCCATTAGCTTTAGCAAGGTCTAAAGGAGTAAGCCCATGAGTATCTTTTAGATTTTTGGTGCTGACTATTTTAAGTGCCTCTGTAACAATATCAAAATGCCCATGACATGCCGCATGATGTAAAATAGTCCAACCGTTTTTATCCCTATCATTAGGGTTAACGGTTATTACACCTAATAACCTATTAAAAGTGGCTAAACAACCATTTTGTGCAGCGGCCATTAATGGAGTTACGCCATGGCAATCACTCTGATTTGCTGCAGCAGCATTATGTAGTAAGAGAGAGACCATATCAATGTGGCCATTGCTGGCAGCAATGAATAATAGTGTTTTGCCATCCTTACTCCTGATGTCAACTTCAGCACCGGAGTGAACGAGTTTCATGACGATAGGATAATGCCCGTTTTGTGCTGCATAGTGTAAAGCTGACCAGCCATCTTTTGTTTGAATATCAGTGTTTGCTTTGGCAAGAAGTAATTGCTTTACAATATCGAGTTGTCCATTTTTAGCCGCAATTTGTAACGCTGTGAATCCTCGTTTGTCTTGTTTATCAACAACTGCCCCCGCATCTAATAATTGCTTTACCACATCTGAAGAACCCAAGCCTGCAGCAATTATCAGCGGTGTTTCTTCTTGATTTCTAACTCCATTTACATCAACGCCCACTTTTATACACATTTCAACTAAGTCGCTTTTATAGTTCTTTATCGCTTTAATAAAGTGTGGGGCAATAGCTTGTTGTTCTCGATGTGAACTGCAGAAAGCACCATTGGAAGTTAATAATTCGAGAGCTGGAATGTTGTTGCTCTGTATCGCGTAGTATAGAGGGGATTTACCGCTCGCATCTTGGGTGTTAGGGTCTGCTTTAGCTTTTAATAGTAGTTGCATTATTTCAAAGTGACCATGTCTTGATGCGCTAGCCAGTGGTGAAACTCCGTTTTGGTTTCGTATGTTCGGATTGGCTCCCGATCTTAGTAATAAGCGAACAATTTTTAGGTCTCCTTTATTTACCGCGTATTTTAACGGCGTAGTTGTTTGATTGTTTCGTGCATTGACCTCAGCTCCGTTAGCGAGCAATAGTCGAACAATTTGGGGGCGTTGACAACATACCGCATATCCAAGTGGAGTATTCCCTAGATTGTTCTTGGCATTAACATTTGCACCTGCTCGTACAAAAGCTTGTATCGAACTTAAGCGGTTAGCCTCAATAGCGTCAAAAAATGCTTGTTCTACTCCCTGCTTTTGTTCATCTGCTGTTAAGCGTGCTCCATGTTCCATCAAAGTATTAGCGAGTTCAATATGTCCTTGCTGTAATGCATAATATAGAGGAGAACCACCATATTGATCGGTAATGTTTAAGTTGACACCTTGTGTTATTAGACGTTGAACGCTGTGTAATTGACCATGTCGACAGCTATTAATCAGGGCCTGATGATTTGAATTTAATTTATTTTCAAGTTCTTTTAATTTTACTCTTGCTGCAATCAGCGGGTCTTTATTATGGCGAGTTAAGACGGTGTTAGAAGCATAAGTTGGACTATGTCTAATCCATCTCAACTTTAACCGTTGTGAAGCAGAAGGCGTTTCAGATTTTGTTTGAATGTCGTTATGATGCAACCCTTGCATATAGACCTTAAATTTTCCTGACTTACCTTGCTTTACAGTAAAATCAGTATCTCCAATAGTTAGTGCTTCTGAGGTTTCATTGAGTTCGGCAACTCTAGAGATTAGATTAGTTGTTAGCGGGGTGGCTGCAAATGGTGAAGTATCAGAAGTGGTAAATCTGGAGCCAAGAGACATAAAAGTTACGCCTTGTTAGAAAGATAATTACAAAAAAACTAACACAATTAATTGGTTGGAATTAGTTAATTCTTTTTCATGAAAAGGAACCCTGCACATCTAGCTATGGGTAAGTTTACTCCAAAACATTAGTTGGAATAGAGGATAAGGTAGCGATGCTGGTTGATATTCGCTCACTCTTTTAACCTTGAATTAATGTAACTCCTTATTGTTCGCATTTGTATACTCTTATGTACTAAAACGGAGCGGTTAAACCATAACGAATAAATCGAGGCTCTTCTCATATGATGAAAGATGTGCGAAGATCGCGGCTTCATTTTTGAATAAATACCTGCATTTCAGGTATAAATGCGAAAGAGGATTCTTGCAATGCGCATTATTTTATTAGGCGCTCCAGGTGCCGGTAAGGGAACGCAGGCTCAGTTCATCATGGAAAAGTATGGTATTCCACAGATTTCGACTGGAGACATGCTACGTGCTGCGATAAAAGCAGGAACGGAACTTGGCTTAGAAGCTAAAAAAGTGATGGATGCTGGTCAGCTGGTTTCTGATGATTTAATCATTGGTTTAGTAAAAGAACGTATTGCTCAAGATGACTGTGCAAAGGGTTTTTTGCTTGATGGTTTCCCTCGTACAATTCCACAAGCAGATGCTATGACTGAAAATGGCATTGATGTTGATTACGTTATCGAAATCGATGTGCCTGACGAAGAAATCGTTAAGCGTATGGGCGGACGACGTGTTCACCCAGGTTCAGGTCGTGTTTACCATGTGGTTTACAATCCGCCGAAGCAAGAAGGTAAAGATGACATAACGGGTGAAGAGCTGGTTATTCGTCCTGATGACGAAGAAGCGACAGTTCGTAAGCGTTTGACCATTTACCATGATCAAACCAAGCCATTGGTTGATTACTACACCAAAGTGGCTGAAACAACTAAAACTGAATATCACAAATTTGATGGTACTAAATCGGTTTCAGATGTAAGTGTTGAACTGGCAACAGTACTTAAATAAATTGCCAAGTGACATTACTAAAAAGCCTGCAGATTCGCAGGCTTTTTTGATCTAAGTTGAATTTGATATGAATCATTTTTAATTAGGTGTTCCAAAACTAGTTACTAAAATATTAATAACATTCTTTTAATTTGTTGGGTCATCTCTATGGCTGTACAAGTACACTCCACAAAAGAGCATGATGACGCATATATTGAACATTTGTATTATTGTAATATTTTTTTAAAAGGTATTGATAAAACACATGCTTCTATAGGTTTTGGTGGTGTAACATTTTGTATCAAGCCTTGTAAGGAAAGCGGTTCTAATCATTCTCGTTTTACTGTATTTGTTGCAAGAGTTAAACCGGATGCTAGCAGTGTGGCTACAGATACAAGGTTAGGCATACCACTGCCTGACTAAAAGACGTTAAATACTATAGCTGCGCAAACACGTGACCAATTTCAATGGATAATTAATCATGAAAATGTAAGGTCATATGCAAGTCATTTTCAGTTACTTTATCAGAGGAAGTCAAAACTAGAATGTTATGCTATGACTTCATGGATTAATCGATTACCCTGTAGTGTATTAGATCCGACTGTTCCCAGTAGTTGTTTTCTTTCAGTTTGTCCCAGTAAAAATGATTTTGTTGATGCGTATTTGAAATCAGTAAAGCTTAGAGGTGAAGCAATAACCAATCAAAATTTTTATTGTAAGGGTATCCACTTTAGGATTTATCCGCAGGTTAAACATAAGCAAGTCCAGTTAATAAGTTCACCACTGCAGGAAGACGTAGATGTAGGAAAATTAGTAATAGTCTTATCCGATTGGTTAAATAGTCAAGAGGCTACGATTAGTATTCAAGAAGCCGAGGGTGAACACGAGAAGCTTTTTCGATAGGTACAAGAAGCTTGTCTGTTGGCTTAAAGCGTAATGCCTCAAAGTGGTGATTTTCTGGTGACAAAAGAGGTAGGCTTTAAACTTGCAATGAATAATCTTTAATTAGGAGGGCTTCTACAAAACGATATAATGCTGAAAACAGTTGCAAATTATTTTATTTATGGCAACACCAGCAGAGTCAACTCATCCTTTTGATAATGCACAGCTTGAGAATTTGTATTATCACAATATTGTCCATGGCGGTCTTTATAATACGCATAGTGATTTTAAGCTGGGTGATGCTCACCTAATTATAAAATCAGTACCTGACTCAGGTTCGTTTCGGTTAGCAGCTTTTGTTGAAGGCTTCGAATCCGAGCCCAGCATATTGGATAGAGTGCTACGTCCATCAAAGTCAAGCCGGTATGATAAATTTCAAGAGTCTGCTTATGTCTCATTACTTGAAAAATTCGATTGTATTCTTAACAATCCAAATGTGAGGGCTAATGCTGCTGTGTTTGAAGCGTTTCATCAACAACACCCTTCAGAACAATGTGTTGCTTTATGCGAGATGATTAATCAATTACCCTCAAGTATCAGCGATCCCATTATCCCCACAAAAGATGAGCTAATTGCTGCGTATCAACAATCGCTAAGAATTAGAGGCAGAGAGAAAACCAATCAAGCGTTTTACTGTAAAGGGATGGAGTTTCAAATTACCCAACGAGGCAATAGGAGTCAGGTACAATTAATTAGTTCACAGTTGCCTGTGGAGTCAGCTGGATCTTCAATGGAGAAATATTTATCAGATTGGTTAAATGATGACACAAACGGAACAGCTATCAGGTTAGCAGAACTAGAACATAACCGAGCTTTTGAGGTCGATTCTAGTAGTGCAATTACAGAATCTGATAGAAGTGGAGCTGGCTTGTCTGCTTACAGGCAATTCCCTCAGCAACAAACAGTTGGTGATACCAATAGAGCTGGAGAGTCTTTGCCGCCTCAACCTACAAGGCAACCAGAAGCTGCAAGAAATAGTCCCGCAGTTGACCCCAGACTTTTCCTTTTCCTTCATGCCTTACATCAAGCTGATGAGCAAAGAGATGAAGAGCAAGGGGGGGAAGAGCTAGAAGATCTAAATCTAGGGCTTACAATGACCCTAGCTCTATTTATGCAACTCCAATTTAATAATTCCCGTACTCAATGTCCTTTTGGACATACTCTCTGCCGTGTCGTGCCGATCAGTTATACATCACCTGAGGGCCATCCGATAAATAATGATGAGCGAAGTTTGAGAGACTTTATTCATCTTTTAATTAGCTATAAAGATGAGCACCCTCAAGTAGCTTACGAAATATTGTTGAAAATTAAGAGTGAATTTCCTGAAGTTGAATACCAAGAATCGGGGCTAGTTGAGATTGAAGAAGAATTAAACACAAAAGTGGTCGAGATGCAAAAAATACCGGCTTTGTTACAGCATATTGATAATATTTCATGTACGACTTATGAACAGCTGGAGGATGGAGTTGAGTGCAGCCTTAATTACAATGATTTTGTGGAAGAAAAGGCATTGGATATTATTGAAATAAAAATGGGAGAAAATGATGACAACTGGGGGTTAATCAGGAAAGAAACTATCAGGAACATGATCACCACAAGGAAAAGAATCACCCTCCCATTTTATCACAGAGAAATGACTGCGGAAGATTTAAGAGCAGTGCAATTAGAAAAACACTTAAAGTGATGTAGTGAATGAAAAGATGAACGAGCATCAAACATAGCAGTTATTTAGAAAAGTGCTACTCCAATAGCAAAACAGAGTTTTCATGTGATAAAATCCGCCAAATTTCACGAAATTGATAGCAAACTATCACATACATTGCAGGGATGCAGGAATAAGAGAACCCGTTATGAAGTTTCCCGGTCAGCGTAAATCCAAACATTACTTCCCTGTTACAACAAGAGATCCACTGTTAAAACAGCTAAATCATCAAGCTAATACTGTACGAACTTATATCTGTGGTATCGATCAAACCTTGGTTGATATTGAAGCTAAAGTTGGTGATGAACTCATTAAACGTTACGGGTTGCCTAAAGGAAACTCAACTCTTATTGATGATGAAAAAGCGGAGCGCTTGTATCAAGAGCTTAAAGCTCATGATTTGATCTGCGACGAGTTTGCTGGGGGAACCATCGGTAATACGGTTCATAACTACTCTATCTTAGCTGATGACCGTTCAGTGTTGTTCGGCGTGATGAGTAAGAACATCGAAGTGGGTAGTTATTCTTATCGTTACTTATGTGATACCTCTTCAAAAGTTGATCTTAATTTTCTGCAACCTGTAGAAGGTTCAATGGGCAGATGCTTTACTTTGATTTCAGAGTGCGGTGAGCGAACCTTTGCCATCAGCAAAGGGGTGATGGATAAGCTTAGCCCTGAGTACATTAATAAAGAAATGATCCAAAACAGTTCTGCGCTTGTTTTGACGGCTTACCTTATGAGAGCCAGTAAAGAAGACAGAATGACAGAATCTGCAATGGCTGCAATTGAATATGCCAAAGCAGCAGATGTGCCAGTAATACTGACGTTGGGCACAAAGTTCTTAATCGCTGAAGATCCAAAATGGTGGCAGGATTTCATTAAAGAGAATGTCACCATTCTTGCAATGAATGAAGATGAAGGTGAAGCATTAACTGGACATGCGGATCCATTATTAGCAAGTGACGCGGCGCTTGAGTGGTGTGATATGGTGTTGACTACAGCCGGTCCAGTAGGATTATACACTGGTGGTTATACTGAGGATGCAGAAAAACGTGAAACTCGCCATACATTGCTGCCTGGTGCTATTCCAGAATTTAACCGTTATGAGTTCTCTCGCCCTAAGCGTAAACAAGATTGTGAAAAACCAATCAAAGTATTTGCACACATCTCACCATACATGGGAGGGCCTGAGAAAATTCGTAATACTAATGGTGCGGGTGATGGTGCGCTTGCTGCATTACTGCACGATCTTTCTGCGAATGTTTATCACAAAGAAAATGTACCGGGTTCTAGTAAGCATGATACCAATGGTTTATGTTATTCCTCATTCTCCCAGATTTGTAAATACGCCAACAGAGTGGCGTTTGAAGTATTGGCGCAACATAGTCCTCGTTTATCAAGAGCCTTACCAGAAAGGGAAGACAGCTTAGAAGAGTCCTATTGGGAAAGGTAAGTTGCTTTTTTAAGTGAACTGGCGCTCATTATTGGGCGCTTTTTTATATCAGTAAAAAACAAAATAGAGCGATAAGGAATGATACGAGAAGGCTAAATACAATCCCATTTTTTACCATATCTCTAATCTTGACTCTTCCTGAGCCCAAGATAATCGCATTGGGTGGTGTACCAACAGGTAACATAAATGCAGTACTTGTTGCCATCGCGGCAGGTGCCATTAGTAACTCTGGATTACTCTCAGTTGCAATGGCTGCTGAAGCCATTATTGGCATTAAAAGCGTTGCAGTAGCCGTATTACTGGCAATCTCAGTAAAGAATGTAATGGCAAGGCAAATGACAAAAATCATTACCAGTGGACTTAAATGAGTTAAAGAATGCAACCATAACGCTAGGAAGTGACTAAGTCCTGAAGTATGAAAAGCGTAAGCAATACATAAGCCACTAGCGATTAATAATAAAATGTCCCACGGGATACCTTTTGCTGTTTTCCAGTCCATAAGCTTTCCACCATCGCCGTCAGAAATGACAAACATGGCGATGACTGCAAAAAGGACAACTGAGCTTTCTCCCATGCTTAATAACTCAAGCCACTGACTCCAGCCACCGAAAGGAGTATGAATTGTTATCCAAGCAAAAATGGTTAGGCTAAAGACAATTAGAGTACGTGTTTCAGCTCTACTCAATTCAGAATTTGAATTCAAACTTGGTTTTATATTCCTATTGATATTTTTTGTAAGCCAATAAGCCCCAATTGGAATTGAAATAAGAACGATTGGTAGACCTATTTTTAACCAATCAAAAAAATTAAATTCAGCGCCCGTTTGTAGCTTAAACATTCCATCAAAAATTATGTTAGTGGGTGAGCCTATAATGGTTCCTATGCCACCAATACTTGCAGCATAAGCAACAGCAATGAGTAATACAGAGTCGAACTTTTTTTCATCTAAGGAGTTCAAAATCGCTAACGTGATGGGAAGCATAACCAGTGTGGCTGCAGTATTCGAAATCCATAAGCTCAAAAAAGCCGTTGCAGACATAATTCCAAATACGAGTCCCCTAAAACTACGGACATTAACGAGTTTTAGAATATAAAAAGCCATTTTTTCATGAGCACCACTTTTCTCCAGCGACTTTGAAAGCATAAATGCACCCATTAATAGCAAAACAATATCATCACCCATAAAACTTGCAGCTTGCTTATGATCCATTACGTCAAAAATAGGAAAAAGTATAAAGGGGAGTAGGGCGGTCACTGGGATTGGAAGTGCATTGGACACCCACAATATCAATGTAAGAAGAGTAATAGCGGCCACGATAGTTGCTTGATGTTGTAACCCTAACGTGCTCAAAAAGTAATAAAAAATGACTGACAGCAAAGGTGTGCTAATAATTACCCAAAACTTAAATTTCATCGTGAATAAAAATTGATTAAGGAAAAGTCAAAATTAAAGATTGGTATATAAATGGATTCTTGGCAAAAAATATAGCGAGTAAGAGAGCTTCTTTTTAAAGTATTAGGGCACGCCCTAGAAGGTGATGGTAGAGCTAAGAGGATGAATAAAAGCTTTTTGTGAGTAGGAGAGTTTCCTACTCACAGAGTGTGCAAATAACGATTAAGACTGAACTTGGTCAGTCAGGTTACCTTTCAGCTTGCCTGCTTCAGGGTTATGGAAGGTTTCTGAGTCGAACTCACCTTCCGACTTTGCAACAATCAACGTCACAACACTATCACCCGTTACGTTAACCGCAGTACGAACCATATCAAGTAAACGGTCAACACCAATGATTAACGCAATACCTTCAACCGGAAGCCCTACTTGATTAAGTACCATTGCTAACATGATCAAACCAACACCAGGAACACCTGCAGTACCAATTGAGGCAAGCGTTGCAGTTAATATGACCGTTAGATAGTCAGTAAGTGTTAAATCAATACCAAATACTTGAGCAATAAATACAGTTGCGACACCTTGCATAATCGCAGTCCCATCCATATTGATGGTGGCACCTAATGGCAAAGTAAAGGAGGCAATTTTGTTGCTAACCCCCATACGATGTTCTGCGGTCTCAACAGTTACTGGCAAGGTTGCATTTGAACTTGCAGTGCTAAATGCAAACAATTGAACATCACGAAGCTTTTTCAGGAAGATAATTGGGTTTAGTCCTGAAAGGAGCTTTAGTAAAGTAGGGTAAACAACTAATCCATGAACGATTAAAGCACCTAATACGACTAGGAAATACATGAGTACTGACTTGAAAGCACTCGCATCAACCGTAAGCGCTAATTTCGCTATCAGTGCGAAAACACCATACGGTGCTAACTGCATCACCAAGGTTACCACTTTCATGATCACTTCATTGAGATCTTCGAATAACGCTGCAACACGCTTTCCACGCTCGCCTAAGTGAGAAATCGCAAAACCAAAGACCACGGCAAAGATAATGATCTGCAACATCTTACCTTCAGTCATCGCTTTAATTGGGTTGGTTGGAACCATATCAATTAATACTTGGCTCAAGCTTGGTGCTGTTTTAGCTGCAAATTCCATATTTTCACTGGCTAAAGATGCATTTCCTGGGTGAATCATAACCGCAGCAAAGATGGCTAATGAAATCGCAATTGCAGTTGTTGTCAGATAAAAGGCAATCGTTTTTCCACCTAAGCGCCCTAAGCTACTAGGATCGCTTAATGAGCAAGTACCACAAACGAGTGAAACTAAAACAAGAGGAACAACAAGCATTTTCAGCGCACTGACGAAAATGGCGCCAATAACGTGAAATAATCCGTTTGTAAGATAATCAGTTACCCATTGGCTTTCAGGGAAGGCCGTTCGCAAAGCAAACCCGATAAGAAAACCGAACGCCATACCGATTAAGATTTTAGACGTAAGTCCAAGTTTTTTTGATTGAGTCAAAATTCAGCCCCTTATTTTAAAAATTTGTTAAGGCGTCAAAAATAATGGAGGTGATGCTACCAAGAAATGCTATAAATTGAAATCTGTGTCAAAAAATACACAATTCTGAGGTGGTATTTTTTATTAAAAAATGTAATCTAAAGGTTAATAAATAATGTCCTAATGTAGCGTTTGGCTTATCTTTAGGAAGTACTTCTTATAGAATTGACAGGGAGTCTGACATGAAGTCAGGTTACAAACTTATACTTACGTTGTTAAGTTCATTTCTTCTTTTTGCTTGTGGCGGTGGAGGTGATCTTAAAGATGAGCCGACAAATGGTGGTGGCGGTGGTGGCACTCCACAGCCTGTCAAGACAATTTCGTTGGATATTTCAAACCAGGATATAACCAAAGACACTCCTGCAACATTGACTGTCACGGTTAAAGACTCATCCGGTAATCTTGTTAAAGATGAGCTTGTTTCGTTTTCCATAGAGCCCTCTGAGATTGGAACTTTCCTTAATAACGAGACAGGGAAGAAAAGAACCAATGAACAGGGTGTAGCGATAGTTCAACTTGCTGCGAAAACTCTTGAAGGGGATGGTCAAGTAACTGCTTCCATTGTCGATGGAACACAAACAAAAGCTATAACCAAAAATTTTTCGATGGTACACCTGATTTCGCTTTTTTCTTTAGATCTTCAAGTTCAAGATAATCAAGGTGATGAATTACGTAATATCTCTCTCGACAAACCAGGGCGAGTCGTTGCTACCCTTCAAAAAAATAATGCGCCAATTTCAAATGAAATTATTAAATTTGAGTTAGATGGGGAAGGAAATATTAATCCGTCAACAGGCACTGCATTAACAAATGGCGATGGCAAAGCTATTATCACTCTTCTAACTGGAACTCAGGCTGGTGCAGGGACAATTACAGCTAAATACCAGTTAGACACAAAGGAAAAAGCAGAACAATTTAATTACCAAGTTGCTGGTGATGCGCCGAAAAATGATGGAAACACTAACAAGCTATCTATAGGGCTTGTGAACAATAATACAGATCAGCAAACAAGCCACATATCTGAAGCGCAGCCCGGTAAAGTCATCGTTAATCTCACGGATGAAAACTCTCAGCCATTAATAGGAAAAGTGGTAAGTTTTTCTTCTACATTAGGTAATTTTATTCCAAACAGAGCTACGGCCTTAACCGATGCAAATGGTCGAGCTTCTATAACCATAACTGCAGGTAGCATTGAAGGTGCTGGTGAAATTACCGCAACTTATGGTGACAGCAATGTGCTGATTGGCTTTACCACCGCAGGTGATGATATTGATCCAGTCGCTGCAAGGCCAGTTGTTAGCTTCAAATTGTATAATTGTAATGGTGTTTCTAATTGGGATAGAAGCATCAAAAACTTTGAAGTTTGTGCTGAAACCAATAACGTAACAAATAAAGAGCCTGCAATTGTTGGAATTACAGTTCGACACTCAGGAAGTAATCAGCCAATCAAACAAGTGCTTGTTTCTGGTACGTCGACATTAGGAACCATCAGCCCTGAAACTGGGACAGCACTTACTAATGATGATGGTAAAGCAATTTTAGATTTACTCTCAGGTGAAAAAGTTGGAGCAGGTGAGTTAACGGTTACGGTTAAGGATATTTCTTCAAGCAAAGCTTTTGAAGTTGGGCGTTCAGATATCAGACTAAGATTGACTCGTCATCAAGGCACAGGAAGTTTACCAGCAGGTTCATCTACGGTACTTGCGGTACTCGTCGAGAATACCGATGGAACAGTGGCAACAGATCAACCATATTCAGTAGAACTCAACTCGTCTTGTAAAGCAGCGGAAAAAGCGACGATTGACTCTCCAGTAGTAACCAATGCTGGGCGTGCGTTCACCACTTATACCAGCACAGGCTGTGATGGTGAGGATATTATAACTGCATCTATACAAGGTGCGAGTATCTCATCTGAACCATTATCATTAACAACTGAGTCAAGAAAAGTTGGTTCTATTCAATATGTTTCAGCTACTCCTAAACAACTGGCCATAAAGAGCAGTGGTGGTATTCAGGGCGCTGGTAGCCGTAGTGAAACATCTGTAGTTACCTTTAAGTTAGTTGATGAAGCAGGGCAACCAGCGACTCAAGAGTTAGTTTGTTTTGAATTGAGTACCGCTGTAGGTGGGATGACTTTAAGTCCACAGCCATTAGCAGCTCATTATGATGACTGTTCTAACTTACCCGACGCTCCAGCGGATCTTACGTCACCTAATAAATACGCGACAGCATTTACAAATGGTGAGGGTGAAGTATCAGTGACCGTTAAGTCGGGCTCTGTTCCAACGCCTGTAAAAGTTTACGCGCAATGGAGTGGCAGTAGTGGGCAAGGACTTGATACGGTTATTTCAAACATTTCTGATGAATTAAGTGTTTCAACGGGTCTTGCCGATAATGATAGTTTTTCATTAGCTGGAGATGTATTAAATCCAGAAGCTTGGAGTATCGACGGTGAAGAGGTTACGGTTACAATTCGTTCTGCCGATCACTTCAATAACCCAGTGCCTGCAGGTACTAAGATTAATTTCAGATCTGAAGGGGGAACGATTGCATCTTCTTGTGCAACTGAAACCAATGAAGATGATTCGCCTAATGGTACTTGTGAATTAAAGTGGGAAAGTACGAACCCAAGACCTTTTCAGACCACTGCAGTTGTTTGCCCAAATAATGGATTTAATGGTGACTTGACTCCACCTTGTCACGGCTCAACAAGATTAGGTTACATTAATGGCACCAATTCAGTGATTGCAGAGCCAAGACCAGGGAGAGCTACGATTACCGCTTGGGCAATTGGAGAGGAAAGCTTTGTAGATCTTAATGGTAATGGCTTATACGACAGCGGTGAGCCATTCTCTGATATTGGTGAAGCCTTTAGCGATCACAATGAAGATGGGCTTTATCGAGGGTCTCCTCTTCCAGCAGGTGCGATTAAAGAAGAATTTATCGATTATAACACTAATCAAACCCGTGATGCTGGTGATGGCCTATATACAGGGTTGTTATGTGCAACAGGTTCTCAAGATGCTTGTTCACAAACAGGTGTAGACAATCTTCAATCACAATTAAATGTATATCGTAATATGGTGATTGTAATGTCTGGCAGCCAGTCAATGGTACGCTTGGTGAATATTGATGGCGATAATATTACGCCAGCAACTAACATCGACTTAGTGGCAAATCCTAGACCACATACAGTGTATGTATTCGTTTCTGATCAAAACAACAATACATTGCCAATGGGAACAACTGTTACAGCGGTAACGGATAATGGAGAGATCAGCGGGGCGAGGGAGTTTGTAGTTGGGAATAATATTTCTAATCGACCATTGCTCTATTCCTTTACCGTTGGACTAGAGTCCTCTGGAAACCAGAAAACGGTAGGTCAATTATCGATTACGGTTAAAACACCAAAAGGCTCACCAACAGTAGCTAGGCTACAAGTTAGAGATAATGGCTAGAATTGCTAGCTCATAGAAAAAAAGGCGCTAAATCAGCGCCTTTTCTATATGCAAAAATGACCAATTAACGTTGGAAGTCGTAAACACTTCCCAAGTTCATGATCTGGGTTAATTCATCCAATGCTGTGCGACATTCAACCAATAATTGTGGGTCAGCTAAGTCTTTTATTGTTAAGCTGTCACGGTAATGTTTCTCAATCCAAGCGTCTAAGCTCTGGTAGAGCTCATTGGTTAAAATGGTATTGGGGTTAACACCAGCTAATTCTTGTTGTTGAAGTGCGACTCTTAGACGCAAACATGCTGGGCCACCGCCATTTTGCATACTTTGTTTAACGTCAAAGTAATGAACGGCTTTGATTGGTGTATCCAAAGTTAATAGCTTGTCTAGGTACGCTTTAACGGCAGGTGTTTGCTCACACTCTTTTGGTGCAATAATGGCCATGCCGTCAGACAAAGATACTAATTGTGTGTTAAACAAGTAACTGGAAACGGCATCCTCAATAGAGGCTTCGCTGGTAGGCACTTTGATAAAGTGGACTTCTGTTCCCATTTTTTGTCTGATCTCATCAAACTTACGTTCAGTGTCGACAAAAGCTTGCTCGTGATAAAACAGTACATTGCGGTTACCGACAGAAATCACATCGTTATGGAATACACCTTGATCGATGGTATCTGGGTTTTGCTGCATAAAAACTGTGTTATCAGTTGTTAATTGATGTAATCGAGCAATGGATTGAGAGGCTTCTAAAGTTTGTCTGGCAGGAAAGTGCTTAGGGAAACTTCTGTGAGGGTTGGTCATCTCACGACCATACACAAATAGTTCTACACCTTTTGAATCATATTCAGAGCAAAGACGAGTGTGGTTAGCCGCACCTTCATCCCCAAAAAATGGGTGAGCAGGCAATGCATCATGATGAGCAAATACGTTTTCATCGACAAAGGTCGATTTTAAGATACGAGAAGTCGTCTCAAACTCAATACTTCTATGTAATTTTTCAATTAAATTAGCCGGAGTGATATGGACCTTATTATCTGCGGTATCTGCACTGGGTGAAATCGTTGCGGCATTAGCTGTCCACATACAAGAAGCACTTGAATAAGCGGCCAAAAGTGTAGGCGAATAGTCATAAGCTTGTTTTAAAATATCGGCCTCACTGCCAGTGAAACCAAGCTGTTTTAATTGACTGATAAAAGGGCGTTCTTGAGGAGCTAAGATCCCTTGGGTTAACCCAAGCTCTGTTAAGGCTTTGGCTTTTTGTAATCCTTGCTTTGCTGCTGCTTTAGGATTTGATGCTTGGTTTGCATTGGATAATGAAGCTACGTTACCAAATGATAACCCAGCATAGTTATGTGTCGGTCCTACTAGACCATCAAAATTCATTTCAATTGCCATGAGCATCCTTCTTATTATCGCTACTTTTTAATGGGAGGTATCATAGGTTGGAACGGCTAAATGTCAAACGAAACACTGAAGACTAAAAAGGAGGAATACTTATATTGGGCTGGCAGTTTGCTTGAATATTTGACTGAAAAGCATATCTATTAATGTATTTATGGATAAGGCAAGAGTGACTGATGTGGATTTTTTTATGATAAACGTCTTAGTCGTTAAGTCTTAGGTAAGATGTGATAGTTAGCCATCCGTTTTTTATGCTGTTTTGTTATAAAATGCTGGGTTATTCACATTGCTGTAACTCATATTTTTTTATAAATTCTCGATTATGGTCCATTTGATTATATTGTCATTCGACAAAAATTAGGATATTAATGAAAAAAGAAACGGATTTAAGCTGCCGTTCAAACTCTGCTCGATTGTTTTCACAAATAAACAACAATCGAGTAAAAATTGAGTTGGTAACATATATATATGTGGAATCTGCTTGAAACTGATGGCATAACCCTCTATATATGAAGCCAATTTTATCTTCACCAGCATTTTTGGCGTAAATCATACTATGGGAAAATCGCTAGTTATTGTCGAATCACCGGCTAAAGCC
The DNA here is from genome assembly GCF_003675895.1 of Parashewanella curva. Classification (GTDB taxonomy): domain Bacteria; phylum Pseudomonadota; class Gammaproteobacteria; order Enterobacterales; family Shewanellaceae; genus Parashewanella; species Parashewanella curva. Next base: position 98,230 of record NZ_ML014758.1, read on the forward strand.
AAGACGATTAATAAATATCTTGGTAAAGACTTTGTGGTCAAATCCAGTGTGGGTCATATTCGTGATCTACCGACTTCCTCATCGGCTAAAACGAGTGGTGCAAGCAAAACGGCCGCTGAAGTACGAAAGATGTCGCCAGAAGAAAAAGCCAAATACAAAAAACAAAAAGATAAAAAAGCCTTAGTGGCTAGAATGGGCGTAGACCCTGAAAATGGCTGGAAAGCAAATTATCAAATCCTCCAAGGTAAAGAAAAAGTTGTCAATGAGTTACAAACCCTAGCGGCCAAAGCCGATCGCGTTTATCTCGCAACGGATTTGGATAGAGAGGGAGAAGCCATTGCTTGGCACTTACAACAAATCATTGGTGGAGATGAATCTCGCTATCAACGTGTCGTGTTTAACGAAATCACCAAATCTGCTATTCAAGAGGCTTTTAGTAAGCCTTCAGAGCTTGATACCAACATGGTTAATGCTCAGCAAGCGCGTCGTTTCCTAGACCGCGTGGTTGGTTTTATGGTGTCTCCTCTGCTTTGGAAAAAAGTGGCGAGAGGTTTATCAGCAGGTCGTGTTCAATCTGTTGCTGTTCGTCTTGTGGTCGACAGAGAAGCTGAAATCAAAGCCTTTATCCCTGAAGAGTACTGGGACGTCTTTGCAAAACTAAGTACCGCAGGTGGTGAAACCTTTAAGCTTGAAGTTGCTAAGCACCTTGGTGAAGCCTTTAAACCTAAGAACGAGGCTCAAGCACAAGTTGCCGTTGATGCGGTACAAGCCGCTTCTAATATCTCTGTAAGTGCTCGTGATGTTAAAGGCACTCAAAGCAAACCTTCTGCACCCTATATCACTTCAACCCTACAGCAAGCCGCAAGTACGCGTTTAGGTTTTGGGGTTAAGAAAACCATGATGATGGCTCAGCGTCTGTACGAAGCCGGTCACATTACTTATATGCGTACTGACTCTACCAACTTGAGTAAAGAGGCGGTGGATAGTGTTCGTGAAATGATTGCCAAAGAATATGGTGATGCATATTTGCCTTCGCACCCCATTCGTTATGGTAGCAAACAAGGCGCACAAGAAGCTCACGAAGCGATTCGACCTTCAAATGTATCGGTTGAAGCGGCATTCTTAAATGATATGGAGCGTGATGCCCAGCGTCTTTATGAATTGATTTGGCGTCAGTTTGTGGCGTGTCAGATGACCAATGCGCAATACGATGCAACCAAAATTAAAGTCCAAGCGGGCGATTACGAATTAAAAGCTACTGGTCGCACACTAAAATTTGACGGTTGGACTCGTGTTCAACCAGCGCTTAAGAAGAAAAACGAGGAAGAAAATGATCTGCCAATGCTAACCGTTGGCGATGCGCTTTCTCTTAAAGCTATTGAGCCTAATCAGCACTTCACCAAGCCACCTGCGCGTTTCAGTGAAGCGTCATTGGTTAAAGAGCTTGAAAAGCGCGGTATTGGTCGTCCATCAACCTACGCGACAATTATTTCAACCATTCAAGATCGTGGCTATGTGAAGGTTGAAAACCGTCGCTTTTACGCTGAAAAAATGGGTGAGATCGTCAGTGAGCGTTTGTTAGGCAGTTTCCCTGATTTAATGAGCTATGACTTTACCGCAGGCATGGAGCAAACGCTCGATGATGTGGCTCATGGTGAATTAGAGTGGAAATCTGTGTTAGACGGTTTTTATAAAGATTTCACTGGCAAGATTGAAGATGCTGAAAAAGAACCTGAAGAGGGCGGCATGAAGCCTAATCATATGGTTCTTACCGATATTGAGTGTCCAACTTGCCAACGCCCAATGGGAATTCGTACAGGAACGACAGGCGTGTTCTTGGGCTGTTCAGGTTATGCACTACCACCTAAAGAACGCTGTAAGACTACGATGAACCTGACTCCGGGTGAAGAAGCCATTAGTAGTAACGATGAAACCGCAGAAGTTGAAGCGTTACGAGCGATGCACCGTTGTAAGCTTTGCGGCACTGCAATGGATAGCTACTTAATTGATGAAGGGCGTAAATTACACGTCTGTGGTCAAAATCCAAGTTGTGAAGGCTACGCCGTAGAAAAGGGTGAATTTAAGCTTAAAGGCTATGATGGTCCAATCATCGAGTGTGACCGCTGTGGTCAGGATATGGAGCTGAAAAACGGTCGTTTTGGTAAGTACTTTGGTTGTACTTCAGATTCCTGTAAAAATACCCGTAAACTGCTTAAAAATGGTGAAGTGGCGCCGCCAAAAGAAGATCCAATCCAAATGCCGCATTTGCCTTGCACTAAGTCCGATGCTCATTTTGTACTGCGTGATGGCGCAGCTGGGATTTTCTTAGCGGCAAGCAACTTCCCTCGTTCTCGAGAAACTCGTGCGCCATTAGTGTCTGAGTTAGCTGAAATCAAAGAGCAAATTTGGCCTAAGTACCGTTATCTTGCAGATGCTCCAACGCAAGACGACTTAGGCAATAAGACGGTTGTTAAGTTCAGTCGTAAGACCAAAGAGCAATATGTGGTTGGTGAGCGTGACGATGGTAAAGCCAGCGGCTTTATTGCTAAGTTTATTGACGGAAGTTGGCAGGTAGAAGCTAAAGCTAAAGTGCCTAAAAAATAAATGCTCTAATTTGGGGAAATAAAAAAGCTGCATAAGTTGCAGCTTTTTTTTATTATTTTGTATATTACCAAAATAGTTTTTGAGCTATGTTGCGATAGTGCATATAAACTTGAGTTCTTACATCGGAAGGTACATCAGCGCTTCGAAGACATTCATCTAACGATTTTGTGAAGCGGGCAAGGCTCATTGAAGGGTTATTATCTTTTATTTCTAACAATATATTTTCTACACATGCTTGATTAGGAACAAACTCGAAGGCTGTGTTAAGTGAAATTTCTATAAGTTTGTCTTTCGATAAATTGAATTTAAACCCCACATGTAACCATTTTTCGGAAATGAGACATCCAATTTTCCTCATTTCTTCTTTTGGCATATGAACCAAATCTACGAAAGATGCTTTGCCAACAAAGGAAGGGAATGCTTTAGTTGTCTCATCTTCAGCTACTGCCTGTGGCAGGCGAAATGATTCAACCCTATTAACTATTTTCGGCATATAGCCTGAAACAGGATGTGAGATCGGTGTAGTGTCAGAAGGTTGTTCGCTTTGCTCTTCTTTAGGTAGTGCTGCTTCAATTATTTTATTTCCGGCATCCATTATTTCTTGCACGATTTGTTTTGATTGATTCTCAGTGAGTCCTAAAGTTATTAAATCCTGATATAACTCATCAAAACTTTTACCAACTACAGTCAGTTGCGTATCACTTGAACTGTGTTTTGCATCTGGCTCTTTTAATTTAATTGCATTATTCACTTCTGCGTTAAATTTGTTATCTGCTGCAGATATTACAGCATTTAATAGTGCCTCGGTTTGGCTTTCAGGTACCCCTGCATTTATAAATGATTGAATCAAATCACTACGTTTACTAGCCATAATGAAAGGATCGTCATCTATTGAATCTTGCTTTTTATCATGACCTATTTGCACCAATTCATCAGTCGCTTTTACTCTATCTCTAACAGTATATTTTTCTAGTAAGATTTTTGGAGTCATTTTTTCAGCAAGGGATGCAGATTGATTTCTTACTGCTGTATGAAATAATTCTATGTTAGGTTGTGATTCAGGTTGAGCCCAATTGTCGATAACCCAAAGGAGTTTGTCTCTATCAGATTCACCAGATGACGATACTAGATGCTGAATTAGCTCTGAAGGTACTTTTAAGTCTGTTGCGACTTCCTTCCAGTGAGGAGATAGAGTGTCGACGGTATCACGATAAAGCTCATCAATTTTAATACTTGTAAATTGAGGTTTAGAAATAGCCATGTTGAGTAATAGTTAATTGAATGATAAATTAAATGTAACTCAGGGTAAGGATTGCGCAAGCTGGATTAAATTATGTTAATTGTTGATTAATAGTGGTTTTTTAGGTTTAAATCAATTTTTTGAGCATGGTGTGTGAGTTTTGTCTTACTTATTTGAGTGAAATAAGCCCGCTTTTAAAAACAGCCCGTATAGAAAGTTTATGCTGCTCTGAGTTTTACCGCAGTACCAAATACCATAAGTTCGATAGAGCCATCCATTACAGAGCTAGTGGTAAATTTTATACCAATAATTGCATCAGCGCCTAGTAATACTGGAAGACTTTAGTTTGGTTTTCCAAAGTATTTCACCATCACTTTTTGAACGCAAACAGCGTAATTACCAATGCCAAGAAATAATCGTTCCATGATTCTGTTTCCTTATTTGCTAATCTTGCTTAGATTTTCCAATATTAACAAGGTGATCAGACTGCTCTTTGCTTAGAGGGTAGATGCTATCGACATAGCATTTCAAACTCATTTCATCAACAGGCTGAATAGTGTCACCCATTTTATCGAAAACAAGATCAGTAAACTGCTGTATTTTGATGCTATTTGCAAAATCTAAACCTTGGCAGTTACTTCTAAATTTGATTAGGTAATCTTTGTTTAGAGAGACGGTTAAGATGAGATATCGCTCAGTAAGCTCTTTCCAGCCAGAATATCGAAAGCTGCGTATTTTATTTATTTCACTGATATTTTGCTGCTTAACATAGTCAGAATAGGCTACATTCTTTTCAGAATCAGGAACACGGTTTGCAGTTGCACAGCCAACTAACAATATTGCTGTGAGTGAAGCAATGAGTAGGTTTCTCATAACGGTCTCCTAGTTACATTTTTAACAATGTATATTTTAGACCAGATAATGAGAAATAAGTTTCGGGCATTCAATAAGATGGCAGGTACAAGCTATGAGTTAACAGCGGTTACTCGATGTTGTTAGCTTGTACCTGTTTGATTTGAGTTACAGATAGCTAGCGATTATTTATCACTTTCATAACTGTAAGCATAATAACCATAGCCATATGCATTAGTCGCACGTTTTTGTACTGCGTTGAGAATAAATCCTTTGACTTCAACGCCTGCTTGAGAAAAACGGTTTTGCGCAACCTCGATTTCTTTCAGGCTGTTTTTAGCAAAACGACCAACCATTAGTGTAGTACTAGGGCAAACGGGTCAAAAATAAGCAATTAAGTTTGATCGTTTGCCAACCAGAATCGATCGTGGTTTATAATTCTTTGCCTGTTAAACACCATGAAAACTACCACTATTAGCCAGCACTTTGCCAATCTTCCAGACCCACGCATAAAACGCACTCAACACCATCCTTTAGTAAATATCCTTACCATTACTTTATGCGCTGTCATTTGCGGTTGCGATAACTTTAATGCGATTGAAGAATATGGCAAATCGAAAAAGCAATGGTTTGAAACATTTTTAGATATGCCTCATGGTATTCCCAGTCATGATACCTTTAATGATGTTCTCAACCGCTTATCTCCGAAAGCTTTCCATGCAGCCTTTACTGAGTGGGTAAAGCATCTTTGTGAACTCAATGAAGATATCATTCCTTTGGATGGAAAAACATTACGAAGAACAATTGATAAGGTTAACGGCGTTGCGGCTATTCATATTGTTAATGCTTGGTCAGTTAAGAACAATCTCTGCTTAGGGCAAATGCGAGTTGATGATAAGAGTAATGAGATAACGGCCATCCCTAAGCTGTTAGAGCTGCTTGATATTGAGGGAGCAACGATTACGACAGATGCAATGGGATGCCAATTTAAAATTGCAGATAAAATTGTTGAAAAACAAGCTAATTACATTTTTGCGCTGAAAGGAAGCCAAGGTGAATTTTTCGATGACATTAAGCTGTTTTTAGACACGGAATTGGAGTCAGGATTCAATCGTGTTACTCATGATGTATTTGAGGAAATCGACAAAGACCATGGTCGCATTGAACAAAGAAAAGTTTGGGTGACTTCAGATGTGGAGTGGCTGAGAGAACGTCATAGCAAATGGTCAAGCTTAAACAGTATCGCTGTTGTGGAATCAATCAGAGAGCAAAAAGGAATAGAGAAAAGCATGGAAAGGCGTTACTACATCAGTAGCCACCTAACACCTAAAGCCGAGTACATAGCAGGTGCTATACGTTCTCATTGGTTCGTTGAGAACAAGCTTCACTGGCAGTTAGACATTAGCTTTGATGAAGACTCGTGTCGCTTAAGAAGTGGCAATGCGGCAGAAAACATGGCAACAATGAATAAAACGGCACTCAATATGCTGAAAAATGAGAAAACAGCAAAAGTTGGAATAAAAAGCAAACGGTTAAAAGCTGGCTGGGATGAAGATTATTTGATGAAGGTTTTAACCGTGGGCAAACTGAGTGTCTAATTTAGACCCGTTTGCCCTA
>NZ_ML014759.1 GCF_003675895.1 Parashewanella curva
GTTTTGCCATTTGCTTCCTTCAGATTTCACCTCACGATGAACACCCTTGCATAGGCTAACGGTTCCCGCTCGACTGAGCCCGTAGAGGACTTTCACCTCCTAGAACAACGCCATGCTCGGCGCACCTCAATAATGACGTTTGGCACAAAGCCAACCGCATCAAATCTTCAAAACGTTTTACAAGGCGAGCACCAGAAGTCATGGTCAAAATCAGCGGCCATTGCAAAAGTGCCGCTCACATTCAAGCTCACTTCGACTACATCAGCCGAAACGGACAGATAGAAGTAGAAGACGAACAAGGCAATAGCTACCAAGACACCTCTGCACTTCACCAACTAGCCAAAGAATGGGGAGCCGATACCACCAGTAACAAAAAGAACGCTCGTCACAGCACTCACATCGTCCTATCCATGCCCGATGGCACCGAACCTAAAGCCGTGAAAAAAGCCGTAAGAGAGTTTGCTAAAAAGACGTTCGCCAACAACCATCAATACGTTATGGCGCTACACACCGATACCGATAGTCCTCATGTTCATCTAACCGTTAAAAACCTTGGATTCGATGGGAAGCGGCTGCATGTGCGAAAAGGATTACCGCAGGCTTGGAGGGAACGGTTTGCAAACGAATTAGAGCAGCTTGGTATTTCAGCTGAAGCCTCACCAAAAATTATACCGTTGCGCGATACAATCACTAACAAATTTCTTAAAATACAGGCTAATGCTGAGAGAAGAGAGATAAATCGCTAAAACCAGCTCTGCTTTTGATATTCTGGATTTAACCATAAAAAAATTTATTGAAACGCAACTGTATAAAAGTTCAGTGGTTAGATATTTCCTTCTTTCCACAAGAAAGAAGGAATTTTTCCTCCTTTCACGCAGTAACCTGTCAAGCAAGCCTAACAAAAGCACTTGATTTAAAGAAAAAATATGGATAATTTAATCGAATGTTAAAAATATTTGGCATGCGGTAGCGTGTCTGTAGAAAGAAGGATTTTTTCCTTCTAATAAGCTGTTATGTTTTTGTCAGGGCACCATAAATGAGAACACGAATAAAGAAGCTTTTGGATTATATATCACCGTTTCTAGCTCTTGTTTTTTCGAGCTATTTGTTAAAACAGTCAAATGTGTTTGTATTCATTTATGCTCAAAGCTCCGAAGAGCATTATATTAGTAACTCTATCATTTGGGGCTTTTGCTCGTATGGAGTCTATAAGCTCTTATTAAAAATAAATGAGGAATTAATAGAGTTATCAAAACCTCCAAAGCGCTCAAATAGCAAAACATAACAAGGCATTCAACAGGACGCAAAATCGTTGGCTTTGCTCCTGCGTCGCAAATTATAGCCAACAATTTTCCGCCCGTTAATGCGGCGTTATGCGTTGTAAAAACTTCAATGGTTTTTATGTTGTACCATGCAAGGTTCAACTGCGGTAGCAATGGAAATTCAGCTTAAATAATGCAGCTGTAGATCAACCACGAAATTGCATTTATCAATGTTATTTTTGGCTGTTTTAAAAATTATTAAAATCGGCAAAATCATTGGCAGTATCATAAAAACAAAGTTGGGCACACTCCAAAACGTCTGTAATATCAAAACGTAACTGGTGCGCCTAACAAGGCATTTAAGACGGACAAATACTTGCAGGCTTTTGTCACTTCGTTCCAAATTTTAGCCTGCAACCATTTGCCGCTTAATGCGGCGTTATATTTATTACAGGAAGTATCATGGGTAAACGAATCGTTGGACTAATCTTTCTCTTTTCATTCTCAGTATTCGCTGATGAATCAGCGCTGTCCGTTGATAGAGCCATCTCTAACAACATCGAGTTAGCATTCCCTAATGATTCAAATATCCAGCCCGACTTAAGTGACTTTGAAGTTATTAATTTTGTACTGCTCAGTAATGAAACAGGTGAACGCTGGGCTGTCGTTACTTTTAAAAATTTATCATCAGGCAGAAGAACTGTTAATGAAAAACACGTTTTAGCTTTATTAGCAAATGGTTCTAGGGTTTATCCGTCAGAGTTTACAGAAGCCTTTAGGGGTAAAGAAGTAAAATCCGTAACAATCAATTTTTCAGACAGCAAATTTCCAATATTAAGCGTTTATTCAAGAACATAAATATAACAAGGCATTCAAGACGGACAAATACTTGTTGGCTTTTTCCGCTTCGCTACAAAATTATAGCCAACAACCATTTGCCGCTTAATGCGGCGTTATATGCTTTCGATCATTTTGAGAATATGGAAGATTCAACTAAAAAAGATAATTGGCTAACAACTTCAGTTACTACCTTTGTATCATTAGCTTTAGCATATTTCACATTAAGTCTTGTTGGTTACGAAAAGCCTGACACTTTTACTTTACCGTATTTTGTTTTTTTATTTACCCAATCAGTACTGTTTGCTTTGTACTACTTTGGTTTAGTTAAGTTATTTAGGTGGTTGTATTCGTAGTTTAGGTATCACATATAACAAGGCATTCAACAGGACGCAAAATCGTTGGCTTTGCTCCTGCGTCGCAAATTATAGCCAACAATTTTCCGCCCGTTAATGCGGCGTTATACGCAAGTCGGTAAACATGAAGTTAAAAGTAGTATTCAAAATTTTATTGATAAGTTACTTGGTTGCACAAGTATCTTGGCTCGGTTACTCAAACTATAAAACCAGCCAATTGCAAAATGACACAAAGTTACAGTTCGAAAATGTATTCGTAGTTTAGGTATCACATATAACAAGGCATTCAACAGGACGCAAAATCGTTGGCTTTGCTCCTGCGTCGCAAATTATAGCCAACAATTTTCCGCCCGTTAATGCGGCGTTATGCGTTGTAAAAACTTCAATGGTTTTTATGTTGTACCATGCAAGGTTCAACTGCAGTAGCAATGGAATTTCAGTTTAAATTCAGTTGCTGTAGATCAAGCACGAAACTGCCCTATTCAATGTTATTTTTGGGTTGTTTTAAAAGTTTTTGAAATCGGCAAAGCTATTGGTTATTTTGAAAATCACAATTAAGCAAAATCCAAAACGTCTGTAATATCAAAACGCAAATGGTGCGCCTAACAAGCAATTCAACAGGACAAATACTGTTTGGCTTTTGTCGCTGCGCTCCAAAATTTTAGCCAAACACCATTTGCCCGTTAATTGGGCGTTATATGTACAAGGAAGGTATGAGTGTAACTCAGGTATTAAAAATTTTTGCGTTATGGTTTTTTATAGCAATTATTCCAATAACTCTACTTTTTGGCTTTAGCCCTATGGCTGGCGGCTCACTTTTATTAGTGTTAGTTTCGCTAATGTTTGTAGTAATTGGTGCACCAATTCAAATCTTTCTAACTTGGAGAAACCCAAGTAGAGCTATGCTTTTTCAGTTTATTTATTCGTTTTTAATAATTATAGTTATCACGTTATTAGCGGCTTCGACTGGAAAGTTTAACGTCACATAAATGTACATATAACAAACAGTTCAACAGGACAAATACTGTTTGGCTTTTGTCACTGCGTTCCAAAATTTTAGCCAAACACTATTTGCCCGTTAACTGGGCGTTATATGACCTCGTAGGAATCGAGAGCATTTGAAAATTAAGGATTAAATAAGTGGTTTGGTTCGTCTTTTTAGTTTTATATCTTCTGTTTTACATACCCACACTCCCATGGAAAGTTCATGGCTATGTTACAAAAAAAGAAGTGACTACCTTGGGTGTTAAAATCGAAGAGTTTCTTTCTGTTATCTTTCACTTATTTGGTTGTATTGCTTTATATGAGCTAGCATCAGGTAATCAATTCATCAGCCCTATGCTTTGGGCATTGTGGTTTTCAATCGGTATTTTATGGACTATCAGCCCATTAATTATTTCTTCGCCAAAGCTCGAATATCTAAAACAACAAATACCAAATCCCAACAAGCAAAAGTTAGTTTATCTTATAGGGTCATTGTTTATGGCGCCTTTGTATGTTGGTGTTTTCATACGTAGCAGCTTTGTCATATAACAAGGCATTCAACAGGACGCAAAATCGTTGGCTTTCGCTCCTGCGGTGCAAATTATAAGCCAACGTTTTGCGCCTGTTAATGCGGCGTTATGCGTTACTTTGGAAACTAGCACCAATGCCATTAAGACCAATCGAATCAAGGAAATGCCGTAGGTGTAAACTTCAGATCAATGATAGAGTCGGACCATGTCCTCATTGCGCTCATCTTTCTGATTCCGAAGCACAAAAACTTCAGTACCTTTTAAAATCTGAATCACACGCCTTGCACTCAGGTTTAAAGCTAAGCTTTATTTTTGTTTTCATAGTTTCAATCATTGTGGTTATTTACTTTTCTCAGTAAAAACGCATAACAAGCAATTCAACAGGGACAAATACTGTTTGGCTTTTGTCGCTACGCTCCAAAATTTTAGCCAAACACCATTTGCCCGTTAATTGGGCGTTAGGTATAAGTTCTAGGCAATACAATCAAATAGGTTTTAAATGAAAGTCGAAAAAAAAGTTACTATATCTGAAACACACTCTATTGAAATTGGAACGTCAAGCTGGAGCAGCAAAGAAAAGTCCATCCGTTCTCGTTATGACTCTCTAGAGACAGGAAAATTTAGTCCTCATGCATCAAGTGAGCTACCGATTCCAGATTTACAACCAATAATCAAAATGGCGGCAGAAAATGATTTACTATCAATATCACAGTGTTCTGAAATGATTGTAGCATTATCAAAATCTATATCTAAGCAGGTTTCATCGTAAATACCTAACAAGGCATTCAACAGGACGCAAAATTGTTGGCTTTGCTCCTGCGTCGCAAATTATAGCCAACAATTTTCCGCCCGTTAATGCGGCGTTAGTTGCTAAAGCGTAAGTTGAAGTATGAATCAGTTTTATAAGCGTTTTTTGAAGTATCAGAACTCTCAAATATCGTTAACAAAAATCTACGTCAAGCATTTGCCATTAATACTGTTTAGGACTTCAGTCGTGGTACTTGTATTATTTAGTGATGTGATTTTTCAGCTAATTTTACCCACAGAGGTTAAATTTCTGATTGTTGGGTTAATGATTGGTTCTCAAGTTCAAGAAGCAATTTGGGTTTTCAAGTATTATAAAACCTGCAAGCTTCTAGCTGAATCGACTAATTGGGAAAAGATGTCTCAATTAGCAAATCGCAACTAACAAGCAATTCAACAGGACAAATACTGTTTGGCTTTTGTCGCTGCGCTCCAAAATTTTAGCCAAACACCATTTGCCCGTTAATTGGGCGTATGCGCCACCAAAACTCAACTTTCTCATTTGCTGTTGATCTAAATCAATCAGATTATTGAAAAATAAAACAATGATGTAAGTTCTAGAAAATAGAAATAGGTAAAAGGATGTTTGAATTAGTTGATTTAGAAAATGTACGGAATGAAATGATTTCGGAGATTCAAAACGATATCGCTCAAGATAAACTATACATCTCTGATCGTTTAAACCAATCTGGTAAAGAAGTTTATTCACAGCTTCTTTTAGCTGCTGCGGAAGAAGGTAACATTGAATCCTTTGTAGCAAACTTAAATATGGGCTACTTTAATCCAACGTATCTGAGGAAAAAACCTTCTGGCGGTTTTACCTCTGCAAGTATGCCGTATAATGCAAATGCAACTCTTTGTGAAGGTGAGTTTAACCGTTTCTACATTAGGGCTGTGTGTCAAAAGGCAATATCGCAAGACCAACAATATATAACGGTTTATCGTGCACGGCACTCAGGAACTCCAAGGTCTGCTTCACTGAGGTTAGAAAATCAGCAATTTTCAGCGCTTCAACTTCTCAATGATCTCCAAGCAAATGTTGGCGTCGATACAGCCTTAGGTTTACCACCGGGTCCAAATTCTGGCATGAGCGTCAAGCTCTAAGCGCATAACAAGCAAATCCAGGTGACGCCTACGGCGCACCTGATTTGGGCGTTGGTATGACTCCCCACGTCAAGTAAAACATAGCAATCCGTGCCAAAATTATTTTTAGCTTTGGTTTCACCGTGAAGGTGAGCTAATGCAAGGATGAAGCAAGTAATTTCGTCGATATTCATGCTGGTATCCGTGGATTACTCATCGATTGATGAGCAGCGCCTACCTTACTTGTTTCGACGTAGTACCTTTTCTTCAGTCTATGCTCGTGGATCAATTCTAGTGAACTAGAATCGCCTGCCTAACGCCCTCGGAGTTTGTACTGCTCTCGATGCTTGACCACATGCATTAGCTCAATTCTTATGTTCATTAATAGGTTACGGTCACATCATTACGAGGGTACGCGTGATAATCGTTGTTTCGGATTTACTGGTGTTAAGACCACCTCTTTTGCAATCGCCCAAATATAGGCAATCATTTCTCTGGCTATTGCAGTAATAACGACATTGTAATGTTTACCTCTTTTCATGAGCCGCTGGTAACGTCGACACAGCCTTAATTGTGCTTGCCATGCAATATCAACAATTTCTTTGCTCAGCTGCTCTTGCCGTTTTTGTAATTCTGGGGAGATGTTGGCAGCGTACCGATAAGAATGCGCACCCTCGATAAGCAAGCGTCTCGCACGACCGTTTCCACATTTAGTGATTGCTCCTAGCCTACGGTGTCCGCCACTGGAATGTTCACTGGGAACTAACCCTAAGTAACTCATCAGCTTTCTTGGATGGTCGAAACGGTTTAAATCACCAAGCTCAGCGATAACTCCCACCGCAACGAGCAGCCTGACACCACGCATCGCTTGTATGGCTTTAACAACGGGATAGTAGCGCCAAAGCTTTACATGATATTCAAGTTCGGTATCAAATCGTGCAAGTCGTTTCATTCGTTCTGAAATCGTTTGAATGTGCTCTTGCAATACAATTTGCTGAGTTGGATGTGGTAGCACTAAATCTGTTAACCATCTTAAGTGCTGTTTAGACCAATTGTCTGCAATCTGGCATTGGATATTATTTCGAAGCAACATCGATTTCAGTTCATATTTGGCGTCTTTTAAGTCTTCCATGGCGGTTTGTCGTGCACGGGATAAATCCCGAATGGCTTCATCTTCTGGCTCTGGTACGTAGATAGCTTCGATATCGCCATTTTTTAGTAGCTGAGCCAATTTTAAAGCATCTCGTTTATCAGTTTTAACGCGCTCTCCTGGTTTTTTAGGTATCAACGAAGGCGCAACGACATGACAGCTGTGACCTATACTGGTGAGCAGTCGATATATCCAATACCCGCAAGGGCCTGCTTCATAAATAAAGTGAAATGCATAATGCGGATATTTTGATGTAAGTTGTCGAACTAATTTTTGAATGGCTGTTTTCGTGTTTTGGATCCGGCCAAGGTGTGTTGGTTTGGCACCGCGAATATCTTCGCAATAAGCAACTTCATTGAACTCTTTATGAGTATCTAAACCGATGAAAAGTATGTTATGTTCGTTCATGCTAGCCTCTCATATTTAAATTACGAATTTAATAATGGCTCTGGCTTATGCTAACCCACGAATTGAGAGGCTAGCACCTCGTGGGGAGTCATTGTGTCTATGCTTACTAAGGGTTTTGTAACCAATGAATGAAGTTATAAGTAACTGGACAAGTTTTTCTTGGTGGTTAAACCATATACCAGCAGCATTGGTTGCTCTTGGAATTGGCGGTTTATTCAAATATGTACCTAAATTTTGGCGAGCACTGGTTAGAAAAATACAAATTAGAGAACTCAATAAAATTCGAAAAACTAGGTTTAACTATAGCGCTGTCCATTATGAAATAAGCAAAACTCACTCATTAATGCTCCTGTTTAGCACGTTATGTATTTATTATCTTTATGAGTTTTCAATCTCAGCCGAAGAGCAAGGTGGCTTAATGGCTTTAATAAAAACCCTTCCTCTTTATATCGTAGAGATTTTTTATTTTTATCAACGTAGCTTTACTAAATTATTAATTAAGAGCGTTGGTAAAATTTCGTAAGCATACAAGAGACTATGGTAAATAATAGCGATAATTTCTCCTTTGCATTAACCAAACTCAAGATGTTGCTCTTTCATGGTTCTAAGCAGACTATCATTTCGCTTTTCAATGAATGTTGTTGCTTTTTCATTAGTACTTTCTCTTTCAAACCCCATCACGTAATTCTGTATTTTCTCCGCATCTCTTGAAGCTCTTAATATTTCTTTAGGGTCATCTTTCAGCACCTTAATCCATGCATCGACATAAGCCGCATGCTGGCCAAATGAATGACCGATTTGTAGTTCATCTCCGATCATCAACGAGGCGATTTCGGCTCTGAGTTCTTCTTTGGCGTAGGATTCATCACCGAAACGGCCTGTCATATCTCGGTTGAGTCTATGGCTGGCGCCTGTCGAATGGGCTGCTTCATGATAAATGGTCGCCAGATATCGGTCTGCTGTCTCAAATTGGGATTTGGCGGGTAAATGAATGCTATCAGTAGAAGGACTGTAGTAGGCATTATCGTGTTGGTCATGATGAATGGCCACACCGACATTATTCAGGATTTTCTCTGCTCGCTCATGGCGTTGCCAATCGGGTTCAGTTTTGATTTCCAGCTCTGGTAAGCCTTCAATTTGAGCGGCATTGAACACCACTGCACTGAATACTTTTGGCCTTTCTAGTTTGACGGTTTGTTTTAGTGGCTTACCGTCGGTACCTAAGATTTTTTTGCCATTGCTATCGGTCTTGTCTATTTTGTCGAACAGCTTCCAGTATTGAACAATCGTGCCATGTTGCCCTTTCATCACTTTGGCATCGAGACTGCTGGCCTGTTTGAAGGTCATCCATCTTGGATCTTGCCTACCTTGCATGGCTAACCATATTGCGTTTGAGCCTTTGTATTTGGTTCCGCTAACTGGGTTGTGTGGCATTCTTGGTTCACCCGGTTTCCATGGTAGCATCCACGGTGCAGTGCCTTGTTTCAGTTGCTGAATCAGCTTGTTGGCGATTTGTTCATGGTACGGGACTTTGTTCTTTGAGTTCTTTGGCATGGTTTACTCCTCATCAGTATCAACTTCTACTGCTTCCCATGCGTTTAGTTCGGATAGCGCATCTTCCTCAAATGCGCCCATTTCTTCTGCTTCTGTTTGAGTAACCTCTACGACCTTTTGAGGAATGTTGAGTGGAAGTAATCTTTCGTTCAATTTATTAGCGTTCGAGTTGGTGTTCATAGTGCGCCTCCTTACTTGGTGCAAAACGGGATTTGGCAATTGAATTTTGTGGGGTAAACCTCTGCTTAAACCGTTCTAATGCGGATTGTGATTTGGCTTGTGTAGTCGCTTGCTGCTTTGGTGGTGAAGTGGTTGGCTGAGCTTGGGGTTTTACCGCTTGAGTCTGGTGAGATTGCTTGTCAATATTGATCCCTTGCTGTGTCAAGCGTTGATAATCCAAGGGTTGTGGCTTGTAGCCTGTGACTTCCATGCCTTTGATTTTGGCTTGTAGCCAAGCTTCACGTTTAAAGTTCTGACTGCCTTTTAGCTTAATTTGTTGCCAGCCACGATGTTCGGCAATGGCCAATAAGTCCAAAATAATTTTGCTGTGTTCCAGTCGTGTTTGTAGTTTGTTGCCTTTGTCGATAAAGGCGAGTGCTGCTGAATTGCGATTAGGGAAATAGCTTTTGCCATTAGCTGAGGTATAGCGCATATACAGATGCTTAGGCATCGGCATTTTTGATGTTTCTTGCTCTGGTTGTTTTGGGTTTGATTTCGGAGGCTGTGTCGGATTGTCTGGCTTTGTCTTTAATTCAGCTTCTGGTGTTTTTACTTGTTCAATTACAGTTTCTTGCTGCTGTGTAGTTATGGCTTTGAGCGTTGAACTTACAGGCGTAATGCTATTAAGCGGTGGCTGTAATCGTTCTGGTTTTTGGTACTTCAGCTCTGGCCAACAGCGTTCAATGTAACCTTCGATTTGCTTTTTTACTCTGACCACACTGCTGCTTATCTGTAAGTCATTAAAGTCAGTTAGGCCATGTTGGATCTGCTCTGTAGAAAATTTTGGGGTCAGCCAATGACCACCGACTAAGTTGGCTGATTCTCTGGCTTTTTGTACGCCTTTGTTGATTTGATTTTTATGATCATTGTCGGCAAGGAAAAGATGTCTTGCATTGGGATATTTGGCACTGATCTTTTCAGCGACCTTGGGCATATTACCTGCGTCGACTGTCATCACTACGCTGCGACCTGTAGCTTCCGCAATACTCGCTGCGGTTGAGTAGCCTTCTGCGTAGAGAATAGGTTCATTAGCGTTTAATGGCCTATCGCCAACAACAAAGAAATGGCCTGATTTTTGTGCCCCTTTTTTAAGGCACTTGAAACCATTGGGACTGATCCGCTGCAAGCTATGAATATTTTGTTCAGTATCATACAAAGGAATAACTAAACGTCCTTTCTTGTCCTGACAAACACCGGGATACGCTTGTACGCCTTTACGATTCAAATAGCCCTGACCAGAGTTTGCGGTTGGCAGCTGTCGATATAGCTGAGCGCAGCGTTTGGCGTGATGTTGCTGCTTTTGATTTAAGCTTTGTTCTCTCAGATAACGAATATTGGCCATATGCGCTTTTTGGTGGAGACGTGCGGTTGGATCGGCTTGTTCAAAGCTGGCATGCCATTTTTGTGGCTCATTGTGATTCCGATGATCTTGATACCAGCCAACTGGGTGACCATCATTAAACACGGCATAGACACCACTCTTTTGACCTCGTTTATCGTCCTGCGTCGCCACTCGATGAATTTGCCCATCCATCATTGGTGGCTCTTCAAGTAAGAAACCTGCCGTTTCTAAGACATGGTTAAATTCAAGCAGGGGATCGATATCGCTGTTCTGCTTCATCATGTTGGGATCTGGCAGCCAAGGTTCTACTTTGCGCTTATCTGTGCCAGCTTTGGCATACCATAAGCCTTGTTCACCATCAAAGCTGATGGCTGCAACACCATTGTTGAGTCTGCCGATTTCTTGTTGGGCTTGCGCTCTATCGTCATAACCCACTGCCAAATAGGTTTTATGTTTCAATTGCTCATTACTCATAGTTTTCATCTCCCACTACGTTTTTGAAATCGGTAACCAAGTCGTTTATTGGTGTTTTTTGAGATATAGGCTCGGGGTTTGGTTGGCTCGACTTCGATGTCGCACTATTGTCAGCTTCAGATTGCTCAACACTTGTTGTATCGCCATCCTCAGCGCAACGGATTTGAGTAACGGTGATTGAATGCTGTTTGGGCGTGACCTTGGGAATGTTTGGTATTTTGTAATGATTTTTATCTGGTTGATTACCACGAACAGTTAGCTGTCTGTCTTGATACCAACGCAGTTTTTGACATTTCACCGGAGGGCAGTTTTCGAGAAGTAAAATGGCGTTGTCAGCACCCATTTGCATCAGTTCTTGGGGCAGCATTAAGGCTCGTCCGTGGTCGCTAACACTTTCACTTTTACCGCCTTTGCCTGATAACTGACGGCTACGACTGCGGTTATTGATAGTAGATGTGCCAAGGCTATCTGAGATTTCTCTGGCGACTTTTGGATTTTTCGGTGCAAACACAATTTGCAGCGCATGATTATCCATTAAGGTTTCAGCGCCATCATGACCGTAGATTTCTCTGAGTTGTGCCGGAGATTGAATAATGGTGAGTAGTCTTAGTCCATAACCTGCGACATAGCTAATGCCTTTGCTTAATATGCCAACTTTGCCAATGGCGGCAAACTCATCGAGTAGTAATAGCACTTGGTA
The DNA here is from genome assembly GCF_003675895.1 of Parashewanella curva. Taxonomy (GTDB): domain Bacteria; phylum Pseudomonadota; class Gammaproteobacteria; order Enterobacterales; family Shewanellaceae; genus Parashewanella; species Parashewanella curva. The sequence goes on from NZ_ML014759.1 coordinate 11,704, forward strand.
TTCAAGCTGTGGGTTTTGCTCAGGCAGCTCTCTTGTATTAAGGTCAATCAGCTGTTGAAAGAACAGATTAATCAGTGGCGATAGACGGCTTAAATCATCAGGAGTAACACCGACATAAATCGACATCTTTTGCTGGCGTATTCGGCGCAAGTCAAAGTCATTGCCTGCTGTTACCGCATCAATCACAGGGTTGTAAAACAACTCTAAGGCTGAAGTAAAACTTTTCCGTACAGAGCCACGAGTGCGCTCTGGTGTGTCGAGGTATTCTTTTAGAGCTAACAGGCATTGACTGGATAAAGTGACATTGGAATCCAGTCTTAACTCTAATTGTTGAGCCAGATATTCATCTCCTTGAGTGAGTAGACGTAATACTTCGCCCATGGTCACTGGCAGCGGTGGTGATTCAATCAGGTACAAGACTAACCCCAACCATAAAGAGCGAGCTGAGGCTTGCCACACTGGAGCTTCGTTATCGAGATTGGGAAACAGCATCTGGCCAATTTTCTGAATATCGTTGATTCGAAAGCTTGGATCATTTGAGATGTAATGCAGTGGATTCCAGCGATGGCTTTGGTAGTTTCTAGGTGCGAGGTTGAGCAGAAAACATTTCTGACCGTGAGCGCTTCTAAAGCCAGAGCTGATGCACCAGTTCTCTTGTTTAATATCCAAAACCACTACAGAGTCTTGCCAGCTAAGTAAATTAGGAATGACCACACCTACACCTTTACCGCTGCGAGTGGGTGCTGACATTAGCACATGCTGCTGACCAGCAAACTGTAGATATTGCTCTGACAAGCCAAAGCGCTTTTTACCCACAACAATGCCTGATTTAGCCAATAATCCAGCTTGGTTAATTTGTTTGGTGTCAGCAAATTTTGCATCACCATAAAGAGGCTGCTTTTTTGTTTTAAGCTTCTTAGCAACAAAGGCAATTACAGGCGCAAAGCCGATGGTAACGGATAAAATGAGATAAAACTGAGTAACTTTTTGATGACCAAAATAATAAGCGTATTTGAAAATGGTTAAGGGGCTGGATTGCTTTACATCAAGGTTGGCAAACCACAAGAACAATACACCACTGAACCACAGGCTGGCGATTAACACGCCAATGATGCTTGATAATATTACCCAGCCACGTTTGCTCATCATGCCTCCATGCCCTTTGGGTTAAAGAACACTTCGCTGACAAAACGTCTGCCGTTTACCACTTGCAGTTGCACTATCACATCAACACATAAATGCAGAAGTTGCTTAATGTCTTCTCTGGATAATGACGACCCTGCTTGGCTTTCTTTTAGCAGCAACATCAGTTGTTCCATTGCTAACTTAGGACTACCAGCGTGCATGGTGGTGATGCTGCCCGGATGCCCTGAGTTGATATTGCGAAGAAAATAAAAGGCTTCATCGCCACGAATAAGTTCAGCCACAAACACTCTATCGGGCTTCATCCGTAAGCTGGCTTCTAGCAACTGCTTTTGAGTGATATTGGCAATGCCTTGATTACCAGCGGAATAGAACAAGCTAACGGTGTTACTGTGAGTGTTATAAAGTTGCAATTCATCGACATTTTCAATGGATATTAATCGCTCTGAATCTGGAACTTGTTGCAGCAATGAACGTAAAAAAGTGGTTTTTCCTGAGCCTGTCGCACCAGAAACTATGATGTTTTTTCGAAGCTTGATGGCAAGTTTCAGAAAAGCGGAAATATCGCTATTTTGCTTGAAGGCCAACAGCTGGGCATCAGTTTCAGGCTGACTGCCATTAACTGGGCTTTGTTGTGAAAAATATCCCTGTCGTTGATATTCGTCCAAGGTAAACACGGATTTGGACGGCTTGCGGATGGTAATGCTGATCTTACCTACTGGAGTAACTGGAGGAATGGCAATTTGTACTCGCTCACCGTCAGGCAAAGTGGCAGATAATATTGGATACACGGCATCCAGTTTTTGGCCTGAATAGGTCGCAATCAACTTGCTCAAGCGTTTGCAGTATTCCAAGGTCAGTGATTTCACTTTATGTTGTTTCCAGCCACTTTCCCTTTCCGTTAGTACTTGCAGTGGCTTATTAATGACAATTTCCGTGATCTGTGGTGGATATAAATAAATGTTGAGTATGTTAAGGTGCTCGTATAAAGCAACAGCACGATTGGGTTCAATTGGGTCTTCAATTGCAACTTCATTGGCTAAGTTTAAGCTCATAAACACTCCTAAAATCTAAGTCTCTGGCCACAAACACATTGATGTGTTCCCCTTGGTTTTTATACAAAGTTGGTTTGATATGAATCGAGTATTGAAGTGCAATAGAAGCGAGATCTTTAGTACCTCCAATGGTGTCTCCGAATTGGATTGTGTTGCTATTTCCTTTAGATTTATTGGCGTAATAGGTTCCGACATCACCAATCAAGCTGAGTAACATCGCACTGCCAAATCGCTGTCCAAAATGACCATCGACATAACCACTATGACCGCTACGGCCAAGGCTGTCGGTTCCCGGTGAAGCTAAATCTAAAATCACACCCGTTGGAGTTTCGATGCGATCCCACAATACAAAAATTCGAGCTTGTCCTTGCTCTAATCCAGTTTGGTATTCACCAACAATATGACTGCCTTTTTCGAGCAGCAATACCTTGCCATTGGTAGAGTAAATATCACGACTTAATTGACAACGGGTCATGCCTGCTACGTCGCTGCTAATGGCGGTTTCTAAAATGCAGTCGAGAAATGCGCCTTTGGTAATAAACAAGTTGGGATCAATGATTCGACTGGCGATACTTCCCTGAATTTTAGTGGCTTGTAATTGTTGGTTTAGTGAGTGGCTATTAGGCTGCTCTTGGTTTATGTCTGGCAAGGAGTCTTGTTGTTGAATGTTTCTTGGAACAGCCTGTTGCGAGCTGTTATTGAGTACCAATAAGCCATCTAACTGTTTACGTTTTTGTGGAGTGAGTGTTTTTTTCTGGCCACTTAAACGAGCTAAGTGACCAAACTGCGGTGAGTTGGGTTCGTCCAATTGCCCAGTATGAATGATTGAGTTTGTCTCAATGTTTGGTTTTGTTTTTATACTGGTAACAGGTTTATTCGTTGGCTCAGGTGGCACTCCAAGGTGATCAGCAATGGTGTAATGATGATGGATTGAGTCTGTGTCTGATTGGGCATGGCTAAAACCGCCATTGATGGCCACTAACAGCACAATCATTAAGGCAGCGATGGCAGACATTACTGCTTTGGTGAGCCACGTATTACTTTGAACTCGGTTGCCTAGCTCTGGAACCGGATTGTTGGAAAGCTCTGGCTCTTGGTTGGTGTGTTGTTCAGCCATGCGAACCTCCACGCCTTTTGGCAATGCGCTTTACTTGTGGGATTTGTGTCTTTTGATAACTTGCAGGCTTTTCTGCATCAAAGGATTGGTTAAACAAGCACAAGACTAATTGGCCTTGTCGCAGCACTAATCTTCTAACTACTCGCCTGATCACTATGGTGTTGGGAAAGTCAGGATTGATATGACTATTCACCAAGCTTTCACTGTTGTCGCTATTGACGGTATATACCGCAGGCAAGTCTTGTTTGGGATTAAACTTGAGGTAAGTAAAGCGGCCATCATCAAAGACCGTTACAGGCAATAAGGATTTATCACCTTTATAGAAATAATTCTGGCTATTCACCTGTGGCGAGGTGTGAAGGCTTAGCTGATCTTCAAGTAACTGCTGTTGATTGTGTTGGTGTAACTGAGTTTTAAGATCATCGGGATAGATAAAATCCACCGCAAACATCATATTACGGCTTGTGGCTTGATTAGTGTTTTTTAGCAGTGACGCATTGAGCTCAAATTGGTACACATGACGATTAGTCAGCACCGTCATATTAGTGATGGCTAGCTGGGCTTTGGGTTTGATAAAAATGTGGTTATCAACGGGAGTCACACTCCATGCAGCACTGTCGCCCATCGCAATTTGTTTGATTGTCTCACCGTTGGCAAAGGCTATGTCAGTCGCAAAACCATAATGACCAACCAATTTCACCACTTGCTGAGGATTGAAATTGATATGGCGAACTCGTCTATCAAAATGGCCGATATGAGGGGTTTCAAGAGCTTGAGTTACAGAAGACAATAAAGATAACGTCATGCCTGCAAAGGCAGACATCCAGTGACTTTTATTCTTTATCTTAGATAAAAAGACGCTAGATCCCTGCCTACGCAGGGATGACCAGAGATAAATTCTGATGCCTTGCATCCTAATCCCCTCCCGTGGCTTGATCATTGCGATAACTCAGCACTTGAAAACCAAGCGGATTCAATTGTCTGTTAGCAACCGACATAGGGGCATTGCGAAAAGTGAAAGTGATAGTGGCAACCCAATGAGTTAGTGGATGATCTTCACCGACTTGCTTAACTCGCTTGGTATAACGAACTAAAGCGGTTGTGGTTTGCTCACCATTATTCTTGTCGTGTGCGATAAAGCTAATGGCATTCACTTTGATCAACACTTGTGCTGATTGACCATAGAGATTAATCGGTGCATTTGAGTTAGATTTAGGATCGGTTTGTAAGCCGTAATCCTGTTGAATATTCTCATCGGACATTAGGCCAATAAGTTTGCGGTCATAAGTTCGGGTTTGCCACTGGTAACCTTCTCGATGGCGAAGATATTGCGCTAAGAAATATTTATCCAATACCTCTTGTGCCTGTTGTTTCACTTGCCCTTTGCTGGTTAAGGTTGAAACCACATCTACAAAGCCTGTGTTGTTATCAACTCGAATAACAAAAGGTTCGATGGATTTCAGCGGCATTAAAGTGATCAGGCTGATAGCCAATAACGTGGCAAGTAGAGCCAGTAATAAACAGCATTTCCAAGCTCTTTGCTCGGATTGTTTGATTTTGACATTCAGCTCAGCATCCCAACCTCTGGCCTCAGCAAAGTATTTCTGAAGAAGCTGCTTATCAGTAAGTCGCTGCTCAAATTCAGCCATGACGTACCTCGATAGGTTTGATGACAATAGGCTGAGTGTTCACAGGTTTTAGTCCTTTACCATCGTCTTTACAATGCGGTGGTTTGGGCATGCTTGAGCAGTGAGTGAGCAGCAGAATAAAGCACACGGATAGAATTTTTTTCATTGGTCACTTTCTCCCGAAATGCTGTTGCCACCGAAGCTTTGTTGATAAGCACGATAGCCTGAACCAACAGGCTTGATTGGTGCAGATAACGCTTGACCTGTGTAGTTCAAATCTCTTCTGAGAGTGCGGTATTGATGGCGTAAGGTGGTAGGACGCATGGCATGAAGACTGTTAGAAATCGCTCCATGAGCTGCAATCGCCACACCACCACCAAGGGCTGAGGCCATGGCCGGAATTTGTTTCATTACTAAGATGCACAGACCCATTACGATGCACAGCATGGAGCTGTCACTTAGCGTGGTTAATGCCGCATGGTTGTGAGATATTTGCGCAAGATATTTAGACGCCACCGAGGTCATCAGCTGTCCAGAAGAAACTCCTAGCAGCAAGATAAAACCGAAGTTAAGTACCATTCCCAACCAGCTTTCAAAGAAGCGTTGCGTGGCTTGAAACAGAAGCAGGACAAAGAAGGCCGGGCCGATGGCCAACAACACACTGACCATGACTTTGCTGAGTAAAATAAAGAAGGCCACTAGTAAGGTCAGGCAACCACCTATGGTTAATATGCCCATTGCCAGAATGTACATGCCAAAGTTGCCGTTCATCACGCCACCTTGTCGCCACGCATTATCGGCAAGAATGAGGATTTGACCGAACAAGTGATCTAACAGCTGAGCCGCATTTTGAGTTTTGGTGCCAGACACAACCGCTGCTAAAAACTGTGGAGTTTCACTTAAAAACCGGACTACCGTTTGATTGTAATGGCCAACGGTTAATCCCAAGGTCAGAATGAAACCAATCCGAATGATACGAAAAAAACCTTCTTGTATAGGTTCCTGACTGCGACCAAACATCATTGAGTAGCCCCAAATCACCGCCCATAAAATCATCATGCTGGTAAACACGGGGATCAGGTATTGAATGAGCCTTGTTGAACCTTGTTGCACATAGTTGTGCAGAGCTTGATCCACTAAGCTAAAAATACTGCGATATAGGTTACTGGTAGCCGCCATTATGATTACTCTTTGGGATGAGCCATATCAGCAGGTAGTGGTACGGGATCGCCAGCCACAATATCATTTGCCGCTTGTTGAGCATTGATACACTCAGAATGATTGCGATACTTAGCCGGGTTGTTGCTGCATTGAGTTAAGGTTTGCATCAAGATTTTCTGATGCTGTTTAAACCAAGCCACATCATGCCCTTGGTTTTGTTGGCTATGGTGATTGCTTATTTTTGAACAGCCAGTCATGACACAAAGCAGGCTTGAAATTAATAGGATATTGATAAGTTTCATGCAGAGTCCTCATTGTAGGTTTAATGGGTTCTGCCGTCCTTGGTGGGTTAGTTCCAATTCACATTAATCGGGTGTAATTCACCAGCCGATTCAATCGCCATTTGAGTGATACGTTGCTGTGCTAATGCATCACTGGCTTGTGCTTGCGCTTTCATTAGCTGTAACTTGGCTTGCTCATTGGCAAGCATGGCGTTTTCCGCTTGAATACGGGCTTGTAAATCTTGAATGTCTTTTTGTTTTGGTGCTTGAGTGATCTTGTTGATAAGCCTAGTCAGTTGGTCGTATCTAACTTGAGTTTCTTGTAGCGATAATTGGGTTTGTCCTAACCAACGTCCACGATAGCGGTTGATGTCATCAAATAAGCTTGCACTGTCACCGCCCAGCTTGAGCCATTCACTATTATGTAAGCCTTGTTGTTTGAGAGTAAGGTTGGGATCGACTTTGACCGCCACATCGTAAACAGAATCAATGGCATCGCTCATTCTAGTAATACCGTTGATGCTATTGAGCTGACGCTTAGCGGTATCAAGCTGTTGCTTTAGCGTGTCGATTTCTTCCAGTAAGTGACGAATCTCAATGATTTTTTGATGCAAGTTGGCAATATCAATCACAGGAAACGCCAAGCAAGGTAATGACAGTAAAAACGTCGTCAACAGCAATAACCGTTTCATATTTCACCTCGCTGCTCATGCAAGGCGTTAAAGTATTCAGGTAGCCAGTCTTTGGGAGTGCTGCCAGCGGTTTCCACAATCCGATACATCAGGTTCACTTTGTCTGTAGTACCTGAGATCACCGCCAGTTCATCATCAAAGCCGTTTAAGTCTAATTTAGCGACAATACTTTCATGGCCTTGTTTGATGATGAATTGGCGGGAGTTGGGTTGCAGCTCAGTACTGATAAGCTCAAATTCACGTTCGGTAAGATGCAAGCCATCGATATAATCATCACGTCGAGCTTTGGGATTGGGCATTAAAATCAAAGTGGCGCATTGCTCAATCAAGGTATGAGCTATGGGTGAATTAAGAACGTCCTTAACTGACTGAGTGCCATAGACCATAATGCCATTTTGTTTGCGAATGACTTTTTGCCTGTTTTGGGCTAAATCTTCAAAGTATTCATCAGCCAATAGCTTCCAAAATTCATCCATAAAAATTTGCAGCTTGCGACCATCTATCAGCTTTTCGATGCGATAAAACAGATACATCACGATGGGAGTACGGATTTCTTCAATATCTAAAAACTCTGTGACATCAAAGCCGAACAAGGTTTGATTTTTAATGGATAGTTCATCGACTTCGTTATCCAAAACCCAGGATAGTTCACCACCATGACACCACTTTTGCAGCCTTAAGCTGCAACCATTTGGGTCAACGGGATCAAGAAATTCCAAACAGCGACTTAAACGGCGCTGCGGCTTAGGTAAGCTCATTACACCTTTAACTGCATCGGCCAAATCTTGTTGATGTTGATGATCTAAGTCACTTCCACAAAGTTTGGCGACTAATGAGGTGATAAACAGAATATTGTCAGCTGTAGGTTCAAGCTGAAACGGATTAAAGCCTGTGGGTTTACCCATTTGTAAAGGGAGATATAACCCTTGAGTGGCACGAACGTAGATCTCTAATCCACGGTCTTTATCAAAGATGATTTGCGTTGGTTGATACTTTTTGCTTTGAGAAATCAAAAAGCCTTGCAGTACCGTTTTACCAGAGCCAGAAGCACCAATGATTAAGGTGTTACCTAAAGCGTGATGCTCATCCTTGAGCTTGTCATCCTTACCCGTTTCACGATTTACATGAGCCTGAAGGACTTGGTTATGCGTATTAGACTCATGGAAATTCTGCTCGTGGAAATTGAAAAAATAGGGCGCGCCAGAAGCTGTTTGCAATACCGTTACCGCATCCCCCCATTGATTGCCGTAAACTTGACCTGATGGATAGCTATGAAAACTGCAAAATCCGGCAAAATTACGAGACGATATTCGAGCCGGGCGAGGACGATAGCGACTGTTTGCTGGAAGCTGTGAGTAAAACGCTGACTGAATCGATAAATCATCTCGGGTGAGAATAATGGCTTGGTCGGCCAGCTCAGATTTTAGTGCCGATAAATGTTTATCAAGTGCTTCTGTCGTGTCAGTCAATACGGTTAACACCAGATGATGTTCACCGTAAACCATGCGTCCAGCGGTTAAATCATCAAGACCAATATCAATGCCCTCCACTTGAGAGTGGGCAAAGTCACCAGTAGCTGTCAGCCTTTTTTGTTGGCGTAATAAAATCTCAGTAGCTACAGGTTTCGATAAAAACTGAAAGCTTTGGGTTAACACCAACTCAAAGGGTGCCGATAAAAGCGCATTAAGCAAACCCGCTTCGGTGTGTTCTGGGTACTCCTTAATACTCAAACACGCCCCAAAACGGGTTTGCGTAATGCCTTTCAGGGCAAAGGTATTATCAGAAAACAGTGGTCTGACTCTAGGTAATGACTTTGAAATATCTTTGGTGCTGATGGCTCTGGCTTGCCACTCACCATTGGTCAGGTAATCTAAAAGCGTGAGTAATTCGCTGTAGAACACTTTCCCTTTCACTTTTCCTTTATTGATAATATCCTTGGAACGGATGCCTAACCGCTTTGGCTGATAACTTTCCAGTGATGATAAAACCGTATTAACAACGTCATTCAACGCTGATATCGCTTGCTTTTGTTCGGCAAGTAACTTTTCAACCGAGGGCGATTTTACTTGTAACTTTGTTTTAAGTGTCACATTGGCATCACGGTAAATGACTGTTAGATATAGCTCATTGACCATCAACTGACTTTGGCAGATTTTGTCGATATATTTCTGATTTAACTGCTTATCGAAATCGGCTTTAAACTCGCCTTTTGGAACAATCTTGGATTCACGACGAATAAGGTGCGTCCATAAACACACATGAGGACAGGCGATATTTCGTAGCATCAAATTGAATTGCTCTTTCCAGAGGTTTACTTGCTCAGGATCAGCCGATTCATGCGGCACACCTTGCAGCTTGATGATCTGCAAATAATCACTGCTATGGGTTTTAAGCGTGTGTTCGTCTACATGCGCTTGGTATGGAATAAACTCATCAACAGAGTTTTCTCGCTGCCACTCCTTAGTGATCTTTTCGATGGCTATTGCACTCATAACATGCGCTCCTTATTGCGAGTATTAACAACAGGGCTGGCACTGGCATAACCCAAGCATCGCCAGCATACAGATTTAGCCTTGGTGTTCATCCAGAGCTTGAGCAAACGAAACATCATAGGATCACGCAAGCACAGCGAGTACATCAGCGCATGTAAAGGAAAATACAGCAGTAAAACAAAGGGATTTTTAGTGGCTATCATCAACACGGTTACTAAAGCCGCTGCAATGATAATGCCATCCAAAGTCACGCCCCATTTCATCGCAGGACGAGTGACAGCCACAAATAAGGGGTCACGGAAATCTGTAGAGGACATAATGACTGTCCTCTATTTCACAGCAGAAATGATCAGGTCAACAATGGTTGAGCCACCAAAGACCAGCACTATCCCCGCAATATACTTACCGCAAGTCTCACCAGTAATGCGGCCAAACCATGCCAAATAACCCAAAATGGCAATACCAATAATGGCTGCACTACGAGCAATACCATTGGTAAGCAACTGCATCACCCAATCGACACCTTCAGAAATGGGATCAGCAAAAGCAAGTTCGGGAACCAGCAGTAAAATGGAAATCAAAAAAAGATGGGCGACCAGCGCCCGAGATCTGCTTGATTGAATCGAATTAGTAGCAGTGATGTTGAGTGAATTTACTTTCATTTTTTACTCCAAATATGCGCCCAAATGAGAGCTAGAGTTGCTTTTGAAAGACACTTCACGTCCTTAAGAGTATCCAGAACAACTAGAATTTTCTGGAGATACTCACATTGAAAAATAATCCTGTAAACTGCTAAAAAGTTATGCTTAATTAAAGGTTATGTTTTATCTGTTGATGTTTAGGAATATTCAGGAATATGCAACTTTTTTAAGATCTATAGCCTCATTTACTATCAGGCATGCCTTATTTTAGGTACTCAGCAAATAAAATAACCAGCAACCTCTTGGGGACGATATGAGAACAGCATTTAAGTTGCGTAAACAATTACCCTTCAAAGAATCATGTTGGGGTAATGTTAGTCACCAATAGCCAAAAACAAAATTAACTGTCTGATAAGAAATGATTTCCTAGATTACCCCAAAGGGTGATTTTGAGTAATCTAAAAAGTAATCATATTGATTTATATAGAAAAATATTTCGGCCGTAGTCACCTAAATCGATGGTAACAAGATTACCTCTTAGTCATCTTTTTAGTTACCTGTAATAAATTAATAAAAAACTTATTTTACATATAGTTGTGTTCATAAAACGAATTGAGTTACCAAAATTACCCTAAAGGCGGCCACTTATACATTATCTGAAATAGGAAGAGACAGCCCAATAGCCTTTTTGAATAAGGGTGAACTGGGAACCGCAAAATAAAGGTCAGTTTTATCTTTTGAATGATACTTTCACTTTTTCAACAACAGGCGGGTTTATTGCAAGAACGATTAAAAGTTACCATGATTCTTGTAAACTCATGTGTACATTAGTGTGTACATAAAACATGATTGCTTACAAACCTATAAAAATACCCCATTACAATCAAAGGCATAAGCAAACAACGCACAACATAATACTTTGATTCATGGTCACTACTGCTTAAGCATTTGCTTTCGTAATTGTAATAATACAGGTTCTATTTGTGGCTTCACATTACGCCAACGCGTAAAGCTTTCGGCCGCTTGCCCAACCAACATGCCCAAACCATCAGCACTCTGTGTTATTCCTCGTTGTTCAACCCATTCGATAAATGCTGTTTTCTCTGAGCCATAGAACATATCGTAGGCTTTTATCTGTGCATGAATGAATTCATTTGAAATGTACGGCACTTTTCCTTCTACACCTGAAGAGGTGGCATTTATCAAGATGTCGCAATCAGTATCAGCAGACAGATCATCGAGTCCCATTCCTTTCACGTTTGGCTCATTGATCTCAGAGGCTAAATCTGTCGCTTTGACCTTAGTTCGATTTGCGATCACTATCCGATTCACTTTTTTATCCAATAACGGATAAATACAACCTCGAACCGCACCACCAGCGCCTAAAATGACAATGCTCTTTTTAGCAATGTCACCAAACTGTCTTTCTAAATCAGCGACTAAGCCTAAACCATCGGTATTGTCGCCAATCAAATTACCATTCTCGTCCAGCCATAATGTGTTTACTGCTTTAGCCAATTGCGCCGAAGCTGAGCATTGATTACATAGTACAAAAGCTTGCTCTTTAAAAGGCACGGTCACATTCGCACCTTTTCCACCTTGCTCGAAAAATATGGTTACCGCATCTTCAAAACCATCCACGGGAGCGAGCAATTTTTCATAACTCAACTCTTGCCCTGTTTGCTTAGCAAATTGTTGATGAATAAAGGGTGATTTACTGTGTTTTATGGGATTACCAAATACGGCGTATCTATCAATCATTAAGGTTTCCGATATAATTCAGCCAATTTTTGATTTTATCTAACTTTAACATGAAGTGGTTGAATAAACTTTTTAAAAGAAATGATGGTATGCATGAACGTGATCCTAAGCAATCCAATGCTTACGATATGATTGGCGGCGATGAAACCATCAAGGCGATTGCTGAGCATTTTTATCACTATATGGCAACGAACCCCAATGTCCGTCCACTTCGTGATATTCACCCTCAATCTTTGCAGGATTCAGAACAAAAATTATATGAATTTCTGAGTGGCTGGTTGGGTGGACCACAACTGTTTCAACAGCGTCATGGTAACCCAGCGCTCAGGGCAAGGCATATGCCATTTTCGATTGATGAGTCGATGCGAGATCAATGGTTAGAATGTATGGGGTATGCGTTAGGGAAAAGTTTGAAATCACCTGAGCATCAAAAAGTGATCTTTCAGGCGATTTCAACATTAGCTGATCATATGAGGAATCAGCCTAACCAGTCTTGAGGTTTTAGATACGTCTCGTACAACTCGGCTTCAGGTGTTCCTGCTTCTGGCTCATAGCAATATTGCCAACGTACCAGTGGCGGCATCGACATTAGAATGGATTCAGTTCGCCCACCAGTTTGTAATCCAAACAAGGTACCACGATCATAGACTAAGTTGAATTCGACATAGCGACCACGGCGATAGAGCTGGAATTCACGTTCACGCTCACCATATTCCGTCTCTTTGCGACGTTCGACTATCGGGGCATACGCTTTGATAAAGCTCTCACCTACCGCTTGCATAAAGGCAAAACTCTTGTCGAATCCCCATGCATTGAGATCATCAAAGAACAAACCGCCAACACCTCGCGTCTCTTTACGGTGTGGAAGATAGAAATAGTCGTCACACCATTTCTTATATTTTGGATAAACATCATCACCAAACGGTATACATAAGTCTTTTGCGGTTTGATGCCACTCAATCACATCTTCTTTAAATGGATAATAAGGCGTTAAGTCAAAACCACCGCCAAACCACCACACCGGATCGGCACCTTCTTTTTCAGCGATAAAAAAGCGAACATTGGCGTGAGTTGTTGGAATATAAGGGTTCATTGGGTGGATCACCAAAGACACGCCCATAGCTTCAAAGCTACGGCCTGCTAATTCTGGACGATGAGCCGTGGCTGATGCTGGCATTTGTGCGCCAGTCACATGAGAAAAATTCACGCCCGCTTGCTCGAATACGTTACCAGCGGTTAATACTCGGCTTTGACCGCCACCACCTTCTTCACGCTGCCATTGATCATGTTGAAATTCAGCTTCACCATCTAAACGCTCCAGTTCTTGGCAAATATTATTTTGTAATTGCAGTAAAAACGCTTTTACTTCGTTAGCATTTGCTTTTCCCATTAACTTGCGATTCCTTATCGTAAAACTTGCCCAGTTCGGGCATCAATGATGGTAGAGGGCTGTTTACGCCCGCCTAATTCGCCTTCAATCAAGGCATCAATTTGCTCTGAAAATTGCGCTTCAATTTCATCACCACTCATGGCAGGCGGCTCCCCTGCAATATTGGCACTGGTTGAAACCAGAGGTTTACCCAAACTATTACAAAGTTCAATCACTGTTGGGTGAGCTGAAATACGAATCGCAATGGTATCAAACTGCCCTTTTAATTTGGTACTCACGCTCTGTTTTGCTGGCATGATTTGAGTCACAGCACCAGGCCAATGAGACTTGATGGTATTGATTTGCTCATCGGTTAACTGGGAAAAATCGACATAATCGGCCAATTGTTCAAAACGACTGGCGACAATGATCAATCCCTTTTCCCAAGGTCTTTGTTTAATTGTCAGTAAACGTTCGATACTACCGACATTATCAGGATCGCAACCTAGCCCATAAACACCTTCGGTGGGATAAGCAATGATCCCACCAGCATTTATCAACTCGCTTACTTGTGTAGGATGCAAATGACGCATCTAAGATACCTTTTAAAGTTGTTGTTTAAATTTGCAGGCTTTTTGTGGGCATTCCAATCGCACTCCAGATGCAGAGTGACGGCTAACTAAAATACCAAATCCACAATCTGGGCAGGCTTGCGCCACGGGTTTATGGTTTACCAAAAATTTGCATTTAGGGTAGGCATTACAGGCATAGAAATTCTTGCCAAAACGATTGGTGCGATGTTCCAGTTGCCCCTGATGACATTGTGGGCAAGCGATGACACCGTCATCATCTTCATGATCTGGCCGCTCAATGTGATGACATTCCGGATAATGAGTACAGCCAATGAAAATACCAAATCGACCCGATTTTACTGCCAGCTCATGGCCACACTCAGAACATTCTGAACCTTCAATCACTTGTGATGCTATGGCTTCGTGTTGAACCAGCGGCCGTGTATATTGACATTGTGGGTAATTATTACAGCCTAAAAAACTGCCGTGTTGACTGTGTTTAACCGATAGCTCTGAGCCACACTCAGGGCAAATTTCATACTCTTTCTCAAGCGCATGCTCGTGAATCGAAAACAATTGTGGATCAATTTTATTAGACATAAATATCCATTACCCTTTAGCTTAAGTGCCATTTTATCGCATCCGTCCCTATGCGCCAACTGACACAATGCTTCACTTTCAACCCGCAATGGAATATTGTATACAAAAGTAAAGAGTGGAGGCACACTGTGATAATACGGACATCCCTGCTTAAAGGTATAGTGATTGGGCTCTTGGCTGTTACAGCATGTAGCCCTTCACCCAAAGTCGCTGAGCTAGCTTTAGCTACTCCTGAAATCCAACAAGTGTTGATTTCGTCTCCAAAGGATTTATTCCGGTTCGATAACCAGCTACTCACAACCGCGACCTTTGATAAAGCCGTTAACAGCCTTGCGCCTACCACTCAAATCAATGACATCAATCAGCTGTTGTATTTTCTAAGAGCCTACAGCTATTTTGGCGATATTAAAGCCCTCACGGCGGAGCAGAAACACTCTCTGTCAAAGCAACTACAAAGACTCACCACGGTTTCAGAGTTAAAACAAAATCCACGCTTTCAAGAGCAGTTTGCCGTCACACTGTACCGTTATTTTGATAAAGACGATGCTGCAGAATCACTGCAACCTTTACTCAAACCTTTAAAAAGCCAGTTGCTTGCACTTTCTACAGCGCCCATCAGCCAAGCAACGGATTATGCCCTGTGGGAAACCTTGCGTGCCTACGGTTTTTTACTTAACCAAGCCAAAAAACAACCTGATGGCGCTTTGGCAAAGACCTTGATAAAACAACGCGTGCACTTGCCACTCATCAGCTTTGCCAAACACACAAACAGCATTCGTCAACAGAGCGATTGGCCAAAACAGAACGCTTATTGGGCATTAGCATTATATCGCTTAACCTTGCCGGCTTCTGATACGGATAAACCCACCAAACAAGAACAAGAAATTGATGATGCGGTGGCCAGCATTGCTGATGCTGATATTAAGCAGCGTAATGAGCAAGCCAAAGACGCCTATACCCTTGGTTACCACATTAATACCTTCGCACTTCGTCAAGCTTGCATAGACAACGAAAATCGATGCCGTATTCCTGATGAGTCAACACTCTTGCCGTTAACCCATTCTTGCTCTGCTACTATTATCATTCGTCATCAAGATCTAACGTCAGAGCAGTTAACTGAGTCTTGCCAACGGCTTACCTCACAAGAAAGCGATTTCCATCAAATGCTTGATTCGCAAAAACAACCCACTGCCAATGATCACAATACCACCCTTGAAGTAGTGGTGTTTAAAAATTGGAGCCAATACCACATTGGCGGTCAATTATTATTTGATATCAACACAGATAATGGCGGTATGTATTTAGAAGGAACACCACAAAAACCGGGGAATCAAGCTCGCTTTTTGGCCTTTCGCCAATGGTGGGTTGAACCTGAATTTTCAGTTTGGAACCTAAACCATGAATATGTGCATTATCTTGATGGTCGCTTTGTGAAATACGGTGAATTTGGTCATTTCCCAAGCCACATGGTGTGGTGGGCAGAGGGGCTAGCGGAATATATCTCGAAAGGAAATGACAATCCTAAGGCATTAAAAGTAGCCACTGAAACAAATGAAGAGCGCCCGACTCTCAAAACCATTTTTGCTACCGAATATGGTGATGGACTAAAGCGCACTTATCAATGGAGCTATTTAGCTATCCGCTATCTTTCAGAGCATCACCCTCAAGAAATGGTAAATCTAAGCCAAGCACTGAAAGCCGATATTTTTGTAGATTATCAAGCGAAGCTAACAGAACTAGAAAACCACAATGAAGCCTTTCAAGCTTGGCTAACTGCATTATTGAAAGCCGATACTCAAGCAGAGGAAAACAAAAAACCTAAGGTAAATAAACTCAATCGTTATAGTTATCGTGATTACCTAAATCCAAGCCATTTTGTAGCGGATAAGATGCATAGGCATTATTAAGATCAAAAAAGGAAGCGATTTGCTTCCTTTCTTTTTATACGCTTCAACATTATGAATGTAAACGCCCATCAGGCTGTTCAAAAATCAAGTCTTCCATTTGTTCGTAGGCGGATTGGTGACCCGGTGCATTGAACAGTACCATTAAGATCACCCACTTTAAGTCTTCCAAACCAAGATAACTGTCTTCTAACTCCATGACTCGATCAATCACCATTTCACGCGTTTCGACATTTAGCACCTTGATTTGCTCTAAAAACATTAGAAAGCCACGGCTTTCCACGTCCAGCTTATCCATTTCCTCTTCGGTATAAATACGAAAAGATTGTGGGTTATGAGTGCGAAGATAAGAGCCCTCCTTAGTCTGTAAATCCGCTAATCGCTCTAACCAATCTAAAGCTTTGATGATTTCTGATTGATGAAAACCGGCACGAGTTAATTCTTTCGTTAACTCGTCTTCATCCACTAACAGTTCGGTATCTCCTTGGACATAGTTCTCGAAAAGGTACATTAATATGTCGAACATCAGGCTTAACTCCTCTTCAGTTTGACGTAACCACCAGGTACCGTTGCCACCCAACCTTGTAGTTCAAGTTCAAGTAATTGCTCCAGCACCAGATCGATCGCAATTCCACTATGTTCGACAATGACATCAATTGTCGTTGTCTCATAGCCTACACTAGCCAAGAGTGACGAAAATGGCAAATCGGGTTGTGCTTCTTTTCCTATATGGTGTTGTTTTTTTGACTCTTCAAGGTGGTGACTGAAAATATTTGGTAACTCTTGCAAAATGTCGTCCACACAGCAGGTCAGCTTTGCCCCTTGTTGGATCAAGTCATGACACCCTTGACTTTGATGGCTCAAAATACTGCCAGGCAACGCGAATACATCTCGCCCTTGTTCCATGGCCATTCTTGCAGTAATCAAAGACCCACTTCGGCGCGAGGCTTCTACCACTAGGGTTCCTAAACTTAGACCGCTAATAATACGATTTCGTTTCGGAAAATTTCCAGCATAAGGACGAGTATCTGGCCAATACTCACTGATAATGCAGCCTTGTGTTTGAATTTCTTGATATAAACTACGGTGACGTTTGGGATAAATTTCATCAACGCCCGTTCCTAATACCGCTAGTGTTTTATAGTTGCTTTCCGTTCTAGCGGCTAGGGCTCCACTGTGAGCCGCGCCATCAATGCCCGCCGCCAAGCCGCTGGTTACCATTATTCCAGCTTCAACCAACTGTTTGGCAAATTCATAGCTGTGCTTTAATCCGGCTGGAGTTGCATCTCGACTCCCCACCATCGCCAAGGATGGTAATGCTAATGCCATAGGATCGCCTTTAACAAACAGCAAGGTAGGAGGATCAGCGATTTCACGAAGTAGCGATGGATAATCATCATCGTCAAGACAAATAATATAGTGTTCAGCTGAGACTTCCAGCCAAGTTAACGCAGAATCAACTTTAGCAGGATTAAATGTTAAAGAAGTAAGACTTTGAACTGAACGCGGTAAGTCACTAGGGCGATGTTCAATCGCCCAGCGCAGCTCAGATAAGGATAAATGCTTTAGTAATTGTTGAACCCGAGTTGGCCCTAACCCAGATACGGCACTAACAACTAGCCAATCGGCCAGTGTCGATGCCGTCATTCTCTGGCTATGGCTCCTGATGTTGGCGTCATGATTTTATCGCCGACACGTACTGGACGGTCGTCTAATAAGATCAAGCCAAAACTGACGTTTTCGAACACCTTAAACACCATCAATTTTCCACGAAACGTATCAGGTACAGTGACGGCATTATCAGCTGATAAACTCGCCATCATATCGTCGTAAGCACTACGGTCTTCGGTCTGGATGGGTTGACCATCAGCATCGATTACAATCTCGTCTCCATCACGGAATATATCAAAAACTTGGCCAGGATGAATTCCTGCCTGTTGGCCGCGATCCAGATACACGACATTCAACTGCCCAGCTTCTCGTTGATGATTGGCAATCGCTAGCACTCTTGTGGTGGCGTTTGTTGTTCCTGGAGATGGCATGTAATAAGCCGACATCATGGCTTCTTCATCAACAGGCAGAGCATAAAAACCCGCTCTGGTTTCACGCAAGCTATTTAGAATTTTTAATTTGGAAACCTTGCCGGACTCAATCACACGACCACTGCCAGTCAACACCAACTCTTTACCTAAGTCTTCACCATGTGCTTTAAGTTCTCGTCCTGGCTCATATAAGGCAAGCTTTTGACCAACTTTAAGCGGCTGATCAATGTAAATCACATCATTGAGCATATGGAAACGAGATTCTCGCTCACCACCGACGACCATAGCTTTGCCCTCAAGCCATTGATCCGTTTCAACTCGGTTTTGCACAATATAAGGTTGAATAACCCCAAGATCGATCATCGGAATAGCATTATTTTTAGAAATAATTCGACCATGTGGTGACAGCTTTTTATGCGGTTTTTTCACCAATCTAGGTTTACCGTTAATAAAAACTAAGGTCAAAATATCGCCAGGGTAGATAAGATGAGGATTGCTGACTTGTGGGTTAGCCCCCCATAATTCAGGCCAACGCCATGGATCCTGTAAATAAAAACTGGATATATCCCAGAGGGTATCGCCTTTTTTAACTACATAGGTTTGTGGGCGATCTTGCTTTAGTGCCAAAGTATCGGCTATCGCAACACTGGATATCATTGCGAACACAATTACGAATATGCGTATCATTTAACAGTCCATTTTATTGTTACAGGTTTCCCCAACTGAAGTTCGTTCGGGTACTCCTCTAAGCCATTCCTTAGCTTATTATGCCGTTCTACCACTTGATCATAAAGACTTATTCATCTTCAACAATGGTATTCGCCATAACAAAGGATTAAAATTACCCAATACTTGATTCAAAAGTCAGTATAACCAACTGATTAAGATTTAACAGAGTTAGAGGACATCTATGGCACTATTATCCGTTTTGCGTTTCCCAGATGAGCATTTGCGTACTATCGCAAAACCCGTTACTGAATTTGATGACAAACTACAGACTCAAATTGAAGACATGCTTGAGACCATGTATGAAGAAAAAGGCATTGGCCTTGCTGCTACTCAGGTTGACTATCATCAACGCTTAATTGTCATGGATCTGCAAGATGAAGTAGAGCGCCCAAATGTATTCATTAATCCTGAGATTGTTGAATCCAGCGGTCATTTTGAAAACGAAGAAGGCTGTTTATCTGTTCCTGGCATATACGCCAAAGTTGAACGCGCCGAAAACGTGACCGTAAAAGCCCTTGATCGTGATGGTAAAGAATTTACTGTCGAAGCTGATGGTTTGTTTGCTATCTGTTTGCAACATGAAATGGATCACCTTGTTGGCAAGCTGTTTGTGGATTATTTATCACCACTAAAACGCAACCGCATTAAGCAAAAGTTGGAAAAAGAAGCGCGTCTCGCTGCGAAAAACGCCTAAGGTACTACTTTGAAACCATTAAACATTATTTTTGCCGGTACGCCGGATTTTGCCGCTCGACATTTACAAGCCTTGATTGACTCTCATCATAATGTGATAGGCGTTTATACCCAACCAGATCGTCCAGCAGGTCGTGGAAAAAAACTCCAAGCTAGCCCAGTCAAGCAACTCGCTGAAGAGCATGACATTAGTGTTTATCAACCTAAAAGCTTACGAGCCGAAGATGCACAACAAGAGCTAGCCTCCCTCAACACTGATATCATGGTGGTAGTGGCCTATGGCTTGATCTTGCCACAAGTGGTACTGGATACCCCACGCTTGGGTTGCATTAATGTTCATGGTTCGATTTTGCCACGTTGGCGTGGTGCCGCTCCGATCCAGCGTTCAATTTGGGCAGGTGATGCAGAAACGGGCGTTACCATTATGCAAATGGATATCGGTCTGGATACCGGTGATATGCTGCTAAAAACTAAGCTGCCGATTTTAGCTGAAGATACCAGTGCCACTTTATATGAAAAGCTAGCTGAGCAAGGGCCTCAAGCTCTACTCGCGGCTCTAGATGGGCTGGCAGCAGGCACTTTGCAAGCTGAAAAGCAAGATGATGCACTCGCTAACTACGCTGAAAAGCTATCAAAAGAAGAAGCAAAAATCGATTGGAGCAAATCAGCCCAACAGTTATGGCAAGAAGTGCGTGCTTTTAACCCTTGGCCGGTCAGTCATTTTTCACACCGTGATCAGACCATCAAAGTTTGGGAAGCTGATGTTCAACATACCGCACATAACGCCAAAATTGGTAGCGTTGTTTCAGCGGACAAGCAAGGCATTGCTATTGCCACCGCCGAAGGCATACTCATTTTAAAAACCATTCAATTACCAAACAAAAAGCCAATGTCTACGGCCGATGTGCTCAATGGTAAAGCCGATTGGTTCCAAGTAGGGCAGTTAATTGGTCATAGTGAGGCATAACCATGAATGTAAGAGCCCTCGCAGCTAAAGCCTTATACGCAGTCCTTGAGCAAGGTATTTCCTTATCCGTTGCTCTGCCAGAGCAACAAAAAAAACTGACTAACGGCAAAGATAAAGGTCTATTAGCCGAGCTTTGTTATGGTGTACTTCGTGTGCTGCCGCAACTGGATAAACGTGTCAGTGACTGTTTAAACAAGCCGTTTAAGAATAAACAACGAGTGTTGCATCAATTATTGTTGGTTGGCTGTTATCAGTTGTATTTTACCCGCATCCCTGAACACGCGGCGATTTCTGAAACCGCCGAAGCTTGCCGCCAACTTAAATTTGATGGCTTAGTTAAAGTCATCAATGGGGTACTTAGAAATATTCAACGTAACAAAGCTGAACTCAGTACCGATAACACTGTATTAGAGTTCAATACTCCCAACTGGCTCATCAAGCGCTTACAGCAAGCCTATCCAGATACTTGGCAACGTATCATTGAGCACTGCCACCAGCGCCCTCCTATGTGGCTGCGTAATAATCAAATATCACAAACTCGTGAGCAGTATCTTCAATCTTTGACCGATGCCGGCATCTCAGCGTCAAAAGGCAATAGCAAAGACTCAATCTTACTTGAGCAAGCAACAGATGTGATGCAGCTACCAAACTTTGTTCAAGGTGCTGTTTCTGTTCAAGATGCTGCGGCACAATGGGCAGCTTGGTTACTTGAGCCAAAAGATAATGAATTAATCTTAGATGCGTGTGCAGCTCCCGGTGGTAAAACCTGCCATATTTTAGAGCAAGCCCCAAGAGCGCAAGTGGTCGCAGTTGATTTTGATGACAAACGCTTAGACCGCGTTAACGAAAACTTATCGCGTCTCAACTTATCAGCACGCACGATTCACGGTGATGCTGCGAATATTGATGAGTGGTGGCATGGAGACAAGTTTGACCGTATCTTATTAGATGCACCATGCTCAGCAACAGGTGTTATTCGTCGTCATCCTGATATCAAATGGTTGAGACAGTCAAAAGATATTGAAGAGCTTGCCAAACTTCAAGCGCAGATCCTAGACCACTGTTGGCAATGGCTAAAACCGGGTGGTACTTTGTTGTACGCCACTTGCTCGATTTTGCCTGAAGAAAATTGTCAGCAAATAGCAGCATTTCTTGCTCGAACATCTGATGCTAAGCTTGAAGGGTTGGAAGAGCAAAATAACCCCGACACAATCGGCTGGCAAATTACACCTGGTGAATCAAATATGGACGGGTTTTATTACGCTCGTTTAAAAAAACAATAGGTATAGGGACAGGCCATGAAAATTATCATTTTAGGTGCAGGTCAAGTTGGCGGCACACTGGCAGAAAATCTGGTAGGTGAAAACAATGACATTACCCTTGTCGATAATGATAAAATTCGCCTTCGCTCTTTACAGGATAAATTTGATCTCCGTGTCGTCCATGGGCATGGGGCACACCCTGAGGTTTTGAAAGAAGCCGGTGCCGAAGATGCCGATATGCTGATTGCGGTCACCAACAGCGATGAATGTAACATGTCGGCTTGTCAAATTGCTTACACGCTCTACGGCACGCCCACCAAAATTGCACGTATTCGCTCTCAGCAATACCTAACCCTCAGCAATAAACTGTTTATCGATAGTGAGCGCAAAAACTCGGACAACCGATTCCGTGGTGGTTTTGTTATCGATGAACTTATCGCCCCCGAGCAATTAGTCACCTCTTACATTCATCGACTAGTTGAATACCCGGGTGCACTGCAAGTACTTGAGTTTGCCGAAGGTCATTTAAGTTTAGTAGCCATTAAAGCCTATTATGGCGGTCCGCTTGTAGGGAATGCTCTTTCTACGCTGCGCGAACACATGCCGAATATTGATACCCGTGTCGCAGCCATTTTCCGTCAAGGTCAGCCGATCATGCCTCAAGGCACCACTATCATCGAAGCGGATGATGAAGTGTTTTTTGTAGCTGATAGCCGCCATGTTCGTGCGGTGATGAGTGAAATGCAAAAGCTCGATAATTCTTATCGCAATATCATGATTGCCGGTGGCGGTAACATTGGCTTAGGACTCGCTAAAAAACTTGAACAAGACCATGCTGTTAAGCTTTTAGAATCAAGGCCAGAGCGTGCAGAAGCGCTATCGGAATTATTAGAAAACACCACGGTATTTTGTGGTGATGCCGCCGATCAAGAACTCTTGCTTGAAGAGCACATTGATCAAACCGATGTGTTTATCGCGGTCACCAATGATGACGAAGCCAACATCATGTCGGCTCTACTAGCAAAACGAATGGGGGCCAAAAAAGTGATGGTGCTTATTCAACGAGAAGCCTATGTCGACCTAGTGCAAGAAGCCAACATCGATATTGCGATTTCACCCCAGCAAGCCACGATTTCTGCTTTGCTCACGCATATACGCCAAGGTGATATTTGTAACGTATATTCACTACGCAGAGGCGCAGCCGAAGCCATTGAGGCCATTGCCCATGGTGACGCCAATACCTCTAAAGTGGTAGGCAAAGCCATTGGTGACATCAAAATGCCACCAGGCACGACCATAGGTGCGATTGTACGAGAGCAGGAAGTATTAATGGCGCATGATAAGACAGTGATAGAGCAAGGGGATCATGTGGTGCTGTTTTTGGTTAACAAGAAATTCATTGGTGAAGTGGAGAAATTATTCCAACCTAGCGCGTTCTTTTTCTAGAGGTTAGCGTATGCTGTTACTACACTTAATTGCATCTTATCGAACGTTTTTGGTTATATGATCAATTTTCGTCCTGTTGTTTTCACGCTTGGCACTTTTCTTTCAATGCTGTCGGGGTTTATGCTTATCCCCCTCAGTTTTTCTTTAATTTATGCCGAAGACACCAGCATCGCCTTTATTCAAGCTACAGTGCTGACCAGCATTGCTGCCAGTATTTGTATTCATCAAGGGCAAAAATCTCGTATCCACCTCAATATTCGTGAAATGTTCATTCTCACCAGTATCACTTGGTTTGTGGTCAGCCTGTTTGCCGCCTTACCTTTTACCTTTTACCACGGCATTACTTATTCTGATGCTTTTTTTGAAACCATGTCAGGGGTGACCACCACAGGCTCCACGGTATTATCTGGCTTAGACGACATGGCCCACAGCATCTTGATATGGCGATCGTTACTGCAATGGCTTGGTGGTATTGGTTTTATCGTGATGGCGGTGGCGGTACTGCCATTTTTAAACGTCGGTGGCATGCGTTTGTTTCGTACCGAATCTTCAGATTGGAGCGATAAAAGCACACCTCGAACTCAAGACATGGCTAAAAACCTGTTTTTTATCTATATCCTATTAAGCCTTGCTTGCGCTCTAAGTTATCATCTTGCAGGCATGACATGGTTTGAAGCCATTAACCACGCCATGACTACCATTTCCACCGGAGGCTATTCAACCTCAGATCAGTCCATGTCTCACTTTTCCCATTCAGCACAGTGGATCAGCACCTTATTTATGCTGGCTGGCGGACTACCTTTGATCATCTTCGTGCAATGCATTGCCCTGCGCACACTATTGGTTTGGAAAGATGCTCAAGTTGTCGGGTTTGTGAAATTTTTAGCTTTCGTTTCAATTGTATTAGCCGTTTGGTATTGGTTTACCCATGATGGCACTCACCCGCTCGATGCCCTCAGACTGGCTGCCTTTAATGTGGTCTCGGTGGTCACTACCACAGGATATGGGCTTACAGATTATGGGGCTTGGGGGGCATTTTCTTTTATAATATTTTTATTTTTAATGTCGGTGGGCAGTTGCTCCGGCTCTACTTCCGGCGGAATAAAAATTTTTCGTTTTCAAATCGCGTTTGCCATTATGCGAGAGCAATTAAAAGTACAGTTTCACCCCAATGGTGTCTTTACCGAAAAATACAATAATCGCAGTATTCAGCCGGATATTGTGCGCTCTTTAGTGACCTTTATGCTGCTGTATGCGGCAGTGGTAATAGTCATAACCATTATCTTGGTGTTAACCCATTTAGATCCTATGACCAGTTTAACCGCAGCGCTCACTGCCGTGGCCAATGTTGGCCCCGGATTAGGAGACATTATTGGTCCATCAGGTAATTTCTCTAGTTTGAGTGATACGGCAAAGTGGGTATTGTCGATTGGAATGTTACTGGGTCGGTTAGAAATTATAACCGTGGCTGTAATAATACACCCCAAATTTTGGAAGTTTTAATGGCTTGTCACCTTGATATTGCACGAGTTGTTTTAGATGTCTTTCACATTTCTGAGTAAGCTCTTCGATTTTTTTGGCCTGCTCCTCTGCTTTTTTAGCCCCGACATTAGTGCACTTAGCTCGATGAATACCACTTTCCAGTTTTAAGTATTCTATTAATGTTTCCTTAACAGTTCTTTTAAACATAGGATGATTTAAGCTGTTATAAACTCGCCATACATCACTGACAATCCATTTGGGTGGACTTTTATTTTCGGTACCTTCTCTAAGATGGAAAACATCAAAGCGAAGTTGCTCATCAAACATAGGCATCACACTCATAAGTTTTCCATTAAAATTAATAAGTAATCCTTTAAAATCTTCACCCAAACTAGTGCCATATCTCTCAACTTCTTTGCAAGTAGGAGGTCTAAGCCCATATTCAGCGATATGTCGAAAGCACTGTTCTTGTACAGAATTTAATTGAACTGAATTGGATGCCATATGTTACCGCGCTCGATTCGCTTAAAGCGCCCAGACTAAATAAAAGCTAATAATGAGTCACATTAATCCTTGTTAATCCTCCCATGTCGTAAAACCATTCCCATTCACTGCATAAATTAAGTTTAATCAACGACTGAGGCACTCTGCGGTATATTTACTCGCACAGGAAACGGTAAAAAGGAGCTAATAACTCAAAGGCAAGAGGTAACCATGTTTGGGCTAACCCATGTAATTCACTACGGCTATAACTTACTTTGGGGTTATCCACCAGCTGAAGTAGAACTTGAGCAAGAACCTGTAAACGAAGAATTTCTTTCAATCACATCTACAGAATCCAGAGATGAAATAAAACAACTTCGCCTATCACCTATACAAGATATTCCTTGTCTACAGGTCGAGTTTCAATCTACACACCGGCTTAACGGTCAACTTCATCAGTTTTATGCTCGAGCAACTGAGTTAGATGCTAAGTTTGCAACGCTTTACAGCAGTGTTACTGAACAAAGGCCAACGACCTCTCAACAAAGTGAGGCAGAGTTTCTGTATTTAGAATATTACTGGTTGCTCAGACATTATCACCACTATGTATCCCAAAGCCCCATCGAACAAGAATTCTTACAACACACTTCAGCCCCCACCAGAGCATCAAATTATAGCTATGCCATGATGCATATTTTAACAATGAATCAATGCCTTAAGGGTATGGAGATAATATTTAACGACTTCATGTTGTTAAACGATGCATACCGTGGCGTTTGCAAAGGCAGACTGCCAATGGCTGTCCGCTCCATTCCTGATACTTTATTGAGTAAAGAACTCAGTGATGACAGCTTAGATTCTTTTATTGAACTGAAAATCACCTTATTTAGGCAAGGGATTGAGCTCACTGAGAAATATCAAGATTCGAAAGGGTTTACTAATCTGTGTAAAAGTTTCGCTCAATTTATGGCAAATACAGGAAGATTAATTCAAGAAGCTGCGCAACAAGATTTGGTTTTCACTGACAATAATTTAGAAACCTCAAGGCAAGCTTTAAAGGAGTTTCCATTTCTTGAACGCATCCATCGTGAAATGTTAACGGCGTTTTTTTTAAGAAGCGATAAAAATGAACGACAATATCAATATTTAATTGATTGTTTACGCTTTTCGCAATACTTGATTGCACCAGCGAAGATGGTACCGCTACTGCTTCTACTTGAACAGGCACACGGTCTTCCGGATGAGGAACAACTGATATCGATCATCAATTTACTCACTTTTTTCCTTGAACGCTCACTGCCTATAAATATGCCAGTCCAGATGCTGTTTATGTCTCCGCATGTAGAAACCTTAGTGTATATGATGACCAATCACGATAGTTGGTTGCAGCAAACCCTAACAAAAGAAGCTTTTTTTAGACAGAGAACAAAAGCAAAAGCAGCATCTGCCCTCGCCTATAAAATTCTAGATGTTCACTTTAGCCATCGAGCCCCCCAAATTTTTACACCTAAGGTAACAGAGCCTTCTTCTAAAGCATCGTCACCTGAGCCAACAACGCCAACAATGCCAACAATGCCAACAATGCCAACAATGCCAACAATGCCAACAATGCCAACAATGCCAACAAATTGTGCTCAGCAAAAGCCAAATCAGAAGATAGATCAATGCTTAGGGCTGGCACTTTCCATACCAGTAATGGCCAGCTTCCGTACTCCATTAAAAAGATTCCGAGTTTCTTGCAAATCCTACCAAGACTTAAATACTTTGTACTGGCAAGCCAAGCCAAAAGTTGCTCAACTCGAGCACCAATTACATACGAAACCAAACGAAAGCATCTCGGACGAGATGCTTGAAAGTGTGGAGCTAATCTATTCTCGTTATCAAGCTCTATTAACAAAAACACCAGATCAAAAACAATTTTTAGGGCACACGTCACCACAAATTAAATTAGATTCAGACATCACTGATAAAATGAATGAAGTCCTTTCAAACCTTAAACGAAATCACCACAAACTTCAGGAGCTCTGCTATTTCTATAAGCGCACCCAATATAAAACCTACCAGCACATCCCAAAATTAGAAAGCTTGTACCGCAACCTTGCGACCGCAAAATCTGTCGAGGTTTACCAACAACAGATTGCAGAGATAGCAAAAGAAATACGAGAAATTCAGGTGCAACGATTGGATAGTATCATTCATTTTCTTTCGCGGGTCGCAAATGTTAAGGAGGAAGAGAATAGTAGAGGAAAACAATCAGAACTGATCATCGTCAGCATAAAAATGATGTGCGAACACTGGGAAACAGCCTTAGAAATATATTCTAAATGCCACTCGCATCCTTATGCTTCTAGCGTCATTTTATCTCCTCTCAAAAAATCAGTATTCAATGGGGCTTTCTCTGAAAATAGAGTATTGTTATCGGCGGCATTAATACCATCTGGCTTAAACATTCCCCCCGAACTACGACAACGATGGAATTGTATCAAGCTGATTGTTAGTTCAGAAGATTCGGTAGAAGCACTAACTCAATTAGACTCTTTTAATATTGATCTTCATACACCTAATTTCATGCTACAACTTCTGTTCAAAGAACTGACTCAAAGAGTCCATTACGAAGTAACAAAAATAGGCAGAACTAAGCGAGCTGCTAATTGCCTTATTTCAGTTGCTGTACTCAATAGCTTTAAAGATGGCTGGCTAAAATGCCATTGGTCTGAACTCGAATTCATACAAAAGGGATGTATCCCAGACGATCAAAATTTACTTTTACTTATCAAACAACATCAAGACGATATAACTCAGCAATGGGCTGAGGCAAAAGAACAATTAGCGCAACTACAAAAACGATGGTTACAACTGCTTGAACGAAAAAAGAAACCTAGAGTAGCGGATCAAAAAAAAGCCGCTCGCCCTTTAAAAGCACAACCTCAAAAAGTAATTCAACCCGTCGCTGAAACGCCTGCTCCAGTTCAATCAGAAATTGATAAGGTATTTGCTCCCATCGAATTGCTAGCAACAACTGATGTTAAAAAGGCCATTCAAGAGTTTCAGAAAATCTATGACTCATCTAAATCTAAACCAGACTATCAAGTGCGTGCGCAAATAGGCATTGCATTCGCTTCAGTTCGAGACGTCACCAAAGCACTCAACAAATTTAAATCCATATCAAAAGATGCCGCAGCATTTAAACGAGAACTAGAAAAAGCTATTGAAAGTAAATCTCATCGTTTTAGCGATGATCCACTCTACGATAGAATGATCGTACACTATGGCAAGTTGACTGAAATGTGTGAACAATTAAACAGAAGCGTCAATGCATTTCAACAACGATTAGCCAACTTCAATGCCATTTCAGCTCAGGTTTCAAGTGAAGATCAACAGAACCACGACATCGTCTGCGAAGCATTAATAGAATGCACTGATAGAATACACTCCGTTGAAGAAACATTATCACTTCTCGGTGACTGTATTGAGCTACGACGACAACACAATGCACTATTAGCCGATACCCGATTCAAACAAAATGTTGACCATGAGCACCGAGCCTTCGTTGGAGCCACATTTATGAGTGGTGGATATTCGGTGAAGAGCTCTCAAGCCGTCGTATTGAAAGCAATCGATGCCTTAGTAACGGCACAAAGCCGAGAGTTTGACGATGAGTTTGATGAGTAATACCTATTCGATCACTTTAGGTTTTGTTGAATCAATTGCTTTTTCTAAATGTTCGATTTTCTTAGGTAACCTGTCATAATGAAAAGCCATTCTCTTTTTTTCCGATGTTTTCTCATCTTTCTCGTCAATCGTTTGCTCCCTTAATGACTCATACCCTGCTTCATGCCCACTTTTCAGCTTCTCCAGTAAACTTATCTTTCGTTCGAAAAGATAAGCATTACTGTTTTTTTCAACTGTTTCTTTCGTTTTTTAAGGTGGGTGGAATAAGGCGCCTTCTGCCATTTCAGTAAAATAGTCATCTTGTTGTTGCATGTCTTTGTCTGTAGGACAATCTCTTACCGTAAAACGTTTATCCGATAAATCCAGTACATGTCCATCCATTTCTTGTTCATAACCGTAATAACTCATTTCGGCTAATTGTTGGCGTGAGGGAGAAGTTGTTGATATAGACATAAGGAAAATAAATCTTCATTATTTTCTTTAGCTTACTCAATTTTCATGAAGCTCTGCAGCTTGGTTTTAGGCTTTATTTTTGTATCTCATAACGCTAGGCAATATAGATTCAAGCTTAACGAAATCGTATTTTTTGAATCAAAAAAACGCAGCCTTAGGCTGCGTTTTTAAGGTGAATAGATAGAGCAGATTACATCATGCCGCCCATGCCACCCATTCCACCCATACCGCCACCCATGGCGCCCATGTCTGGAGCAGCTGCTTCTGATTCTTCTTCTCCTACCATGGCTTCGGTAGTGATCATTAGGCCTGCGATAGAAGCAGCATATTGTAGTGCGCTACGGGTTACTTTAGTTGGGTCAAGAATACCCATTTCTAGCATGTCACCGTAAGTGTCGTTGCCAGCGTTGTAACCATAGTTGCCAGTACCACCCTTCACAGTGTTAGCAACCACTGATGCTTCTTCACCTGCGTTGGTTGAAATTTGACGAAGTGGCGCTTCCATTGCACGTAGTGCCATAGCCACACCGTGCGCTTGATCTTCGTTTGCCACATCAACGTCAGCCACTTTAGAAGCCACACGGATCAGTGCTACACCACCGCCAGGAACTACGCCTTCTTCAACGGCTGCGCGAGTCGCGTGAAGGGCATCTTCAACACGCTCTTTTTTCTCTTTCATTTCAACTTCAGTGGCTGCGCCCACTTTGATCACTGCAACACCACCAGCCAATTTCGCCATGCGCTCTTGCAGTTTTTCTTTGTCGTAATCAGAAGTTGATTCTTCGATTTGTTGCTTGATTTGAGCAACGCGTGCTTGAATTTGTGCTTCTTCACCTGTGCCATCAATGATGGTTGTGGTGTCTTTCGTGATCACAACACGCTTAGCTGTACCTAAGTCTTCAAGTTGTGCTTTTTCAAGCTCCATGCCCACTTCTTCAGCGATCACCGTACCGCCCGTTAGGATAGCGATATCTTGTAGCATCGCTTTACGGCGGTCGCCGAAACCAGGCGCTTTAACCGCGGCAACTTTTACGATGCCACGCATGTTGTTTACTACAAGAGTCGCTAGTGCTTCGCCTTCAACATCTTCAGCGATGATAAGCAGTGGCTTACCGGTTTTTGCTAGACCTTCTAAGATAGGTAGTAGCTCACGGATGTTAGAAATCTTTTTGTCTACAAGCAGGATGTATGGGCTGTCTAACTCTACGCATCCAGTTTCTTGCTTGTTGATGAAGTAAGGTGATAGGTAACCACGGTCGAACTGCATACCTTCAACAACGTCAAGTTCGTTTTCTAGTGCTTGACCTTCTTCAACGGTGATCACGCCCTCTTTACCCACACGCTCCATCGCTTCAGCAATGATGGCACCGACAGTTTCATCAGAGTTAGCTGAAATCGTACCTACTTGAGCAATGGCTTTTGAGTCAGAACATTCTTGTGATAACTCTTTTAACTCAGCAACCGCCGCTTTAACCGCTTTGTCGATACCGCGCTTAAGATCCATTGGGTTCATGCCAGCCGCAACCGCTTTTAAACCTTCAGTTACGATTGCTTGCGCGAGTACAGTAGCGGTAGTGGTACCGTCACCTGCTGCATCGTTCGCTTTTGATGCAACTTCTTTTACCATTTGTGCGCCCATGTTTTCGAACTTATCTTTAAGCTCAATTTCTTTGGCTACAGTTACGCCATCTTTAGTGATCAGTGGCGCACCAAAACTTTTGTCTAAAACAACGTTACGACCTTTAGGGCCTAATGTAACTTTTACTGCATTTGCTAGTGTGTTCACGCCTTTAAGCATTTTGCCGCGAGCGTCATTACCAAATAGCACTTCTTTTGCTGCCATTGTTTTTATCCTCTAAATTCGATTTAAGTCTTTGAAGTTATTCTGAAACTACGGCTAGGATGTCTGACTCAGAAAGAATAAGCACTTCTTTGCCATCCATTTTTTCTTTTTTCACACCGTAGCCTTCGTTAAAGATCACAATGTCACCAACTTCAACATCTAAAGGTTGTACCGTTCCATTCTCAAGAATACGGCCTTTACCAATCGCCAGAACTTTACCGCGAGATGATTTTTCTGCAGCGCTTCCAGTCAACACGATACCGCCAGCCGACTTAGACTCTACTTCTAATGGCTCTATGATTACTCGATCATGTAATGGACGAAATTTCATCGATTAAATCTCCTAACGAATAACAGCCTTTTTTAAGGCGAAATTGAGGGTTTATTCTCGTTAAATACCAGCATCTTCGGATATCACGAGTATATATTGTGGGGAAAGCCCCTTGTGTAACAGGGATATATGGTTGCATTTGTGAGTTTCAAGGGAGTGAGCTAAAAAAATTCAATTTTTGTTAATGCTTGCTCTCTGCCGTTTTTGCAGTTTTTTTGCTAAAATGTTGATTCTTTACCGCTTCGTTGCGAATGCGACAGCCTTTCTTTTGGATGTAGATGAAAGATCACCACGGCATTTTACATGCGCCAATCGCGCCCACGCTGTTTAAAATGACCCTGCCAAATTTGGTGGGAATTTTTACGGTATTAAGCTTCAACCTCATAGATACTTTTTTTATCAGTCGTTTAGGCACGCATGCGTTAACGGCCATCAGTTTTACTTTTCCTGTGACGTTATTGATTGTCAGTATTGCCATTGGGATTGGTGCGGGCGTCTCGACTAACTTCGGGCGATTAATTGGGGCGAAAAAATATAATCAAGCGCGAGTACTTCTGCATGATGCTTTGCTTATCAGTCTATTAGTGACGATGTTGGTGTGTTTAATCGGCTTCTTTAGTATTGATTGGCTATTTCAATTGTTAGGGGCAAAAACAGTAAGCCTGCCGCTTCTCCATGATTACATGAGTATTTGGTATTTAGGGGCGCCAATCTTGGTGTTGCTGATGGTGGGAAACCAAGGCATAAGAGCCACAGGAGATACCCATACTCCCGCAAAAATCATGGTGTTTAGCGCCATTTTGAATGCGATTTTAGATCCGCTGTTGATTTTCGGCATTGGCCCTTTTCCTCGATTAGAGATCCAAGGTGCAGCCATTGCGACGTTGATTTCTTGGTTGATCGCCTTTGGTTTTTCAGGGTATATCATTGCCATAAAGCGTAAGCTGATTGAATTTGTCGATTTTGAGATAAAGCGAGTACAGCACAGTTGGCAACGCTTGGCGCATATCGCACGCCCTGCGGCTTTCACTAATCTGATAAACCCGTTGGCTAATGCGGTGTTAATGGCATTGTTAGCACGATTGGATCATGCTGCCGTAGCCGCATTTGGCGCTGGCACTCGCATTGAATCTATTTTATTAATGGCGGTAATGGCGCTGTCTTCAAGTCTTGTACCTTTCATCGCTCAAAACTTAGGCGCAGGCAAGCCTGAGCGCGCAAAACAAGCTCTGACCCTGTCGTTGAGGTTTATTTTTATATTCCAATGTGTCTTGTATATTCCTGTGTTGCTGTTTTCTCAACACATCGCTCTTTTGTTTACTCAAGATCCAGCTGTTCTGCATTGGCTGCATTTTTATCTAGTAGCCTTGCCCCTCGCCTATGGTGGCTTAGGAATGATCATTTTATTTTCTACCGCTTTAAACGCTTATCACCGCCCGATGAGTTCTTTGGTGATTAATTTAAGCCGATTATTTTTATTAATGCTGCCGCTGGCCTTCCTTGGTTCTTATCTTGAAGGCGTCAAAGGAATTCTATTGGCTTTGCCTTTAACGAATATTGCAATGGGTTTTGCTTGCTATTACTTGGCTAAGCATATTTCAGAGCCTAAGCCACATTAAACCTAAAAAAACTGGCAACTCTGTAAACATAAACGGATTATTAAATTAAGTCAGTTTTATGTACAATTGTTGAGACTTTCTTGCAGTTATATGCTCTAAGTTCTGTAGATATTTTTAGTCACAGAAATAGGTATTTATATTGGCAGTTAGTGGCAGTTCGTTTCAGACAGCCAACTGTTATCAGCAAGCAGTTAGCACCCTCGATTTTTAAACGTTTAGAGAGTGGAAAACAGTGTAAACTTAGCGTCAATACTGGCGAGACTCTCTTACGCCATTACACGGTACAACGGTCAAGTAATAAGCTAACACTGATGCGTAGCCGTCTGCTATTTGCAGATAGTAATGAATATAAATTATCAAGCCGATTAGCAGCCAACACTCATGAGTATCAATTGCTTTAGAGCATTTCTTTGCAAGCCTCTGTTTTATTTTTACAACAAGAGATTTTTGATTCCAGCTCGTCACTGAATGCCCATCAAGTTGACGTAATTAATGCACTCGAGATAGATAAAGCAGCGGCTTTACTCAGTCAAACATTTTTACAAGCCACCCCACCTAATATTAACGGTTTAGCTCAAACATTACAGCAGCTCAATATTAAACAAACACTGGCAATATTTGCGCGCTTTGATAACAACGACAAACAAGCATTACTCCATCTTCGCCAATGGCATCATTCCCAACTGCAGGCTCAACTGTTTTTTGAGCTCATTCCATCGCAACAACAAGCTTTTCTCAAAAAAGCCCAGCCAGCAGAATTGCGCTTGCTATTTGATAACATCCAGTTGCTTGCTTAAGCTCAGGAAATGAACTATGGGGATTGGATAAAAATAGGACTTTGGGAGTCACAAGCCCAAGCACCATTCTATACATCCAAGCTGGCAGCTCTCTTCTCAACACTCGAAGATTTACCAGAACTCAAACAAAAATGCTCATCAGCTATTCTTCAATTACCAGTGAATACTTTTGTTAGTTTCATCGAGCTTTTTCCTAAAGACATGCAAAAAATGTGGTTAGAGCAATACGCCTCGGTGGCTGAAAATTTTCGCACAAATCAAGAAATATTTGCTAATTACTTATGCAAATTCTCAAAAACTGAAACATTAACAATACTGATTTTACTTATGAGGCTCATTTACGCACTTGTTGGGAACTCACAAAGATCGATGAACGACATCTGATATTAAACCAAAATGCACCCTTTATTTATAAAGGCTGCCTATTGTTTTTAACTGATGAGGAATTGTTTGCGCTAATGACCCTAAGCACACTTTCTAGCTTAGCCAAAATGATCGCAATGTACCCAATCCATCCCAAAATGAGCAAATTTTTAATACATGCAGCCTCTCAAAAAACAGAAATACTGAAAAATGCTTGCCAAGTATTATCAGAAAATCACCCGAACTGGAGAGAAACTGAAAGCACGGTATTTCTTCAGGCATATCAAACGGCTGATTTATGCAAGCTAACCCAAGGCCTTGATGTGCTACAACAAAGTCAAGCATCGGTATCTATTTTTGAAAACGCTTATCGCATTCACCAAATACGAGTAAAAATGAATCACAAAGGGGTTCCAACAAGATTAGTCAAAGCTGAAGATCCTCTAATGCCTTATACGTATGATTATGATCCTGAAAAAGTATTTCCTCATATGCGCCAACCTATTGGTTTTAAAGATATAAGCGTAAACACTCAAGATGCTCATTATATGAAGTTTAAAACTAGACCTTTAAAGATAAAAAGGTTTAGAAACTGCACAGAAGAAGAGATCCAAGCTCAAAATAGCTTTACGCGTATGACTTATCGTGCAATACAAGCCGCTTTAGGAAACGATGGTAGAGAGGACTCCTGCTTTGCTCCTGGCTTATTAGGTGTTGTTAAGAAAGGGAAGACAGTTTTAGCTGTACGTGGTGGCGTCGATTTAACTTCATACATTAGGTTACATGGTTCATTGCCACTTGCTCCTTTTGAAGCACTCACATTACAAGTAGCGAAACTACACGATGCAGACATTATTCATAGGGATTTTAAACCAGAGAATATTTTGGTGCGAGACTCGGTAATGGAAGATGGAAAAGTATTTTGGCTACCAAGCATTAAGCTCAAAGTGATCGATCTCAACGACAGCTACATCCCTAAAGCTCAAAACCTGCGAAATACATGCGGTACTGCATCCTACATTACACAAACACTGTTTTGGCATCGAACCCGAGAGCAACAACACAGTGGCTTAACTGCCAATATCAGCAGTGATAATTATGCTCTCTTGCTGACGATTTTTTACACCGTTAGTAGTGTATTTAGAACTCTACCGCTAGAGCATGAAAAAAACCTAATGCACTGGGGTGCTGTTGAACGTATATTCCACAAAGGTATTCTTGATGAATACCAATATGCTAGACCCGATGCCAAAAAAACATTAATGAATATCATTGATCAATATATAAAATTAAAGTACCGAGACACTGTGGTGCGCTTCTTAACAGCCCCTCGTCAAAATCATTTACCAGTAAGCCTACACGAAGTCATAAACTGGGAAGCTGATAAGAAAATGAGGCCTGTTAAGTAACTCAAAAAATCAAATTGGTGACCCCGGCGGCAGTGCCAATGGTTCATTAATTAGCCGATATTTAGGTTCTTTTAACCCTTTATTAATACCTGCCGCCAACCACTGTAAATGTGCTTCACTATCACCACTATTTTGACGAGCATATCGCGCAAGCTGTTTACTCGTTAACACCAAGTGTTCAGCCATCATAGCCTTTACTTCTGCCGAAGTATTTGGGTGATGTAAACTTGCTAAAATACTATCAGCCACCACAGCATTAGTTCTCATCCACAGTCGAACCATATTGGTTTGACTCGGTTTATTAAACCAAGTGCTATTTAACACTTGAGTAAGTAACGCTTTTATCGATAACCGCTCAGCCGAACCTCGATGCGCTTCGTCAATACGATTTAAGCGTTTTGGCTGCAAAATATTATCGCTGATATGACGGCTGAGCACTTCTGCCATACCTAATTCATCGCTGATAACCCCTAACCGAGAGGCAAAGCTTTCTCGGGTGCGACGATAAGCCCCACTTTTGGGTACTAATTGAGTCTTAAGTGCTGTTGGCAAGGCTAATTGTTGTGGCGATAACGCATCGAGTAATGCTTTCAGCGAGCTTCGCTGTGATTCATTAGAGCTAAATTGCCACTTATTGGTATAACCATAATCATAATCGGTACCGCCAATGTATTTCGCAGCAGCATTGATTTGGTAACGTGACAATAAATACATTGGCACCAAAGCGTCACTGAGCTCACCTAATGGTTGTCCATCAAGCAATACGTTCACGTTAAAGTCCTTTAGCGCCTGCTGACGAACCTTTTGCATGCGATTCAGTTCATCAATGGCATTGGTGCCATTATCCCAAAGACTGGCATAAATATGACTGGCATCGGCGGCGCGAGAATCTGACTCTCCAATGTTTCTTAGGCCGTCTTTATGTGCCTGAGCGATCAATGCCTGTAAACTTTGCTTCTGTTCTTTCTGACTATCAAACTTACCGTATCCATACTTAATTGCAAATTCATCCCACTTACCTACGCCAACACCATAGGCATTGTTAATATCAATTTTGCCATTATTCAGAGTAAATTTCGGGTGCGGATAATCCATTACAGAGGCGTCATGAGTTGAAGAAGCCGCAAAGTTATGGCTAATACCTATAGTATGCCCCAGTTCATGAGCCGATAACTGACGAATACGTGCCAATGCCATCTCCATGGAAGCTTTATCGGCTGCGCCACGGTCTTGCCAACCTGCCGTTAATCCTCGAGCAATCAATAAATCTTGGCGAACGCGCAAGCTCCCTAATGTCACATGACCCTTGATGATTTCTCCATTACGAGGATCATGGATAACCGAACCATAAGACCAACCACGGGTAGCGCGATGCACCCATTGGATCATGTTATAGCGCACATCTTGTGGATCGGCACCTTTAGGTAACAATTCAACCTTGAAACCGTCAACAAAGCCCGCTTGTTCAAACGCCGTTGACCACCAGCGAGCACCCTCAAGTAAGGCGCTGCGGATCGGCTCGGGAGCGCCACGATCAAGGTAATACACAATTGGTTTTTTCACTTTACTTGGGGCACTACCCGGATTCACTTTTTCTAATCGATGTCTCAATAAGTAACGTTGAGTTATGGGCTTATCAATCGGTTGTGCATAATCCATGTAAGATCCAGATAAATAACCACTGCGGGGGTCATAGGCTCTAGATTGGTAACCCGCTTCAGGAAGTGCCACCATCGAATAACGCATTTTTAAGGTTAGTTTTTTAGCATCAGGCGTAACTTGCCAAGCATAATTACCCGGCTTATTGCTGGTAAAGGTAAGAAGCACATCAACATCGGCATTTTTGGGAAAGATTTTAATGGACTTTGGCTCCACCAAGGACAACCCTTTTGCCAATTGATAGCTACCTTGCCCAGTATTTTTTAACCTAGCCGCCACTCCGTGGAGATCATTAACAACCAAATCATTTATCGCCACTTTAGGCTGTTTACCATCGACGATTTTGCCACGCCATAAAATGGAATCAGCAAAGGCATCCTTTACCGCTTGTTGCTCAGCTGGATTATCCGAATCGGCTCGATACTTGGTATTCAGCTGTTTAAGGACAAGATCACGACCATAGCGTTCAAATTGTACAAGGCGTGTTGTGCCTAACTGACCTCTATCTAATCCAATATCATTAGAGCCAACGCCTTGCACTAAACTAGTGACCAATAAAAAAGGCTGATTGAGCTTTTCAACATTAAGTAGTAAGTCACCGCTATCATCATCAAACTTCAACTGGTAAAAAGTTTGACTGGAATCTTGTTGCTGCTGCGCCGCTGCAACATCAATAGCAGCGTGAGTGACGGTAGAATAGCTAGAAGTGGCAATAAATATTCCAACTGCCAATCGACTTGAGAGTTTCATGTAGCGTCCTTGATCAATTTTTTTACAACAGCTTACGGTCTGATTATTGGTTATTCAATCCCTAAAAACATCACCACCAAGTGGCATAGAGTCCAGTTAGTATTAGCGCAACACCAGCTGCAGCGGTGTTAAAACCTGAACGAGTCGCAAAGCTGACTTCACTTAAATCAACACTATTGTTTTGATTATTTTGCTTACCCAGTAACGATATCGCGATACATAATCCAAGACAGAGGAGAAAAACTAAGCCAACGCGATCCATAAATGGCAAATCTGGCCATGCCAGTTTTAACAAAATTGAAAAACCCGCCGATCCCATAGCAGCCGCTAAAGCACCATTGGCAGTCGCCTTAGACCAAAACATGCCAAGTAAAAATATCACCACGATGCCCGGTGTAAAGAAACCCGTGAATTCTTGAATATACTGAAAAGCTTGATCAAATTTACCAAGCAGAGGCTCAGCAACAAACAGGGCTATCACCAGCGCGGCTAACGATGTGGCTCGACCGACAAATACATAATGACGCTGGCTTTGAGTTGGTTTTAATTTAGCGTAGATATCCATAGTAAAAATGGTGGATATCGAATTGGTCATCGACGCTAGCGACGACACGATAGCGGCCACCAGTGCAGCAAAGACCAATCCTTTGATGCCTACTGGCATCAGTGACATCATGGATGGATAAGCTTGATCTGGCGCTGTTAATTGCGGGTATAGCACCACAGCAGCAATCCCCGGCAAGACTACAATTAATGGCATAAGCAGTTTTAGGTAAGCGGCAAACGCAATACCTTTTTGGGCTTCGTTAATGCTCTTGGCTGCTAATGCACGTTGAATGATGTATTGATTAAACCCCCAGTAACTGATGTTCATTATCCACATGCCACCAATTAAAACGGAAATACCGGGAAGGCTCATGTAATGTTCATTGTTTGGGCTTAAGATCATATCAAAGTGACTTGGAAGGGTATCGGCTAAGATGCCAAAACCAGCAAGCACTCCTTGGTCGCCGGCACTCTCAGCTACGGAGTCCAATGCCAAGTAACTTAAAAATAAACCACCGAATACCAACAACACGACTTGTAAAATGTCTGTATAAGCCACCGCCTTGAGTCCACCATAAAGTGAATAAGCGACTGAAAAGACCGCAAGGAACACCATTCCCCACATCCAATCCACGCCAGCGACGGTTTCGATAGCTAAACCACCTAACCAAAG
This sequence comes from Parashewanella curva, assembly GCF_003675895.1. Taxonomy (GTDB): domain Bacteria; phylum Pseudomonadota; class Gammaproteobacteria; order Enterobacterales; family Shewanellaceae; genus Parashewanella; species Parashewanella curva. The sequence goes on from NZ_ML014759.1 coordinate 51,339, forward strand.
AACGGCGGTTAAGTTAACAAAAATGTAAACCGCTAACCAAAATACCGCCAGAGTGGTTTTTACTCGGTGATCAAAACGTTGCTCTAGGTATTGCGGCATGGTGTAAATGCCATTTTTCAAAAAGATGGGTAACATGTACTTACCCACGAGGATCAAGGTAATTGCGGCCATCCATTCATAAGATGCTATCGCTAAGCCAATGGCATAACCTGAGCCTGACATTCCAATGATTTGTTCAGCAGAAATATTAGCAGCAATTAATGACGCCCCAATAGCCCACCAAGGTAAGGCTTTAGAAGCTAAGAAGTAATCTTCAGTATTTTTACCTTCTTTCTTATCGTCTCTTGAGATCCAGAACGCAACAAGCAAGAGCCCGACTACATAGACAATAAACACACTTGAATCGATAAAATCTAACTTCATGGTATTCACCTTTTTATAATTATTTCGCTTATTAGACATTTACCAAGCGCAGTAATCAGGTAAAACACATGTCCGTTTTTAATGCTTAATTGTGCATTCACAGTGCTACAACTCAGGTAGTCAGTTGCAGTTTCCCAAATAAAATTGTATACAATGTAAAATATGCAGTTTGATTTAGCAACGATTTATCAACATCATGGAAGCTGAGCTATGGGCTTTAAGGAAATAAGATCACGCTGAGTGATTCATTCATCACGAGTCACTCAGCGAGTGTAAATGTGATAATGCTCTTTAAAAACTGAAAGATGAAGGTCTTACATTCTAGCGGCAGACTCTCGCTTAACCAGCAATGGCACATACTTTTGTTCCTGCTTAGGCGGAGTTTGATCTTTTGCCGCTAATGCCATAGACAATTTAGCGGCATGTTGCGCCATTTCCTCTACAGGGTAATCTAAGGTCGTTAATTTAGGGCGTGAGAATTGGGCTAAAATGCCATTATCGAACCCAATCACAGAGACATCTTGCGGTACACGGAAACCGTTGTCTTCCAGCGTAGTCACCACACCAATTGCCATCGCATCGTTATAGACAAAGATGGCTGAAAAGGGTTTACCACTTGCAAGTAATTCCTGCGCCGCCAATTTCCCTCCTTGTGGATTAGGCTCTGCATATTTAACCAACTCTGGCGCGAGGGCAACTCCGCTGGCTTCAAGCACCTCTTTAAACCCATTATGGCGGTGAACAGGGTCGTCAATCGCAAAGTTACTCATGATGCATGCACAGTTTTGATGATTTAGCATCAGCAAGTGGCGTCCTGCTATTCGTCCACCTTCAAGGTTATCCAGCCAAATACAACGCTCAGCAATAGCTTTGATATAGCGGTCAATCACAACAAACCCTTTCACCGCTTTGCTAAAGCCAACAAGTTCTTCGGCAGGCAGCTTTTTACTATGCATCACAATGGTATCGCAACGTCTTTCTAATAATAAATTAATGGCTTGACGCTCAGATTCGGCAGTATGCCCCCCCGTGCTCAATAAGATTTGCATATTGTGTTCACGAGCAACTTTATCGATTCCATTAGCTAATACCGCAAAGAAGGGATCGGAAATATCAGGCACAACGACACCAATGGTGGTGCTTTTCTGGCTTACTAAGGCTCGTGCGTTGGCATTAGGCCGATAACCTAGATCAGCCATAATTTTTTTGATTTCTTCGCGCTTTTTATCGCTTACCTTGGGGCCATTGTTGACCACTCTCGAAACGGTAGCAACAGAAACGCCAGCTGCTTTTGCTACATCTTTAATTGTCACCATAAGTTTAGCTGTTGCCTTAATACGCTATTTTTAAAAAGAGCAAGGATTATAAACTAATCAACAAAAATTTAATATTATGTTGCAGAAATAAGGGTAAACGTTTAACCTTTGCAAAAATAAAATATCTAGGAAAACAAATATGACATCGCCATTTGATCCTACTGAGCACCCACACCGTCGTTATAACCCACTGATTAATGAATGGGTTTTGGTGTCACCACACCGCGCTAAACGTCCTTGGCAAGGCCAAATTGAAAAGCTAGAGGAAACGGCAAAGCCAGCTTATGATGAGAGCTGTTTTTTGTGTGCGGGAAATACTCGTATCAATGGTGAAGTTAATGAGAAGTATGAAAAAACCTTTGTCTTCCAGAATGACTTTGCGGCTTTAAAACCTGATACCCCTTTAAATGAAACCGATGATCCTCTGTTTCGTATGCGTACTGAACAAGGGGTAAGCCGTGTTATTTGCTTTTCACCTGACCACAGTAAAACGTTACCACAGCTAAGTGTCGACGAAATCACCGACGTGGTTCAGACATGGAAGAGTCAATGTGCAGATTTGGGTCAAACTTACAAATGGGTGCAAGTATTTGAGAACAAAGGGGCTGTGATGGGCTGCTCTAATCCACACCCTCATGGGCAAGTGTGGGCTCAGCAGCATTTGCCGACCTTGGCCCTGAAAAAACAACAAGCACAGTCTGATTACTTTGCTCAACATGGTAGTAACTTATTAAGTGACTATGTTGCACGTGAAGTTGAATCTCAAGAGCGTGTGGTGGTTGAAAACTCTGATTGGGTAGTGGTCGTTCCTTACTGGGCAAGTTGGCCGTTTGAAACCTTACTATTACCAAAGTTTTCCATTGCTCGTATGACGGGTCTCGATGCTGAAAAAGCCGCTACTTTGGCTGACATTATCAAGCAAATCACCATTCGTTATGACAATTTATTTAATTGCTCTTTCCCGTATTCAATGGGTTGGCATGGTGCACCTTACGATGGTGAAACACACGCCGAGTGGACGTTACATGCTAGCTTCTTCCCACCACTATTACGCTCTGCCACAGTACGTAAATTTATGGTGGGGTACGAAATGATGGCTGAAGCTCAGCGTGATTTAACCGCAGAGCAAGCCGCTGAGCGCCTAAGAAATCTATCCAATATTCACTACAGCGGACAATAAAAAGAGCTAGCCCTATGTCACTTTTATTAGAAAAAACACAAAATGCATTTGCAAAAGCGTTTGCTGTCGCACCTCAATATACCGTTCGAGCACCAGGACGCGTGAACCTGATTGGCGAGCACACTGACTATAATGATGGCTTTGTATTGCCTTGTGCTATCAATTTTCATAGCTTAGTCTGTGCCAACCCACGTCAAGATCGCATTGTTCGCGTAATTGCACTGAATTATGAGCTTGAACAAGACGAATTTAGCTTAGATGCGCCTATTGAACCAGTACAAAAACAATGGGCAAACTATGTTCGTGGTGTAGTAAAAGTACTAGTCGATCGTGGTTATGAATTTAACGGTGCCGATATCGCGGTTTGCGGCAATATTCCGCAAGGAACAGGGCTATCTTCTTCAGCATCTTTAGAAGTGGTAATAGGTCAAACCTTTAAGGCCCTATATAACTTAGACATTTCTCAGCAAGATGTTGCGTTGATTGGTCAAGAAGCTGAAAATAAATTTGTCGGCTGTAATTGCGGGATCATGGATCAATTAATTTCAGCTAAAGCTGAGCAAGGTCATGCATCACTGATTGATTGCAAAACCTTAGAGCTTTCTTCGGTGTCCATTCCGGAAGGTCTGTCAATCGTCATCGTGAACTCCAATAAACAGCGTGGGCTTGTAGACAGTGAGTACAATACCCGTCGCCAACAATGTGAAGCGGCTTCCGCTTATTTCGGAGTAAAAAGCTTACGAGAAGTCGACCTAGCCACACTAGAAGCTGGCATAGATGGTTTAGAGCCAGTGATTGCCAAACGTGCTCGTCATGTGGTCACTGAAAACCAACGTGTATTAGAAGCCGTTGAAGCCATGAACAATGGTAACATTCACAAGCTGCAGGCTTTGATGGCCGCTTCTCATGCCTCAATGCGTGATGATTTTGAAATCACCGTATTTGAAATCGACACCTTAGTCGACATCATCAAAGAAGCCGTTGGCACGCAGGGTGGCGTTCGTATGACTGGTGGTGGTTTTGGTGGTTGTGTGGTTTCTCTTATCCCAGATGAATTAGTTGCAACAGTTGTGAAAACCATTAAAGATAAGTACCCTGCCGCAACAGGCTTAACGCCAGATGTTTTTGTTTGCTCAGCCGAAGCTGGTGCGGGTGAGTTAAAGGAATAATTTTAGGGTAACAAGATGGCAATTTTAGTCACAGGCGGTGCGGGCTATATCGGTTCCCACACGGTTCTGAGCTTATTAGAAAACGATTATGAAGTGGTGGTGTTTGATAACCTATCAAACGCCAGTGAAACCTCACTAAAACGGGTTGAACAATTAACGGGAAAATCCGTCACTTTTGTTCAAGGTGATATTCGTGATAAAGCTGCATTAAGCCAAGTGTTTGAGCAGCATGATATTTCAGCTACTATTCACTTTGCCGCTTTAAAAGCCGTAGGGGAATCCGCACAGATCCCACTGGCTTATTACGACAATAATGTTTATGGCACCATCACCTTATTGGAAGTCATGCAGCAGCATAAAGTTTACGACTTTATCTTTAGCTCTTCAGCCACTGTCTACGGTGAAGAAGCCATTCCGCCTTATGTTGAAACTATGAAGCTCGGTACACCTAGCAGCCCTTATGGCGCAAGCAAGGTTATGGTTGAGCGAGTCATGGAAGACTTTGGCAAATCAGATGCAAACTTCCGTGGTGTGTCTTTGCGTTACTTCAACCCGATTGGTGCTCACGAAAGCGGTCAAATTGGTGAAGATCCTAAAGGTTTGCCTAACAACCTATTACCATTTGTAGCTCAAGTAGCAGTTGGTAAGCGCGAAAAGTTAAGCGTGTTTGGTGACGATTACCCAACTCAAGATGGCTCATGTGAGCGTGATTATTTACACGTTGTCGATTTAGCCGAAGGTCATGTTGCCGCACTAAAGTGGTTGGAAAACAATTCTGATTTTGCTGGTACTGACGCTTTTAACTTAGGTACTGGCAGTGCTATTTCAGTGTTTGCCATTATCAATGCTTTTGAAAGTGCTAATGATATTCAAATTCCATTTGAAGTGGCGCCACGTCGTGCAGGTGATCTGCCTGCGTTTTGGGCTAATGCCGACAAAGCGGCCCAGGCACTTAACTGGCAAGCTAAACGTAGTCTAGAAGATATGATGAAGGATACATGGCGTTGGCAGTCTAATAACCCGAATGGGTATTAACGGTTGTTATATTTTGGATCCCCAAAGCCGTTTTTTTCATAAAGCGGCTTTTTTCTCGACTACGTTAGCTGCTCACGTTAATTTGATTCAGTGAGTTAATTTTGATCAGGGTTTGAAAATAATAGTCTTTAGTTACTTTTCCATCTGAAATAACGTAAATCTTAATTTTTTTAACCTCACCTTTTACTTCAAGCAATTTATTTAAAAAGTACTTTTCTGGTGGAGTCCCGTAGCTTTCATCCAGTTCAAAGACGAGCATTGGGGTAATTTCTACCGAGATATTTCGTCTATCACGGTAATCATTTTGTGTGTTTAAATAAACACGTTCTCCTACCAGAGCAGTGCTTTTAATCGGCAGTTTAAACGTTCCGTTCACACTTTTAGGCGTATGTTGCTCGGCCAAGGCCATGCTGGTATCTGAGTTAACCGCTTGTTTAGATGTCGAACTACAAGCCCCTAAAAATAAACAAAAAGCAACAACAGCAAACTTCATTTTTATCTCCCTATTTTAGTTCTTAATCCAAACAAGTACCTTGTCACCCAATATGGTTTAATCGCAAAATAGCAAGTGGCCGCACAAACAGAAAAAGTAGCTACAAGCAGACTTAACGATTTAACCGCGATTCCTGCGTCCCACTGCACAATATAATAAGCAAACACCACAATAATGGTTTGATGCAAAATATAAAAAGGGTAAATCAGTTCATTAGCCGTCTTTAACCATTTTGGTGTGGATTTACACATGACACTGGCGTACCCGACTAATGTTAGTAAACCTGACCATGATACTAAGGTGCAGACCAACCACCATAGTTGCCAACGTATATCTAATGACACATAGGCGCTAATATCGGGCTTGAAATAATAGCCGTAAAACAACAGCGAACTGAATATAAACCACTTGAGATTGGTGCTGCGATTATCAGCAAGTGCTTTCCAAATAATCGGACTTTTTATAAAACACATACCTGCCACAAAGAACATTAGGAAAAATACGGACACTGATAAGTTTTCAATATTATGGCTTTGCGATGGCATCGCCCATTTCAGGCTTAACCTCACCGTTAACACCAAGAGCACTAATGAGAAAAGCCCATGCTGAATGACGACTAGTCGACTGAGTTTATTGATAAAGCGTTCACCGAGGTTACTGTTTAAAACACGATTCAATGGCGCGGCCATAATCATAAAAATGATCAAAAATTCGATAAACCACAGATGATTAGCGTCGAATGACAAGACTAACTTTTTATAAGCGTCGACTACGCCTTGATAATCACCAATATTCTCGTAGTAATTTTGTGGAGGGACGATGAACATCATTGCAATAATAAGCGGCACAAATAACCGATGAAACTTACTCACAAGAAACGCTTTTACACTGACCCTTTGCAATAGAATAAAGCTGCCAGCCCCTGCGACAAAAAATAAGGTTTGCAGCCGTAGCTGTTCAAAATACACCATAATGTCATCGAGTAATTTACTCGATTCATTGTTCATTACATGCCAGCCATCGCCATTAAATGGCATAAACACATGATGCAGAAATACCGCTAATATCAACAACACTCTAAGCCAATCTAACTCTGAATATCGTATTTGTTCCATCTTCTTCATTCGTCCATGTTTGATTTTATTTATAGGAGCAACGCCGCTGCAACACTAACCACCAACAGAACAGCAAAGACAATACGAATAAACCGAGCACGCTTTGGTGTCGCGAACACCGGCTTTAATAGCCCGCCCGCTCCCAGCCAAATCACATCAACAATACAAGCTACGACAAATCCCGTTAAGCCAGTTAAGACGTAACTTAGAACTACATTGTCGACAGGAAGTAGAAATTGTGAAAACAAGGCTAAGAACGCGGCATATACTTTTGGATTAAACAGATTCAATAAAAAACCGTCTTTAAAGTCAGGTGCTTCATCCCGCTGACCCACTCCGCCTTTTGCAGTCGCAATTTTATAAGCGACAAACAAAATATACCCTGTCGCAATCAGCTGACAAACTATTCGAACTTTGGGAAAGGTTTCAAATAACGCAGCCAAACCAACCGCTGCAATGGTGATCGCAACCGCTATACCGGATAAAATCCCAGCAAGAAATGGAAGCCCTCTTTTAAACCCTGAACTGGCACCTACCGCTGCTAACGCCAATGGCGCAGGACCGGGCGATCCTAAAAACGCGGCTGTGGTTAATACTAAGGTGATCCAACTTTCTAACATGCCTGTACTTCCTTATAGCCCACCTGAGACATCAATAATATCACCAGTGATAAATGAGGCTTTTTCTGATAATAACCAACTTATGGTGTGTGCGACTTCTTCAGCTTTACCATAACGTTTTAGGGGAATTGCATCTGCAAGCCGTTTAACTCGATTGACTTCCCCACCGTCCGCATGGATTTCTGTATCGATAATGGCAGGTCGTACGCAGTTCACGCGAATGTTTCTGGGAGCCAACTCTTTAGCTAAGCCTATGGTAAGAGAGTCAATAGCTCCTTTAGAAGCCGCGTAATCAAGGTATTCATTGGGCGCTCCCGTTCTCGCAGCAACAGAGCCAATATTGACTATCGCACCGCCATTAGGCATGTGTTCAAGGGCAAATTTACTACACAGAAAGTAGCTGGTGATGTTATTGGTTAAAATGCGATTGATTCTAGATTCCGTTAACTCTGTAAGCGGACTTTGTGTTTCTAAGATACCAACATTATTGACAAGGTGGGTGACGACACCCAATTCAGAAACAGCAAATTCAAATAACGACTTTACACCTTGAGTGTTAGATACATCGGCTTTAAAGGCTACCGCCATTCCACCAGCTTGCTTAATTTCATCGACAAGTTGTTCTGCTTTTTGTTGATTAGATTTGAAATTAATACAAACAAAGTAACCTTCAGAGACTAATACCTTTGCAGTAGCAGCCCCAATTCCTCTGCCGCCACCAGTAATCACAACAACCTTCTTCACTTACACTCCATGTTCATGCTTACATAACAAAATGATAACATCATGCTTTGTTAATCAAAACAACAATGATGTAATGGAATGTTTATGAGTAGAGGCACCTATTGAGAGTCAAATCGCGACAAAGAGAATTGGTAGTTACCAACTCCCTTGAGTGCTAAAGAACTCGTATGACTCCACGTCTTGTAGCTTTTGCGAGAGTTGGCGACCAAGATTCAATAAATTCGAATTGTGTTGGTAATGCGCAATTGCTTCTTTAAGCTCAGAAATGGCTTGCTGCGTTCTGCCTAAACTATCAAGGGCAATGTAATACACATAGGCATATTGAGCATTATCGGACGCTTGGTTAACCGCTCGCTTAAAATAGGTTAACGCTTGTTGATGCTGCTTTTGACGAATTAAAAATAAACCATAGCTGTAACTCACAACCGCTGAATTAGGGACATTTTGTAGCGCTTCTGAGTACACTTTCCGCTCTTTATTCGCTTGGCGCAAGTTGCGATAAATATCGGTCAAGTTGATATATGATTCAGCAAAGTAAGGGTCAACTTTAATGCTGTGATTAAGCGCCACAATAGCCGCATCATAGTTTCTCATCCTCACCAATTCTTGACTGGCATTCAAGCTACCTTCTCCTCGCCACGCATTAGTATCATGGGACGATACAAGCTCGTCATACGCCGCTTTAAGTGCGTTCATATCGGTAAGGTGTGAGTCCAATAATGCCGTTGCCGTTGTGACTCGAATAGCGCGGTATTGATCTTTAAGCAATTTGGGCAAAGATAATTGGCGTTGCCCCTCTGGCAATAATTGCCCAATCTTCGCTACCGCTAAGCGGATCAATGGCTCTTTGGAGTTTATCCAAGGCTCGACTGTAGCATTGTCTATTTGCCTTGTACTGTTGGGCAGCAAGGCTATTGCACTGGCACGCTTGATCACCGCCAAACGGTGATCATTGATAACCGCTAAGTGCTGAGATAAAGGTAACCCACCTTGCTTTTGTAGCAGAATATAATCCAATTCAACCTGAGTTAAAGTATTTGATTTGCCGTACCAAGAAGCCACTTTGGCAGTCGACCAACTGACAGGCTTATCTTTATGGCAAGTGCTGCAGGCATTCGGAATACCAAACTCTTCAGTCAAGCTCGGTCTTGGAATGCTAAAGCTGTGATCTCGCCTATCATCAACGCCCATATATCGAGTTTCTGGCATATGACAACTGACACATTGTGCGCCTTCACTATCAAATGGATGGTTGAGGTGAGCTTGGGTTTGATAGGCATCGGCTTTATGACATTGCAAACACAAGCCATTATTTTGGGCTTTCACCTTCATGGTGTGTTTGTCGTGACAATCAAGGCAGTTCACTCCAGCTTTATACATCTTACTTTGTAAAAATGAGCCGTAAACATACACTTCTTCTTTGATTTGGCCATCGGCATGGTACAAAGGTGCGGCAAGTAAATCGGGCGTAAATTGATCTAAAAAGGGTTTGGCAGGATCAATGCCATCTGTCAGTGGCGTACGCAGTGCATGGCAAGCAAAACAGGTATCCATAAAGCGATTATCACGATGACTATCTGTTCGGCTGGCAATGTTTTCGCCCGGCTTAAACATCCAGTCTAATTGCGAACCAACTTTAGGTTTGGGCGCTTTAAAGTGATCATCTTTTACCGTATGACACGACTTACAATTGACATTGATGCCTTCAAATGTGGTGTTAAAGGTATTACTGGTTTTATCGTAATTTCGAGTAAGTCCCTGCGAGTGACAATCAGCACACATGCCATTCCAGTTTTGTAGTGGTTGCTGCCAATGAAAGCGATCATTAGGTTTCACATCTTCATCAGCATAATTAGGATACCAACGCTGCCCACCTTCAGATTTTGTGCGGCTGTCCCATGAAAACGAAAAGGTTTGGTAGCGGCCATTATTGGTTTTTATCAAGTACTGTTGCAGTGGGTAGTGACCAAAAGTGTAAGCGATTTGGTAACGCTGCGTTTTGCCACCTTCAATAAGCTCAACCCAGAATGTCTTCCCTTTCTTAAAAAATCGAGCTTTTTGAGTGTGATGCTTCACTGTCACATTATTAAAATTCCCCAAGACACTTTGATCATTAGGCAACATCATAGCTTTGGCGTGATCGGACTTAAGCCAATCTTTGTGCTCGGTTTTATGGCAACTGGTGCAGTTAACTGAATGGGTTGGGCTCGCGTTGGCGATACCGATAAACAGCGACATCAAAAATAGAAAGGAGCTTAATATTATCTTTAATTTCCAAGTCATTCTGATCCCACTTCTTATTGTTATTTTCCGAACAGCACTGACTTTTATAAGTCATCAGTAACACTTATCTTACCTCAAGAGTTACTGACAACAAATCAATTATCATATTTATTATATGAGAAGAGGACAAAGATGAAATGAAAAGCGCCACGGCCTTGGGAAATGACCGTGGTATATAGAGGGTTAACTTGTTTTGATCCACTCTGCTAGCGTATCAAATAACTCATTGAGGATAATCGGCTTAGTAATATGCGCGTTCATTCCAGCAGATAAACTCTTTTCTCTGTCTCCCGACATAGCATGTGCCGTCATGGCAATGATTGGCAATTCTGTTGCACTGTAGGTTTCACGCAATTTCTTAGCCGCCGTTAAGCCATCCATCACCGGCATTTGAATATCCATCAACACGGCTTGATAACTATTCTGGGCAATCATATCCAGCGCGACTTGACCATTTTCAGCAATCTCAACCTCATAATCCGCACTCTTTAACAGCTCAGATGCTACTTGCTGGTTGATCAGGTTATCTTCAACTAACAGCACCTTACCTTTGCTGGTTGGGATTTCGGCTGGCGCTTGTAATTCTAATGATTCTTGGGATTCTTTTTGCGCAAAAGCATCGACTATCGCATCAAACAAGGCTGAGGCTTTAAACGGCTTTTGTAAAAAAGTGAAGACTTTAGTGTTGTCTACTTCGTCTTGAGTCGGCTCTTGGGCATGGGCGGTCATCATGATGATAACGGGTCGATGTTGAATGCGCCCATCTTCAAGCATACGCTCAACTTCCTCAATCACTTCACCGCCGTGCATGTTCGGCATCATCCAATCGATCAAAAGTAAATCAATGTCTTGCTTTTGCAGCTGTTCCAATGCCGCTTCACCGTTATCCACCGTTTGCACATCAAAATTAAAATCTTGCATGATGTTGGAGTAAATTTGCAGTGCTGTAGGGTTATCATCGACCACTAAGGTTTTCAGTGAGGATAAAGACTCTGGTAAGGCTTTTAAGTCAGGTTTAACGTCATCAGCGATTTCAAAACTTAAAGTAAAACTGAAGGTACTGCCGTTACCAGGCTCGCTTTCAACCTCCATCTTGCCACCCATCATCGACACTAAATGTTGGCTAATGGATAACCCAAGACCTGTGCCACCATATTTACGGGTCGTTGAACCATCAGCTTGAGCAAAGGCATCAAATAAGGTTTCTTGTTTGGTTTTTTCGATGCCTATTCCTGTATCTCTCACCCAAAAACGTAAAGTGATACGGTTATCTCGCTCTCCAAGATCTTCACAACCTAACTCTATTTCTCCTTCTTGAGTAAACTTCACCGCATTAGACAGTAAATTAATCAACACTTGCCCTAAACGCAGCGGATCACCTTGCAAGGTTAGCCCCGCCGTAACAGGAGCGTATAGCAATAACTCCACTCCTTTTTCTTGAGCTTTGATGGCATTGAGATCAACTGCGTGATCAAGAACCTTATCGAGGGCAAAGGACACTTTTTCAAGTTCCAGTTTACCGGCCTCAATTTTTGAAAAGTCCAAAATATCATTAATGATCCGCAATAAAGACTGAGCCGAAAATCCAGCTTTATGGAGATAATCACGCTGTTGTTCTGTCAGTGATGTACGCTGAGCTAGCTCCAACATGCCAATTACCGCATTCATTGGAGTACGGATCTCATGACTCATGTTGGCTAAGAATTCACTTTTATATAGGTTAGCCGACTCCGCGTCTTGCTTAGCTTCTAATAATGCAACTTCGTTTATCTTTTGACGGGTAATGTCTTTATGAGTACCTACCATTCGTTTCGGTAATCCGGACGCCGTAAATTCCACCACTCGACCACGGGAAAGAAGCCAATAGTACTCACCATTTTTCGCCTGCATGCGATATTCGATTTCATAAACAGAATCAGGCGCTTGAAGATATTGCTCACGATACTCCTGTACCCGCTGCTGATCATCTGGGTGGATCAAATCATCAATCGTGGATACTAATGCCGGAAATTCGTTAGGTTTGTAGCCCATCATGGTATAAAAAGCGGGGTTACAGATGATCTGCTCTGAATCTAAATACCAGTCCCAAAGGCCATCTTCTACAGCATCCATCGCCAGATGATAACGCTCTTCTGACAAACGCAACTGCTCAGCAGATTCATGTTCACGAGTAACATCGCGCCAAACCGCAATCAAGCCTAATAATTCATTGCGTCGATTATAAAAGGGCAGTTTTAGGGTATCGAGCAAGACTTGCTTACCAAACAACTCCACTTTTTCTTGATAACGCATTGGTATTTTGTCTTTGAGGATCTGCTCATCTTCAGCACGAATGCGCTCTCCCAACTCAGGGTTAGTCAGCGTCGCAGACGTCTGGCCGATCAACTCATTTTCGGTATAACCCAGCATGCGTTCAGCGGCTTTGTTACAACCAAGATACTTACCTTCTTTATCTTTGAAAATGATGGCTTCTGGAATAGAGTCAATCAAAGAACGCAATAACGCATATTCACGCTCACGACGTTCAGTGGTTTCTTTTAGCTTTTCAGTACGATTGGCCACCAGCTTATCAAGGCGTTTATTTTGCTCAGACAAATTTCGAGTATATTGCTGGTTTTCATCGAATATTCGACTCACCAGTTGGAACCAAGGTGCCCAACCTGGCGACATTTTATCTGGCACAGGCCTTGGTAATTGTGAACAATTTTCAAGATGAGACAAGAGTTGAGAAGCGGGCGCCACGAAGGAACGACGAGTAAGCCAATGCACGATTGTCACCAATACAGACAAAGCAAAGACCACGAAAATAAAGGTCATTTCTACTTCGTTTTTGGCCTCTTGAAACATAGCTTCAACAGGCTGCACGTACAATAATCGCCATGGCACATTTTGCAATGCTACAGTCTGAATGTAATAGCCATTACGAATAAACCCTTCATCGGCATCAAAAAGTTCAGACTCCGAAATATCGTGCAACTTGGCTGGAATACGCTGACTTAAATGGAACACACGATTCATGCCACCGGTTTCCATACTGCTGTCAGACAACACATTATTTTTCTGATCCAGCAAAATGACCGTTCCCGGCATTTTAAAGTAATCATCAATCTGTTTTGACAAGGAGGAAAGAGTCATATCCAGATTAATTGAGCCAATAAACTCATTATCCAAATACACGGGAACACCCACAGTGGTCAACAATTCCTTACTCACGCCACCTAAGTAGCCTTCAGACCAAAACACGTTGCGCTGCGGATTCATTTTTGGTCCCGCCAATTGGAATTGCTTATTATTAAGTAACTCTTCTCTAAAACGCTGCTCGTTTGATGGCCAAGGGTAATACGACATCATTTTGCGTTTTGAGATGTAATAAATAGAGGACGATTCTGGAGTAGCTTGCTTAGCTACAGGAAATGACAGTGACAATTCAAATAACATTTCCAGTTCTTGATAGAAACGGTCACTGCGGTTTTTTAGCGAACCCGTCCCCGTGATCCGTCCCATATTCGTAAAAGGCTGACCACTTTTAGCGTAATGTGGTTCTAGAGTAAAAAACTGTCTGGTTTCATTAAACTTTTCGTATTCTGACATCCTATCTTTACGGACTAACTCACCTCGTCGAAGATGATCTACTGCCACATTCCGTAAACTATTAATGGCTCGAATACTCGATTCCAAAAGTAAGTCGACTTGGCGAACATGCTGCTCAATCTGTAATTCTCGCTTTTGGATCACTTCTTTTTTCTGCGAGTCATACGCGGACCAAGAGAGTAACATCGCAATGATGATCACCCCAAAATAGGTATAGAATACCGCCCAGTTATAGCTTTTTTGGATAGGGGATGTCAGTTGCTGGGCTGGTTCGTTGGGATTCATGTAGAGCCTTTTAGAAACTTACAAAAACGATAAGCTGAGGTTAGTTAGCCTGAGCTCAGTATAAAGAAATCAGTACTGTTTTGTTTTTACAAATAAAATATAAATTTAATCTACAGTGCTGCTAATTTTGTGTAGTTCAAGGCAGAACAGTTCGTAATAGCCAGTACCGACATACAAAACTGTCGTTACTGCGTTTCTATTTCGGGCTGTTCTAACGCAGAAATACGCATAAGTAGCTATGCTGTAGAGGTTTGCTTTTGCAGAGCTCAGGTTAATTATACTCACAACACCGATGCTGTCACTGAAATCTCATAACAAAAACGCCCACTTAGGGCGTTTTGGGCGGATGAACAGAGAATCATCACAAATACTCTTCGGCAAACTCTGCCAATCGAGAACGTACGACTCCGTTTAAATAAATATTGGCACTGCCATCAAAGTTTTTAAAACGTTCAACAATATAGGTTAAACCTGACGTTACTGGCGTGAGGTAGTTAGAATCAATTTGCGCGAGATTACCGCAGCAAATCAGTTTAGTGCCTTCCCCCATGCGTGTGATCATGGTCTTCAATTGTGAGGCGGTTAAGTTCTGACACTCGTCCAATAATACGATGGTATTTTGAATCGAGCGACCTCGCATAAAGTTAATGGATTTAAGCTGAATATTGGCTTTATCCATAATGTAATTCAAACTGCCAGCCGGATTAACATCATGTTTATGCAGCACTTCAAGCGTATCGGTTATAGCCGCCAGCCAAGGACCCATTTTCTCCTCTTCAGTGCCGGGTAAAAAACCAATAGATTCAGCAATTTCTGGAGTATTTCTAGTTACAATGATCTTCTCATATTGATTTCGCTCCACCACCAATTCAAGTGCACTCGCCATCGCCAATAAGGTTTTACCACAACCTGCGGGGCCAGTTAAAATCACCATATCAATATCAGGGTCAAGCAAAGCTTGGAGCGCCATTCCCTGATACACATTTTTAGGGCGAATGCCCCACGCTTCGGCATTCATGATCCGTTCACGGTTGAGATCCTGAAAGGTCACATGATCTTGGTCGAGTTTACTTACTCGTCCACAAAAATCTGACTCTTCGTCAATCAAATATTGATTCACATACAAAAGATCTGTGTCGACTTCAGATAATGGCAACTGATGAACCGTTTTACGCCCTAGGCGCTCAGTTTCAATATTGCCGACATTCTTCCAAAAACTGCCTTGGAATTGATGAAAGCCTTTGGTTAAGAATCGCACGTCATCAATAATTTGATCACGGCGGTAATCTTCAACCAGCTCAATACCCACCCCTTTGGCTTTGAGGCGCATATTGATGTCTTTGGTGACTAGCACAACATCACGATCAGGATGCTGCTGTTGTAAATGTAATGTCGTGTTAAGAATAAGGTTATCGTTGTTATCGCCAGTTAAACTGCCGATAGTGAATTCAATTAAATGGTCGGGGAAAACGGCGAGGTGTCCGGTTGCGTCTTCGTGTCCCGGTCTGACAGGAAGTGGTACACCGTGTACCAATTGCTCTGGGGTAATATTGCCACCTAACGTATCTTCGAGAGTACGAATGGCAACTCGGGCGTCGCGACTCACATCGCGTTTTCTATCTTTGATGGTATCGAGTTCTTCGAGTACCGTCATGGGGACTATAACATCATGTTCTTTGAAAGAATAAATTGCGAGTGGTTCATGCAATAACACGTTAGTATCTAATACAAACAGCTTGGTGTCGTCTCGGTCCATGGCGCCTCCATTTATGCGATTGGTATAAGAAAGTTTGGTTTGAAGCCCCCTTTGTTGAAGTAGTGATGATGGTTCAAAATTATGTCCATTCCATGACAATATTTCGACTTGTTGATACCACTAGTAAAGCGTATGCTGACCAAAAAAGATACGGAAATTTGTGTAAAATTTTAATGAATGCAGTTAAAGCCTTATATAGACTGGGGTAATGTATGAAAATTTTTTCTCTACGACTCATATTATCGGTCACTTGTGCTTTCAGTGGGGTCGCTCACGCGAATGATCCCTGCCAACATCTTTCCAATACCGTAAGCATTAATCAATGCAAGCAAACCCAGTTGAAACAAGCACAAACTAAGCAAGAACAATATTGGCAACAAGCACTCAAGCAACACTCACGGCCTGCAGAGGCAAAACAAGCCTTAGAAAATGAGCAAAAATTGTGGCAGCAATACGCTGATGAACACTGCGATACCGTATACCAGATTTATTTACCCGGTACTATCGCGCCCAGTATGATGTTAGATTGTAAAATTCGCCTGACTCAAGCTAGAACTGTGGAGATCTGGCAAGCTTACATGCAAACTTTATCCGGCGATAAACCCGCTTTACCCAGCCCCAAGTAAATTCAGATTGAGTTTCTGTTGGGCGAGGTATAGGCTAAAGCCTTTGTTGTATCAGACTGGCTAAAAAACTGTCCAATCTCATTGAGCCTGATGCTAACCAGCAATTGCCTCAAATTTGAACATAAAGACGAAGATCGCCATTAACTTACCATCGGCAATTGCAATTTTGTTTGCCTAATGTGTAAGATACGCGCCTTTTTGAGTCAGCCTAGAAGATAGAGTAGAAATTCACATGCCATTTGCTTTGGGTCAACGTTGGATCAGTGATACAGAAACTGATCTTGGTTTAGGTACTGTTGTTCAAATTGAAGGCCGCATGGTCACCGTGTTGTTTCCCGCTACTGGTGACAACCGCATGTTTGCCCG
Source organism: Parashewanella curva (assembly GCF_003675895.1). Lineage (GTDB taxonomy): Bacteria > Pseudomonadota > Gammaproteobacteria > Enterobacterales > Shewanellaceae > Parashewanella > Parashewanella curva. The sequence goes on from NZ_ML014759.1 coordinate 68,341, forward strand.
AGAAGACGCCCCTTTAACTCGAGTTATTTACAATCCCGGAGATACCATTGAAAGCCACGAAGGTTGGCAGCTTACGGTTTCTGAGATTGAAGAAAATAACCAGTTGATCATCTATCATGGTACTCGTCTCGACACCAATGAAACCGCTGAGTTGCGTGAAACGCTACTGAACCATAATGTCCGTTTTAACAAGCCTCAAGACCGCTTGTTTGCCGGTCAAATCGACCGCCTTGATCGCTTTGGTTTGCGCTACAGAGCCCAAAACTTACGTCATCAACTGGCTACCTCCGATATTTTAGGTCTGCAAGGCCCAAGAGTGGGGTTGATCCCGCACCAAACATGGATTGCTCATGAAGTCGGCCAGCGTTTCGCACCACGGGTGTTATTGGCAGATGAAGTTGGCTTAGGTAAAACCATTGAAGCGGGTCTTATTTTACATCAACAACTATTAACGGGTCGTGCCGAACGTATTCTTATCATTGTACCTGACTCATTGCGCCATCAATGGCTGGTTGAAATGATGCGTCGCTTTAACCTGCGCTTCTCTATTTTTGATGAAGAGCGCTGTGTAGAAGCTTACGCGGATAACGACAATCCATTTTACACTGAGCAATTAGTCATTTGCTCAATGGAGCTGCTTCGCAAGAAGAAACGCTTAGAGCAAGCTGTTGATGCAGACTGGGATTTACTGGTTGTCGACGAAGCCCATCACCTTGAATGGTCGGAAGATAATCCAAGCCGCGCTTATAAGATTGTTGAAGCACTAAGCGACGTGGTGCCAGGTGTACTTCTACTAACAGCAACGCCAGATCAACTCGGTCATCAAAGTCACTTTGCCCGTTTACGTTTACTTGATCCGGATCGTTTCTATGATTACGAAACCTTCTTGGCCGAAGAGCAAAATTATCGTAGTGTCGCTGAAGCTGCCGAAGCCTTGCTCGCTGACAAAGCGTTATCAGATGATGCCATCAATAGCATGACTGAGCTATTGTCAGAAAAAGACATCAACCCTCAGATCCAAATGATCCAATCCAGTGATGTTGATGCCGAACTGCGTGAGCAAGCTCGAGATGAACTGCTACAAGAATTGCTCGATAGACACGGCACTGGGCGCATTTTATATCGCAATACTCGTGCGGGCGTTAAAGGCTTCCCACAACGTATTTTGAATACTCACCCGCAGGCTTTACCTGAGCAATATCGCACCGCCGCTCGCGTTAGCGCTATGATGTCCACAGGGACAGCGACAGGTGTGGCTCAACTTGAGCTCAAAGTAAAAAAAGCCCTGAGCCCTGAAAAAATCTACCAAGAATTTGATGCTGGAAATTCTGAGTGGTGGAAGTTTGACCCACGGGTTGATTGGCTTATCGACTTTCTAAAAAATAATCGCAGTCAAAAAATACTGATCATTGCCAGCCAAGCTGAAACGGCGCTCAGTCTTGAAGAAGCACTGCGTACTCGTGAAGGCATTTTAGCGACCGTCTTCCACGAAGGTATGTCGATTATCGAGCGTGACAAAGCTGGCGCTTACTTTGCCCAAGAAGAAGCAGGCGCTCAAGCCCTGATCTGCTCTGAAATTGGCTCAGAAGGTCGTAACTTCCAGTTTGCCAGCCACTTAGTCTTGTTCGATTTACCGTTAAATCCAGATCTATTGGAGCAACGTATTGGTCGTCTAGACCGTATTGGTCAACAGCACGATGTAAATATTCACTTACCTTATTTCGCTGAAACAGCCCAAGAACAGTTGATGCAATGGTATCACCAAGGGCTTAATGCCTTTGAGTTGACCTGCCCTAGCGGTCATGTGCTGTATAAAGAGTTCGCCGAACCACTATTATCGGCCCTCGTGTCGGGTGACTCTGACGAGATGACTCAGCTAATGAATCACACTCAGCAGCGTTATAAAGAACTAAAGCAAGCCATGGAACAAGGTCGTGATAAGCTGTTAGAGATCAACTCTCATGGCGGTAACAAGTCAGCGGCGATTGTTGAGCGTTTACAGCAAAAAGATCAAGACGTGAATTTGGTTGGCTCGGTGATTCGACTTTGGGACATCATAGGTGTCGACCAAGAAGATCATGGCGAAAATACCATTATCCTCAAGCCATCTGAAAATATGCTGTTTCCAACTTATCCAGGATTACCTGAAGATGGCATGACAGTAACCTTCGATCGTGATGTAGCTTTATCTCGTGATGATATTGCCTTGATCACCGAAGAACACCCACTGGTACAAACCGGTTTAGATCTGATCACCAGTTCAGAAACCGGCAGCGTCAGTGTCGCAATATTGAAGAATAAAGCGCTTCCAGCCGGTACTCTATTCCTTGAGCTGATCTACATGGCCGATGCTTCAGCACCGAAAGCCAGCCAGCTTTATCGATATCTGCCACCAACCCCCATTCGAGTCCTACTGGATAAAAACGGTAACGACTTATCATCTAAAGTGGACTACGACAGTTTTGACCAGCAATTAAGTGCTGTAAACCGTCATATTGGCAGCAAATTGGTTACTGCATCTCAAGCACAAATCGCCCCACTATTGCCTAAGGCAGAACAAGTGGCGCAAGTGGCACTAGAAACGCTAGTCACTGAAGCGCGTGAAACCATGATCCAGAAAATCAGTGCTGAGCTTACCAGACTTGAGTCTTTAAAAGCGGTAAATCCAAATATTCGTGAAGATGAATTGGATTACCTTAAAGACCAAATGACAGAGCTTAACGGTTACATGGACGATTGCCCGTTACAGCTTGATGCAATCCGTCTGGTTTTAGTTAGCCACGCTTAAACTCCCCTCAAATCCCCTAGCCGAGATAACATTATCTCGGCTTATTTTCACAAATCTAATTGATAGCGATTTTTGTTGCCATTTTTAGTTGATGAAAAATTAGAACATTTACACCCCTGACCACTCCAATTAGGCTGAAATTTCTTCAATATCAAATTCAAATCCACATCAAATGTGGTAGTATTGCTTCCGTCAAAAAACATTGAACTGTCAGCAAGTTGACGTCAACTTTCGATATAAAGCTCAATAATTCAACAACTAAAAGAACGCCTAAGAGCGGTAAAAACATCACCAAAGAGTGATGAATTTTTAAGGATGAAGTAACGTAATGACCACTCAGGTATTAATCTGTGATGACTCAGCCATGGCAAGGAAACAAATGGCGAGAATATTACCCTCAGATTGGAATGTCAGCGTAACCTTTGCCACTAATGGCGTAGAAGGATTAGAAGCCATCAAAGCTGGACAAGGTGAAGTCGTATTTTTAGACCTCACCATGCCTGTTATGGATGGCTATCAAGTGCTGAAAACAGTTCAAGAATTAGATCTTCCTGCTTTAATCATTGTGGTATCAGGTGATATTCAGCAACAAGCATATCAAAAAGTGAAAGCTCTCGGCGCCGTAGACTTTATACAAAAGCCTGTAAGCCCTGAAGCTGTACAACATATTTTGCAAGAATATGGCATCTATCAACGCACTGATGTCATTTCAGCGTTTGACACTCCTGAGATTAAAGTCAATCTGAGGGACGCCTGTCAGGAAATCGCTAATGTAGCGATGGGGCGTGCAGCCGATCTACTGGCAACCTTGCTTGATATTTATGTTCCACTGCCGATCCCCGCGGTTAATGTACTCGAAGTGAGTGAGTTAACCATGGCGTTAAAGGCAACTGAGAATTGCCGCCAAGTCTCTGCACTATGCCAAGGTTTTATCGGCCCCGGAGTCGCTGGAGAAGCGTTACTGTTATTCCATGATTCCAGCTTTGATGACATGGCTAAGCTAATGAATATTTGCCACCCTGACTCATCTCAAGCTGAAATCGAAGTCATGGTAGATACAGGTAACATCCTTATTGGTGCTTTTTTAAATGGCATTTCTGATCAGCTAAATATTTCTTTTAGTCAAAACCATCCTGTAATATTAGGTCGACATTGTACGGCTGATGAATTGATCCACGATAATGCAGAAAAGTGGCAACGAACATTAGCGATGGAAATCAACTATCATATTAAAGATCATAATATTCAATGTGATCTGTTGTTGTTGTTCACCGAAGACTCTTTGCCTGCTTTAAATAACAAACTGAGCTACCTGATTAATATTGAGGGTGAATCGTGATGACCAATAATCCAAACACAATTAACGAGTTTCACTGGTTACTCGATCTAGTACAAACGGTCGATGTTGGTATCGTGGTAATAAACAGTGACTATGAGATTAAACTCTGGAATGGGTTTATGGAAAATCATAGTGGAACTGCGCCTTCAGAGTTGCTCGATAAGAACTTATTTCATGCTTTTCCTGAATTGGATGCGAACTGGCTAAAACAAAAAATTGAATCCGTATTCCTGCTTAAGAACCGCTCCTTCATCAGTTGGGAACAACGTCCATATGTGTTCAAATTCAAAAATTATCGCCCCATCACTGGCCGCGCCGAACACATGTACCAAAACGTTACATTACAACCACTATTATCCCCTACTGGCAAAGTGACCAGCATCAGTATCATTATTTACGATGTTACTGACATGGCCATCAAGAAATTACAACTCAACCAAGCCAATCAAATTCTTGAGCGCCTAAGTCAAACCGATGAACTGACTCAACTGCAAAATCGTCGTCAATGGCAGCAGTGTCTTGAGCGAGAATTTGAACGCTTTACTCGTTATCAATCGCCCGCAAGCTTAGTTATGTTAGACATTGATCATTTCAAAGCCGTTAATGACAATTACGGTCATCAAATGGGTGATACTGTGATCCAGCGAGTGGCACACACCATAACTCAAACATTAAGAGAAACCGATTGTGCTGGACGATATGGTGGTGAAGAGTTTGGAGTGATCTTAGCCGGTACTTCAGCAGAAGACGCGTTACACTTCACCGAACGGCTGAGAAAAAGCGTTGAAACACTGACTTTTACCACCGACGATGAGCAAACGTTTAGCGTTAGCATCAGCCTTGGTATTTGTACCATCAATGATAATATTCGTGATATCAGCCACCTAATTTCACTGGCCGATAAAGCCTTGTATCGAGCAAAATTAAGTGGCCGCAACCGCAGTGTTATCTATCGAGATACTGATAGCGAGAAGAACCTGCATTAATTTATTATCAACGAAGATGGCCATTAACTTTCTATATTATAATGGCCACTCTATTTATAGACGATCAGTGCAACACTTCTTCATCGTCATAAACAGGCTCACCATTTTCATCAACAAAATAAGTGCCCCAACCGTCATAATCAATATTGTGTTTGGTGGCCAGCTGGATCAATTGTTCACAGGCTTGATCTAATAACTCCACTTCTAATTGATGATTCGCAATCGCATCAAAACAAAATAAAACCGTTCCATCTTCCAGCTCAACTTCTTCTGCATCCGTAACTTCAAATCCAAGTTTAAACGCATCAACCGCCGCTTTTTCTAGGCGATCAAAATTGCTACAGGCAAAGTGATGCTCAATAATGTATTCCGCTGCAGGGTGTGAACCATCGGCTAATATCGCTTCTACAATTTCGCGATTTTCAGCGTATTGTTCTTGCAGTAAAGTTTGACGTGACATGACCGTTCCTATTGAGTTTGAGGGCGCATCATCAGCTGCGCTTCTTGGTTTAATTCTTCTAGCTTATGCTTCATTTTTTGATGAACGTTATCGGCTAATTGTCGAACATCGTTTTTTTCAAGTCCATTCGTTGCGATAGGCTCTAGCATTTCAATGATCACTACACCATTGTTCCAACGGTTGAGTTTTATATGATCTTGAGAGCTAGCGACCACTGGCACGATAGGCGCGCCAGATTGAATCGCGGTATGAAATGCACCTGACTTTAATGGCAATAAGCCACGTCCTCGCGAACGAGTGCCTTCTGGAAAAATCCATACAGAAAGTCCAGTTTGTTTGATTTTTTCCGCCACTTTACTCATGGTGCTGACTGCACTGTGGCGATTGCTACGGTTGATCAGAATATTACCTGACAGCCAATAAATTTGCCCAAAAAAGGGTATCCAAGCTAAGCTCTTTTTCCCTAAACTCACTGTCCCTTTAGGTACAACTGCGGTGTGAGTAAATAGGTCGAAATTATTTTGGTGATTGCCAACAAACACTTGTGGCTTAGCATCATCGTGCTTTTTATCACGAATGATCAACTTGATGCCAAGAATGGGGGCAACCTTAGAAAATATAGAGGCCATGAAGTGAACATTATTACGGTGACGAGGACGCAATAAACAATATAAGCCCCCACCAATCGTCACTAACACCAGCAGAAAAGCTAAAATCAAACTACGAAATACTAACAGCACGGACACACTCCGAAAACAAATTCGCGCCTAGTATACTTGAGTTTGTTCTCTAAAATAAGCGGCTAAGAATACCGCTTTGTGAGTTTCGGCACAAAAGTTGAACAAAATTCAACCGCAAAATTATTTTAACCCTAAGCGTTTAGCTAAACGGTGCAAATTACCAGGATCCAATTTTAAACCCCGTGCCGTTGCTGCCCAATTACCTTTATTGTTTGCTAAAACGCGGCGAATATAATCGGACTGAAATTCATCTACCGCCATTTTTAAACTGAGATCTTTAATCGGTAGCATTGATGGCGAATTCGAAGTCGTCTGCGCCTGTCCTGTTAGTCCTTCCATCTCGCCAGCAAGCTCAAAATATTGTGGTTTAATGGTACAGATTTCATCTTCGGTATGAGCATTGGCAAGAATTGCTGCACGGTGCAGAGCATGATCCAACTCCCTGACATTCCCCGGCCAATGATAGCCATTCAGCAGCAGCAAGCTACTTGGGCTAAGTTTTAGGTGTTTTAAGCCTAATTTTTGACGATAGCGTTCAACAAAAAAACCACTGAGTACGGTAATGTCTCCTTCTCGTTCTCGCAATGGTGGAACCAGAATCGGAAATACACTTAAGCGATGATATAAGTCGGCACGAAATCGTCCTTCCATCACTTCCGTTTTTAAATCTTTATTGGTAGCGGCAATAATGCGAACATCAACATGCTGACTATGATCATCACCAATTTTTTGAATATCACCATACTGTAATACCCGTAATAACTTGGCTTGCAATGCTAACGGTAGTTCGCCAATTTCATCTAAAAATAAGGTACCGTTATCGGCCATTTCAAACTTACCACGACGATGACCGATAGCCCCTGTGAAGGCTCCTTTTACGTGACCAAATAGCTCACTTTCCGCCACTGATTCAGGTAAAGCCGCGCAATTCAAATACACTAATGGCTTGTTTGAACGAGAGGACTGACCATGAATACTGCGGGCCACTAACTCTTTACCTGTGCCTGTATCTCCACTGATCAGCACATTAAGATCGCTTTTCGCCACCACAGAAATTTCTTGCTTTAACGCATTCATTAAAGACGATTGACCAATGAGGTCAATTTCAGAATGACGAGAATGATGATCAGCATCGCTGCGATGTGCTTGGTCACGTACCGCTCGCTGCTCAAGCTTCTCCATCATTAGGGCATTATTGAGAGATACTGCCGCAATGGCACTGATGCTTCTCAATTCGAAATCAGTGAATTGATCAAATTGCATTGGGTCGAAGCCATCAATGGTCACCGCACCAATTAAACGCTCTTCGGCAAACAGCGGCAAACCAATGCAAGCATGGACTTTCAGTTCATCTTGCTGATTAGGGATCAAACCATCATAGGGATCATCTAATTCACTATCAGCAGGAAAACGAACGATATCACCGGCGCGAGCAATGGCTTCAAGGCGTGGGTGCTCGTCCAACATAAATCGGCGACCTAGCACGTCATCGTGCAGTCCATTAATAGCGAGAGGGGTAAAGTAAGTACCGTTATAGGACAACAGCGCTGCGGCATCACAATGTAAATTTTTTCTGAGGGTATTAAGCAAACTCGAGAATCGATCACGGCTCGCCAAACCTGAGGTTATATCTAACGCAAGGCGAGTTAGATCAGATTGACTTAACGCCATAACTGCCTCCTGAGTGTACTGAGACTGGGCGGCCATAGGTATTCTCCGTTACATGCTATTGTCACTATTACAGCGTCACTTTAACACTCTGCTGCCAACCAGAACTTGATCCATATTAAAAAAGGAGCCACAAGGACTCCTTTTACCTTTCGTATTGAAATGTCACCATTTCATTTCGGGTAGAGTTATGCCAGCTCACCTTCAACAGAAATCGGTTTAGGTTGTGCAATGGCTTTTTTGATAAGGTCAAACAAGAACATCGCAATGAACAAGCCACCTAGAGCGAAGATAATGTCTCCAATCATGCGTGACCATACTAAGTTCTCAACCAAAGCACTGTGGATCACCTCAGGTGAACGAGCGAACCAGTAGCCGTGCTCGATAGCGGCGAAGAACTGCACTAGACCCATTGGCAGAAGTGAGATGAACACCATCGCCGCTAGACCAATGTTTAAGCTCCAGAATGCGCCTTTCAATAAGCCATCATTCCACTGTAAACGCCCGGTTAATCCACGTAGGCAGAACAGCATTAGACCTATACCCAACATGCCATATACCCCCATGAATGCAGCGTGACCGTGAGTTGCCGTAGTGTTCAAACCTTGTACAAAGTACAGTGAAATCGGAGGGTTAATGAGGAAGCCTAAGATACCTGCGCCCACTAAGTTCCAGAATGCGGTTGCCACGAAGAACATAATCGCCCAGTGATAACGTTGCATCCAAGGACTTGCACGACGCATACGATAAGTTTCTACCGCTTCGTAACCAATCAAGGCTAACGGTACTACTTCTAATGCTGAGAAGATTGCCCCCCAAGCGATAACGGCAGTTGGTGCACCAGTGAAGTACAAGTGGTGCAAAGTACCAATCAAACCACCCGTTAAGAAAATCACTGTCGCGAACAATACCGCACCGTTAGCACTTCTCGCTCTGATAAGCCCTAATCGAACCATCATTAGCGCGATTACAGAAGTGGCAAAGGTTTCAAAGAAGCCTTCTACCCATAGATGAACCACCCACCAACGCCAGTATTCAGCAATCGCAAGGTTGGTGTGTTTGCCCATCATTAGACCTGCACCATAGAACAGACCAATGGCAACACATGATGCGTAAAGGATCCAAATCACAGGGCGCATTTCACCTTTGTCACCCAATGCTGGTTTGATAGCCGCTGTGACTAATGCCAACCAAATTAATAGACCACCAAGTAGCAATACTTGCCATACGCGACCTAAGTCAATGTACTCATAACCTTGGTGACCGAACAGGTAGTTCATGTCTAAATCAAAGTACTGCTGTACGCCTAACCATTCACCAGTCATAGAGCCAAGTACCACAACAACCAGCGCAACCCAAAGTACGTTAACCCCTATTCTTTGGAACTTAGGTTCATACTTAGATAATGCCGGAGCTATGTATAAGCCAGTACCTAACCAAGCAGTGGCAATCCAGAATACAGCAAGCTGAGTATGCCAAGTACGTACGACTGAATAAGGTAGAATTTCAGCCAGTGGGATACCATAGAAATCTTGACCTTCTACTGCATAGTGCGCGGTAATGCCCCCTAAGAAAATTTGTAATAAGAACAGACCCACCGCGGTTACGAAGTACTTATAAACCGCTTTTTGTGATGGCGTTGGATTAGTGAAAAATAATGGATCTTCTTTCGCAGGCTCTGGCAGTGGATCGTGCTTAGCGCTGGCGTGATGCCAAACAAGAGCACCGATACCCGCAATCAGCATAACGATACTTAGAATAGACCACACGATATTATCAGAAGTCGGCGTATTCCCCAGCTGTGGATCAAACGGCCAGTTGTTGGTGTAAGTATGGTCAAGCCCCGGACGCTCAGTGATTGCCGCCCATGCTCCCCAGAAAATGAAAGCAGAAAGCTTTTGGCGATTTTCAGCGGTATTCACTGTCCCTTCTTTCATTGCATATTGTTCACGCAATGGTTGCAGTGCAGGATCATCGCCAAATAAAGCAATGTAATGCTGTTGAACTTGCTCAATAGCACTGATTCGAGTATCCGATAATCGTACGAATTCTCGACCATTAGCGTCTTTTTCAATGGTATTTTTGCGAATATCTTCACGCAGAAGCTGCTCAAGACCAGCTTGTTGAGAACTGCTCAATAATGAAAAGTCTTTACCATATTTCTGATTTGCGGTGATATTCAACCAAGCTTGTGCTTCGCGGTGTAGCCAGTCTGCTGTCCAGTCGGGTGCGACATACGAACCATGTCCCCAAATTGAACCAAGCTGATGTCCGCCCATTGAGCGCCATACCAGCTGACCTTGTTCAACATCATTTTTACTATATACCACTTGGCCTTGGCTATCGGTATAAGCCTCAGGTATGGGTGGTTTTTCACGATAAATATCACTACCCAAACTGAGCAGTACGGTAAATGAAGCCACCAGCACCATTAACAGTGCGATGGCAGTGAGTTTTTGTTTATTCATAACAGCCCCTTGCGTTCCACTTCCCAAAAGCGATTTTCGAACTCTTGTTTGCGTAACTATTGCGGCTTTCGTGCCAAGCTGTTAACTTATTGTTTTAAAAGGGTAACAATAAAAACAAACTGCGCACCACTGTTAATTTAACAACCATGCAATCCATGTCACTTTGACAGCGATGTCATTTTGACAATCAACATTAGTTCATTATTAGGGAGAATAAAATGAGCCACCAAAAGCAGTTAATTTTCCGTTCAAAAGTCGATGTCTGGCTGATGTTGGTTTTATTAGCCACAGTGGTGGCCTGTACATTTGGTGCATTGCAATTAGCCATTTCTCAATATTCGTACACCAGTGTTGCAATTGGACTGTGTATTTTTTTATTTGGAGCGGTTTTCCCGCTATGGTTGTTTGCAAGAACCCATTACCGAATCGATGAAAACCACCACAAACTGCTGATCCACAGCGGCCCTTTCCACTGGCATATTCCTTTAGACAGTATTTCTAGTATTGAAGCAACTCGGAATCCAATAGCGGGTCCCGCGTTATCACTCGATAGAGTGATCATTGAGTATGGTGACAATCAATTTGTTGTCGTTTCTCCGCGTGAAAAAGGTAAATTTATTAAAATGATAGAGCAATACCTCAAGCCGCAAGAATCGGCTTAAGAGTAAGGGTAAACTTTATTTAACTTGAGCAAAAAATACACTACTGTAAGGTAAAAGCCATAATTTCATAACCTTAATGATTATGACTGTAGCTTCAACACACTCGACTTACCAATTACAAAGCCTTCCTTTGGCAACGTCTCAAAATCTTGAAAGTGAACTTAGCACTTTTATATCTCTACCAAACGAAGTAGACGATAAAGCGGTGCATTACTTTACCGCAATGGTATATCGACGAATCTCTTATTTCTTTTATGTGAAACGTAACACTTGGCCAGATCAGGAAATTTGTCATCAAACTTTCTTTGAGCATCAAGATATTAAGACCTTACTCACCAATCCTTATAATTTGGCTGAACAGGGCGTTTTTATGAAGCGGGCGAAATCGCTTCAAATTTACATATCATCAGCTGTGACAGAAGGGTCAACAAAAAAAGTTGCGGAATTCTTTAATCAAGTTTCTGCCGATAGCTTTATGAATATTATGTTGCTGACGGAAAGTCTATTAAATGATGAAAAAGAGGAACAAAACTGTTTGATCCAATATCCAGTTATGCGTAACTACTTTGTGGCAGCCGCTGTTTTTATGCAGGGCTTACACGTACAGAATCAATTAACACATAAGCGCAACCAACTTATTGAAGTGATACATTCATTGCCCTCTCCTGAAGCATTTACGCCTGAATCAGCAATTGAATGTGAAATAACCCATGAGGATCTTACTGAGCAAAGCGCGATTGAAATTGCATGCGAACAGATCTGGAAACCTGTATCCAAAGAAGGCCTAATCCAATGGTTAAAACACAAAAAAAAGCTAGTTAGCCCTTTGTATAATACGCCACTTGGTACTTATCAAGTTAGAGCTTATCAAGTAGCATACTTTCCCAAAGAAACAGAAGCCCAAAAGACTTGTTTATCTCGCCCCTCTTCTTCTAAACAATCGAATCAGCATACCCAAAACCATTAACGACATCACAATCGTCGCGCCACTGGGTAAATCCCACTGCGCGGAAAGCAATAAACCTGTTAGATACCCAACAATGCCCACACCATAAGCCACCCACAATGCGTGGCGAGAGTTGAGCTTGTTGACCGCTAACGCAGGTAAAATTAAGCTGCTAAAGACTAAATACACCCCAACTAACTCAACCGATAAGGTGATCACAACAGCAAACAACAGGTAGAAACTGCTTCCTGTAAGCAACTGTGGTTTCAGCCAAAGTAACAACAAAATAGCCGCATAAACGAATGAGGGTAATAATAATTGTGGCCAATCAACCCACAGAATTTGCCCATCCATCAGCTGCTTAAGCAATTCTGCCCCATGAGGATTATTGGTCAGTAATAAAATGGCCAGAACCGCTGCCATCACATACAAACAGCCAATCATGGCTTCGAGTTCATCAGCAAAACGTTTAGCCAGCCAAGCGATGATAACCGCGCCCAAAAGGGCAAATATCAAAGGCAATAACAAATTGGCATATGGCAGGTGCTCAAATTCATGCACTGTCTTAGCCAAAATCGCACCTAACGCCGCGACTTGTGCAATGGCTAAATCAATAAAGATAATGCCACGCTTAAGCACCTGACGCCCAAGCAAAACATGAGTAGATAACACCAAGATGCCAGCGGCAAGCGCTGGCAACAAAATGATCAACAAAGTACTGTCCATTACTGGATAGCTCCGTTTAGTTTTACAATCACTGTATCGTAGAGCTGGAACAGATCTTGAGTATTATCCGCTCCCACCGTAGCCGGTAATTGCAAAAATGGAATGTCAGTTTTCTTCGACAACCACTGACCACCTTTGCTGTCTTGGTAAGAGGTGATCACTATCGCACTCACATGTTCTTTGTTACTTAAAGACAGCAAGCTGGCTAAATGCGATGAACTCGGTGGTAACCCCGGCTTAGGCTCTAAGTCGCCCACCTGTTTGATCCTAAGCCAATTAAACAAATAACGGAAGGTTGAATGATAAGCGATCACTTGCTTGCCTTTCAGTGGGGCCGCTTTTTTCTCCCAACCTTTAATCGCTTGGGTCCAACGCTGTTTAAAATTGGCGAAGTTTTGCTGATATTCAGTTTGATGCTCAGGATCAAGCTTTATCAAGCGTTGATGCAGGGCATCAGCAACCTGCAATAATCGATACGGGTCAAATTGAATATGCGGATTACCTTGAGCATGAACATCGCCCATGCTTCTATCCACCTTGTCCAACTTATCCAACGTTTCGATATGATCAGTGCCAAAGAACAAGCCTGTATTCGCATTTCTGACTGCTGAATTGGCCGCTTTCATTTGCAACATAGGCAACCAACCCACCTCTAGCTCAGCACCAGCACACACCAACAAATCAGCCCGTCTTAACTTAGCAATCAAGCTAGGGCGCGCTTGGATCATATGCGGATCTTGCATTGCCGTGGTCGCTGAGTACACCTTAGCATTTGGCGCTAACTCATTCATTAGCGCCTTATACTCAGGCTCACAGGCAAACACATTAAGCTTTGCCACCGCTGATTGAACGCTGCCAAAACACAGCAGCGTTACTAACAATAATTTAGAACTGATGCGCACCATGAGCTCCTAATGCAACAATAAATTGCAAAGTAACACTGTTTTCATCAACAGGTTTTAATTCACCTGTACCGTCTTGATGAGAGTACTGTAAGCGAATCGTTGAGAAGTGACTAGTATGGTAAGACACTTGGAACTCAGATTCTTTTAGCTTCATTTCATCAGCGTGATCTTCATGGGCTTCTTGCACTGTGACTTCGCCATAACGTAAACCTGCTGACCAGTTTGGTGAGAATTGATAAACACTGCTGACATACCAACCGTTATGAGACAAATCGTCGACTTCGTCTTGGTGTTCTTCTGCACTGAATAAGTCTGTAGCCTTGAAATATTCACCTGTAAGCGTCAAGTGTTGGTACTTATAATTACCTTTTGGTGCCCACTTATAAACGGCATCGACACCGTAAATGTGTTTACCCGTAAACTTAGCGGCATGTGAATGACCGTGTGCATCTTCATGACCATGCTCACCTTCAGCCTCATGAGCATGCTCTTTTTCATCTTCATGATCGTGATCATGTTCTTCTTCATGATGCTCAAGTGCAGTAAGACCATTTTGGTTATTGATATAGCTAAAGCCTAACTGCCAAGAACTGCTTTCACCGATGTCATCACCAATTTTGGTATAAGCCGTATATACGCCTGTTGATTTTGGTTTTACTTCGTCATTTTCAGCACGGAACTTATTACCTTTAAAGGCTTCAACACCCATCGCCCAATAGACATCTGTTGGCGCTAGGTAATCTAAACGTAAACCATCATCAAAATAGTGATCGCCAAGCAATGCACGATAAACGGCTGGACGATCTGCAAAGGCATCAGTGTGAGTATGCTGATTGTTCAAGTAACCAATGTTAGAAAGAAAGCGACCACCACGTAGGCTGAAACCTGCAGGCAGTGACATTGTTTGGATAAAAGCTTCTTCGACTTCCACTTCCATATCACCATCATGTTCGTGCAGTACTGTGGTGAATTTGCCGTATAGAGAATCATCGATAAAGCCACTGATGGCCAACTCAGAGCCGCCAATACTAAAGCCTTTTTCACGCTCAGATAAGGCTTTTTCAGCTGACTGATAATTACCGTTGATGATTGAACTGATGTTGATGTTTTTACCCAAACTATTTTGATTCGTTTGCGCTGCACTTGCCATTGAAACTGATGCTAAAGCGATAAACAGTGCCGATTTTGAGAATTTCATACATAACTCCATGTTCAGCCTAAACTACAACAGGCTGATTTTTATAACTTTAATTTTAAACAATGGACGACAACGCAACGAAATCAGACTCGTAATGCATAGCGTGGGGTTGACAAAATCATGCATAACGAGAGCAAGAAAACACACGGTCTCGTCTAGCGTTCGGGAAATCGTCGCCCATAACAAACACAAATAATTGGTTAAAAAAGGAGTTAAAACGGAGGGGCTCTGGCACTGAAAAACGACACAAACTCGGCAGAGTGAACAACCAATACTTGCTCAAGTTCAATGTAAGTTTGCAGTGATACACCAACAGACGGAACTGCACTGCTTATGGTGTGTTGCAGTTGGTGATGGTGAAAACACAAAGTACAGTGCTCTGTAAGACCATCATTATCTGGGTAATTTTGAGCATGAACGTGTGCGGAGCCAATCGCAGACAACAGCAGAAGTACGGCACAAAGCCATATAATCCACTTATGTTGAAGTCCTTGATGGGTGTTCACTGTTCAGTACTTTAGTTAACTAAGATTAGCAGCCGAGTTTAGATGATACAGTGTAACAATTTCAATATTATTTTAATGAAATTTTGTCGACAAGTTGGTATCTAGGGTGAGTGTTTATTGGCATTGACTCATAAATCCCAAAGCCATCAACGGTAAAATCAAACGTTAAATCATTCACTTGGCTAACAAACTTCTCACAGTCTACTCGGGGTAAACTCTTTGCTCTTACTAAAGAAATATGAGGCACAAATTTCGTTTCAAATTGTAAATTTATTGGCTGTAACGCCGTTAAAATTTGCTCTCTAAGCGTCGACAAATGAATACTCGAAGCTACTTTAGCCCATAAAATAGTCTGCCGCTTCAGTGAAAAATAACCTCCACCAGCCACATTCTGAACAAAGGTTTGCGGCTGGATCCTGTTCAGCACTGTGATAACTTGAGTGAGTTCATCATTGGTGAGCCCACCTAAAAATGCCAAGGTAATATGTGGCTGTTCAAGTAAAGGGGCATAGCCCAACGCGGCTACTCGCTGCTGCCAAGGTTGCCAAACATCATCAGGACACATGATCCCAATAAATATTCGGCGACGCTTAGCAATATCAGTCATCAGCGATATTTCTTCAGCTGATCAGACACATCTTCTTGCTCTGGTGCTTCAATGGTATGCACTTGATCCATAAAGTGACTGATGATCAGTGCCATCCCCATCATGGCCGCCAGCATATAGCTCATCACCTCAAACTGCTCAACGACATAACCTAAAATGAGCAAGCCTACCAGCAAGTAAAAGCTCAACATTTTTACTTGAGCAATACGAACATTCTTTCCCAACCATGCTTGGCAGTGATAACAGCGAATTTGAGACGCTAAACCCTCACCACGCTTTTCCTCAATTTTAGCCACCGACATATTCTTGTGACAATGTGAACACACTAATCCCATGCTATCTTCCTACTGTAAAGGGTTTGGACTTGCTTTGGCTTTTAGCTTTATAGGGCTTAGAGCCTGTTGGCTTGGTTTTCTTTCCCTTGCTTGGCTTTGCATTAAATTGATCTTTGCTAAAACGGGTTAAGGCTCGTTGTCCACCTTTGGCGTTACTGCTAGGTCTTCTTCGCCCTTGTTTTGACTCCGGCGGCACCAAATGATGCGCACCATTACCGATCAAATCTTCACGTCCCATATTCATCAAAGCTTCACGGATCAGCGGCCAGCCTGCTGGATCATGGTATCGAAGCAAAGCTTTATGTAAGCGGCGCTGACGGCCTTTCTTCGGCACCATCACATGCTCACTGTCCTGCTTCACATTGCGCAGCGAATTAAGCTCAGTGTGGTAAATAGTGGTAGCGTTCGCCATCGGCGATGGATAAAAGTTTTGTACTTGATCCAGCTTGAATTTTTGTGATTTAAGCCACAAGGCTAAGTTCACCATATCTTCATCACGGGTACCCGGATGCGCCGAGATAAAGTAAGGGATCAAATACTGCTTTTTACCCGCTTCTTGCGAGTATTTATAAAACATTTCTTTGAACTTATCGTAAGTGCCCATGCCCGGTTTCATCATTTTTGATAGCGGGCCTTCCTCGGTATGCTCAGGCGCAATTTTTAAATACCCGCCCACATGATGCTGCACTAACTCTTTGACGTAACGAGGATCTTCTGTCGCTAAGTCATAACGAACACCCGACGCAATTAACACCTTTTTGATACCCGGCACATCTCGCGCAGCGCGATACAAATCAATCGTATGCTTATGATCGGTGTCTAAATGACCACAAATCGATGGAAACACACAAGATAAACGGCGACAAGTGGTTTCGGCTTTTTCACTGGAACAGCCCAATCGGTACATATTCGCTGTGGGACCGCCCAAGTCAGAAATCACTCCGGTAAAGCCCGGTACTTTTTCTTGAATGTCTTTGATTTCACGAATGATCGAGTCTTGTGAGCGACTTTGAATAATCCGCCCTTCATGCTCGGTGATAGAGCAAAATGAACAGCCGCCAAAACACCCTCGCATGATATTAATCGAGGTTTTGATCATGTCATAAGCAGGGATTTTCGCCTTGCCATACACTGGATGTGGTACTCGTTGATACGGCAGATCAAATACCGCATCCATTTCATCGGTATTCAGTGGCCATGCTGGCGGATTCACCCACACTCCACGCTCACCATGCACTTGGTATAAGGCTCTGGCGCAACCTGGGTTTTGCTCTTGGTGTAAAATCCGCGACGCATGAGCATAAGAATATTTATCTTTGGAAACCTGCTCAAACGTTGGCAGCAACACATAGGTTTTTTCCCATGGCTTTGGACGTGGAGGCTGCACACTGATGGCTTTAGGTTTAGCAGGATCAAATACCTTGGCATCCGAAGGACCCGATAAGTTCTGACAACCGACATCATCAGCGCCATACGGATTAGGAATGGGGTCAATTTTATGCAGCTGATCGATTTTACGTGAATCCATGCCTTTCCACTCAGGCAAAGGCTGATTACGCATTACTGCTGTGCCACGAATGTTTTGCATATCCGCTATCGTTTCGCCTTTCGCAAAGCGATGTGCCACTTCGGCCAATGGACGTTCAGCGTTACCGTATATCAGTATGTCGGCTTTTGAGTCCATCAATACGCTGCGACGCACTTTATCCTGCCAATAATCATAATGAGCAATGCGTCGCAAACTGGCTTCAATGCCACCAATGACGACAGGCACACCTTTAAAGGCTTCTTTACAGCGTTGAGTGTATACGGTTACCGCACGGTCGGGACGTTTTCCGCCTTCATCATTGGGGGTATACGCATCATCAGTACGAATTTTTCTATCGGCAGTATAACGATTGATCATCGAATCCATGTTACCGGCCGTCACCCCAAAAAACAGGTTCGGCTTACCCAGCTTCATAAAATCATTTTTGTTCGACCAATCTGGCTGCGAGATGATCCCGACTCGAAACCCTTGTGCTTCTAACATGCGCCCAATCACCGCCATACCAAAGCTTGGGTGATCGACATAAGCATCGCCCGTTACAATAATGATGTCACAGCTATCCCAGCCTAACTTATCCATTTCCTTCTTAGACATAGGCAAAAACGGCGCTGTGCCGTAGCATTCCGCCCAATATTTTGGATAAGTAAATAATGTGGATTCGACTTGCATAACACCCCTAACGACAGAAAAGCCACAACAAAAAAAGCCGCTTATTTTAGCAGCTTTTGTGGTGACCTTCCTAATCAAAGGTGATTATTGTGTTCAGACATCACGATGACTGCCATATAAGGATTTAATAGAAGTAGAAAGCATTGGTTAAGGAGTTTCTCTGTACATTAAGGCATTTATTGACTTTAAGAGAATGCATTTTGGCAGCTAACACCGACTGTAAACCTGTATTAGTTCCTCAGCTATTTCAGCTATTTGCTCAGTACTCAGATGGCAAGCTACCAAATTCCCCCCCAAGGCCTTGGACTGCCTAATGGGAAATTCTTTGTGTGTATTGAAGTAGAGTCAAGCGAAGCTCATAAAGGACTTCATATCAATAGCGCCGCCGTAGTACAACCAAGGGATGATTGTAATTTAAGCTCCGTCATCGTTAAATTTGATGGCTTGAAGGTTCAAGATATGAGTAAGCAAGAGATAGTTCTTGAGCAGCTATTATCTTCGTTACAAGAAGTCGAGGCCTTGTGGTACGATTTTTTCCTTCGTGCAAAAGTGCCTTACCACATACTCGAATCAATAAAGCAAGATAATAGAAATCAGTCAAAGGCTTGCTTTAGAGAAGCCATCGTTAAATGGCTGGATTTAGCCACGGTAAAAGCCATGGATAATCAACAAAAGCAAGCTAAAATTGTTGAAACTCTAGATAACATTGGCTCTGGACAACTAGCAAAAAGTTTCAAATGGCCTGCTGAAGCTCAACCCAAAAAACAATAAGTGTTTGATAGAGCCAATCGTTTTCTTGGTGAGATAACTTTTTTATCACCCTAAATTCCAAAACATTATATGTTCGTATTTTAACGGCTTTTAATATTAATAATAAGGTGGAACCAAAAAGCATTAGACTTGAAAAGGCTATTTTACTAGCATTCGCTACCTAAATAGAACCATAGGTTAAGCGTATGGCCTCAGCTCATTTAGACGTAGAATTGCCTCGCCCTGCAAAATTAGTTTTCGCCAATGCACTATCCAATTCGAGTGAGCATGATGAGGTATTCGCAAAGTTAACTTTAAATGCAATAAAATATGATGTTGTTGCAGTGTTAGGCAAAGACAAAACACAATCGTTTATCGGCTTACAAAGTTGTACTGAACCACAAAGGATTCACAGTTTATTAAATCTCGGCACTTCTATTCCTAAAGATCACCCTTCGATAAAAAACCTAACGTTTCATAAATCTTTCAAAATCGAGCATGCAATTGGAAGTGAATATAAATGCATGAATTCGCAACAAAGAATGAACTCTTTTTTAGCATATTTAAAACAACATGACATTGAGCATTTAAAAGGGTCACAAGAGAGCTGTAAATCTATAAGTGCGAAAGTACAGTCGACACACAAGCCTATAACTTCAAGTCATCAATCAGCCGTAAGAACTCAGCAAAAACCAGCAAACTTGACAGATGAATTAGTCTCAAGCAATGAGAAAATGACGTTAACGTCATCAAGTGGAACAGCTGCAAGTACAACAAAAAAACCTGAAGCCCCATCAGCCACAAGCACCGTGCAAAGGCCTGCTGCTTCAATTCGTGCAACCGATAAAACAACCTATCACAAGGCTGTAACGTATCCAGATAAGGTATTAGTAGCACATACGAATCAAATACCTTCAATTCCAGAACCTGCACCTACTGCAGAACAAAAGTTCTCCACACCATATGTTGGACGAACTAGATTTGAGATGATGGGAACATCTCAACATAATCCAACAACTAGAAAAGCAACCGATAGACCTTATAGATCAAAGCAATAACAAATGATCCACAGGCATATATTGCAATGTTTATGATTCATTAGATTTAAACTCATTCACCACAAACTCAATAAAAGTTCGTAAACGCTGCGGTTGATAACGGCTTTTATGATAGATCAAATGCAATGGTACCGATGCAATATGCCAGTCATCAAATACAGGCAGGAGTACGCCATTTTCTAGTGCTTGCTGACAATACAAGGTAGGTAAGCGCACAATACCTTGATGTTGAATTGCCGCTTGAAGTAAAGCGCGACCACTTTTACATCGAAGACGCCCTTCTACATTCACTTCTGCTGAAGATTGAGTAGGATCTGCTGATTCAAATCGCCATTGAGATATTGAACCCGACAAGCAGGTGTGTTGTTGTAGCGCTTGAGGATGCGATGGTTTCCCATATTGTTTAAGATATTCAGGACTAGCAAAGATATTGACTTCAATGTCACCGATCTTACGCCCTACAAATCCAGCATCATTAAGCTCACCCATTCGAAATGCCACATCAAATTGATCTTTAATTAGATCAATACGGTGACTGCTGAAATCTAATTCCACATCAATATCTTTATGCTGACTTAAAAATCGCGTCACCAACTCTGCCACCAGCTCTTCTCCTATCAAGCCACCAACGCTGTTGACATGTAGACTGCCCCGTAATTGATGAGTGTCATCCACCGCTTGCTGCACAGCTTGATCAATGGAGCCAAATGCCTGTTTGCAACTCGCGTAAAACTGCTGCCCTATGTGAGTCAACCTCTGCCTACGAGTGGTACGTTCAATTAACGCCACCCCCATTTGTGCCTCTAGTGAAGCAAGCCGACGAGAAACATGGGAGCGTGATACCTGCATGCGTTCTGCTGCTTGAGTAAAGCTTCCTTCTTCAGCAATTAACAGAAACGCTTTTATGTCTAGCACATTAATGTTTTCAAGCATTATTTAGCCTTTTATTTGTTGCTATATAGCAACAGTCTTTTGATCTAAACGCTGTATATCAACAATGATTATCACTCTATCATGTACTCAATACACAAAATAACCAATTGAGGAAACAAGATGAAAAAACTTGCTGTGATCACAGGTGCTAGCTCAGGTATCGGCGAAGCGATTGCGAAACGTTTCAGTGAAGAAGGTCATCCTCTGCTGCTTATCGCGCGTCGCGTTGAGCGTTTAGAAGCACTAAATCTACCTAATACGATTTGCGCCAAGGTCGATGTTACGGATGCAGAATCATTCAAAAAAGCCATCGCCGAAGCTGAAGCGATTTATGGTCCTACCGATTGCATCATCAATAACGCTGGTATCATGTTACTGGGTCAAGTTGATGTCCAAGATCCCACTGAGTTTAAAGCCATGTACGATGTAAATGTGTTAGCGTTATTAACAGGTATGCAAGCGGTATTAGCGCCAATGAAAGCGCGAGGAGAAGGCACCATCATCAATATCAGCTCTACGGCGGGTCGTAAAGGTTACGATGATCATGCGGCTTATTGCGGCACTAAATTCGCGGTGCATGCGATTTCTGAAAATGTGCGTAAAGAAGTGGCGAGTTCAAACGTGCGAGTGATCACCATTGCTCCAGGCGCCGTGGAAACAGAGCTCCTTAATCACACCACGTCAAAAGAAATCGTTGACGGTTATCAAGAGTGGAAACAAAGTATTGGTGGTGCGATTGCCGCTGATGATGTCGCTCGTGCTGTAACTTACGCTTACCAGCAGCCGCAAAATGTGTGTATTCGCGAAATTGTGATTGCGGCGACGCGCCAAGAGCCTTAATAAGAGCTAAGACTTTACACGGCACACAATCAATGCATTTCGTCAGACCTGCTAAGGTGCTGATGAGGCTTTAAAAATTTCAACTCACAGAATTTGCCAGAGTGCGGATAAGCAATAAGCTGAATGTCCGAGGCATGGATGCCGAGGCCAAGCGCCCATGGATGGGCTTGCAGCGCTTCAGTGTTTGCTTATCCTCACTTTGTTAAAAATGGAAATTACTTCGCCTTAGGTCTGAATGGTTTGATCACTTGCTCATCACATTCTAAAAATGGGCCTTCCATTAAGTCGATGCAATAAGGGATTGCTGGGAATACCGCATCCAAACATTCACGAATGGACTTAGGCTTACCCGGCAAGTTCACAATTAGTGAGCTACCACGTAACCCTGCGGTTTGTCGTGACAAAATGGCTGTCGGCACAAATTTTAACGATTCCGCTCGCATTAGCTCACCAAACCCTGGCATCATTCGGTCACACACAGCTTCCGTGGCTTCTGGCGTTACATCACGTTTGGCAGGTCCTGTACCACCTGTGGTTACCACTAAACAACAGCCTTGTTCATCTATCATTTTTTTCAGTGTGGCTTCGATTTGATCTTGCTCATCTGGGATCACTTGATAGACAGGTTGCCAGCTTGAAGTCAGGTATTCTTTTAACGTATTGATAATGGCGTGACCTGAGATATCTTCATATTCGCCTCGGCTGGCGCGATCGCTCACAGTCACAATTCCAATTTTTGCAGCAGTCATGGTTTTATCCAAGTTATACATCGATGGCTCAAGCCTACCACACTTGCTATAAAGATCCTTTGATGTTGATTAGCGTGTATTGCGGTTTTTTTTGATTTCCGTATGCTAGTCGAATGAATATTTATATGTTGTATGGCTGTTGGTATGCCGTGATTAACGTACTAACTTTATCACTTTACGGTTATGACAAACATGCTGCAATTAACAATAAGTGGAGAATACCCGAAAAATATTTACACCTCATAAGTGTCTTGGGTGGATGGCTGACTGCCCGATTTTGCCAACATGGATTTCGTCACAAATTTAATAAACGCAGCTTTATGTGGCGCTATTGGGCGACCGTGTTATTACATTTCACTCTATTATTCGGCTTCTATCAGATCTGGAATACTTAATAAGAAACGACAATGATTGAATCTACTGAGCTCCCTTTAGTGATCGCAGGTCCCATGCTGAGAAAGTGCGATTCTGAAAATTTTACTCTCTGGTTGATCACCCGTGAGCCATTAGTTAATCCTCAATTACAGTTAATCGTTAATGAGCAGGTTAGGTTATTTTCAGAGCCAGAGTTACAGCTCAATCATATTCCACTGGGCGCTCATGCTCACCAATATTTGCTACAAGTACATCAGCCCAATCTTTTACTCGCTGGCACTCAGGTTAAATATCAGTTATTGGAGAAGCAAGGAGAGTCAGTTTTTACTTCGATAGATAAGCTCGTATACCCAGAACATTCTTCCCCACATTTTGTCCATAAACCCAACATTAAGCAATTACTGCATGGTTCTTGCCGAAATCCTCATCACCCTAGTGGCGATGGGTTAGTGCGGGCTGAACAACAATTAGCGGCTTCTCTCAATACTGACAATCAACCATCATTGCTCATGCTCAGTGGCGATCAAGTTTACATCGACGATATTGCAGGCCCAATGTTGTGGGCGATTGCTCAGGTGGTGGAAAAATTAGGATTAATAGAAGAAACCTTTCCTAAAGCACCTATCACTTCGAGCCGTGAGCTATGTTATCGCGCCAGTAGTTTATATCAGCGCGATAGCCAATTGCTGCCACAGGCTGAATATTTGACAGAACTTCATTTGTTCAAGTGGCGACGTAAGCACGAAATTTTTACTTCACGCTTATCTCACAATCATTTAGTAAGCCTTGGCGAAATGATTGCTTATTACTTACTGATCTGGTCGCCTGAATTATGGAAGTGTATCGAGGTACCGCAACAACTCGAAGGCTTATCACCAAAGCATCAAGCACAATGGCAGAAAGAGTGGCGAGCACTACAAACGTTTCAACATGGGTTAACCTCTGTTAGACGTCTGCTTGCACATATTCCAACCTATATGATTTTTGATGATCATGACGTCACTGATGATTGGAACCTCAGCGCTCGATGGGAACAAGCGGCTTATGAGCATCCATTTTCCAAGCAAATTATTGGCAATGCACTCGTCGCTTATGCGCTATTTCAAGGGTTAGGTAACGCTCCCGAAAAACTGGCATCGATACAAAAGCAATTGAGTTCATTTTTTACTAAACCAACACCTGAAACACACCAAAATATCATCCAAACGGTATTACGCTTCGAAGGTTGGCACTATGAATTGGCAACGTCCCCAAAAGTGATAGTACTCGACACTCGTACTCGTCGCTGGCGCAGCGAAAACAGTTTGGCGAAACCGTCAGGTTTGATGGATTGGGAAGCCTTAATGGAATTTCAAGATCAGCTTATTGATCAAGAAAAAGTCATTATTGTTTCAGCGGCACCTATTTTTGGTGTAAAGCTGATTGAGGCCATTCAGCGTATGGCGACGTTTTGTGGATTATCTTTGTTGGTGGATGCCGAAAACTGGATGGCACATCGAGGGGCAGCCATGTGTTTACTCAATATGTTTGCCCACCGTCGAACGCCCAAAGAATTTGTGATTTTATCGGGCGATGTCCATTATTCATTTGCTTATGATGTTAAACATCGATGTGACCATTTTGATGCTCACATATACCAAATTTGCTCCAGTGGCATTAAAAATCAATTCCCTGAAAAATTACTACCCGTGTTTGATAAGCTCAATGGTTGGCTTTACGGGCATTATTCACCACTAAATTGGTTCACTAAACGTAAACGCATGTCGCTTCGAGGTCGACGCCCAAATGGGCATCGCAGTAAACGCTTAGTGAATAACAGTGGCATTGGGCTAGTCACTTTAAATGAAAATGGCGCTCCCAATAAAATTGCGGTATTGCATAGTGATGACTCAATCACAGAGTTTAAGCCACCACGGGATACATACTGGGACTAGAGGCCGTATATGGCCTCTAGACTTTACCTCGCTTGATAATACGTTTCGCTTTTTTTCTCAATTTGTTGTCATCGCTGGCTGCGCGGGCTTGTTTTGCAAGCTTAATCGCGGCCTTTTTATCGCCTGATAATAAGGTAAGCTGAGCTTCACGAAGTTTAGGCCATTGCTCATAATATTCGGTCACATACTTAGGAGCGCGTTGAAATAATTGCACCGCTTCAATGGCTTTAGGTAAGGCTAATTTCGATTCAATGCTATTCTTTGCAAGCTCATAATGCAGGATATACCACACCGCTTGTGTTTCTTCATCTTCGGGCTTTTTGATGCCTATCGATTCCATTAATAAAGCATGATTGTCTTTAAAGCGCTCTTGCTTAAAGTAATAGCGTGAACCCGCCAATCTCAGTGTTAAATCTTGAGGATATTGTGTAAGTAAAGCTTGCAGTTTAGCTTGAGCTTTCTCATCTTCATCCATGCCTTTGTAGCTCTCAAAAATGGCTCGACCACCCTCAAGAGGGTGTGTTTTTTCAAGCTCTAAAGCCAGTGCTAATGCTTTTTCACTATCTCCACCAACAAAGCTTGGCGCTCCATTATAAAAACCAATCAATGATTCTTTGGTATCAAGTAAATGTGGCGCAAGCTCATGCGCTTTTTGATAGCTTTCTAAACAGTCAGAGGCATAACTTGCGGCAGTAAAAATACTGGCATCCATGGCTTGATTGGCATAGACATTACCTTTTAACAACCACTCTTTTGCTCGTGCTTCTTTATTATTTTTTGGCAACTTTTGTAGACGAGCATCAATCCACTCAATGGCAGTATCAAACTCCTTGCTGCGATTAAAGGCAATGACTTTATAATTGGCAACTTCATAAGGCGCATCGTCCTTAATGTCGTTTATCAACATCTCAATCTGTTTATCCGCTAAGAGCTTTTTCGCTTGCTGCTCTGTTTCCACTGCATGAAGTTGAAAGCTGAGGAGTGCTAACACAATAAGTAAGTTTTTGAACATTCTAAATCCCTTAAAATGAAACATATTGATAAATCGAGTAGGAGGGAGCCTCACGGCTCCCGTCCTCTCACACCACCGTACAAGCGATGTCGCATACGGCGGTTCCAATTATACTGCTAACGTCTTGTACCCTTCTAACAACGAGTACAGTCCCATCTCTTTAAACCTCTGATTTGGTAAAGCTTGATTCAGTTGTGGCGTTTTCGAGAGTTTCCACCAACCTTTGTCAGATGCTGCTAACTTCCAAGCATTGTGCTCAGTTACGCCTAATGATTTAAGCCACATCGCTATGCTGTAAGTTCGCTTTCTCTGTTTCAGGCGATAGCACCGCAGCCGTCTTCTTATCCAGCTGTCTAGATCACTCATTTGCCCTTTCTTTATTCCTAGCTTGAAGTAGTGTTGCCAACCTCGTAAGAACTGATTTAGTTCTTTAATGATTACAACTCAAGTTTCGGAGTTCAAATCCAACAATAAAAATCGTTTATCATGTTGATATTTAAAGAAAAGGTAAGGGTTTGCGTGTTATAATCTTGTTGCTTAGACAAAAACTAAAACACACAAACCCTTAGATAAATATTGACATGAAATCACTTCCGCTTCCATCACTTACTTCTAATTTTTTACTTCGATCTGGTATTCAAATTGATAATTCGTTCAGCACGTCATGGAAACAACTTGGCTTTGTTTCAATGCTAACGTCTTGCGGTTTTAGTAAACGTTCGGGTATTGAAGCAACCGAAGTCGTTTATTTACTAATGCTCTGGGTTTGGTTGAAGGTTGATACCATATCTATGTTCGCCAAAGAGTCACTACTCAGTTTTTCTTCTGGCAAAAAAGATGTGCTTTATGATTTACTCAACCGTGAAGATTTGAATTGGAGAAAGCTGCAACTTCATACTGCTAAAAAGCTCATAAAGCAGGAAGGTAAAAGTAAAGTCAGAGCCTTTGTTGTCGATGATTCAGTCAAGCCGCGCCGAGGGAAGAAAATGCCCGGTGTATCCAGCCACTTCGACCATTTGACAGGCCGTTGTGTTATGGGACAGCAAGTACTGAGTTTTGGCTACGCTTCTGATACTCAATTTATCCCACTGGATAATGAACTCTTCATCAGTCAAACTAAAGCCCAACCTCTAACCAGAAAATTTAAAGATGAACGTTCAATAGTCGCTAAACGTTACAAGCAATCAGTGGCTCAAACTAAGCCTGCTATGGTCACAGATATGGTGAAACGTGCGCTAAGGGTAGGTATCGAAGCTGATTATTTTCTTGCCGATTCTTGGTTTGCGACCAAGCCTATTATTAGTATGACACTTGAACATGAGTTAACGGCTATTCTCAGAATGAAAAAAAGCAAAATGAAGTACCGTTTAGCGGATAAATCTGAGTGTACTGCCGCCGAACTCTTCAAAACTCAAGTCAAAGGACA
>NZ_ML014760.1 GCF_003675895.1 Parashewanella curva
AAGTTTGTCTGTGATCTTTTAGCTATGGCTCAGTGATCTATTTGCCATAATTGTTGTGATCTTTGTGTCTTGATTAGCCGTGAGTGATTATTGTTAAGTGTTAGGAAATATCAGTGCGAAATGACGGATTTAAGTTAAAAATCTCAGATTAAAACGAGGTTCTCAAGGTATTCTTTTAATAAAAAAGTCATATAAAAAAGCCGAAACAAATCCTGTTTCGGCTTTAATACCATTCACATTATTTATAACCCAGGTATCCGCCCACTGTATGTTAGCGGATATGCTCCCTGAGGGTCTGCTTGTCCAAGATAATTTAAGTTATCTCGCACAGAAGCAGGCATTGACGCTGTAGGCTTAATTTTGGCTTGCAACTGCACTTGGTTGTTGGCTTTAAGCCACAAACGCCCACTGACACCAATTTGATTGTCTTTCTCTGATGTCGTCACAATTACCTCACCTTGGTCACAATCCAACCCTAGGCGAAAACTACCAAAGGGAAAATCACCGAACTGGTTATTTACTTCTAGGCCATGCAGCTGCAGGTTACCTGACAACGCCTCACACCATGGTTGGCCGTAGGTAAACTCTGAAATACCAAGCGTGATGTCCCCTGCGACTTTCGAACGCAGCGGTAATCGAGTATCACCAACCAAGGTTTTGCTGTCGGTTTGCAGCATTAAGTCTGTAAGGTTCATCGTCGAGCGCGTTAATTGCAGCTTAGTTTTAGCGTAGATAGCTGAATTACGCGTACCGATTTTAACATCCACATTTAGGGTACCCGTTAATAACGAATAAGGATGTATGGTCCACTCCACTTGTTCTACTTGTCGCCCGTACGCTTGCACTGTGTCGATACTGCCTTGCCAAATCGAGCCACCAACACCAGTTACCTGCACTTGAGGTGGAAGCGTAACAAAACGCATTACCACACTAACAGGCATTAATACCACCAAGAAGATAAGGTAAACCATCACGCCTAAAATCAGGTATTTGATCCGTTTCACTATTGTCCTGCCTCTTAACGTGAAAGTTGAATTCGGCGTATACGCACCACGCCAATGGTATCGGTACTGGCCACATCAAAGCTATCAACGGTTAGCCCTTGGCTTACCACTAGAGTATCTAAATAACGCAATACATCGTTAAATGGCGCGTCGTCTAACCACACCTGAATTTTATCACCTTGTGGTTGCATGCGGGAAATAGTCAAGCCAAAACGATCCGCTTGCTGATTGACAATATTACTCAAGCTGCCACGACGACTTTGACCACGATTAGCCTGCTTATAACCAATCAGACGGTTAGCGTCTTGCTTTACTTTTATTAGTGTTTGTTTGGCACTCTTTAGATCTGCCTGTGCATCTTGCTGTGCTGAAGATATAGGATTCCACACGCCAAAATAAAATACACTAATCGCAACCACCACGGCCGCCACAGAAAGCAATTGCTGCTCTCGAAACGCTAAACTGTTCCACCAATTGAGGAATTGCTGTTTCATATTATCGACTCCTCAAGGTTAAAATCGTACTGACTTTGTCATCTTCTTTATTTTGCGCGCCACTATCCACTTTAAAACCTTTGCCAATCGCTTGCTTGAACGCTTCAACTTGATCATAGCTATCGGCACTGATTTGCAGTCTCAGTTCACTACGATTACCGTCATATCGAAGTGAATTAGGCTGAACACTGGGCACCTTTTTAAAGGCTTGAGTCACCCCCTCTAACATGGCAAACATATCACTGCTGGAGGATTTGCCTTTGTACTGCTTGAGCAAGTTACGCAAATGAAATTCAACATTAGAAGTGTTGCTTCGGCCAGTTGCCCGTTTAAACACAGCGGCGGTGTCAGCTTTAATGGCCTCTATCTGCTTATGAGTTTGATAAATATCTACCCCTTTATGAATGAAGCTCAGCAAAATACATACCGCAGCGATAAAGGCTGCATTGCGCCATAACAATAGTGTCTTGTTGCCTTCTCGTTTAGGTCGATACTGCTCGGTCATCAAATTCATTGGTGCATGCAATGCACCTTTTGCCAGTACTAGCATGGGTAACTCAAGTGGCTGAGATAACAGCTCTGCCCCCTCAAGCTCCATAGGACTATAGTTAGCAATGGTGACCGTATCCATTTCATCTTCTGCGTCTTGTAGTGGCAGTAGCTTAGGTAAAACAGAATCTTGCCATTCACTTGGAATACTATGCCCTTGGCCTTCGCCAGTTCTCACCAGCAATTCATTACCGATATCCATGGCCGCCCACTGACAACCATCGGCTAACGGTAACGCTAAGCTATCAGGGATCATGCGTTTAACATTAAGCCCTGCCGCCTTCACCCAATCGACCCATGATTGCATCTGCTCATGAGCCACGACGGCTACGGATAATGAACTGCCATTACGGGAACCTGGGACAAAATGTAGTTGTTCGATATCCTGCGCAAGCACATCTTCCAACATGAAAGGTAAAGCTTTTAATGCTTGTCGCTGCCCTTTTTCAGGCAAGTTAACCTGAGTTAAAGTGATGGCTGACGTTGGCACCAAGGCATCAACAGGGCGAGCGCCAGCTCGCTCACTTAACGTGTGCAATTGAGTAGCATCGGCTAGCTCACCTGATGCAATAATTTCTTGTTCTTGTTCCGACCAAACCAACCACTGACAAGCGTCGTCAGCGTGGGTCCCTAGTCGTATAAAAAGGCGTTCACTCACCGTGTTTCTCCACCCTTGAGGAGTTTATTTTTGACCACCATATTGCCGACTTAACACGTCAACATAATGATCTTTGTTTACCTGCAAAATGCTTTGTAATTGGAAGATGGCATCTCCAACTTTGGCTTTGCCATCTAACTCAAAATAGGTACTTTTATTGGTAAAAGTCGATTTAACTTTATCCACATTACCACCAATGCTACCTAACTCAGGCGATGACCAAAACTCTTGTAAATCATCATACCCTTTAGCCCCTCGACTTTCGATGATGCCTTTGGCTTCATCTGCTGATATTTGGTTCAGTAACATTCCAGCCAACAATGGTGCTTGCTCCGGCTGGATGGTATTAATATTAATAAGCTGCTTGTCATCGCCGGGGATCGCACACACATAAGGCGCTAACTTATCGTATACCTTTTGGGTAAATCCAAGTACCGCTCGTAACTCACTACGATGACTCATCATGGTTTTGGCCGCTCGATAAGGTACATCTCGTGCTTCATATTCAGCATCAGGGCCATAATAGCCACCCACCGCAGGAGAGGTGTCGATATAGTTTCTTAACGACTTGGCTAACTGCTCTGCTGTAAATGGCTCAACACTGAGTGCTTCCAATAAAGATGCAAACTGTTGAACGGCTAACGGCTCTTGATTAGGTGAGCCATTGTTATTCTGTGGCTGAGTCGCTTTAACACTAAGCGCATTAAGGTTAAAACACGCCCGCATATCTTTGATTTCTCCAGCTAGAGCACCATTTTCAACCGGAAAAACCACCCCCGTTTGCGCCCAAACTTGACTCAGATTCACTTCACCTTTTGAGTCGTCTAAGTCCTTTTTAAGCACCTTGTTCGCCAGCTGCTCCAAGGATAAGGCGTACCAATAAGCTTGATCGTATTCCGTCAAATTAATGGTGCGGCGCACTGAAATCTGATTTCGCGACGTTATATCCGTCGCGATTACAGCGATAAGAGCCACAATCAAAAGCACCACTAATAAGGCGACACCTTGTTGGCGTTTTCGCGTAACCATCATGTCGCTGGCCCCACACCTTTAGGCAATAAGAATTTACGCTCCACTGTACCAATGCCTTCCACCTCAAGCTTAATAGCAATGGCTTGGGGTAAGGCACTTCCCATGATCGCTTGCTGCCAACTTTTACCATCAAAAAATCGTACATCCATATTCTGAACATGATCTATGATGGTTGTTTTCGTGGGCTTAGCGCCAATCACAGGATCGGGATAAGGAAAATACCATCGCTCTAACTTATCTTCGGTAAACACATACGCCACTGATTGAATACTGCCTCTTGGCAACATTCCGTCCGGGTTTAACCAGCCCAAACGATAAAAAATCAATGCCTGCCCATCAATATTAGGGATCACTTCTCCGTATTGGATCACAGTACTTCCATGGCCGCCTGATAGCAGCCTTGGGGGTCTTGCGACGATTTGACCAATATCGCGATCCATCATGCCAAAGCCTTGTTGCAAGCCTTTTAACCGAGCAGAAAAATCTTCGGTGACTTCTTTGTTTTTTAACACCGCATGCAAGGTCGAGTTTGCCGCTAATCCAATAATTGCAAAAATGGCGATAGCCACCAGCATTTCCAGTAATGTGAACCCTCGGCTATGGCGCTTATTTAACTTTAAATACATAGGTATTTACCTGAGTTAAAATGCGATCATAACGTGAGTCATCACTGACGCTGACCTTGACCATACGAAAATCATCACTTTGGGTTTTAATGATTTCACGACGCCAATACCAGCGCTCGCCAGCCATTTCAGTGTCACCTTCTTTTTTACCTATGGCTAAAAACTGCTGTTTATTTTCAAGTACCGCATCTACCAATACATTATCCGCCACCCACTGTGCATAGGTGCGTTCTTGTAATATCGGCATATTGGACATCAACTGCCCTAAGCTATTGGTAATGGACAGTGCGGCAACAGCAAAAATCGCTAATGCCACCATAACTTCAATGAGGGTCATTCCTTTATGGTTGGTCATCAGGTCTCCCTAATGTCAGGCGTCCTAAAGCATCTCCGGCCACCAATTGATCATGCTCATTACCTTGCTGATCTCTCATGGCAAATGTCAGTTCAAATGGGCTCAACTCACCGCTAGGAAACAACATGATCTGCGGTGTCGGCAACTTCTTTTTAGGCTGCACAGATTCATCTATGTTGAACTTGTCATCGTCATTTTCAAATATGTCGTCGCTGCGGTCTTCGTCACTTTGCTTTAGCGGTAATCCATCCACCACAACCGATAGGCTCATGCCATCATCTAATTTACGCTCAGTCAAAATACGATCATTGGTTAATGGCTGCCATTGGCTGTCATGGTACACCACGTAATGATAACCATCTGGCTCTATCACTATCCCCAAAAACTGGCCACTGAGTATGGTTTCATTGATGACTAATTCAGTGGTAGCCATAAACTGCTTGGCTTTTTTTTCCAGTTTCTGCTCTGGGGTTGAGGTATTAAAAGATAGGGTGACAGTCGCTGCCATCAACCCCATCAATAACACCACTACCATGATTTCCAGCAAGGTAAACCCTTGCTGTGAGCATCGAAGCATCTTATTGATAATCTTTTAAGTTCCAGTTACCAATGTCATCGTCGGTACCCGCTTGACCGTCTGGGCCCATGCTAAACACATCAATCTTTCCGTGCTCACCAGGGCTAACTAAAATGTAATCATGACGCCATGGATCTTGTGGCAGACGACGTAAATAGCCGCCATCACGATAATTGCGTGGTTCTGGATCAATGGTTGGCGCCTGAACTAAGGCTTCTAGACCTTGCTCTGTCGTTGGGTAAACACCATTATCCAATTTGTACATATCTAAGGCATTTTCCAGTGTAACGATGTCGGCTACCGCTTTTTGGGTATCCGCTTTTTCTTTGTTACCTAATACGTTTGGTAATACCAGACCGGCTAATAAACCAATGATCACAACTACGACCATAATTTCTAGCAAGGTAAAGCCCTGCTGACGACGTTTGTTTTGCATTTGAAACTCCTTAATAAAATTCTGTCTTGGCTAGAAAGTCACTGATCTTTGCTCTAGCCACTCACTAAGTTATTGAGTGCTAAAATCGGTTGTAAAATCGATAACACAATGAATAACACCACTACCGCCATAGAAATTACTAGGGCGGGTTCAAATATGCCCAAGGCAATAGTGACATTGGCTTCAAACTGGCTATCTTGACTATCGGCAGCGCGTTCCAACATTTGTTCTAACTCACCACTTTTCTCACCCGATGAAATCATATACAACATCATTGGCGGAAATAGCTTGGTGGCGGTTAACGCTGAGCCTAAGCTGGTACCTTCTCGTACTCGTGAAGTAGCTTCGCTCACAGCTTCTTTCACCCTGACGTTTTGCAGCACGTCACTGGCGATACGCATACCATCAAGTAGAGGCACTGAACTGGCGGATAAAATACTTAAAGTACGAGCAAAACGTGCGGTGTTAAGGCTACGGCTGACTTTACCGACCACTGGCAGTGATAAGATAAATTTATGGTAGCGCATTCTGGCTTTGGGCTGTTTAACCACACGCTGAAACACCACTAACAACAACATGATCGCTACCACAATACCAATGCCGTAGTCCCGCACAAAATCCGACATGGAAATCATAAGCTGAGTGCTCCACGGTAGCGATTGCCCCATGTGGATAAACTGTTCAGCGACTTTGGGTACGACTGACGCTAACAGAATCGAAACCACCAATATCGCCACTACAGTTAAGGCTGTAGGATAAACCATGGCTTGGGTCAGTTTGGATTTTAGCTGCTGACGGCGTTCGGTGTAATCCGCAAGACGGTTGAGCACCACATCTAAATGACCGGACTTTTCACCAGATGCCACCATAGCACGGTATAAGTCATCAAAAATATGTGGAAATTCTGCCATAGAGTCGGCCAAGGTATAGCCTTCTACTACTCTTGAACGCACCGCCATTATCATGCTGGCAAGGCGTTCTTTTTCACATTGCTGACCGACAGCTTTGAGCGCTTCTTCAATGGGCAGACCTGCTGCGACCAGCGTGGCAATTTGACGAGTCAGCAACGCAAGCTCTGCCACCGAAATCCGCTTTTTAAACAGAGTAAACTGTTCTCGTTTGGCTTCTTTTTCAGTAACAGCATCAACACTTAATGGGGTTAAGCGCATTTCTCGCAATTGGTTTCGCGCATGACGAGCGGTATCGGCTTCCAATACCCCTTTGGTTTGCTTTCCTGTTGCATCCAGTGCTTTGTATTCAAAAGCCGCCATCCATTACTCCTCTCGAGTCACACGCAACACTTCTTCTAAGGTGGTGATACCGGCCAATACTTTACTCATACCATCGTGACGAATACTCGGGGTATCTTTACGCACGTGTTTTTCAATAGCGAGTTCACCGTGGCCGTTGTGAATGAGTTCTCTGACCGTATCATCTACAACCAATAGCTCATGAATACCGGTACGGCCACGATAGCCATTGTAACCACACTTTTTACAACCACTCGCTCGATAAATCGTGGCGCTATCGTGAGCTTGTAGTCCAAGTAATTCTAGTTCAGATGGGCTTGGCTGGTGTGGCTGGCGACAATCTTTACACAAGGTACGTACTAGACGCTGCGCCAACACCCCTAGTAAACTGGATGACACCAAAAACGGCTCAACCCCCATGTCTTGCAGTCGAGTAATGGCACCCGAAGCGGTATTGGTATGCAAGGTGGAAATAACTAAGTGACCCGTCAAAGACGCTTGCACCGCAATTTGTGCGGTTTCCAAATCACGGATCTCACCAATCATCACCACATCAGGATCTTGACGTAGAATGGCACGAAGCCCTCGAGCAAAAGTCATATCCACTTTGGTATTTACTTGCGTTTGACCTATGCCTTCAAGCTCATACTCAATCGGATCTTCAACAGTAAGAATGTTGGTATCTCTTGAGTTAATTTCAGTTAAGCCTGCATACAAGGTGGTACTTTTACCTGAACCCGTTGGACCGGTCACCAAAATAATACCGTGGGGTTTACGAATTAAGGCATCAAATTGCTGACGAATGCTATCTGTCATTCCTAATTGCTGAAGATCTAAATTACCGGCATTTTTATCGAGAAGACGCAATACCACACGCTCGCCATGACTCGATGGCATGGTCGATACACGTACATCCACCGCGCGACCCGCAATTCTTAAGCTAATACGCCCATCTTGTGGAACACGTTTTTCAGCGATATCCAAACGTGCCATAACCTTGATACGTGACACCAACAGCGATGAAAGTTTACGGTTCGGCTTTAAGACTTCTTTGAGCACCCCATCAACACGGAAACGCACCACCAGTTGTTTTTCATACGTTTCGATATGAATATCAGACGCTTCTTCTTTGATGGCTTCTGATAGCAAGGCATTGATCAGTTTAATAATAGGCGCATCATCATCACCTTCAAGCAAATCTTCGGTTTGTGGCAACTCTTCAGCAAGGGTGAACAAATCCATCTCATTGCCAATGTCTTCCATCAATTGCTGTGCTTCTGACGAGTTACTCTGATAGGCTTGAGTCAACTTCATTTCAAATGCTTGATTATCTAGCTCTATCAATGGTAAATCAGCGCCACTATAACGACGCACTTCCAGTAGCACTTGTGCTTGTGTCGTTGGTGTGTGATACAAACTAAGCTGTTTGTCCTCATTAGTGGCCAGCACCACCGCATGGCGGTGAGCGTAGGCAAACGGCAATCGGTCTTTAGTTTCAGAGTGAAACTCGCTGCCGTCTTGTTCTATATCGGCATTCACCTCAGAGGTTACCTGAGATAATGCATCTGGCTCGATGGGCTGCTGCACGTCACTCATGGGCTACTTCTTTTCCGTGGTTTTGTCTTTATCTTTGCTTTCGGTGACGACCTTAAGGGCGTCATCACTGCGGCGCATTTTGGTATCTAGACCTTTGCCTTGTTTATAACGCTCAAGGATGTCATTGACCTCTTTAGGAACCACTTTTGATTGATCCCACTCTTCCAACACTGGCACCTTAGTGTTCGGCATTAAGTTCACGCCTTTTTCTTGCTGCTCAAGTTGCAGCGCACGGAAGTAGTTGTATTTACGACCCGCAATGCCTTCCATGGTCAATCCATCTTTGATGATGGTTGGCTTAATAAACACCATTAGATTACGTTTCGTCTTTTTGCTTGATGATGACTTGAACAAATGACCTAGAATTGGGATGTCACCTAATAATGGGACTTTTTGTACGCTTTCTTGTACTTCTTCGTTGATCAAACCACCGAGTACCACAATTTGTCCTGAATCCGCCATCACAGTGGTGGTTAAACGACGAGTTGAAAAAGAAATATCAACGCCCGTGTTACCATTAACGCCTGAGACTTCTTGTTCGATAGTCAACTTCACTGAACTGCCTTCATTGATTTGCGGCACAACCTTCAGCTTAACACCGACTTCTTTACGCTCTACCGTTTGGAAAGGGTTACTGGTCGTTGATCCTGTGCTGGTTGAAGAGCCAGTAATGACAGGAACTTCGTCACCCACAATAAAGTTAGCTTCTTGGTTATCCAAAGTCGTAATCGAAGGCGTGGCCAGTACGTTTGAGTTGGTATCGCCGGCAATCGCTTGCACTAAGGCACCAAAATCACCTGAGGCAATACCCCAAGCCATACCGTTAATTTTACCTAAGGCTTGCGCCAGTAGGGTCACATCACCATCTTGCTCAGGGTTATCTGTACAAGTGCCATTTTCGGAACAGACTCTTGTGCCTTTTTTAGGTCGAGCCGCCCATACGCCAGCACCAATTTCACCAATCCCAGCACCGAGATTATTAAATTGTGATATACCGCCTGAAGCACTACCCCACTGCACACCGAAACCGACATTATCACCTTCAGAGACTTCTACAATAATGGCTTCTACTAATACTTGTGCAGGGCGAACATCCAGTTGATTGATGACGTTATCTAAGGTGCGCATTTCCGCAGGTTCTGCGGTGATCACCAATGAATTGGTTTCTTCATGAGCGACAACCGAGACATCTCCTTTACTTTGTGTTGAGGCAGAGGAGCTGCTGCTTGAACCTTTACGACCTTTTTTATCTTTGGTGAGCTTTTGCGCTACGCCCGTTAACACGTTGACCAAATCATCAGCTTTGGCATAACGTAAGTAACGTACCTTAGTATTACCTGTACTGGCTTGTTCTTCGTCCAAGCGCTTGATCAAGTCCATCGCACGCTCACGACTTTGTTCATCACCACTGATCACTACTGAGTTTGTGCGTTCATCGGCCACGACTTTGGGTGCGCTGCCATTCAGTTGCGAGCTACTGCTATTTTTACGATACAGAGTATCCATGATCCGCACAACTTCACTGGCAGAAGCATATTTTAGCGGTAGTACTTTAACTGCAGTGTCGCCTTGTTTGTCTACGCGGCGTACAATTTCCACCAGCTTATCAACCACAGCGGCACGACCTGTGATCATCAACACATTGGATGGATCGTAGTTCACCACATTACCACCACCAGCATTGTCATTCAGCTGACGTAATAGTGGCGCGAGCAACTTGGCCTGAGTGTTATAAAGAGCCACAATGCGAGTGACCATTTCATCACCTTGTCCCGGCTTTTTATCATCCGCGACTCTAATCGATGAAGTTTTAGCATCTTTGTCTTTTATGACCTTGATGACATTATGATCCATCGCCACAACGGCATAACCATAGACCTGCAATACATTCAAAAAGAATTGATAATATTGCTCGTCATTCAATAAATCATAACTACGAACATTGATTTTGCCACGAACGGTGGGGTCGACAATGATGGTTTTATTGAGGTTTTTACCCACAATATTAATGAATTCTTGAATGTCAGTGCCTTTAAAATTGGCCGCATATTGTTGCTCTGCCCATGAGGCACTTGGTGACAGAAGAATGAGGCTAGTCATTAACCCTATCAGCCACTTTCGTCCTATCTTGCTATTCTTCATTCTAAAACTTCCCCTAAGCCTTTCGCTCATTCGTTAATTAGGTAGCCCGAAATCAATTTCGATGAGTTGTCCTTGGCGTTCAACCGTGATGGATATGTCCTTCATATCTTGTAGACCCGCCATAGCCTGGAATGCTTGCGACACATCGGTTAAATCATAGCCATTTAAACTTTTTGCAATATCTCCCGCTTTAAAACCCGCCGCTTTAAATAGGCTTGGCTTCATACCGGGAGATAAACGATAACCCAACACTTGGCCATTACGACGTAAAGGCGATATCTGCAGGTAATCATTAATCTTTTGTGGATCCGCCAAGATTTCTTGGCGTGTTTGGGCAATTTGTGCAGTAATTCTAGGGTCGGAGATCTTATTCACCTTTTTTTGCGCTTTTTTTCGAGCGGCTTGTTGCAGCGCACGATTGGCCTCAACAGCTGTAGTAAATTGCAATCCATCAAGCATCACGGTTTCAAACCGCCCAGCATTAGTGATGATGATTCTGTCGGCATACACTTCTTTTAACGATGCAGAAGTGCCTTTAATTTTATCGCCGATGCTATAAGTAGATTGATCACCACTAGACGCGATAATGGCTAAGCCTTTTTTCTTGGCTGTAGACGCCACTACTCCAGTAAGCTGGATAGACAAAGATGATTTGGGTGCATCAGTGATCAACGCTGGCTCAGGTTCTGGCGTTTTTGTCGCTTGAGTCGCGTCATGTTTGCCAAATAAGGATAAGTCGAGAATGGGCTCGATATTAACAGCTGTTCGACTTGCAGCAGTGTTGGTTGCAGAAGGTGTCCAAGGCACCTTTGGGGTATCAGGCTCAGGAACAAATTGCCAAGTAATTTGTGCTAATAAATACAGGCACACCACTAAGCCTAAACCGAAAACCAATCGGCTAAGTGACTTGTGAGGTAAGCCAACTACTTTTGTTATAACTTTATCTAATGCATCCATTTTTTGGTATTTTGAAACCTATCGTTTTTGGCGCAATCTATTAATGCTACCTTAGCCGTTAATCTGCAACAAGCTTTTAACAGATTCGTCATTGGCGAAAACTGTCTATTTATGCTAATTTGCGTCACAATTTCGTAAAGTTACCCTTTATTCTTTATAAGACTATTACAAACTTCAACTGAACCTTGGCTGAGCCATCTTTATCTTCCACTAGCACTCACTTAGGAGACTCAATGCGATCCGAACTTAAAACCGTCACCGCCGTTCGTCTCGATAAGTGGTTGTGGGCAGCGCGTTTTTACAAAACTCGTGCTATTGCCAAGCAGATGATCGATGGTGGCAAAGTACACTACAACGGCCAGCGTACGAAATCCAGTAAGAATGCTGAAATTGGGGCTCTTATCCGTTTACGCCAAGGCTTTGATGAAAAAGAAGTCATCATAATGGCTTTAAGTGACCAACGTGGTCAGGCCATTGTCGCGCAAACCCTATATCAAGAGACCGAACAAAGCATTCAAAAGCGTGCCACCAATGCCGAAACACGTCGGCTACAACGCTTAAATAATCCAATTCCAGACACTAAACCTGATAAAAAACAACGTCGCCAGATTGTGCGTTTTAAGCAAATTCAAGGCGATATTGAGTGAGTTCAACAATGAGTATAGACAAGTTACATCGCTATTTGTTCGATAACGCCGACGTGCGTGGTGAAATGGTTCAATTACAGGACAGTTATCAGCAGATCATTCATGCCCATAGCTACCCAAAAGCACTGCAATTATTGCTTGGAGAATTAATGGCTGCGACATCACTGCTAACTGCAACGTTAAAATTTAGTGGTGATATTGCGGTGCAAATT
Organism: Parashewanella curva; assembly: GCF_003675895.1. Taxonomy (GTDB): domain Bacteria; phylum Pseudomonadota; class Gammaproteobacteria; order Enterobacterales; family Shewanellaceae; genus Parashewanella; species Parashewanella curva. The sequence goes on from NZ_ML014760.1 coordinate 12,536, forward strand.
CAAGGTAATGGCCCAGTGTCATTAGCGGTGATTAACAGTAATGACAAACAGCAACATCGTGGTGTCGCTCGCTGGGAAGGTGATATTGCCGATGAGGCCAGCCTGAATGACATGTTTGGCAAAGGCTACCTGGTGATTACTCTAACGCCAACTGACGGTGAGCGTTATCAAGGCGTGGTGGAGTTAAACAAACCAACACTGGCCGAATGTATTGAAGCTTACTTTATGCAATCAGAGCAACTTCCTACCCATTTATGGCTATTTGCTGACGGCAAGCAAGCAGGTGGTATGTTCTTACAAGTGCTTCCAGCTAGCGGCAACAATGTGAAATCGGATGATGACTTTGATCACTTGACTCAGCTGACTCAAACCATCAAACCTGAAGAATTGTTTAGCTTACCAGCAACAGAAGTACTGCACCGTTTATACCATCAAGAGCAAGTTCGGTTGTTTGATCCTGTGGATGTCAGCTTTAAATGTTCATGCTCAAAAGAGCGCACAGGCCAAGCGTTATTGTCGTTGCCTCAAGCAGAGGTTGAAGATATGTTAGCCGATTTAGGGGAAATCAAGATGGGGTGCGAGTACTGTAATACTCACTATACCTTTGACAGCATTGATGTTGCGGCGCTGTTTTCTCATGCTCCCACCTCAAATACCGTACAATAATCTATGTAAACATTCATGGCCGGGATTATTCCCGGCTTTTTTATATTGAATGCAGTAAAATCCATCGCTTTTTATGGCATTTAAGTTACAATTCTCAGCATAAAAATTAGTGGCCTAAGTCACACTTTATAAGCCGAATTCAATCGGTAACTTCAGCTCTTATCTCACGTTTGAAATGGGTTTTGAGCTTTAACATCTTGCATTGTAACGGAGATCTCTCTCATGGCCGATGGAACACATCGTACGCACCATAACCTTACCCCTGCCGAACTCATTGAGCTATCGCTAAAACGTGGCGAGAGTGAATTAACCGCCGCTGGTGCATTAGTAGCACGCACAGGTGAACGTACAGGTCGCTCGCCGAACGACCGCTTTATTGTAAAAGAGCCAAGTAGCGAAGCCGATATCGATTGGGGCAATGTCAACAAGCCTTTCGAAGCTGAAGCATTTTCTGCACTTTGGAACCGAGTGGAAGCTTACTTATCTGAAAAAGAAGAGTTGTTTGTTTCTGATTTAGAAGTTGGCGCCGATGTAGAGCATTATTTACCAGTAAAAGTAACCACTGAGTATGCTTGGCATCATTTGTTTGCTCGCAATATGTTTATTGTGCCAAAAAACTTTAATGCCGCTGACAAGCCTGTTTGGCAGGTCATGAACGCACCAGGCTTTGAGTGTGATCCAGAACGTGATGGTACCAACTCTAATGCAACAGTTATCATTAATTTTGCCGAGCGAAAAGTATTACTTGCAGGCCTTAAATATGCTGGTGAAATGAAGAAGTCGATGTTCTCGGTACAAAACTTCTTGCTTCCAGCCAAAGGCGTACTGCCAATGCACTGTTCAGCAAACGTTGGTACTGAAGGCGATACCACTCTATTCTTCGGTTTATCGGGTACAGGAAAAACCACATTATCAGCCGATCCAAAACGCTTCTTAATCGGTGATGATGAGCACGGTTGGGCACCAGGTGGCGTGTTCAATATTGAGGGTGGCTGTTACGCTAAGTGCATCAACTTGAGTCAAAAAAATGAGCCAGTAATTTGGAATGCGATTCGTTTTGGTACTGTGCTTGAAAACGTCATGCTAGATGATAACCGTACACCTGATTTTGACGATACTTCGTTAACTGAAAATAGCCGTGCCGCTTATCCACTAGAGCATGTTGAGCTTCGTAAAGAAGATAACCGTGGTGGTGAGCCTCGTGCCGTTGTTTTCCTTACTTGCGATGTATCAGGCGTATTGCCTCCGGTATCTAAGCTCACTAAAGAGCAAGCCGCTTTCCACTTCCTTTCAGGTTATACCGCCAAAGTCGGTTCGACTGAGATGGGTTCAACGGCAGCCATTCAATCTACGTTCTCAACGTGTTTTGGTGCACCATTCTTCCCTCGCCCAGCCAGTGTTTATGCAGAACTATTGATGGAGCGCATAGAGTCTTTTGGTAGCCAAGTGTACTTAGTGAATACGGGTTGGACTGGCGGTGCATACGGTGTTGGTAAGCGTTTTGATATTCCAACTACTCGCGCCATCATTGATGCAATCGTGTCTGGTGAACTCGCCGATGTCGAAACGACTCACTTAGAGCAATTAAACCTTAACATTCCTGTTGCGGTTTCTGGTGTTGATAGTGAGCTATTAAATCCAATAAATACTTGGAGCGACAAAGCCGAGTATCAAAAATATGCTCAGCAATTAGCGAAAGAGTTTACCGACAATTTTGCTAAATACTCGGTATCTGATGTGATCAAGCAAGCTGGACCAAGAGGGTAATTATTCTTGCTAGCAAGCTAAAGCCAGTCTCATGACTGGCTTTTTTGTGTTTGTTAATTGTAAAGGTATTTGGTGATTAATAAATTAGTGACGATTGGTCGACCCGTTTCTTGCGTTAATAATTCATTTATCCGCTGTAAACAGGCGATTCTGATGTCTTCTCGTCCTGTAATTGATTTCACCTGACCTTCTGTCTGCTGCCCTAGAGTTTCAAGGATCACAGCTCTCAATAAAGGTTCATGGTGCTCAACCAATTCAAGATCTGCCGTTCCTTTAACCATAAGCTCTATACCCACGCGTACAAAACCCAGTTTTGCTCGGCTAGAAGAGATATAGTTGGTCACAAATTCAGGCTCAAATCCAAAATAGAGATATTCATCCATTTTGGCTTCTGCTTTATTGGTTAAGCCTGAAACAATTAGCATGATCCCAGCGATAATGCTTGGCCAGAAACGCATTTTCATTAATTTTGCCCTAAAACGATTTGCTTACTGTTAGTTCGTACTACTAAACCAACCAGATATTTGTTATCTATTGTTTGTGCTTTATTGGTCTATGGTACACTGAGAGTTCTGTTATCAACAAAATAAAAAGCTATTAATGTCACCAACACACAGCTTTCCTTTCGGTGAACCTATTTCTTGGTCGGAGCAACCAAGGTTACCTAAATGTACGACCAATTTAACATCTTGGTTACTTGCTAACGGCAGTTTAACCGAAAAACTGAAGGCCTGCTGCCAAAATTTTGAAGTAAAAGTACTAGGTGAAGCGCTTCTGCTGCCTTTTGCAGAAGAAATGCCTCAGCAATCAAAAGTATGGGTTCGTGAAGTATTGCTGTGCTTAGATGAGATCCCATGGGTGTTTGCCCGCACTTTAATTCCTGCTCCGCTGCTTGAGCAGACTCAAGTAGATTTTAAAGGTCTGGGGACACAACCTTTAGGGCAGTTGCTATACAGCCATCACCAATTTATTCCCGGTGATATCCAAGTAGCTGAATCATTGCCAAACGGAGCAATCAGCCAATTGGCTCAGTCGCTAGGTCAACCTTGCCAGCATGTTTGGGGGCGGCGTCGATTTTTTACTTATAAAAATCATCAAATGACGGTTAGTGAGTTTTTTCTCCCACACGCAGTGGCTCAGATTGAGATACTAGAGGCCGTTCCTAATTAGAGATTTTTTGATTTGTTACATCCTAAAATTTGAAAAATCAAGGCACGAAGAATGAACTTTAGTGAACTAAAGGAAAGATAAGTAACGCAGAGTTTGCAAATTTTAGGCGTAACCCAAAGGGCTGCGTTTCTTTTTTGTTTAAACTGCGTTGTCTAATGTTTGTGTAGAAACGAAGTAACGACAGCTTTTTATGTCGGTCAATCAAAAATCTAATTGGGAACGGCCTCTAACCACTGATGATACATCAACAGAATCACTGAGGCTGACCAACTAAAGTTATTGGCATGCAAACCTCCCCCTGTCAGCGGGTGGTAATTTTCTCGAATCACTCCGTGACCAACAATGCCTTGTCCATGGGTAACCAATTGCTTTGCCAATCGCTGTGCTTGTTTATGATGGCCATAGTTGTTTAAACCCACTAATGCAAAATAACTTTGATCAAGCCAAACAGGGCCTCGCCAGTATCGACTTGGAGCAAAATGAGGGCTATCGGCACTGACTGTTGGAAATGGGATCTTAGTGCCAAATCGTGTCGGTGTCAGATTCACCTTGATCAATTGCTTGGCCTGCTCAGTACTGGCTACCTTTGCCCACAACGGCAACCAACCCTCAACCCCTTTGCCTTGCTTAATCAGTAAATATGATGTGTTGTTATGATATCGACGATCATAGAAAAATTGAGTGTCAGCATCCCAAAACTGAGTTCGAATTTTCTGGCCAAGCTTGCTCGCTTGTTTCTGCCACTGTTTACTGGTATTGCCTAAGCCCAATTTTTGACTTATCTCAGCCAGTAAACGTTTTTCAGCGTATAAGTAAGCATTCAAGTCTACTGATTCTTGTGATAAAGAATAGCCAATTGGGCTCCCGTTTTTGTCTTTATTGACCCAAATATTCAAATCTTCGCTGTCGTCAAAGCGAGGGGCATTATCCATGCCCGATTCCCATGCTGAAGCCTGAATGATGGCTTTACGCTTAGGTTTTTGGTGTTCTTGATGCAATGGGTGCAAGTTGGCACCATATTCCACTAACCCATTGCGATTATGATCTCGGTTGCGATACCACCACTGATGATAAGCTACAAGCTTGGGGTACATCTCTTTAAGAAATGCTTTATCACCATCTTGTAAATACACTTGCCATACCGCCCAAGTGGCGAGTGGCGGTTTACCATTACGTTCATTCCAATTACCACCATGACCACCTCTTTCAGGGCTCTTATTATAAAAAATCGCATCAGGTAAATTACCATGATCTTGAGGTCTAACTGCATCGTCTTTTTGAAATTGATATGCAAACATGGCACGAATATTTGATTTAGCTAAAACGGGATCAAATCGAGCCAAGGCCACGGCTTGCTTCCAGCTGTCCCATGCCCATACCCCATTAAACCAAGTAAAACTCACCGATGGCGTAACACTATCGTGGGTAATCGCTCCCGCTTTACTGCGCCAGTTATGGGTAAGTGTCAGCATCGCCTTTGCGGCCATTTTTCCCATCGATGTACTGGGAATGTCCTTGAGTTTGTTTTGCCAATTCAAGCGATGCGCCTCTAACCTATCGCTTAGCTTTGACCATTCAATCACAGGGAAACGCTCAGTTTCATCATTATGATGAAAGTATTGCTGAACATTCATTAACGTTTGCTGTGCTTTAGGGGCAAGAGTTATGGTGGTAACTGCTTGATAACCTAATTCATCAACGGCGTCTAGGTTGACATGAGGCGGAAAAACCACCCGATAACGGGCATCATCGAGTAATAATTGCCACCTTCGATTACTGTCGTTCAGTTGCCATACCACTTGTTGGTTATTGACCGTTCTATCCTTAATGAGCTGATGGTCATTAATTTTAGAATGACGCGAGAATGGCTTTCCTTGCCAACGTAAACGCCAAGACTGAGATGTATCGGTCACATTATGAAGTTGAGTGCGAATACCAGCTGTGCGTGAGTCAATAAAATGCAGGCTTAACGTTAGGTGTAAATCGTCCCACTGAAAGCGTTGGTATAAACCATCCGGTTGACTATAAACCTCAATTTCTTTTGCCGTTTGAAAGTCTAATTTTTTACCTGATTGAGCATCTTCAATAACAAACTTTTGCAAGTTATTACTCAGATAAACACTGTATTCCTGAGCAATGACCATCGGCCCAGGAAAGCTACCATAATCTTGAGGTTCAGGTAGATGAAAACCATGCCAAGCACCTTGATCAATATATACAGCAGGAATAGAAAGGTTGCGGTTACTATCGCGAGTTTCCATCGTGGTGATACCACCTCGATAAGGCAGTATGTCTCGAAACTCAGACAAATGTGCAGCATGTGCTAAATTACTTGCTGCACTGATGATAAGCAGCATCCTTGCAATAAAAGTCATTTCTCCACCATAAATTGCATACAATATTCATCATTGTATTCATGGTGGAGATTAAAAATCAATCAGCTTAAGCTGTAGTCCCTAAATATTTTGCGATACCATCAAGGAACATTTGTACCGAAATCATCACCAGCACCATTCCCATTAGTCGCTCAACAGCAGATAGGCCTTTTTCACCCAAAACTTTTGTAAACAGGCCATTGAACAGTAAAATTATCGCACTTAACCCCCAAGAGATAATTAAGGCAATCGTCCAATCCGTCATTCGGCTGCTATCAGTGTGCGCCAGTAAAATTAAAGTCGCCAAAATTGAAGGTCCCGCCATTAACGGAATGGCTAAGGGGACGATAAAAGGCTCTTCACCTGCGGCTAAACCCACGACTCCACCGGGTTGAGGAAAAATCATTCTAATGGCAATTAAGAATAAGATTATACCGCCGGCGATACTTACCGACTCGGTTCGCAAGCCTAAGAAGCCCAGCATGGCTTCACCTGCATATAAAAATATCAACATGATCCCAAGTGAAATGAGCAATTCACGGATCAATACTCGACGGCGTTTTTTAGGATCGATATGACGCAATATCGAAGCAAAAATTGGCAAGTTCCCTAGGGGATCCATGATTAAAAATAGCATTACAGTTGCAGAAAGAATATCCATGAAAACGTCTTATTTACTTGGGGTTAATAGGAATGATAGTAATTCTATCTGCTTTTTTAGAAATAGTGAGTAGAAAGCCGTAAACTTTACCTTATGAATACATTAATTCGCCTTTAACTTAACATTCAGATAAAAGTCGCAAAATCATAAATGGGAATAGTAAGCATTTGAGATTATGATTATAATTGCTTTGGTATAACTGTTTAATGCCAGATACAATTATACAGCTGGGCTGCCATTTATATTTAGGGATACAGCAAAAGTTTCAACACATTATCATCATAGAGTCCAAAGACTCTATATTTAACTAGGTTTTTTCATGCTCTATCTCGTTGCCAGTCTTATTGCTTTACTTGCCGGCCCAGTTTGCTATCGAGTGCTATCATCTGGCTCTGCATTACAAAAAGGTCTTGATGGCTTTATTTTTGTCTCTCTTGGTGGCTTGGTACTGATCCACATTTTGCCTCAATTACTTGAACACGGCAGCTGGCTAGCGCTCCTGTTTGTCGCCATTGGCATGTGGGGCCCAACCATGAGTGAGCGGATTTTTCACCGCCATTCGGAATTGACCCATAACCTAACATTAACACTTGGAGTTGGCGGCTTATTATTGCACACCCTCACCGATGGTGGCGCTTTGGTGTTGGCTCAGCAGCCTGAAAACTCTACGTTACTGGCGTTAGGGATCATCTTACACCGCTTGCCTGTTGGAATTGCCATGTGGTGGCTATTAAAGCCACAAGTCGGTAGCCGTTGGGCCGCTCTGGTATTGGGTTTGATGATGCTACTAACCACAGTAGGTTACCTTTTAGGAGAACAGTTCCTTACTCATATTTCTCTTGATAACACCGTCTACCTACAAGCCTTTGTGACAGGATCTATCTTACATGTTGTATTGCATCAACCTCATGTTGAAAAAACGGAAGATCCACAAGGCCAATTTGAATATCACGCAGGAGTTGGAAGCATACTCGGTATTGGATTGCTGCTGATATTAATGCTCACTGAAATGGGTGAGCTTCATCAACACGATGTTGAACACGAACTCACAATTTTTTGGCATTGGGTTATCGAAATCCTACCCCTTATATTGCTGACGTTAGCCTTAGGTATATTACGACAAAACTTAGAGCACCGATTGCCTGTGAAGTTACGCAACTCGCAACTCCAAGGCTTTACTCCTGAGGCGGTGTTTTTTACTCTAGTAATTCTTGGTTGGGCTTACGCATTATTCCAGTTGTTGCTTAGCCTTGCCATGTCTATGCTTTCAGTTAATCGTTCCACTGAGTTTTCTGAAAAGAATGGCCTTTCTTTAACCATCATTGACAGTAATGCTGCTGTAGTGATTTTCAGTTTGCTGCTGGTAAACATTCTTGGACAACCAACGGGGCTTTTATCAATTGCCGCTATTCAAGTACTGTTACTGCTACCTTTATTTGTTGTATGTCGATTCACATTACTCGGCTCTTCTATACTGGCTGCAAGCTTAGCATTTCAACAATGGCATATCTTAGCTGTTATGGGCACTTTAATTCTGCCTCCTTTGTTGACGGCAACACACTTAAAGTATCATTTAAAACCATTAATGCTTGGAGCTATCGCTATCACCATTGGGTATTGGCTATTACCTAACGCCATGATTTTGCCTACAACAGAGCATCACGACTCTAGACTGTTAATCGTCATTTCAGCAGCCTTGATTGCAGTGTTATGTTCAATCAGTTTATTTCGTTTAGGTCCAAGGGAGTTTTTAAAACGTATGTGGGGATTGCCAGAAAGGCACCATCACCACCATTAATCTCGACAGTGTGATGAAAATAAGCTAAAACTGCCTATAAGACCTCTTCGAGATTGGATCATGATGGCAAGTTTTTCAATGTGGTTACTGAAGCTGTTTGGATGGAACATTAGCGGACAACTACCGAGTGATCGCCAATTTATTTTGATTGGCGCCCCTCACACCAGCAACTGGGATTTTATTATTGGCATACTCGCCCGCTCAGCCGTTAAACGTCGTATCCACTTTTTGGGTAAACACCAATTATTTATTCCACCATGGGGATGGTTATTTAGGGCTTTAGGCGGCAGTCCCGTCAATCGCACTAAAAATAATAACTTAGTGCAATCCGCCTGCGAACAGTTTGCCACACGTGAAGACTATGCCCTAGCCTTAGCGCCTGAAGGTACACGCGGAAAAGTCAATCGCTGGAAAACAGGCTTTTACCATATCGCAGTTCAAGCCAAGGTGCCCATTGTGTGTGTAGGATTTGATTACCAGCACAAAACATTGCGTATCGAACCCCCAATTTACCCTACTGGCGATATGAATCTGGACATGAATCACATTTTGGCCTTTTATCGCACCATAAAAGGCCGTTATCCAAAGGAGATACCTATTTACACCGAAAATTAACTTTTATTATACTTTGCCTCCTAATCTCAACAATTGGATGGAGGAAATGTTGCAACCTGTTATTTTGGCCATCAACATGCCGCAGAATGAATCCCGTTGGCAGCATCTGCAGCAACAATTATCTCAGTTATCTTTAAAGGGAACTCACTTCAGTGCCGTCGTTGGCTCAGCACTATTTCAAGATGAGATAGAAACGATTTACGATGAGAAGCTAAACAAACGCTATTATCATCGAGATCTCACAGTCGGAGAAATTGGCTGTTACGCCAGCCACAGTCAAGCATGGCAAAAGCTTCTAGACTCTGACCAACCTCATGCAGTAGTTTTGGAAGATGATATTAATTTATCTGACGATTTTACCACTATTCTGGCCACGATTGACCGATTGCAAGGGTGGGACATCATCAAACTATCAGACAATCGTAATAATCCTGCAGCAGAAACTATTGCTTTGTCTGACACAGTGAATTGTATTAGCTATAAAAGAGTGCCCAACTGTATGACGGGCTATGTGATCAGTCGACAAGGTGCAGAGAAACTCCTTGCTCGAAAACGCTTTTTTAGACCTGTTGATGTCGATATACAGTTTCACAGTGAACTTAATTTACAAGTCATCGGCTTACAGCCTTACTGTGTGTTTGAAGCCAATTTTGACAGTGAAATTGCGGCCATGAACCCAAACAAACGTCATAGTAATAAAAGTACATTTTGGCGAAATACTAAGTATCGTTTATCAATGATGCAGCAACGTACACTACAATCGGCCAATATTAATAAAATTGTTAAGCCATCAAATAAGAAATGAAATGACTAAATTTCATACTGACATTATCAATTTATTTTAAGCTTAAATATTGTTTGGCTATTTCTTCAGCTTCGATACGCTTACATAACTCAGCATCAATAGTCACTTTTGGCTTCTTTAGTAAATTATCAATTTTTGTTGCCAGTGACTTTGGATCCTGCACAGGAGCTAGGTTTTCAGCCAGATCACCCGTTAAGATCTCTGAAGGACCATGTGGGCAGTTTGTGCTAATTACAGGCGTACCACATATTAATGCCTCAATGATAACGGTCGGTAAACCTTCATAGTCAGAGCTTAATACAAGTGCTCTTGCTCTCTTAATCCATTGATACGGGTTTGCTTGAAAGCCTGGCAAAATTATTCGATCACTTACTCCATGTTTTTTTGCCAGTTTTAACGCTTTTTTAGGGTTGTTACATAACAGTACCAATTTGATGTTGCTTTCCATTTCTTTAAGAGCTTGAAATAAAATGTCATGTCTTTTTTGTTTTGCAACTCTACCAACATGGATCAAATATTCTTCACTTGGAATTGATGTATTAACCTTTTCGGATTGGGATTTTATGTCATTAACATCAAAAGGGTTATAAATCGTCTGCACTGATTTAGGTTGTATGCGCCCCACTTGTTCAATTTCTTTCTTGATCCCTTTTGAGACAGTAATCAATCGTTGTCCACTTAAGCAATGTTTTGCGCGCCACATTTTGAAATATGCGATGGGACCAAGTTTTTTTTGACGAATTAATTCTTGCTCCACAGAGTTATGGACGACACAGTATAGTGGTGATAAACCCGTTCTGGTCATCAGTTGATTACTTGTATCTAGGTTAGATAGAAATAAATCAAATTTTCCAATCTCATGTTGCACAGCATCAATTGTATTTTTCAAGCTTCTTGCATTAAGTTTCACCTTAAAAACACTATCTAGCCCTTTGGCTCCTTTTTCAAAACAAACATGTAATGGAATATGTGTTGGAACTTGATACTCGCCATTATTTTGTAGAACAAAGAAGTGCGCTTCATGCCCCAGCTTAATAAATTCTTGTGCAAGCGTAAGCATTACTTTTTCGGCGCCACCGCCTGCTAAGCTATTTATGACAATAGCAATTCGCCTATGATCAAACATTTAATCTTTACCTAAATACCGCTTTCAAACTTTCAAGTACATGAGGCAGACCATTACTATCGTCTGCGATTCGTAATAACTCATGTTTTAACTCTGCATCAGCATACAGCTTTTCAATTTTTTTCACCGATAATTTACTCTCAACTTTCATCACAAAGCCATGCTGGTAGCAAATATCTATTCGAGCTGGCTGGTCTTTCGATACAGGTACCGATAATGATGGCACTTTCAAAGCGATGGCTTGTAATAAAGCATCACCACCACTGATCACAGTAGCTTTAGCCATAGCCAATAAATTGATAAAAGTTGGATTATCTACTGATGGCAACACTGTTAATCTTTCAGTAGATACTGGGACTTTTTTAGGATAATTCGAACCCATAATCACTACACAATCGACATCATATTTTTCTGAAAATGTTTTGGCTTGTTGATAAAACAGCTCAGCGGCTAACTCACCATTTACCTTATGTCCACCGGATCCAGCACTAAAAATAAGGTACTGCTTCTCACTTAATCCGTATTCACTTAATAATCGTTGACCTTGCTCTTTACTTGGCTGAGAAAATACAGGTCCAATGCATAGAGGCGCTTCTTTATTGAGCCAATTTAGCTTCATTTTCTGCAACCAGCTTAAATCAGGCATGATAAATTTGGGTTGAACAACAAAATGATGATCAATTAACTTCAATCGATTTAGCTTAAGCCCTTTGCTTCTTTTTTTAGTATGTTGGCTAAAAAAGACCGTCTTCGCACCGATGTTTTTAGCATGCTGAAAATGTGCTTTTCGACCAGATGCATCAAATATCACCACATCTGGCATCAATTCCGACATAATACTGTTAACACCTCTAATGTCCTTAGTTGGAGTGGTATCAATGAGTTGTTTAGGAAATGGACAATCTTTTGCATAAGGAGCATTGCGATTCAAAATAAAATGAATTTGACTTTCGGGCCATTTTTTTTGAACTTCAGTGGCAATGATCAATGAACGCATATACTCCCCTATACCACTGGCAGAGGAGACGGGAATGAATAAAAACGATTTGTTACTGTTCATATTGATATGGGTGATTCACAATTAAAAAATGCCGAAAAGTACTTTTATCCCTGAAACAACCATAGCAATCAATTGCAATACTTTGTATTTTTGTATAAAACTAAGATGATCTCTTTTTTACTACCAAATAATGGTCTAAAAATTGGTTAACTTTCGCAACACAGGATCAACTCCAATCCGCTCCATCAAGGCTTCACCTTTCGCACGCTTGCCCCATTTTACCTCACCTTGCTGCTGTTCTGCGATAACGTCTTGATAGACACTGACAACTTTATCTCTATCATTGTATGGCCCAGTACGCTCAGGGTTTGAGTGTGCATATAATCCTATCACTGGCGTACCTTGCGTGGTCGCCATATGTGCTGGCCCAGTATCAGGTGCCAGCACTACTGTTGCCTGTTTAAGCAAGGCTAATAACTGCAACAAACTGGTTTTGCCTACATGATTAATGAGCTGAGCTTGACTATGGTCACTGATCTGCTGAGCCAAATCTAACTCTAATTGAGCTGGTCCACCACAGAGCATCACTTGGTAACCTCTGTTTGCCATGTGGTCCGCCACTTGTGCATAACGCTCTGGCAACCAATTACGCTCTGCTTTGCTGGCCGCCGCACAAATGATAAATGTCGGTTGCTGACATTGTTGTTGCGCCCAAAGCTCGTCAGCTTCAGGGATAGGTATATTCCACTTAGGGGTAATATCTACAACACCAATAGCCTTTGCAAAGCCCATGAATCCGTCGAGAACATGAGGTTCATGCTGCGGCTCAATGTGATGATTAATAAATAACCACTGCCCTTCTTTTGCTCGGACTTTATCAAACCCAACTTTGACGTTTGCTTTGATCATCTGCGATGCCACACTGGCTCTTAAAGCCACCTGCATGTGCAGCAATACATCGAAACACTGTCCTTTTAAGGCTCTTTTTAAATTGGTATAGCTACGCCAACCTTGGGACTTATCAAAAATGACAAATTCTACATTAGGCAAATGTTTCACCAACTGATATTCAACCTTACCTATCACCCAAGTGATAGTAAGATGAGGATATTGACGCTGGATAGCTTGTACCATTGCTACAGCATGGCATACATCTCCAATTGCAGAGAGCCGCAATACACACAAAGATTGTTTTGTTGAAAGATCCAGCTTCATTAAGAACACCAAGTTTGTTATTAGGGCACGCCCTAGTGATATTTACGCAAGCGATTAATATTAATGTAGAATGGCGTTACAAGCCATGGTTCAACTTGAAAATGCAGATAAAAACCCATAAAAGCGTCACTCTTGCTGTAGCAAACCCTCAATGCCAATCATTAAAGTCAGAGCACTTTGAATCCAATTTCTGGCAGAAGAATGGCGCGATAACGGGAACCTCAACAGGCCGTCATACCACTTGGTTTATTCAAAGCGATGCCGACCAACAATGGGTGCTTCGTCATTATTGGCGTGGTGGATTGATGGCAAAGTTTAGCCGAGATTTATATCTGTTCATGGGTAGGGAATATACTCGCCCTATGGCTGAACTAAGGCTACTTGAGCATATGATCCAGCTCAACCTACCTGTCCCACGCCCTGTAGCGGCTAAAATAGAGCGAACAGGTTTATGGTATCGTGGCGACATTCTGATAGAGCGGATTGAAAATGCCATTGATTTACACGGACTGCTTTCAAAAAGTGCTATGGATGATGACCGTTGGCAACTATTGGGTCACACAATCGCGCGCTTTCATCGACTTGGGGTTTATCATGCAGATCTCAACATTAAGAATATCTTGTGGGACCAACAGCAATTTTATTTGATTGACTTTGATCGTGGTGAAATGCGTAAACCCGTTTCTTCTTGGCAACAAAGCAATATTGCGCGGCTTCGTCGTTCTTTTGATAAAGAAAAGGCCAAACTTCCGGAGCTGGCCTTTAATGAGCATAATTGGCAACAATTATTAGCGGGTTATCAAACCTGTTTATAATCGCGCTTGAATGATGGCTTGATGTTTTAAAACGGCACCACGGTTGGCTGCAACACATTGTTTTGCCGCTTGTTGTCGTTTTTTCAACTCTTCTTCGTCATTGATATTTTCTAATAAGGATTCAGCTAAAGTGCGACTTGAATTAACGGTTGTTAGGCCATTAACCTGTACTAGCATCTGGCAAATATCGGTAAAATTATAACGCGACTCACCCATGAGTACTGCAAGCCCCATTGCGGCGGCTTCCAAAGGGTTTTGTCCGCCATGTTCAATAAAAGAGCCGCCAATGAACGCTTGATCACCACAAGCAAGAAACTTCAACATTTCTCCCATGGTGTCTCCTAACAATACTTGCGTGTCACTGTTGACTTGCTGCTGTTGACTGCGTCTTGCTAATGTCATCTTAAATGTGGCAATAGATTTAGCCGCAACATCAAACTGCTCAGGGTGGCGAGGTACCATAATTAATACAGCATTGGGGTGTTGTTTCAATACTTGTTGATGGGCTTCAAGCACTGCATCAAACTCTCCAGGATGAATACTGGCAGCCACCCAAATAGGAGCTGGATCTCGTTGCCATTGAGATCTTAATCGATGACCTTCTTCGATTATTGCATCGCTGATCTGTAAATCGAACTTTAGGCTACCTGTTACTTCTGTTTTTGAAGCGTCTATACCGAGTTGAATAAAGCGTTGCTGCTCGTCTGCAGTTTGTACCCCTATATAATCCAATGCCTTAAGCATTGGGCCTGTTAAAGAGGGGTATTTTTGATATTTAGAAAAAGAAGAAGCTGATAATCGCGCATTCGCAAGCAGCACTTTTGCCCCTTGCTTTTGTGTATAATGAACCAAGTTTGGCCATAATTCAGTTTCCAAAATCACCACCAATTTAGGCGCCAACTGTTTAACAAAACGTTTGGTAGCACAAGCAAAATCCATCGGAAGATAACAATGCTGAACCTTATCTCCAAAGGCTTTTTTTACTAATGCTGATCCTGTTGGGCTAGTTGTCGTAACAGTTACCCTATGTTCAGGGTAGCTATCTATAATGCTTTGAATAAGCGGGATTGCGGCTTGGGTTTCCCCCATTGATGCGGTATGAAATAAGACGTCAGATGGTTGAACTTTGTACCATCCAAACCGCTCCGACCAGCGGCTTCGGTAGTCTCGACTCTTTATCGCCCTCACGGCTAAATAGCTGATTAATAAAGGGGACGATAAATACAAAAGAACGGAATACCAAAAACGATTCATGTAACGTTCCAATTACAAGTTTTGCTTGAAGATTAACGCTAATGCTAACATAACTGCAGAAATGACGTTAATATTCTAAGCCACAACCCTAGGAAGCCTAATGAAAACTCGTGACAAAATTATCCACGCCAGCCTTGAGCTGTTTAATGAGCACGGAGAACGAGCAATCACTACCAACCACATCGCGGCTCATTTAGGGATAAGCCCAGGTAATCTGTATTACCATTTTCGAAACAAACAAGACATAATTCAAAGTATTTTCAGTTTATATGAAGGCCATTTACACGAACACTTTCAACCACCACAAGAAGGTAATATCAGCCCAGAACGTCTAGTTAATTACTTTGATGCGATGTTTTATGGCTTATGGCAATTTCGTTTCTTCTATGCCAATCTCAGTGACATTCTGCAAAAAGATGATTCGCTAAAGCAGCGTTACCATGCAATACAAGTTAAAGTCATGCAAGCCAGCCAAGGAATCATTCGTCAGCTAGTTAACAGTGGTATTCTTGAAATCCCTGATAGTGATCTTGACCGATTTGCCGATACCTTAAAGATGATCGCCGCTTCTTGGATCAGTTATCGATTAGCACAATCATCCAATTCTAATATTCAAAAATTCGAACTCTATGACGGTATTTCAAGAGTGATTATGCTGACCAAAAACTACGCTAGTGCCAGTGCAAAACCGGCTTTTGAGCAGCTTGAGCAGCGTTATATAGAGTTAAGCCAAAGCCACAAATAGCGTCCTTATTAGGGCCTTTCCTAGGATAATCAAGCGCACGACTGTTGGGCGTGCGTTAAGATTTACACCTATTCTTATATCCCAACTCCATGATCCTTTTGAACAATACACGGCATAGGGGTAAACTTAGCCCCATTCGTGTATCATCGGTTAATGCAACCCGCAAAACCCCGATAATTTAACCTCTGATTTAAAGGAGCGTCCTTTGGCTTCATCATCCTTTTACCAACAAATTAACCAGCAGCTGGCTGACGTTAAAGCTGAAGGGCTTTATAAAAGTGAGCGCATCATTGTCTCACCACAACAGACCGCCATTAATGTTAACAGTGAAAAAGTCATTAACTTCTGCGCCAACAACTACCTAGGATTAGCCAATCACCCTGAATTAATCAAAGCGGCTCAAAAAGGGCTGGATGACCACGGGTTTGGCATGGCATCAGTACGCTTCATTTGTGGTACTCAAGGCATTCATAAGCAGCTCGAATCATCGTTAAGTGAGTTTTTGGGTATGGAAGATACCATTCTTTACTCTTCATGCTTTGACGCCAATGCAGGCTTATTTGAAACCTTACTGGATGCCAATGACGCTATTGTGTCTGACGCATTAAACCACGCTTCCATCATCGACGGTGTGCGTCTATGTAAAGCCAAACGTTACCGTTATGCCAACAACGACATGGCGGATTTAGAAGAGCAACTCAAAGCAGCGAAAGAATCTGGCGCGCGTAACATCCTGATTGCGACTGACGGCGTATTCTCTATGGACGGAGTGATTGCTAACTTACAAGGTGTATGTGATTTAGCCGACAAGTATGGTGCTCTTGTTATGGTTGATGACTCTCATGCAGTCGGTTTTGTCGGTAAAGAAGGTCGCGGTACTCACGAATACTGTGAAGTGATGGATCGTGTCGATATTATTACTGGCACTCTAGGTAAAGCCTTAGGCGGAGCCTCAGGGGGCTTTACCTCTGGTAAAAAAGAGGTCATCGATTGGTTGCGTCAGCGCTCTAGACCTTACCTGTTTTCAAATTCATTAGCCCCTGCAATTGTCAGTGCTTCTATTCGCGTTTTAGAAATGCTTAAAGATGGCGGTGACATTCGCAAGCAAGTGAAAGACAATGCTCAATATTTCCGTGAGCAGATGTCTGCCGCTGGATTTACCTTGGCAGGTGCTGATCATGCCATTATTCCAGTAATGATTGGTGACGCTAAACTGGCCGGTGATTTTGCTAACCGTCTTTTAGAAGAACATATCTATGTCATTGGTTTCTCTTTCCCAGTAGTGCCCAAAGGTCAAGCGCGCATTCGCACGCAAATGTCGGCGGCCCACACTCGCGAGCAACTAGATAAAGCCATAGAAGCCTTCATTCGCATTGGCAAAGAAATGGGTATTATCCAATAATGAAAGCGTTAAGTAAATTAAAGCCTGAAGAAGGCATTTGGATGGTAGAGGTTGATAAACCAGAAATGGGTTACAACGATTTACTGATCAAAATTCGCAAAACGGCAATTTGTGGCACTGATATTCATATTTATAATTGGGATGAATGGTCACAAGCCACCATTCCTACACCTATGGTTGTAGGCCATGAATACGTGGGTGAAGTCGTTGCCGTCGGTGAAGGTGTTCGTGGCTTCGATGTTGGTGATAGGGTGTCTGGTGAAGGCCATATTACTTGTGGTCACTGTCGCAACTGCCGTGCTGGTCGTACTCATTTGTGCCGTAATACCACTGGCGTAGGCGTGAACCGTGAAGGTGCCTTTGCTGAGTATTTAGTAATCCCTGCATTCAATGCGTTTAAACTTCCCGATGATGTTAGTGACGACTTAGCGTCAATCTTTGATCCATTTGGTAATGCAGTTCATACCGCACTGTCATTTGATTTAGTGGGTGAAGATGTATTGGTCACTGGTGCGGGCCCAATTGGAATTATGGCCGCAGCGGTATGTAAACACGTAGGTGCACGTCATGTGGTGATCACCGATGTTAACGAATACCGATTAGATCTTGCTCGTAAGATGGGAGCGACTCGTGCAGTAAATGTTGCAAGCGAAGATCTAAAAGCTGTGATGACAGAGCTAGGCATGAGCGAAGGTTTTGATGTTGGTTTAGAAATGTCAGGCGTGCCTTCGGCATTCCAAGGCATGCTCGATACTATGAATCACGGCGGAAAAATTGCCATGCTCGGTATTCCACCTGAAAATATGGGCATCGATTGGAGTAAAGTCATATTTAAAGGGCTAGAAATCAAAGGGATCTATGGCCGTGAGATGTTTGAAACTTGGTACAAGATGGCAAGTTTGATCCAATCTGGCTTAGATATCAGCCCAATCATCACTCATCATTACCATATTGATGACTTCCAACAAGGTTTTGATGCAATGCGTTCGGGTCAATCTGGGAAAGTGATTTTAAATTGGGAATAGGATCTGAACATGTCAGAAGTTAAACACATTAATGTCGCCAACTTAATTGCAATGGCAGATATACCAAACATACAGTTGGTGGATATTCGTGATCCTGACAGTTTCGGTCAAGGCCATATTGCTAATGCCACTCATTTGACTAATGATAACTTAACCGACTTCATCAAAAACGCTGATTTGGATGCGCCTACGGTAGTCATTTGTTACCATGGGATCAGTAGTATACAAGCGGCTCAGTTCTTGATTGGTCAAGGGTTTGAAGACGTCTACAGTCTTGATGGTGGTTATGAAGCTTGGGCGAAGAACCACAGCTAATCATCGCTAGATTTCTCAATCGAAGCTGGATCGTCTTCAGCTTCATCATCATTCCCTAAAATTTCACCTTCTTCTTTTTCACCTTCTGCAGTTTCTTCTTCGTCGTCTTCATCATCAAAATCGTCATCTTCATCATCATAATCCAATGACATAACGATCCGCATTAGCTCAGCAACGGGTTCAAATAAGCTTTCTGGGATAAAGTCTCCAGCTTCTACTTCTGAATACAAGGCTCTTGCTAGAGGAATATTTTCCACGACAGGTACTTGCGCCTTTTCGGCTATATCAACAATATGTAATGCTAAGTGCTCTTGTGCTTTTTCCAGTACTTTCGGAATGGGTGATTCCTCGGCATCATAATATAAGCACACCGCAAGATGGGTTGGATTTCGCACTACTGCTGAAGATTTTTTCACATTCGAGGCTAAACTTCCGGAAGCAATTTCCCGCTGGGTTTCACGGCGTTTTTGCTTGATTTCAGGGTTACCTTCGGTATCTTTACGCTCTTGCTTAGTTTCCTCTTTGGACATCTTGAGCTCTTCCATTGTGGAGTGACGTTGGAATGCATAGTCCGCCGCCCCAAACAATAAATAACACCCCACAAAACAGCCCCACAGCCATAAAATTAAGGTCATCATTACCTTAAGGCCACATTGCTCATCACAAATCGGCAGATACTGAAACGAGTTCGAATACTTGTGCAAAATGTAATAAAACACTGCACTAAGGACTAACACTTTAATAATATTTTTGGCTAATTCGAATAAGCTTTTCATTGAGAAAAGTTGTTTAGCGTTGTTTACCACATTGAGCTTATCAAACTTCGGCTCTAAAGCTTCTGATGCCCACAACGGTCCTGTTTGGACGACGTGACCCAAAATAATGGTGGCCGATAATACTAAGCCCAATCCTCCAAAATATTTAAGTAATAAATCCACGAAGCCCAAAAACAATTGCTCTGACGCTGTTTTCCAATCCAAATTCATGTAGTGAATGGCTTGTTCGATAAGCTTGATATTGGCATTAAGAAAGTCATGCCCCATAAACAGAAAATAAGCTAGGATCACCGCCATTTCTAAACCAGTAACAATCTCATTACTTTGGATCACTTGCCCTTTTTTACGGGCATCGCGTATTCGCTTCTCGGTTGGTTTTTCGGTCTTTTGTCCACCTTCAGCCATACATACCTCCTACGGCTTAGGTTCCATTAGACGATACAAAACCTGAAAATGAGATTCGGCATTATCCGTGCGTTGCAGATAATTATGGAACGCAAAGTTGATGCAGTAGATCATCACCAGTAAGACCATCACAGATTTTACAGGCATTGAAAGGAAGAATACGTTTAGCTGCTGCGCTGACCGATTTACCAAACCAAAAGCGGTATCGGTAAGCATCATGATCACCATGCCGGGCATTGCAAACCCCATAAACAAGGCATTCATCAATCGCCACTCCTTTAAAAAGAAGTCAAACAGTGGAATATTGCCATTTAAAAACAAAGGTGAGCCAGGGGGTAATACAAGATAAGATTCATACATGGCGCTGAGTAAGAAATTGAGGCCTCCCGAAGCCAAAAACAATACACTCAGCACTTGTGCGAAAATAACACCATACACAGAGGACTCAACGCCCAGTAATGGGTTTAACACAGTTGAAAGAGACGAACCACGCATGGTATCGATTAAAAAACCTGCCATATCAATGGCCCAAAACGGCACTGCGGCACAAAAACCAATAACCAGTCCAATGGCAAACTCTTCGATATATAATCCTATTAACTCAAGGTAAGTGGTTTGCAGTAAATACTCATGCATGCCCATTAAGGTTGGCATGACTGGGAATGCAAAAATCATCACCAGTCCATTTCGCATTAAGCCACTGCTTAAACTTCCGCTTTTGAAGAGTGGCAATAGCAGCATCATTCCCAAGGGCCGCATCATGCACAGGGAAAAGACTGGAAGATGTTCCGTAAGCGCTTTATAGAACTCCGTCTCCAAACCTACCCCACTTTATCAATCAGATTGAACATTTCATTGGCGAAATTGAGCATGGCAACAGCCATCCAATCATAGGTCATGGCCATCACGATACTGACCCCAACCAGTTTAATAAGAAACTGTAAGGTCTGATCTTGAATTTGGGTCAATGCTTGCACCAATGACACTAGGACCCCCAGTATCGACGCCACTAATACCGTCGGCATTGAGAGCAGCAAGGTGATCCAAAGTAGTTCTGAGGTGAGGTGTATAAAGTCTGATACATTCATGAGTATGACAACATCAATTGGCTAATGAGTTTTTCCCATCCCCCCATCATAATGAAGATCAGGATCTTAAACGGCAGTGCAATGGTCATGGGCGAGACCATCATCATCCCCATCGCAAGCAAGATATTCGATACAATGATGTCGATGGCGACAAACGGTAAATACAACAACAGTCCTATCTTAAATGCCTCGATTAACTGACTTAAGGTAAAGGCTGGGATCAGTACCATTAATGAGTTTTTATCAATGTTGTCATGGTAGGCTTTAGGCCAAATCTTATGTCCTACCTTAGAAAAATAAGTGATTTGCTTGGCGTGGCTGTGTTTTTTTAAAAATTCTCTGTAAGGTTCTGCCGCTTGCTTATTTAAACGCTCTAGAATATCGGGAGCACTAAGCTTAATCGGATCTTTTTGTAAATTAGCATAAATCTCACTCCCCACTGGCGCCATAATAAACAGGGTTAGCACCATAGATAACCCATATATCGCCATATTGGGCGGAATTTGCTGGACACCTAATGCTGTTCGCAACATAGAGAGCACAATGGAGATTTTGAGGAACGAGGTTCCCATGACTGCAAATAAGGGCAGCAGCGATAACGCAAATAATACAATGATCAAATGAACGGGATGTTCAAGTAAGCTCATGCCGACGTCCTGTAAGTTTTGTAATACATTAACGTTTGTCGGGATGTTGCAACCATCAGGTCAACACCTGAACTTCTTGGAGAGTATGCTTAAAGCTAAGCAGCGCAACTTTGCCAACGACTCATTCAAGAATAGACCTGATTTATGAGTTCAGCCATCAAACAAAGAAAGGAAATATGACAGAAATAAAAGAGCAGTATGACTTTTCATACTGCTCTTGAATGTTAAATGTGTATAGGATGAAATAAAGTGGCTTAATCAGAAGCTATATTCATAGTTAGCAAAAAACCTTAACTTTGAATCGGAGTCGGCATCTGGTTTCTTGATGTGTGAAAATGTCCCACCAAAGTTCATCAAGCCTTCAAACATGGGCATTTCATAATTGGTTTCAAACTGCCATACATCTTGCTTAGGAATGTTTGGAGTCCACTTAATGCCAGGACTCTTGCCATCATCATTAAGCTTTACATATCGAACTCGAGTCGTCATGCGCTTGTCACCAAATTGCGCCATTCCTCCTAGGCTGAACGCTCTTGCATCACTGTCATAGGTGCTGCCTAAACTGCGCTTGTAATAACGCGAGCCATTAAGATAGGTTGAGTGTTCGTAAAAGCAATTAAATACATGAGGGTCACTGCCACAAGCGACTTTGGTGGTGGTGTATTCAGTAAAGAGTTTTACAGGAATGTCTTGAACATGTACACGCGTATCGAAGCCATATATATAACCACAGTCTGCAATTTGCCACGGCAGATTACCACTGGAATCTTCACAACCTTTTTCACCATAAATACCTATTGGTTGTCCGAACCATACATCATTGTATCGAATATCAAACCCTGCCATCTGATTGCCTTCTTTACTACAACCACTGCCATCGCCAGCCGTATCATTACTGCAATCATCTTGACCTGTTATGGATTTTAACCAAATTTTGGCGCTACAATTCTGGCCTTTACCGCAAAATTGTGTAGTCCAAGAAAAGCCGATTTCTAATTTATCAAACGGACGAATGCTGCCTCTAAGATTCCACAATAACGCATCAGGCGCGAAACGCTCACTTTCATACTTACTGAACCCTGCAGTAAGATTCCAAGGACCTAGCCAATTTAGAACCGGTAAATCAAAAGCTTGAGGGTTATTTCGTGTCAATAGTAGAGATGGCATAGGACGCGCATTATTAGACTTAATCAATGCCGTATCAAAGCTTGGCCCCCACCACTGACTGATAGTGCCTGCACTCAATACCCAGTTCCCTAGAGTCGTTGCAACATAAGAGTCGTCAAACCGAATGTTTTTGTCGTCATTTGGGCTATCTGCAATTGTCGCTGACAACTGATAATAAAAGCTTCCTGCTGAGTCAGAATATGATCCGCCAAGCTCATTTTTAGCTCTTAACGCATGACCAAAATTTCGGAACATGGGTTTATCACTGCTGACACCCGCTCGAAGCTTAGCATTGCGCTGTTGGCTGGATTTATACTTAGCTTGCACACGTAAAAATGCTGGCATTAAGTTTTCTGGAACTTGGTCAGTGGCTACTTTCGCCAGATCTTGAGCGACTCCAGACCACATTAAAGGGTAGGTATTAACAGGAACTTTGATAAAACCAGCATCGGCTAGTTGTTGGATATCAGCACGCAAATAAGCATCTGAAGTATCAATCCATAATGCTGCTTTCGCTGATAAGGAAAAGAGTTGTGCACTTAAAATACAAACAAGAGTGAAGACAAGCTTGAATCGACTACGCATGGTTAGACTCAACTGATTGATTGATGGCTAATGATACGCTCCAGCTCTCCATGTTTTCAATGATCAGAAAATTCTTTCCAATAACTATCCATAGCGAACGAAAGCCCAACCTTACTGTTAACAATATCGACCATGCAACAGCAAGAAAGCTTGTAATTCTATCAAAAAGAATCACACAACCCAACTAAGTTATTATAATGCTGAGTAAATTTACCTTGTTATGAGATGAATTTCTTAGCAAAGTGCTCAACTTGATCCCAATCGGTAAATTCATAGGTACCGCTCGTATCTGTTGGCCCTTTAGTGATCCACATAATAAAACGGATCATAGTGCGGTCAAACATGCCATATTTAGGGTATTCAATCTTACCCGCAAATACCCCTTGAACAGCAGGAACCCAAGTCGACAGTTTAAGGAAATTACGCATATAAGGGTTGGTTTCTGGCGTATTCTTTTCTGGTTTTCTTGCCACCACATTCACCGAAAAGAATCCACTTTGGGTTTCTGTTAACCACTTTTGATGTTGCTTAATAAACTCAAATAACGCTGGACGGTATTTACCATAACGAATGCTGGCGCCAATCATAGCCTTATCGTACTGAGTTAACTCGGCCGTTGTTGCTTGCTCCAGAGAAAATACTGTCACCTTAGCATGAGCAGACATATGTCCGACCATGGCGTCACAAATACGTTTGGTTTGACCATCTACGGTTGAATATATTAGAGCGATATTTTGCATTAGTTCTTCCAGAAAGTTGGCGTCAGCAGGACTAACAAGGTGAATACTTCTAAGCGTCCAAACAGCATGGTGATAAGCAGTACCCATTTCGAACCATCACCGAGAGTAGCATAATTACTGGCCGCTTCACCGAGAGCTGGACCTAAGTTATTCAAACAAGCCGCGACCGTACTAAATGCCGTTAGTTCATCCACACCAAACGCCATTAACGCCAGCATACTCACAATAAAGACCAAAGCATAAGCCGAAAAAAAGCCCCACACAGCATCAATAACTCTATCCGGTAGAACTGAATTACCTATTTTAATCGTAAAAACGGCTCGAGGGTGAACTAAACGTTTCATTTCTCTAGAGCCTTGCAAGACCAATAAGATGATACGAATAACCTTCATTCCTCCGGCCGTTGAACCACCACAGCCACCGATAAAGCTAGAGAAAATAAGCAGCATAGGTAAAAACAATGGCCAGCTATGAAAACTTTCGGTGCCAAAGCCTGCGGTTGTGGAAACCGATACCGCTTGGAACAAAGCATGATCTAAGGTTTCCTCAGCAGAATCATAAATATTGGTTTGAAACAGGACAAAAAAGCAAATGGCAGTAAGTATTAACTGCACCGCTATCAACACCTTGAATTCGGCATCTTTAAGGTAAACTTTTAAATTGAAACCTTTATTGGTCACCGCCGCAAAGTGCAAACTAAAATTGATGGCAGAAATAAGCAAAAATACGACACAAATTAAGTTGATCACAGGACTATTAAAGTAACCCATGCTGGCATCATGAGTGGAAAAGCCGCCAATCGCGATGGTAGAAAATGAATGGCAAATGGCATCAAAAGCGCTCATGCCTGCAAACCAAAAGGCCGCCGCACAAGCTAAGGTCAAAAACAAGTAGATATACCATAACGCCTTAGCGGTTTCGGCAATTCTAGGCGTCATTTTACTGTCTTTAACTGGCCCAGGGATTTCAGCACGATAAAGCTGCATTCCCCCAATCCCCAAAACAGGTAATATGGCTACCGCCAGAACAATAATCCCCATACCACCAAGCCACTGCAGTAAATGGCGATAAAACAGAATCGCTTTGGGAAGATCATCAAGACCAACGATCACCGTTGCCCCAGTGGTGGTTAAGGCAGAAAAGGATTCAAAAAAGCTATCTGTCCAGCTCATGTCTGGGTTGTTGGCAAAAATAAAAGGCAAAGAACCGATTGAACCCAATACTGTCCAAAACAACACCACAATCAAAAAGCCTTCTCGGGTTCGAAGATCAGCTTTATGATAACGATTGGGATACCACAAACAGAATCCCAACAACAAACTCACCACAAAGGCTTTAATAAATGCCATCCCCTCACCATCATTATAAAAAATGGCGACCAGTGCTGGCGGCAGCATAGTGATGGAAAACAGCCCCATTAACAGGCCAGTTATTCTTATGATGGTGCGATATTGCATGGAGAAATACGCTTCATTCCTTTGCTGTAAGAGCCACTATTATTCCACAAATTTAAGACTAAGTTGACCCTGAGATAACGTCGCCAACTCCTGCTGAATAATTTGGCGATTGGATTTGGGTATTGCCAAGGGTAACAACACTTGCTCAGTAAATTGTTGGTCTTGGATCAATACTTGGTGTTTTTTACATAGATATTCGACATCACTCAGTTGAGCATAATCACAACTGAGTCGTGCCTCATCTCGTAGTTGCTGAACATCGGTTTGCAGTTGTGGCAACCCTCGTTTTATTCCCGCACTATATGCACGAACCAGCCCACCCACACCAAGTTTTGTACCACCAAAATAACGAACCACAATGGCGCCTATTTCACCAATATCAGCGCCTTGTAATACCGATAACATTGGCCGCCCTGCACTTCCTGATGGCTCGCCATCATCACTAGACCCACAGTTCACCATCTCTTTGGGCGCACCTCCCACAAACGCCCAACAATAATGTCGAGCATCCGGATAATCACGCCTAAAATTAGTAAGCGCCAACTTCAATTCTGATTCTGACTGACAGCGAAATAAGATAGTGATAAAACGGCTTTTTTTAATTTCCTCTTCCAGCACCAAGGGTTGTGCTGGAACCAAATACCGATCACTCGCCACAACTTAGGCGAGTCCAAAATCACGTGTCATATTTTCAATACGATCAGCATGAACAATGACATTATCTTCAATACGAATACCACCAAATGGGCGCAATTCATCCACCACTTTCCAGTTAACTTGTTGGCGACTCTTTACATCCAACTCACTCAGTAGGGTATCGATAATGTATAGACCCGGCTCTATGGTAAGGACTTGCCCAACATCCAAAGTACGAGTGCAGCGTAAAAATGGATGTTCGGCTGGCGATGCTACATGCGTACCTTGCTCATCTGAACTGAAACCTGCCACATCGTGAACTTGCAGACCTAACATATGCCCTAACCCGTGTGGGAAAAAGGCGCGAGTGATACCAGAATCAATTAACAATTCAGGGTTACCTGTAGCCAACTCAGAGTCCAACAAAACTTGAGCGACTTTTTGATGAGTTAATAAATGCAGATCGACATAGCTCTTGCCAACCTTCATTTCAGCAATGATTTCATGTTGTAGCTTATCCATGGCAGCAATAAGACTTGCAAAGCGGTTTTGTTCAGCCGAATAGGTACGGGTAATATCCGATGCATAACCCCCGCACGTTGCCCCTGCATCAATCAAAAATGAGCGATGCTCAGCAGGCTTTTGATGTTCAAGGATCATGTAATGAAGAATGGCCGCGTTTTCATTCAAGGCAATGATGTTGTTGTAAGGCACATCATTTTCACCTTGGCCGACCGCTTTTAAATACTCAAGCTGAATATCAAATTCACTGCCGCCACTGAGAAAGGCTTGTTTCGCAGCAAGATGACCATTCACCGCTAAACGATTCGCTTCACGAAGACAATCTAATTCATACTCTGTTTTAAATGAACGTTGAAAGTGCAGGTAGTTTTCAACACGACTTGGATTGATATGACTAAAGCCCAGTTGCTCAGCGAATGACACTTCATCACCTAGATAGGCCCAGTGAGCAATATTCGACGGCAATAATGTGTCAACTTGATCTGCTTTGGTTAATAGCTTGATATCAAATTCATTGGTCCAATACGTTTCTGGCACATCAGAGACTTTATGCCAAAAATCGACTGGACGATAATAGATAAGAGTAGGCTTAGTGCATCCGTCTGTGACTACCCAGCAGTTAGGGTTATCAATCAATGGAAGCCACCCTTTAAAGTTGGGATTCACCTTAAAGGGATAAGCCATATCATCAAGAAATTGGTATTTGAGTTGACCAGAATGGATCACCAGCCCCGATAAATTTTCTCGTTGACAGATTTCTCTAGTGCGTTGATTTAACTCAGCAATATGCTGAGAAAAATGCTGTCCAATTGTCATGCTCAGTTTCCCAATGAAAAGATTTAGGACGCCGAGTGTACCATAAACGGTCGATAGGATGGATACTAGTCTTTATTCGCTAAGCTCTTAATCGTGAGGTAGCAACAGCACCGCTATCAAAGGGCACTGTGTCTTTGAAAATATTAAGGCAATAAATTCCATCGCTTGTTATCAAACAAGTCACTTCATAATGGCTATCCTTTGAAAATTGAAGTCCAGACATGCCTCCCCCTAGCTCAGCCGGATTGGCAGTGGACTGCTTTACATACTTAGCACGAACCAATAATTCACCAGTAGGCAACTGAAGAACTTGATATGACTGTGTATCCAATGGCGCTGTTTCAGATTTGCCAGTACTCAAATTAAAGACTCGCAATTCTGGAAAATTTTCACAACAACGCAATCCTATTGTTTGAGTTGCCATTAACGCAAGTTGTTGCTGCTGGTATTCATTTCTGCACAACGATTTCATGGTATTCACTTTATCGTCAGCAGATTTCTTATCTGTTGGCTTAAAATGTTTAACTTTTGGCTCTGCGGTAGCAACCAATTTATACTCATCTCTTTTGAGATCAAAGGTCAATTGCTCTTCAAAGCTTTGTCCTGTCGGCTCGATACCCTCGATAAACCGTTGGTCATTGGGGTTGATGCTTACATCAACAGAAACATTAAGTGCATCTTCAATTGAAAGTTTTAATCTAACCTTGTTATCGTTAACCACTTCTGTGGTAAACAGATGCCGAAAATTGGGTTTTATTTGAGTATAGAGTTGTGTATAAGCATCAAGCTTCTGCTGTGGACTGCTGTGTTGGTGTAACAAATGATATAAGGCTGTTTTCGTTTCCACCCTATTTGAACCAAAAAAACGATCTAAGAGCTTATCGAACCAATTCGTTGCTTTATTGAGATCTTCCACCGTTTGTATTTTTACAATTTGCTTCGTTGATAAGCGATCCAAGTATCCGCTAACAGGTAAAGTAGTAACTCCGGGCATAATCGTCACCTTTTTGTCTAGCTAGGTGGGTTTGAATTAAGAATGGCACTAATTCTATTGAAATACCCGTTAATCTTGTTTCATGAAGCAAGGTTCACCCAAAGTTAATTTGCTTTATTTACCATCAAAATAAATCAAACAAGCGTTTAAATTATCATTGTAATTCTTGTCAAATAGTCGCAAACTGAATACTAAACAAACAATTCTGTTCTCGTTAGCTGAGTCTCTGTTTGTACCTGATCATGACTTTGAAACAATAATAAGGAAGCAAGCAATGATTTACCAAAGCCCTACCATTCAGGTAGATATGCTTAATAACAAGTTCGCCCACTTATGTTTTAACTCTGAACACTCCGTAAATAAATTAGATAGCATTACCTTAGAGTCGCTTAATCAAGCGCTCGATGCCGTCATCAATAGTAAACCCAAAGCCCTATTACTTACCTCAGCAAAGTCGGCTTTTATTGTTGGCGCTGACATTACAGAGTTTTTAGGGTTATTTCAGCAAAGTGATGAAAGCCTGTTTAACTGGCTGGTCAAAGCCAATAAAGTGTTTAACAAGCTTGAGGATCTTCCTTTTCCTACCTTATCAGCCATCAATGGGTTTGTATTAGGGGGCGGATTTGAAACCGTATTGGCCACTGACTTTAGAATTGCCGAACCGAGCGCTCGACTTGGGCTCCCTGAAACCAAATTAGGTTTGATCCCTGGATTTGGTGGTACTGTCCGCTTACCAAGATTAATCGGCGTTGATAATGCACTTGAGTGGATCACTACAGGAAAGCCACATAAACCTGACGCAGCAATGCAAGTGGGTGCTATTGATGCCATTATTGAACCAGAACAATTACAACAAGCAGGCATCAAAATGCTTAACGATGCCATTGACGGCAAACTCGATTGGCAATCTCGTAGACAACAAAAACAAACACAGATGCCGTTGCCAGCCATGGAATCACTAATGGCATTTTCCACCGCCAAAGCCATGGTATTTCAAATAGCAGGTAAACATTACCCTGCCCCAAATACTGCCGTAAGCGTAATTGAGCAATCCCATACTCAAAATAGACAAGAGGCACTTATCGCTGAGCATCATGCCTTTGTTCAAATGGCACGAACCGAAGCCGCAACGGCATTGATTGGTATTTTTCTCAATGAGCAAGTGGTCAAACATAAAAGTAAACAAGCAGCTAAATCTATAGGATCACCCGTGCAGCAAGCCGCGGTGTTAGGCGCCGGAATTATGGGGGGCGGGATAAGCTACCAAAGTGCCTCTAAAGGTATTCCTGTCACCATGAAGGACATTAATCAAGCGGCATTAGATTTAGGCTTATCAGAAGCCGCTAAGTTACTGAACAATCAAGTGTCTCGCGGTAGGCTAACAACAGAAAAGATGGCGAAAGTGCTCAATCAAATATCTGCCACTTTGGATTATGCTTCGATATCACACGCTGACATTGTGGTTGAAGCCGTGGTTGAAAATCCCAAGGTTAAAGCGCAAGTGTTGGCAGAGGTTGAGTCTAATGTGAATATTGAAACCATCATTGCCTCAAACACTTCGACCATATCGATTGATTCATTGGCTGCAAATCTGAAACACCCTGAGCGCTTTTGTGGCATGCACTTTTTTAACCCCGTACATAAAATGCCTCTGGTTGAAGTGATCCGTGGAAAAGCAACTTCCGATGCCACCATTGCCAAAGTCGTTGCCTATGCAAACGCAATGGGAAAAACCGCAATCGTGGTTAATGATTGCCCCGGATTCTTTGTCAATCGTGTCCTCTTCCCTTACTTTGCAGGTTTTAACCAACTACTCATAGATGGTGCTGACTTTATCGAAATCGATAAAGTCATGGAAAAAGTGTTCGGTTGGCCTATGGGACCCGCATATCTTTTAGATGTCGTCGGCATTGACACGGCTCATCATGCTCAAACGGTCATGGCACAAGGGTTTCCTGAGCGTATGCCATCACCACCAAAAGACGTCATCAAGCAGTTACTTGATGCCAAACGCTTAGGGCAAAAGAATGGTCTCGGGTTTTATCAATATCAGCCAGACAAAAAAGGCAAACCCAAAAAGTCGATTGATGAGACGATTGTCTCTTTGCTGGCTTCAGTTTGCCAATCTCAAAACAGCTTTGATAAGGACACCATTATTGCAAGGCTTATGATTCCAATGATCATCGAAACGGTTCGCTGTTTAGATGAAGGCATCATTGCCTCACCGGCAGAAGCAGATATGGCCTTGTTATACGGTTTAGGCTTCCCACCATTTAGAGGAGGCGTATTCCGTTATCTAGATACTGTAGGCTTAAATGCATTTATTGAACAAGCTGACAAATTGGCTCACCTAGGCCCCTTGTATCAAGTGACCGACTCGTTGCGAACATTGGCTGCCAATAATGGCCGTTACTTCCCGATCTCAGAATAAGGAACTGACCATGAAAAACGCTGTAATTGTTGATTGTATACGCACGCCAATGGGACGTTCTAAAGGCGGTGTCTTTCGCCACCTTCGTGCTGAAACCCTGTCAGCAGAATTGATGAAAGGGTTACTGGCTCGAAATCCTCAAGTTGATCCTGAGCAAATCGAGGATGTCATTTGGGGTTGTGTGATGCAAACGCTAGAACAAGGTTTTAACATTGCTCGTAATGCTTCACTATTAGCTGGTTTACCAAAAACCGTTGCAGGCGTCACCATCAACCGATTATGTGGTTCTTCCATGGAAGCGCTACATCAGGCTACACGTGCCATTATGACAGGTATGGGTGATACCTTTATTGTTGGTGGTGTCGAACATATGGGGCATGTTCCCATGAATCACGGTGTCGACTTTCATCCACAACTCGGTCATCAAGTAGCAAAAGCGTCTGGCATGATGGGCCTAACTGCGGAGTTGTTAGCACGCCAACATGATATCAATCGTCAGCAACAAGATGAGTTCGCTCTTCGCTCTCATCAACGAGCGCATGCTGCAACAGTTGAGGGACGTTTTAATTCAGAAATATTTCCCCTCAATGGTCATGATGCAAGTGGCACTTTAACTCAAATAACCACTGATGAAGTCATTCGCGCTGACGCTTCTTTGGAAGCCCTTGCAACATTGCGCCCTGTATTTGATCCAGTCAATGGTACTGTCACCGCAGGTACCTCTTCTGCCATTTCTGATGGCGCATCAGCCATGCTAGTCATGGAAGAAGAAAAAGCTAAGCAGTTGGGTTTACCTATTCGCGCTCGAGTTCGCTCAATGGGAGTCGCGGGTTGTGATCCGGCCATTATGGGGTTCGGTCCTGTTCCTGCTACTCAAAAAGCGCTTGAGCGTGCAGGACTATCTATTGACGATATTGATGTTATCGAGCTAAATGAAGCCTTCGCCGCACAATCGCTACCATGTGTAAAAGCGTTAGGTTTGATGGATATGGTTGATGAAAAAATTAACCTCAATGGCGGTGCCATTGCTCTTGGTCACCCATTAGGTTGCTCTGGTACTCGTATCTCAACTACTCTACTCAATATTATGGAAGACAAAGACGCAAATCTTGGATTAGCCACTATGTGTATTGGTTTAGGACAAGGCATAGCTACTGTCTTTGAACGAGTATAGACCCTTATTTGGTGCCAATTTTATTTAAGGTTGGCACCATGTTTCACGTGAAACAATATTCACATTTCTTCCTCATAA
The DNA here is from genome assembly GCF_003675895.1 of Parashewanella curva. Lineage (GTDB taxonomy): Bacteria > Pseudomonadota > Gammaproteobacteria > Enterobacterales > Shewanellaceae > Parashewanella > Parashewanella curva. The sequence goes on from NZ_ML014760.1 coordinate 44,806, forward strand.
ACTTGGCAATTTAAAACTCAATGGTAAAATAGCCGCCACTTTTGCAGTAAATAAGACAAGCTATGACCACACCATTTGAAAATGCCAATCACCAACTTGATGCCCTAGGTTTACGTTGCCCTGAGCCTGTAATGATGGTTAGAAAAAAAGTGCGTCATATGCAAGATGGGGAAACCCTATTGATCATCGCCGATGATCCAGCAACAACTCGTGATATTCCTAGCTTCTGCCAATTTATGGATCATCAACTTGTTGCCTCTGATACCAGTAGTACGCCATATCAATATCTGATCCAAAAAGGTTTGTAAGTCTCCGCTTACGCCCTATCTCATTTCCACACAGTTTGTAACGCGAATTCCCTTTTAAGTTTTGGTTAAATGTGCGATAAACACATTGCATAAAATAATTGAAATAACTAAAACGAGAATGGGAATCCAAATGTTCACTTCCAAGTTAAACCCACTTTATGCGGCAATGGCATTAAGCCTTTCCATCACAACCGCGCAAGCAAAAGAAGAAACCAAATGGTCGGTTAATGAGCCTGCCAACCAACCATTACAAAGTGTAGATATTAATGTTAATGAAGGCACTTGGATGAACGTTTCTGTGAGTCCAGATGGCAACAATATCGTTTTCGATCTGCTTGGTGATATCTACCAAATGCCGATTAATGGCGGCAAAGCAAAACGTTTAGTAAAAGGCATCGCATGGCAGATGCAGCCAGTTTATAGCCCTGATGGTAAATCTATTGCCTACACCTCTGATGAAAATGGTGGCGACAATATTTGGGTTATGGATGCTGACGGTAGCAATCATCGCAAAGTCACCGATGAAACGTTTCGTTTATTGAATAGTCCTGCGTGGAGTCCTGACTCACAATATCTTGTCGCACGTAAGCATTTTACGGCTAGCCGCAGTTTAGGCGCAGGGGAAGTTTGGCTTTATCATGTAACAGGCGGAAAAGGTGTGCGTTTAACTGAACGCCCGAACGATCAAAAAGACTTAGGCGAACCAGCCTACTCACCAGATGGTCGTTATATTTATTTCAGTCAAGATGCTACACCAGGCAAGACCTTCCACTATTCAAAAGATTCAGTGAAAGGCATCTACAAAATCAAACGTTATGACACCCAAACGGGTGACATCAAAGTGTTAGTTTCAGGTACGGGTGGGGCAATTCGTCCGACTCCAAGCCCAGACGGAACCAAGCTCGCTTACATCAAGCGTGATGGATTCCAATCAACACTGTATGTCTTAGATTTAAAGTCTGGTCGTAAAACTAAGCTTTATGACAAACTTGATCGTGATATGCAAGAAACATGGGCGATCCATGGCGTTTACCCGACCATGGCATGGACACCAGACAATCGTGATATCGTATTTTGGGCTGGCGGTAAGATTAACCGCTTAAATACCAAAACACACACAGCAAAAGTTATTCCTTTTGAAGTTAATGATACTCGTGATATTCAACCCGCCGTTGTTGTAAAGCAAGACATTGATAAAGACCAATTCGATGTAAAAATGCTGCGCATGGCACAAGTCTCACCGAATGGTAAAAAAGTCGTTTATGAGGCATTAGGTAAGCTGTGGGTTCGTAACATCAAAGATGGCAAAGCCAAACGCCTTACTCGCTTAAATGACAACATTGCTGAGTTATTCCCACAATGGTCACGTGACGGTAAAAAAATCGTCTTCACTACTTGGAACGATCAAAAGCAAGGCAGTGTTCGTGTTGTCAGCGCCAGAGGCGGTAAGCCAAAAGTATTAACCGATGAGCCAGGAAAATTTGTTGAACCAACGTTCTCCCCTGACGGCAAAACAATTGTCTATCGTAAAGCCAGTGGCGGACGTTTGCTTTCTAAAACTTGGTCACAAGAGCCAGGTTTATATCAAGTCGATATTAAAGGTAAGAAAAACACCTTTATTACCAGCAGTGGTTATCAGCCACAATTCGGAAGTAGCAATGAGCGTGTCTACTTTATGGATTATGGTAAAACACCAGAGTTTGCATCGATTAACTTAAACGGTCATGAAAAGCGCACGCACTATACCAGCAAGTTAGCCACAGAATTCCGCATTTCACCTGATGGAAAAAACCTAGCCTTTGCAGAGCGCTTTAAGGTGTTTGTCACTCCATTTGCTAAGCACGGTGAAACCATCAATATTGGCCCTAGTGCCACTAATTTACCTGTTACTCAATTGAGTACCCGTGCTGGTGAAAGCATTAGTTGGGGTGGAGACAACAACCAACTGTATTGGACATTAGGCCCAGAGCTTTATCAAGCGAAGGTAAATACCGATTACACCAAAGCCAAAGATGATGAAAAAGTTGAAGCCACTATTACTGACCTTGGTTTCAAAAAGGACGCTTATGTTCCACGTGGAACCGTCGCGTTTGTGGGCGGTCAAGTCATCACTATGGAAAGTGACAAGGTCATTAACAACGGTATTGTGATTGTAAAAGACAATCATATTGAAGCAGTTGGTGATAACTCATTAAGTATCCCTAAAGGCGCTAAAGTTATCGACATCAGCGGTAAGACTATCATGCCGGGTCTGTTCGATGCTCACGCTCATGGCTCTCAAGGCAGTAATGAAATCATTCCTCAGCAAAACTGGATGATGTACGCCAACCTAGCATTAGGTGTTACTACTATTCACGATCCATCCAATGATACGACGGAAGTATTTGCCGCATCCGAGCAACAAAAAGCCGGTAATATTGCTGCGCCACGTATCTTCTCAACTGGTACCATTTTGTATGGTGCAAATGGCCCAGGTTATACCTCACACGTTGACTCATTAGATGATGCTAAGTTCCACTTAGAGCGTCTTAAGAAAGTTGGTGCCTTTACAGTGAAAAGTTATAACCAACCACGACGTAATCAACGTCAGCAAGTGATCGCTGCAGCTCGAGAATTGGATATGATGGTAGTTCCTGAAGGTGGTTCGCTACTTCAACACAACCTATCAATGATTGTGGATGGACATACAACCTTAGAGCACTCACTGCCTGTTGCTTCAATCTATAACGATATTAAGCAAGTGTGGAAGGCATCGAATACCTCTTACACCCCAACATTGGTTGTCGCTTACGGTGGTATTTCAGGAGAGCATTATTGGTACGACAAAACCAATGTGTGGGAGCACCCTCGCCTATCTAAGTATGTGCCATCTGAATTATTGAACTCTCGTTCTATGCGTCGTACCAAAGCGCCTGATGGACACTACAATCACTTTAATGTCGTTAAGGTCGCCAAAGAGTTGAATGATATTGGTGTCGTTGCCAACATCGGTGCGCACGGTCAACGCGAAGGTCTAGCGGCACACTGGGAAATGTGGATGTTCGCCCAAGGCGGCATGACCAATATGGAAGTTCTGAAAACCGCGACTATTAACCCAGCCAAAACCTTTGCTCTTGATCATCAACTTGGAAGCATTAAAAAAGGCAAACTGGCTGACTTGATGGTGATTGATGGAAATCCATTAGAGAACATTCGTGACACCGACAAAGTGGTTTACACCATGGTCAACGGTAAGCTCTATGATGCCGAAACCATGAATGAACTTAATGGTGATATGAAAAAACGCAAGCCGTTTTTCTTTGAAAGTAAGTAATCTCTTACTGTAGTTAGATCTTAAGGGTGTTTCACGTGAAACACCCTTTTTTATGAGTTTCGACAAAAACAATCCAACGTATGATCATCCACCATTCCCACTGCCTGCATAAAAGCATAACAAATCGTAGGGCCAACAAAGTTAAACCCAAGTTTTTTTAACGCCTTTGACATCGCTTGAGACTCAGGCGTTTCAACAGGTACTTCCATTAATGATAAAAATTCATTGATGATTGGCTTCCCCCCCACAAACTCCCAAAGAAATAGCGAGAAGTCATTGCCCTGCTCGACGAAGGCGATATAGGCTTTGGCGTTGCGAATGATGGATTGGATCTTTAACCGATTGCGGACAATGCTTTTATCTTGCATCAAGCGTTCAACATCAGCTTCACTAAACTCAGCAATTTTATACGGGTCGAAGTTGGCAAAGGCTTTTTGGTAATTTTGCTGCTTTTTTAAAATGGTGATCCAAGACAAACCAGCTTGTTGTCCATCAAGACACAGCTTTTCAAACAGTTCTAATGAGTCATAAACCGGACATCCCCAAACCTTATCGTGATATTCCTGATAGATAGGATCGTCACTCACCCAAGCGCAGCGTATCTTTGTCATTCCATTTTCCCTTAAATACTCAAGTTCAGACCAGCTAGCTTAATAAAGCACCCAGTACAATCATTAGTAGTTTAACTAGTGAAACATAGGCAACCTATAATGAGAAGCCTTATTTAATAAGCCAACCGTTCGTAACAGGATGTTACGGTCGTCAGCACATGGCTGTTCTCGCACATCCATGTGCTCCACAGCATTCAGGCATCCTGCCTATCAGACGTGCGCTTATGTTGGCGTTTAAATAAGGCTTCGGCAACAATAACTCTACCTTATGACTCGAATTGAAGATTTAAATAAATTTTCCCTTGAGGATCATAAAGCTAGAAAATAACCTACTCAGAACGATACCATGAAGGTATAATCGAAACCATTTTCTACCACTTTATATAGCGACAGTAATGAGCAGCAATCACGATATAAAAACGTTTCAAGGGTTTATTCTCACCCTGCAAGAATACTGGGCGCAGCAAGGTTGCGCTATCATTCAACCACTAGACATGGAAGTAGGGGCTGGTACCTTCCACCCACAAACTTTCTTGCGTTCAATCGGCCCTGAGCCAATGAGCAGTGCTTATGTGCAGCCATCACGCCGCCCAACTGATGGTCGTTACGGTGAAAACCCAAACCGTCTGCAACATTACTATCAATTCCAAGTGGTACTAAAGCCGTCACCTGACAATATTCAAGAGCTGTACTTAGGCTCACTTAAAGCATTAGGTGTAGATCCTGAAGTTCACGACATTCGTTTTGTTGAAGACAACTGGGAATCACCAACCTTAGGGGCTTGGGGGCTTGGCTGGGAAGTCTGGCTAAACGGCATGGAAGTGAGTCAGTTCACCTATTTCCAACAAGTGGGCGGTCTTGAATGTAGCCCTGTTACTGGTGAAATTACTTATGGTCTTGAGCGTCTTGCTATGTATATTCAAGGCGTAGACAGTGTATATGACTTAGTGTGGACAGACGGTCCAATGGGTCGTATTACTTATGGTGATGTATTCCACCAAAACGAAGTCGAACAATCTGAGTTTAACTTCGACCACGCTGATGTTGATTTCCTATTTGCGACGTTCGATAAGTGCGAAGAAATGTGCAACAAGCTGCTTGAGCTTGAAAAGCCACTTCCGCTTCCAGCTTATGAGCAAGTAATGAAAGCGTCACACGCATTCAACCTGCTTGATGCTCGTCATGCAATTTCGGTCACCGAACGTCAACGCTACATACTACGTGTTCGCACCATGGCGAAAGGCGTAGCAGAAGCTTACTATGCCGCACGTGAAGCGCTTGGCTTCCCAATGTGTAAGTAATGAGGTAATAAAATATGAATAAAGAAAACTTACTCATTGAGATTGGTACCGAAGAGTTACCACCAAAAGCCCTGAAAACACTGGCTGAGGCGTTTTTAGCAAACTTTACTGCAGAGCTAGACAAAGCCGAATTAAGCTTTGATAACGGCAACTGGTTTGCTGCACCTCGCCGTTTAGCCTTGCGTATCGAAAACTTAGATGTAGCGCAAGCCGATAAAATCGTTGAAAAACGCGGTCCAGCGGTAAGCAGTGCGTTCGATGCTGATGGTAACCCAACCAAAGCCGCGATGGGCTGGGCTCGTGGTAATGGCATTAGTGTTGAAGACGCTGAGCGCCTAGTAACGGACAAAGGCGAATGGCTACTACACAAAGCACAAGTGACGGGTAAAGCCACCAGCGAATTAGTGGCCGATATGACCCAGCGTGCTTTGGATAAATTACCGATTCCAAAACCTATGCGTTGGGGCAGCAATACCACACAGTTTATTCGTCCTGTGCATACCGTAACTATGCTTTTAGGCTCTGAATCTATTGATGGCACGGTATTAGGCATCAAGACAGCACGTACCATTCGCGGTCATCGCTTTATGGGTCAAAGTGAATTCGAACTAAATCATGCTGATGATTACCTACCAACCCTAAAAGAAACCGGTAAGGTAATGGCGGATTACACTGAGCGTAAAGCCATTATTAAAGCAGGGGCTGAACAAGCGGCTAAAGAGTTAGGTGGTGTTGCTGAGCTGACTGATGAGCTACTAGATGAAGTGGCATCATTGGTTGAGTGGCCTATCGTGCTTAAAGCCAACTTTGAAAATGACTTTTTAAACGTGCCACAAGAAGCCTTAGTGTACACCATGAAAGGCGATCAGAAATACTTCCCAGTATTTGATAACGACGGTAACTTGCTGCCGCACTTTATCTTTGTGACCAACATTGAGTCGAAAGACCCACAGCAAATCATCGACGGTAACGAGAAGGTGATCCGCCCTCGCCTAGCTGATGCGGAGTTCTTCTTTAACACTGATAAAAAACGCAGCTTAGAATCACGTTTGGAAAGCTTAGAAACCGTGGTATTCCAAAAGCAATTAGGCACGCTGAAAGACCGTGTTAATCGTATCAGTGCTCTATCTGGTTACATTGCCGGTTTATTAAATGCCAATCAAGACGATGCTGCTCGTGCGGGTCTACTCTCTAAAACTGATTTAATGACCGAAATGGTGATGGAGTTTACTGATACTCAAGGCACCATGGGCATGCACTACGCACGCCTTGACGGTGAAACCGAAGCGGTTGCTGTTGCTTTGCAAGAGCAATATCTGCCTAAGTTCTCTGGCGATCGCGTACCAACAGAGCTGGTTTCTTGCTCCGTCGCGTTAGCTGAGAAATTTGATACGCTTGTGGGTATTTTCTGTATTGGTCAAGCCCCGAAAGGCGCGGCCGATCCATTTGCCCTGCGTCGTGCTGCGATTGGTATTTTACGTATTATCGTTGAGAACAAGCTGCCATTAGATTTGGTGGACTTGATTGCCAAAGCCGCTGAGCTTCATTGTGAAAGCGTCAGCAATGACAATACTCACGATGACGTGCTGCAATTCCTAATGGGACGCTTCCGCTCTTGGTACCAAGACAAAGGCGTTGATGTCGATGTAATTTTAGCGGTTCTTGCTCGCACACCGACTCAGCCAGCAGACTTTGATAAGCGTATTGTTGCGGTATCTGAGTTCAGACAACGTGAAGAAGCAACGGCACTTGCTGCAGCCAACAAGCGTGTATCAAACATTCTGGCGAAAAATGCAGTAGATGGCTCAAGTGAAATCAATCAAGGTTTGCTAGCGGAAGATGCTGAAATCAAACTGGCGGCACAATTGGCTGAACTAGAGCCAGCATTAACGCCTCTGTTTGCTGACGGTAACTATGAAGCGGCGCTGAATCAATTGGCGGCACTGCGTACTAATGTTGATACCTTCTTTGAAGATGTAATGGTGATGGCAGATGATGAAGCGCTTAAGAATAACCGCTTAGCCCTTCTGAACCACTTACGTACTTTATTCTTGCAAGTGGCGGATATTTCACTGCTGCAATCTTAATTTTGTTACCAATGGGCATCCATCGATGCCCGTTATTTTCCTTTTTTTGTACGGCTAGTCAGTGGTACATCAATAATCTGGTACAACTCTTTTTGATACTCTGTTCGATTCGTTTCTGCTAATGGCTTTAACTCTTCAGTGAAGAGGTAATCTTCAAAGTAGAGCTGACCAATCTCATCAGGCTCTCGATACTTTATTGATTTCATATTATTGAGTGGATCAAAAGCACCTTCTCGATATACTTCCCCGAAACAAGTGATCTCATTCAGTCCGACGAATATTTTTACGTCTGCCGTCATAACCTCAAATAAGTTATTATCTTCTAGCAGCTCTGCAGGGGTTTTGGACTCGATATGAAACTCAAATAGATGGCATTGCTCAGAAACAATGGAAAACACTTTAGTTCTTACAGTATGCTTTTGTGCAAAGCCATTGCTAAAATGTCTAAAAACATCGCCTTCAAAAGACTGACAAGCCAACATTTTTTTAAAACCAGCTTGAAATGGGTTACTTACTTCAGCAGCCACTACCCGTTCATATTTACTCTGGGCATTTTCATCACCTCGCTCCATCACAGTTACACCACCATCTGGAGAAATAAAGGTATATTCACATCGAGGTAAATCTATTTTGAACTGTTTATCAAAGAATGCTGAACCTCTAGTCTGATAATACTTAAGTAATTCTTGCTGTAATGTCGCGGCACCTCGATCTTCAACAACACGAACAAGCTGACCTATTTGCATCCTCGCGCCATTGATTACAGGTTCACTTTTATTTATTGATGGCTTTAACGGTTGTAAAGAAAACAGAGCTACGTATCTGGGATCAGCCAAATGAGTTTTGAGTTCTTCGTAGGCGTTATACCTCTGATAAGCAGGTGTATCATCACTGGCAAATTGAACAAAAAGCCATTTAACCCTCTTCAATTGGGTGCTTTTGAAATATTTATTCAGAGGAAGACAGTCAGCTTTAAGCTTCGCAAATTCAATATCCACTGTCATGACACTATCGACGTACTCCCAATCTGGTAGCTCTAGAGATTCAGTGGTGCTTGATGAGAGAGTTTGTTCAACAAGATCACAATCCACTAGAGTTTGCTCGATATGGAACACCTGAAGCAATATTGAACCGTTCTCAAATGGTTGTAAGCTGAAATGATCACAAAATGCAGGTTTAACTAGTTCTAGTAACTGCCCATAAGCTTGAAGTTTACTTTTTGATGAACACGTATCGTGACCAATAATAAGTAACAGTTCTAGTGCGACTGCTTGAGCTTTATCCTCAAAGGCTACTAGAGCACGATAAACATCATTACGCATAGCATTTTTATAGCTTTCAGTTAACCCTTGTGGCTGAGAAATACCTGCAAAACTCAGTGCTAACTCTTCTTTCTTATCTTGTGCCGATGTCAATTCATCATCAGTTTTATCAAACCTGGTGCTAACAGATTGACCACCTACAGCTCCTGTGGACATAATTATCTTTAACTCCTCATTTTGAATATATACTCGTGATACCTGAAGATGCAGGATTTCAGCGAGAATTAATTGACATTTAGGCAAGGCACTTACCTGTAGTAATAGTTATTCTATTACAAAGGAAATTAACGCAGTATAAATGGCAATTAAACTCGCACTACGTGGGCTTTTCAGCATTGATTCTTCTTTGTTGTGAAAGCTTGAATTAGCCCGCTAGTTCTGCACTTTCACGCCTCGAATAATACAACGCTGAATAAGCCCTGAAAGTTGCATTTTCAAGTATCACGAGTATAGATAGTATTCAAACTCATAAGGTGAATGTTTTTTGAGCATGGCTACTCTTAAAAGATAAGCTTGATCAGCAAATTACATCAACTTATTTCCATTAAACTTACTTCACAAAAGGTTCAGTTAAATTACCTAAGTCTGTTTAATACAAAATACTCTATGTGAGCGAACACAGCACAAATGACAACATGGCAACAGTAAGCAGTGATACCACTTCGGTTCGGATTTCTCCTGTAGAATTGGGGAACATGGCTGAGAAATATGACGAATCACAATTTGATAGGATCCCTCAAGCAATAACAAACCAACTGATAGTACTTAACTCATTGATTTCTATTCAGCCACTACTGAATGATATCAATCAATTAGACGGCTCTATTGTACAAAATTATGACTGGCAATGCGCCATGTTGATAATGTTGAAAGAACTTAAGGATTGCTTGTTTACCCATAAGAACACCCCAAACTCTTGGCAGCTTACAAATAGCCAGATTAACTTCCTCTTTTGTTTTGTCTACCAACCTCAATGTGCAGTAATGTTGCTACTCGGAGTAAAAAAAGGGCTTGATCTTAATAGCGTAATATCCTCAATCACTGGTTTAGGAACACCGATACATTCACTAGCAGAAATAGAGCTAATTTTACACATAACCTCTACAGCACCCATTGCTTCTTCTGAAATCCCATACACCATCCAAATGGGACTATCAATACCTCAAAAAACTAAAAATGGAATTGATAGGATGATTACGATACATGAAGAATTACAATCTTATATTGCACGCAATAGCTTAAATGATGTGGTATACGAACAAGAACAAAGCCGCCTTCAATTAGAATCATTATGGAAATGTAATCAACAACTTTGGCAGTTATTATCAGAAACAACAGTGGCGGCAATAATGGATAGCTTTACCACCATGTTAAGCCAGTATCAAGCATTCCCTTTTTGCCTCACAACCATTAAACAAGTAGTAAAAACATTCTTATCCGAGAAAGGCAATGAAAATGAGATGGAAATGGCTCAATGGCTTAACAGTAAAGAGTGCTCTTCATTGACAAATGACGAAAGAGAAGTCATTTCTCCCTTAGCACTTTCCAAAGACACCGTTTTATCTTGGATACGTTTATCTCTAAAATGGAAACAGTTAATTAATATAACTCTATTCCTACGCCAACATCCTGAAGCTATTCATCTTTCTACTTGCGAGGACATCACCGCTTGGCTTGATAAAGAACCCAATAACCCAGAACTTCAATGCACATTGCTTTTTGCCTGTTGCCAATGTGGGGATAAAGAACATCTGTCGTACCTTATAAACGAACTTCCAAACTGGCAGTCATTTAAAGGTCTTGGTGATCAAAGTCTATTGCACCACGCGTGCTATCATGATCAACAAGCCATCATTTCTGATCTTCTTCAAGCGGAGCACTATATAGATGTGGTGGATGCTAAAGGCTACACACCACTACATTATGCGGTAAAACAAGGGAATCTGGATTGCGTAAAACGTCTGATGGCTCACGGAGCCTGTTGCGAGCAATACGTTGAAAATACAAAGCAGACTATTTTTCATATTGCGGTAGAGACTGGGCAAGATCATGTATTGGCATGGTTATTAACGCAAAAAAATCTTGAATCAACAATCATATCATTTGATGCAAAAGGCTTTTCCCCTGCACATTTAGCAGCAAAATTAGGCAATAAAAAAGCACTTATTTTATTGTGCTTTAAACCTCTTACTCCTTTACAACTCAATGTGCAGACCTTATCTCAAAGTGGGCATAACTTAATGCACATTGCCATTTATTTTGAGCACCAAGAGATTATCGATCTGTTGTGGGACAAAGGCCTTAGAACAATCGAAACAGGTAAGAAAAACTTATTAATGTTGGCAACACAAGCTAAACTGCCGAGTCTCATTCATCGTTTAATGAATCATAATCCTGGCTTTATGCAAGCCGCATTACTAACAAACGGAGTGACACCATTACATATTGCGGCACAAAACAATGATTACGAATCGTTAGCCGCATTACTCAGTTATGACATTGCCATAGCGAAAATAAATCAAGCGGCTTCTATGACCTTGTTACTTAATGTCAATCAACACACCATTTCAATAAGTGGACAGGTAACTCCACTCCACTTAGCCATTGCCAATCACAGCAATAGTGCATTGCAGCTGCTGTTGTCTATTCGAATGTCGGGTAGCACACGACGCGCACTCAATTGTAATTTATCGTTAAAAGACGAACACAATTGCTACCCGATTCATATTGCAGCATTAACTGCTAACCAAGTAGCCATTAAAAAATTGCTTGATAATGATGTCTATATAATGGCTAGGCTTGAGCTTCGTGTTGATGAAACGACTGTAGAACTGTATACCCCATGGGGAATAGCAGAAAAATATTGGCCCACCAGTAAAAGTAGAATGCTCAAAAAGCTCTTTAAAGAGTATTTACAGACAAAAGAAGGCCACCAAGACTTACCGAACAGTAAAATATCCATGTTATGTCCAGATACAAAAAAGGGATCTGAACAGATCCCTTTTGTTGGTCGTCGACGCATACCTCGTCGACTAACTTGAAACGGGTTTACACGTCCAAGTTCGCTACATTAAGCGCGTTAGACTCAATAAAGTCACGACGTGGCTCTACTTGGTCGCCCATCAAGGTCGTAAACAGTTGATCTGCGCCAACAGCATCTTCAATGGTCACTTGCAGCATGCGGCGAGTCTCTGGATCCATGGTGGTTTCCCAAAGCTGCTCAGGGTTCATCTCACCCAGACCTTTGTATCGCTGAATGTATAAACCACGTTTAGCTTCATTCACTAACCAATCAAGCGCTTCAATAAAATTAGCCACGTCTTTGCGTTTTTCACCACGCTGAACAAAGCCGCCTTCTTCAATTAAGCCTTCCATATCCGCCGCTAAGCTGGCCATAATTTGATAATCATTGGATTGGAAGAACTCAAAGCTAAACAGATAGCTAGTGTCAATACCGTGTTTACGAATAGTGAGGTTGGGTAAATACGCCTGACGCTCAGAATCAAAGATCACATTGCCTGAGAATAATACGCCACCTGACTCATTGTTGGTAAGATCTTCAACTAAGCGATTCACCCACTCAGTCATTTTATCTTCATCGCTGAGAAGTGGTTGAACGTTGGTTTGATACAACAAACGCTCAGTAATAAAGCTTGGGAAACGCTGATCTAAACGCTCAATGATCTTCTCTACTTGGCGGTATTGATTCACCATGTTCTCTAATGGCTGACCCGAAATCCCCGGAGCGCCTTGAGTTGGGTGAATACTGGTGCCATCTAATGCCAACGTGGTTAAGTACTGAGTCAACGCCGCTTCATCTTTAATGTATTGCTCTTGCTTACCTTTTTTCACCTTATACAAAGGTGGCTGAGCGATATATACATAGCCACGCTCAATGAGCTCTGGCATTTGACGGAAGAAGAAGGTCAACAGCAGCGTACGAATGTGCGAGCCATCGACGTCGGCATCGGTCATGATGATGATGTTGTGATAACGGGTCTTATCTGGATCGTATTCATCACGACCAATACCACAGCCTAGCGCGGTGATCAGGGTGGCCACTTCTTGTGATGACAACATCTTGTCAAAACGCGCTTTTTCTACGTTAAGGATTTTACCCTTTAGCGGCAAAATCGCTTGGTTTTTACGATTACGACCTTGCTTAGCACTACCGCCTGCAGAGTCACCCTCCACTATGTAGATTTCTGAAAGGCCCGGATCTTTCTCTTGGCAATCCGCCAGCTTACCCGGCAGACCACCTAAATCTAATGCGCCTTTACGACGGGTCATTTCACGAGCTTTACGCGCCGCTTCACGAGCACGTGCGGCATCGATGATTTTACCCACAATTAATTTGGCTTCGACTGGGTTTTCCAATAGGAAGTCATTAAGCTTTTCGCTCATGGTTTGCTCAACCGCTGACTTCACTTCGCTTGATACCAATTTATCTTTGGTTTGTGAGCTAAATTTTGGATCCGGCACTTTAACCGAAATAACGGCGGTTAAACCTTCACGGGCATCATCACCACTGGCGCTGGTTTTACCTTTTTTATTAAAGCCTTCGCGTTCCATGTAACTGTTTAGGTTACGAGTCAATGCGCTGCGGAAACCGGCTAAGTGAGTACCACCGTCACGTTGTGGAATGTTATTGGTAAAGCAGAAGATGTTTTCTTGATAGCCATCGTTCCATTGCATCGCGACTTCAACACCAATGCCGTCTTTACCTTCTGCCACAAAATGGAAAATATCTTTGTTAACAGGGGTTTTGTTGCGGTTAAGGTAATCAACGAATGCGCCAATACCACCATCGTATTTAAAGAACTCGTCTTTGTTGTCACGCTCGTCAACCAGACGAATTGCGACACCAGAGTTAAGGAAAGACAACTCACGAACACGCTTAGCCAGAATATCAAAGTGGAAAAGTGTGTCACTGAAGGTTTCACTGCTTGGCCAGAAACGAATTTCGGTGCCGGTTTTATCGGTTTCACCAATGATTTCGATTTCTTTTTCAGGCTCACCCATGTGGTAGAACTGCTCGTAGACACTGCCATCACGACGAATGGTCAATTGCAGTTTTTCAGACAAGGCGTTTACAACCGAAACACCAACGCCGTGTAGACCGCCCGATACTTTATAAGAGTTATCGTCAAATTTACCACCGGCGTGCAATACCGTCATGATCACCTGCGCCGCCGATACGCCCTCTTCTGGGTGAATTGCAACCGGAATACCACGACCATCATCTTTTACGCCAACACTGCCGTCGGCATGAATGGTGATGGTGATTTCACTACAGTGTCCAGCTAAGGCTTCGTCGATGGAGTTATCGACCACTTCGAATACCATGTGATGTAGACCTGTACCATCATCGGTGTCACCGATGTACATCCCAGGTCGTTTACGTACTGCATCAAGGCCTTTTAGTACCTTAATGCTCGAAGAATCGTAACTATTCTCTGACATATTATTCTCTCAATAATAACCTAAACCATTCACAATGAAGTGGCGTCCTTAACCGTAACATTTCCCTGTTCCATGTGAAACATTTGTGCTGGAGGGCTATGTAACGAATCCGTGATCGCAGTCGGTTCGATGGCGGTAACAAACACTTGTGCCTCGGTTTCTAATAACTGCGATAGTAATAATTGTCGGTGTTTGCTATCTAACTCCGACGGCAAATCGTCAACCAAATACACACTGCTTTTGTCGATTTGCTGTTTTAATAATTTGCCTTGTGCAATACGAAGCGCACACACAAGTAACTTTAATTGACCTCGGGATAACGCATCTTGTACTGGTAGATTCCCTACCCGTAATCGCAAGTCAGCTTTATGAGCACCACTGCTGGTGTGACCGGCGGCTAAATCCCGCTGATATTGACTGTAAAGCACGGTAGCATAAGGGGTTTTCTTATCCCAACCTTGAGTAAAACTGATCTTAACTTCGACCTGAGGTAAAAACTTATCAATTATACCTGTTAACACCGCATTTAACGAGTCAACATAGTGACTTCTGATCTCTGTGACAGCTTCAGTATAACGAACCAGCTCCGCATCCCAAACCTTTAATGTATCTTGACTGGCTTGTTGCTTAAGTAATTGATTACGTTGTTTGAGAATCCGTCTGACGTTTCCCCAAACTCCGTGGAACTGATGATCGGAATGAAATGCTCCCCAATCGATAAACTGGCGTCTGGCTTTCGGACCTTCAAATAATAAAGAAAAGCTTTCTGGGGTGATAACTTGAATTGGCAGCGTTTCGGCAAGTTCGGATAACCGCTTAAGTTTCTCACCTTGTAAGCGAACGTCAATATCACCACTGCGATAACGTCTTAACCCTAACTTCATATTGCCTTCTGGCTGATTAAGCTCGGCAAATAACGTCAGTTCATTGGCATCAAATTGAATAACACGCTGGCTAAGATGACTTCGAAACGAGCGCCCCATTCCCAAAAAATAAATGGCTTCCAACACACTGGTTTTACCGCTGCCATTTTCACCACAAATTAAATTCAGCCCGGCGTCAAATTGCAGCCGAGCAGAATGAATATTACGAAATTGATGGATATTAAGTTGAGTTAAACTCATACAGCCTAATAGACAAATGAGCCACTACAGGCGCATTGGCATCACCACATACATGGAATCTTCTTCCTCGTGGTTTTCAATCAGTGCACTGGAGTTGTTATCAATAAGGGTAATTCGGACATCTTCGGCACGAATATGGTTAAGCACATCCAATAGATAACTGACATTGAAGCCGATTTCCAATAGATCATTGTCATAATCAATATCTACCATTTCTTCCGCTTCTTCCTGCTCTGGGTTATTGGCGGTGATTTTCATCAAGCCTGACTCAATGGCAATACGAACACCACGGAACTTTTCATTGGATAAAATAGAAGCACGCAATAAGGCTTGCTTTAAGGCATTACGACTGGCAATCACCATTTTGGTGCCGCCTTTTGGCAGTACACGTTGGTAATCAGGGAAACGACCATCCACCAATTTACTGGTAAATACCGCCGTATCTGTGGTGATTCGAATAGCATTATCACCAATGGCAATGGTGACATCTTTATCTTCATCATCCAACAAACGAAGCATTTCCATTACGCCTTTACGAGGCACAATTACTTGCTTTTCAGGTAATGACGCTTCTACGGTTTTATGGCTAAGAGCCAAACGGTGACCATCAGTAGCAACCGCACGTAGGACGCTACCATCGGTTTCCATCAACAAACCGTTGAGGTAATAACGCACATCTTGGTTCGCCATCGAAAATTGAGTCGAATCAATCACGGTTTTTAAGGTACCTTGCTTAAGGCTAAACTCAATATCGGCATCAAAGCTTTCTACATTTGGGTATTCATCAGCCGGTAATGTCGCTAATGAAAAACGACTGCGACCACAACGAAGTAAAGCTTTACTTTCTTGAAGTTCAAAGTGAAGTTCGGTTTGCTCAGGAAGAGATTTAACAATATCTAATAGCTTTTTGGCTGGAACGGTAATGCGTGATTCTTCTGCATCTGTGTTAAGAGTTGCTTCACCCACCAACTCCACTTCTAAGTCAGTACCTGTAACCCGAAGTAAGTTATCACTAACTTCCATTAAAACATTAGATAAGATAGGCATATTACTTCTTTTTTCTACTGCACCACTGACTAATTGCAATGGTTTTAATAGCGCATCCCTATCAATAGAAAATTTCATATGTCTAGCTCCCTGATGGTTACCTTATAGCGTTTGGATTTTGCGTGTCGTGATCGACAAAGTAATTCTATTATTATTCAATTAATTCATAAACACTAGCTTCGACAGAAATAACGTCTTTATCACTTCGCTTAGTGTTTATTTTAACGACAATATTCTGTAGCTAAGACGATAACGTACGGATCAAATTGGCGTAATCTTCTTTAATATCGTGGCTTTCTTCTCTCAGCTGCGCAATCTTACGGCATGCATGTAATACCGTAGTGTGGTCACGGCCACCAAAGGCATCGCCAATTTCTGGTAAACTCTGGTTGGTCAGCTCTTTCGCTAAGGCCATCGCTACCTGTCGTGGTCTTGCAACACTGCGGGAGCGACGCTTAGACAACATATCAGCCATCTTAATTTTGTAGTATTCCGCTACCGTCTTTTGAATATTATCCACCGTCACTAATTTTTCTTGTAACGCCAGTAAATCTCGTAACGCTTCACGCACAAAATCAATAGTAATTGGACGACCAGTAAAGTTGGCATTGGCAATCACACGGTTCAACGCCCCTTCCAACTCACGAACATTAGAACGTAAACGTTTAGCAATAAAAAACGCCACCTCATCTGGCAACACAATGCCACTTTCTTCAGCTTTACGCATTAAAATCGCCACACGAGTTTCAAGCTCAGGGGGTTCAATGGCAACGGTTAAGCCCCAACCAAAACGGGATTTTAAGCGATCTTCTACGCCATCAATTTCTTTAGGATAACGATCTGAAGTAAGGATGATCTGATGATTACCTTCAAGCAAGGCGTTAAAGGTATGGAAGAATTCTTCTTGGGAACGATCTTTATTGGCAAAAAACTGAATATCATCAATAAACAGCGCATCAACACTACGGTAATAACGCTTAAAATCTTCAATGGCATTATTTTGTAGGGCTTTGACCATATCTTGCACAAAACGCTCAGAGTGCATATACACCACTTTAGCATCAGGCTTGTTTTTGATAATGCCATTGCCCACAGCATGCAATAAGTGGGTTTTACCTAAACCAGTACCACCATATAAAAACAACGGATTATATGCACCACCAGGGTTTTCAGCTACTTGCAAAGCTGCTGCTTTACCTAACTGGTTTGATTTACCTTCTACGAAATTATCAAACTGATACGTAGGATTGATATTACTACGATGATTTGGGTTTGCCGCTTGAGGTGACGCCGAGTTTGATTTTTTAGGTTTCGCAGCCTTAGGCTCAACAGCAGGTGCAGCACTGACTGTCGAAGGCGTTTTTACCGCCGGCTTACTGCCGATATCAAAGCGTAACTTCGGAGCGTCGGCTCCCATCTGCTCAATAAAGAATTGATTAATAATGCTGAGGTATTTATCCCTAACCCAATCCAGCACAAAGCGGTTTGGTGCATACAACACCAAGGTTTCCCCATCCATTTCAGCTTGTAACGGTCGAATCCACATACTGAACTGCTGAGCAGGAAGCTCATCTTGCAGTCGCCCGATACACTGTTGCCAAAGTGAAACTGCCACTTATTTCATCCCCAAATGATCACCCGAAAGGTTAAATATTCTATAGTTTGTCGTCGAAGATCGCCATCTTTAAATGCATTTATCCCCAGATAGATCAAAAAGGTGAAAACCAGCGAGATCTTTTTCGATCACAAAAGATCACCTATTCGCTGATCTGTGCCAACCATGCCCTATAAATTGTGATCAGTCACGATCAAACGACTTGTTCTTTTAAAGTGTTATTTTTGCGATCAGATCACTAGATGTAGTGCTAACACACAGACTTATCCACAACTATTAGTGATCCTCTCTAATCCCCTGAAAGAGACAGTGAATATTATTTTAACACTTATTTTGCTTCCATATTGACGGACAAACATAAAGTGATTACAATTCGCCCTCTTTTTGACCCTAGGTTCTGTTCTATTTATATAGAAAAGGGCTAAAAGTCAGCTTAACTATAGATTAAAGACGGATTGCCAAAATGAGTAAACGTACTTTCCAACCAAGCAACCTTAAGCGTAAGCGTTCTCACGGCTTCCGCGCCCGTATGGCTACTGTAGGTGGTCGTAAGGTTTTAGCACGTCGTCGTGCTAAAGGTCGCGCTCGTTTATCTGCTTAATGTTTAATGGCAGATAAACAACAAACCTTTCCGCGGGAGTTACGTCTGTTAACTCCCGCTCAATTTTCCACTGTTTTTTCTAATCCTATCAAGGCTTCTTCTGCTGAAATAACACTGTTAGCGGTCAGTAATGATCAAAATCATCCTCGTATGGGCTTAACGGTTCCTAAAAAGCAGGTGAAACTTGCCGTAGCTCGAAATCGAGTTAAGCGTATCATTCGTGACAGTTTTCGTTGTCATCAACATGATTTGCCAGCCATTGACATTGTGGTGTTGGTTCGTCATGGTGTAACTAAAATGGATAACGCTGCTCTACATAAATTGGTGGAAAAATTATGGCGAAAGCTATGTCGCCGTTACAATGGATAGGCATAACACTCGTTCGTACCTACCAAATTGTGATCAGTCCACTACTTGGACCGCGATGCCGCTTTGTCCCAACCTGCTCCCAATATGCTATTGATGCAATAAAAATCCACGGATTTTTCAAAGGGAGTTGGTTTGCAATCAAACGCATATTAAAATGTCACCCTTTACATCCCGGCGGGAGTGATCCCGTCCCCGAAAAAAACGACAGGTGTAACAAATAGGCTATGGAATCTCAACGCAATATATTGCTAATTGGTCTGCTGCTTGTGAGCTTCTTACTGTGGCAACAGTGGCAAGTGGATAAAAACCCACAACCCACACAAACCGCACAGCAAACCCAAACCACTGGCAATGCTATTAATCATGCTGGTACTTCTGATGTACCTGAAGCGGAGCATTCCGTACCGACTTCAGTTACAGCTTCAACACAATTAATTGAAGTAACCACAGATCAACTTAATGTCAAAATTAATCCTGTTGGTGGTGACATCGTTTATGCCGCTTTGGTATCTCATAAACTTGAGCAAGGTAAAGACGAACCATTTGTTATTTTGCATCAAAACCGAACCTTTACTTACATTGCCCAAAGCGGTTTGATTGGTAAAGGTGGTATTGATAGCGTAAATGGTCGCGCAACATTTAGCAGCGGCAAACCAAGCTATCAGCTCGAAAATGGTGAAGATACCCTTAAAGTACCATTGACTTATGTAGCAGAAAACGGCGTAAAGTACGTAAAAACCTTTACCTTTACCCGTGGCAAATTTAACGTTGGTGTGAGCTATGACATCAACAACACTTCAAGCCAAGCGCTACAAGTTCAGATGTACGGTCAACTAAAAGAAAGCATTCAAGATCATGAAACTAGCATGATGATGCCAACTTATCGTGGCCCTGCATTCTCAACCCAAGATACACGCTACGAAAAATATAAGTTTGATGAGCTTGTTAAAAACCCACTTAAAGAACACACCTTAGGTGGTTGGGTTGCAATGTTGCAACACTACTTTGTTTCAGCTTGGGTTCCGCCTGCTGGTGACAAAAATAGCATTTATACCAGCACCAGTGCCGGTGGCCTAGCCAATATCGGTTTCCGTGGTGCGGTATACGACGTTCAGCCTGGTGCTTCTCAAAGCATTAAATCTGAGTTTTATGTTGGGCCTAAAGATCAAGAAGCCCTATCCGCGCTTTCACCAACCTTAAACCTTGTGGTGGATTACGGTTTCCTATGGTGGCTGGCTCTACCTATCCACTGGTTATTGATGTTCTTCCAATCGGTTGTGGGTAACTGGGGCGTTGCGATTATTTTGATCACCTTAGTGGTTCGTGGTGGTTTATACCCGCTCACCAAAAAGCAATATACTTCAATGGCTAAGATGCGTGACTTACAACCTAAGTTACAATCATTGAAAGAACGCTTTGGTGATGACCGTCAAAAGATGGGTCAGGCAATGATGGAATTGTACAAGAAAGAAAAAGTAAACCCTATGGGTGGCTGTTTACCTATCCTGCTGCAAATGCCAATCTTCATCGCACTTTACTGGGTGTTGATTGAAAGTTACGAATTGCGCCATGCACCATTCATGCTGTGGATCACCGACTTATCGGTTAAAGATCCATACTATGTATTGCCTGTATTAATGGGGGCAACCATGTGGCTAATGCAAAAAATGCAGCCTATGTCGCCACAAATGGACCCAATGCAGCAAAAAATGATCCAGTACATGCCACTTATCTTTATGGTGTTCTTCTTATGGATGCCTTCAGGGATCGTACTTTACTGGGTAGTGGGTAACTTAGTTGCTATCACTCAGCAAAAAATCATTTACGCTAAGCTGGCTAAAAAAGCTGAAAATAAGTAATAAAATCAGCATTAGCTAAGTGATAATATAAAGGCGGCTATTAGTCGCCTTTTTTATTAATACTATTTCCATTCAAGTGGTATTAATAAAAATAATATTGATGATAGTGATAATTCGATAAGACAACCGTCCGTTACAGGATGTACGCTTCTGTTGTCGTTCGTATTATCGCTATCTTGCATTCCACATAGACAAATCACAGGAAAGTACCGTGACCACAGATACCATTGTTGCCCAAGCTACCGCACCCGGTCGTGGAGGGGTTGGCATAATTCGAGTTTCAGGCCCATTAGCTGAGCAAGTTGCTCTATCTGTATTAGGTCATGTTCCTAAAGTGCGTTACGCTGATTATTGTGATTTTAAACAACAAAACCATAGCGTAATTGATCAAGGTATCGCGTTATTTTTCAAAGGTCCCAACTCCTTTACCGGTGAAGATGTGCTTGAACTTCAAGGTCACGGCGGTCAAGTTGTGCTAGATATGTTGATCAAACGCGTGTTAGAAACCCAGGGCGTACGCACCGCCAAACCGGGTGAGTTCAGTGAACAAGCCTTTATGAATGACAAACTGGATTTAGCCCAAGCCGAAGCCATAGCCGATCTCATTGATGCCTCAAGTGAACAAGCCGCTAAAAGTGCCCTACACTCTCTGCAAGGTGAATTTTCTAATCACATTCACCGGCTGGTGGACGATGTCACTAACTTACGTTTATATGTCGAAGCCGCCATTGATTTTCCCGATGAAGAAGTGGACTTTTTAAGTGACGGTAAAATTGCCAACAAGCTTAACCAAATCATTGATAGTTTAAGCAGCGTAAAATCCAGTGCTCAACAAGGGGCTATTATGCGTGAAGGCATGAAAGTCGTCATTGCAGGTCGCCCTAACGCAGGTAAATCATCATTATTGAATGCGTTAGCAGGTAAAGAATCAGCCATTGTGACAGACATTGCAGGTACGACTCGCGATGTACTGCGTGAACACGTACATTTAGATGGCATGCCACTACACATCATTGATACAGCAGGTCTTCGTGATACTCAAGATGCGGTTGAAAAAATCGGGATTGAGCGCGCATGGGAAGAAATCGACCGCGCCGATCGTGTGTTATTCATGGTCGATGGTACTACCACAGATTCGGTCGATCCTCACGATATTTGGCCAGATTTTATCGATCGCTTACCTAAAAACCTTGGTATCACCGTCATTCGCAATAAAGCGGATATTACTGAAGAGACTCTTGGCGCTCACGATAACGAATCCAAAGATCATCCTGTATTTGGTATTTCAGCTAAAACAGGTGAAGGAGTCGATAGCCTAAAAGAGCATTTAAAAACCTTGATGGGTTATCAAAGTAATCTTGAAGGTGGCTTTATTGCCCGTCGTCGTCATTTAGAAGCTTTGGATCTGGCAACACAGCATTTACTGCAAGGTAAAGAGCAACTTGATGTTTATATGGCGGGTGAACTCTTGGCTGAAGAGCTAAGAATGACCCAAATGGCACTGTCTGAAATCACCGGAGAATTTACCTCAGATGATCTTTTAGGCAAAATTTTCTCGTCCTTCTGTATTGGTAAATAGATAGGTAAAACAAAGAAAAAAAAGAACTAAACAAAGTTAAAATATCTAATATAACCATATAGTTAATGTGTTACTGATATTTCTTTAGTTTCCTTTCTTTGCTAAAAGTGTTCCACCAATGCCCCACCAACTGCAACTGGTGGAGCATTGGTGGAACACTTTTCGTAACATGAGGAAAAAACTATGAAACTTGCCATCGAACGTAAATCAGCAGATAGCCAAGGACGGCAAAAGCAGTTTCTCACCAGAAACTATGGAACAACCACGGATCACACAGGAAAGCGCATCCAAAGAAGAAAACGCCAATCCTTAGACTTATACGTATACCAACCCCCTAAAGACAAAAGCCAACGAGATCATAACCGCAAAGCCTTAGAGCTTGCCGAAAAGATCAGGGCGAGAGCCCTTGTCGAGCTAGCTCAAAATAAAAAAGATTTTGAAAATGAGGATAGGCTACAGCAAAGCTTTTATGCTTATATGCAAAGAGTTATAGATGAAAAGGAAAAAACAGGCAGTATTTCCAATCACTCAATCTGGGTATCTTCACTGATTCACCTTAAACGATACACTAAAGCCATTGACCGAACTTTTGAAGAAATGAATGTGTGCCTACTCAGCGGCTTTCGTGATTACCTCTGCAATGTTGCCACCACCAAATCCAATAAGTTACTTTCTAAAAATACAGCATCCAGTTATTTCAATAAAGTCAGAGCCACCCTATCCCAAGCGTATCGTTTTGGAATAATCAAACAAAACCCTATACACCAAATAAAAAGCATCAAGCCAGATCAAAATAAACGAAACTATCTGTTTGAGTCAGAAATAAAAGCCATCTCTCAAGCAGAGTGTAGGTACGATGTATTAAAACGAGCCTTTCTATTTAGCTGCATGACTGGAATAAGATGGAGTGATATACAAAAACTTACTTGGAAAGACATTCAACAAAGTGACGGAGATCATAGGGCGATTTTCAGTCATCAGAAAACGGCATATCAACAATACCTTGATCTTCCTATAGATGCTTTAACACTAATGGGTGAACCACAAACACCAAAAGAACGTGTTTTTAAGGGACTCAAAAGGCAAAGAGCCAAGCTTAGAATATCGTTATTACATTAGTTCAGCAGAGCTGACAGAAGAAAAGTTCTCCGAAGCTGTTCGAGCACATTGGGCTGTTGAGAATAGTCTGCACTGGGTACTTGACCTCAGTATGAATGAAGACAGATCCCAAATATACAAAGACAACGGTGCCGAGAACTGGGGAATATTGAGGCAAACTTCTTTAAATATGTTGAGAAAAGAAAAAACAAAAATAAGCATCCCAACAAAAAGAAAGCGAGCTTGGATGAAAACAGATTATCTCGAAAAGGTTTTAAAGGCTGGGCTAACTGTAGCGGACGAAATTTAAACACTCGCGCGGTTGCCCTAGGCTAACCAATATCTCATTTGGGTATTCTATTACTCATCGCAGCTTTTAGTGCTTTTTCAGTATCTGTAAGCCCACATTTAAATTTATAACCAAGGATCTCAGCATCAGGCTTTAATCTGTTCCCTATTTTTATCACTCTCCAACATTCATGCCCTTCATTAACAATTCTATTTGGATCAACCACAGAGTGAATAAGCCTTTTATCTTCAAATTTTTCTGCTTTGGGAACCCATGCCGATTCCATTGACGGTGTCATCTCACTTAACGTACCTAGCTGTGTTTGTGTCTCAGCATAGTGGCCAGCGGCCAATGACAGTTCTGCTACCTGCTTTCTTTGTAAATAAGATCTTGTCGCCGATTTTATACTCTCTATTGATGGTATTGACGGCGTTACTTTTGAAGATGTCCCAAGAGTTATCTTGTTGACCACTTTTTGATTATTTTTGGAGTCTGTAGGGGGTTGCGAAACAGGTTTAGATGAAACCACCTTTTCTTTTACGGTTAACGTTTCAGGTTGATGCAATGACTCAGAAGTGAGTTCTTTTTGAGTGAAGTACAAATATGAATGAACATATCGAGTATTTTTTGCTTCCGCAAGAGCCACTTTTTGAGGTTGAATAGCGACAATATTCACATTGAGAACGAAAACAAAAAGACTATTTAATGTCAGAGCTAGCGCAATATACTTAATATTTAATAAGGGTTGTGATTCGCGAGTCGTTATAGGTTCTTCAACAGCAGACCCCTTTATCGCCTTAAAATTGATATAATCCGAAGTGTATTCACCTCCACAAATACTTCCTTGTTTCTTATCATCCATTCTACTTCAACATCCAATTTACACACACTCATTTACCATGAGTTAATAGACTCCAATTGGAAAAATAAGTTCTAAAAACAGAGAATTACTCTCAACACAATAATGTTATGTCGATTTTATAAAATTAAGATTATTGCCATAAATTCGATAGCGATCTTTTTGCCGATAACCACCACTGCCAACACTTTGTATGGTTACTTGGATCACAGCTTGTGAATTGGATTGTTCAATGATATCTACCGCTATTACCACCCCATCTCGTGGTTGGATCAAGCCAGTTGTAAAATTATCAAACGGAAAGTTAGGCTCGGCAACACCATACAAACACACGCTATAACTACCAATGCTGGCAGCTTCATATTGAGGAACATCAACCACAATATGTTGACCAGAGGTTAAATTTAGAACTTTATGGAAGGATGAGTTGATAGCTAAAGGCTTATCTTTCATTGGATTAGCCTGACAGCCCACCAAGGCCAAAACCATCAATGTTATGACTAAAGACTTCATACTCGACTCATAAATTATGAAGAATATTTCATTCACTGTATCTCATATCTAATATCGAATTACATAAGTTTTCAATGCTAAGATGCAGTTAGATAACACTTGTAGGTAAAATTAAATGGCAAAAATAGAAGTAATTGTTGGTACAACAATGGGCGGTGCTGAGTATGTTTCAGATGAGTTAATCGCATTATTAGAACAACATGATGTCACTCAACATCTAGAACCTAACCTTGATGAGATCCCTCATCATGGCATCTGGTTGGTAGTATCTTCAACTCACGGTGCTGGTGAGTTACCCGACAATATCCAACCTTTCGCACAACAGTTAATGGATCAATCACCTGATCTAAGCCAAGTAAATTTTGCGATTTGTGCCATTGGCGACTCAAGTTACGATACTTTTTGCCAAGGGCCTGAAATTTTGATCCAAGGTTTTCAACAGCTCGGTGCCACTGCTATTGTGGATAAGATCCAGATCGATGTTTTAGACGAAAACCTGCCAGAAGATACCGCTATCAGTTGGTTAGAAAGCTGGAAAGATCAAATAGCCTAACTTTCCTGTATTTCATTTCAAGTTTCCCACACCTTAGATCGCCTTTATTCACGAGTTATCCAGACTATGGATAACTCTGTGGGTAAACTTGGATCTAGCTCTGATCAAGCAGGAATAAGATCATCATCAAAAAGGAACATGATCGCCCCTGTGGATAACATGCAGATCTATCCCCAGCTTATTTGAGGATTGATCGCAAGCTGATCACACGATCCAGTAACACCTTACCTATTGATATAAATACATTTTATTTCGTTATGCACATAGATCGTGTTACTTAATAATAAGTAATAATAAAAGATCTTTATATAGATCTTTATATATTATATAGCGGATCCGTTGATCAAATTCGATTTCACTTCATCATTCACTCATTGTGGGTAACGTGATAAAATACCTCCCTTACAGACATCCTGATCGAACTGAAAAATAATTCTCATGATGTCAACGATCGTTATCGCGTATTACCGCAAATTTAAAGGTGTGAAATGCAGTTTCATGAAGCGTTTGATGTCATCGTAGTCGGTGGTGGCCATGCTGGAACAGAAGCCGCTTTAGCGGCAGCAAGAATGGGATCGCAAACCCTATTATTGACTCATAATATTGATACTTTGGGTCAAATGTCATGCAACCCTGCCATTGGCGGTATAGGTAAAGGACATTTAGTTAAAGAGATCGATGCGCTTGGTGGTGCGATGGCCATTGCTACTGACTATGCCGGTATACAGTTTCGAACTTTAAATTCAAGTAAAGGCCCAGCAGTTAGAGCTACTCGTGCTCAGGCCGATCGAAGCTTGTATCGAGCCAAGATCCAACAAATATTACAAAACCAACCTAATTTACGTTTATTTCAGCAATCCGCTGATGACTTAGTGATTGAAAACGATCGCGTTGTTGGGGTGGTTACCCAAATGGGATTAGCATTTCGTGCTAAAACCGTAGTGTTAACAGCAGGCACATTTTTAAGTGGCAAGATCCACATTGGGCTTGAAAACTACAGTGGTGGCCGCGCCGGCGATCCACCATCAATCAGTCTTGCAAAACGCTTGCAAGAACTGCCAATGCGTATGGGGCGTTTAAAAACCGGAACCCCACCTCGCCTTGATGCTAATAGCTTAGACTTCTCGCAAATGGCTGAACAAAAGGGCGATGATCCTTTGCCTGTGATGTCGTTTTTAGGCAATGTAGATCAACACCCGCAGCAGATCAGTTGTCATATCACTCATACTAATGAGCAAACCCACGACATTATTCGTGGTGGATTAGACAGAAGCCCTATGTATTCTGGCGTGATCGATGGAGTTGGACCGCGTTATTGTCCATCGATTGAAGATAAGATCATGCGCTTTGCTGACAAAGATTCTCATCAGATCTTTATTGAACCAGAAGGCTTAAATACTAATGAGATCTATCCAAATGGGATCTCAACCAGCTTACCGTTTGATGTACAGCTAAACTTAGTGCGATCCATCAAGGGCATGGAAAATGCTCAGATCATTCGTCCGGGTTATGCCATCGAATACGATTACTTTGATCCACGAGATCTAAAAAACTCACTAGAGACCAAATACATCGATGGTTTGTTCTTCGCTGGTCAAATCAACGGTACTACGGGTTACGAAGAAGCCGGAGCTCAAGGTTTATTAGCTGGGATGAATGCCGCTTTGCAAGTACAAGGTAAAGCGTCATGGTGTCCACGTCGTGATGAAGCGTATCTTGGTGTGCTGGTTGATGACTTATCAACCTTAGGCACTAAAGAGCCTTACCGTATGTTTACCAGCCGCGCAGAATATCGTTTGCTGCTGCGTGAAGACAATGCTGATATGCGTTTGACTGAAAAAGGCCGTGAGCTAGGTTTGGTAGATGATACCCGCTGGCAAGCCTTTAGTGACAAAAAAGAAGCGATTGAGCAAGAGCAGCAACGTTTACGTAGCCATTGGGTACATCCAAATTCAGAGTTGGTTGATCAGTTGAATCCACATTTAAATACGCCAATTTCCCGTGAAGCCACCTTTGAGGAATTGTTGCGTCGTCCAGAAATGGATTATGACAAGCTAACTTCGATTGAAGGATTTGGTCCAGCACTAGAAGACCCGTTAGCGGCGGAACAAGTACAAATTCAAGTGAAGTATTCTGGTTACATTCAGCGTCAGCAGCAAGAAATTGAAAAACAGCAGCGTAATGAGAATACCGGTTTACCGTCAGATCTGGATTATCAAGAAGTGCCTGGATTATCTAATGAGGTGATAGGTAAGCTTAATGATGCCAAGCCAGAAACCATTGGCCAAGCGTCACGCATATCGGGAATTACCCCCGCGGCAATTTCAATATTATTAGTACATCTGAAAAAACGTGGCCTTTTACGGAAATGCAGCTAATTTTTTGTAAAAATATCGAAAAAACGCACTAAGGGAAGACGAATGTCTTCCCTTGTTGTTTGTAGAGCTTCATAATATCTGTTTACTCTTTTTAACTGGATTTGGTGAGTCTAAGCATGACATCAGAGTTAAAGCAGCAATTGGCGTTAGATCTTCAAGCGGCAAAATTAACCGTTACCGAGCAACAACAGCAGCAACTTTTAGGTTTAATTGCTATGCTTGATAAGTGGAACAAAGCTTATAACTTAACTTCGGTGCGTGATCCTAAGCAAATGCTCACAAGGCATATTGTCGATTCGATCGTCGTCTCACCTTACTTAACCGGACAACGTTTCATTGATGTTGGTACTGGTCCAGGATTACCTGGGTTACCGTTAGCTATTTTAAATCCAGACAAAGAATTTGTATTACTTGATAGTCTTGGCAAGCGCATTCGCTTTCAAAAGCAAGTGCAGTTTGAACTTGGCATTCACAATGTCACGTCAGTGGAAAGCCGAGTAGAAGCTTATCAAGATGAACGAGGATTCGATGGGGTTTTAAGTCGAGCCTTTGCATCGATCAAAGATATGTTAAATTGGTGTCATCATTTACCGAATGAACAAGGTATTTTTTATGCCCTGAAAGGGCAATTAACCGATGATGAAATGGCACAGATCCCTGATGGTTATCATGTCATTGACACCATAGAACTACAAGTACCTCGTTTAGATGAACAACGACATTTACTGAAGTTACAGACAAAATAGGACAGGAATGTGGCAAAAATTATTGCTGTAGCGAACCAAAAAGGTGGCGTAGGAAAGACAACCACTTGTGTGAATTTAGCGGCGTCATTGGCGGCCACTAAACGCAAAGTACTGTTAATCGATCTTGACCCTCAAGGCAATGCCACCATGGGTAGCGGTATCGATAAGTACGACGTGAAACGCACGGCTTATGATTTGTTGGTAGATGAAACGCCATTTAAAGAAGTTGTAGTTAATTCAAGTGGTAAGTACGATCTGATCGCCGCAAATGGTGATGTTACGGCGGCCGAAATTAAGTTAATGGAGTTTTTTGCTCGAGAGGTGCGGTTAAAAAATGCATTAGCGCCAGTTAAAGATGACTACGATTTTATTTTTATCGACTGTCCACCGTCATTGAACATGTTAACTGTTAATGCCATGTCTGCAGCCGATAGCGTATTGGTACCAATGCAGTGTGAATATTATGCGCTTGAGGGGTTAACGGCATTGATGGATACCATTAGTAAGTTAGCGGCGATGGTAAACCCGGGCTTGGGCATTGAAGGGATTTTACGCACCATGTACGATCCCCGTAATCGATTAGCTAATGATGTGTCTGATCAGTTGAAACAACACTTTGGTGATAAAGTATATCGGACTGTGATCCCAAGAAACGTGCGTTTAGCTGAAGCACCAAGTTTTGGTGCGCCAGCTATGTATTACGACAAATCTAGTGCAGGTGCTAAAGCTTACTTAGCATTGGCAGGTGAGATCATTCGCCGTAGTGAGCAAAAAGCGACGGCTTAAGGAAACAAAATGACAGTGAAAAAACGTGGATTAGGTAAAGGACTGGATGCCTTACTGAGTACCAGCAGAGTATCTCAACAAAAGTTGGAGCAAGCGCAAACAGAAGCGGAGCAAAAAACAGAAGCTCAGACTCAAGTTGTTCCAGGTCATAATGAATTGATGCGTCTTGATGTTGATTTACTCACACCGGGAAAATACCAACCACGTAAAGACATGTCTCCAGATGCCCTTGATGAATTGGCCGAATCCATCCGTGTTCAAGGCGTGATCCAGCCGATTGTGGTACGTAAGCTCGAAAGTGGAAAATATGAAATTATTGCAGGTGAGCGTCGTTGGCGTGCATCGATGCAAGCCGAACTTGAAAAAGTCCCTTGCATTGTTAAACAAGTGCCAGACGAATCTGCGGTTGCCATTGCCCTAATTGAAAACATTCAGCGTGAAGATCTCAATGCCATGGAAGAAGCCATTGCTCTTGAACGCTTATTGAATGAATTTGAATTAACTCACCAACAAGTAGCCGACGCTGTTGGTAAATCTCGTACAACTGTGACTAATTTATTACGCTTAAACGGGTTAACTGATCCTGTTAAACGTTTATTAGAGCACGGTGATTTAGATATGGGTCATGCTCGCGCGCTATTGGCGGTTGAGGGGGAGTTGCAAACCACGTTAGCTCGACAAGTGGTATCTAAAGATTTAACCGTTCGCGATACCGAGCGCTTAGTGAATAAAGCCTTAAGCCCAGAAAAAGAACAAAAAGCCAAACAAAAAGACAATGATATTGAACGCCTAGAAGCACAGCTGATTGAACGATTGGGAGCGAAAGTGGCAATCAGTCATAACAGTAAAGGCAAAGGTAAAATTGTTATTAATTATCAAGATTTGTCAGAGCTTGACGGCATCTTAAGTAAAATTCATTAATATCATAATAACTAGTCGTTTATAAGCGGACATAAACGACTAGTTATTCATTTGTTTACACTTACTACATCACCTTCCATCAAATTGTTAATGTGATCTGACAGCCTATTTACCACTGTTCTGATTGCAAACCCGTTATTTTCGTGTTTACAAAGTTGCATTGAAACCCCACTCCGGTATACTTTCGCCAGCTTTTTTGTCTGAATCGCCTTGAATAAAAAATTCATTGGCAATATCGATAAAAAAAGTATGGAAATGGAGAGGGTAATTTGACTGCGATTTTAGCTCGTCGTGGCCGTAGTGCCGCCTATAAATTGGTTTTGGCTCAAGCTGTGGTGTCTGTCGTCAGTTTTATCATCTTCTCTATCGTATGGGAATTACAATACGGGATCGCCGCTTTTGCGGGGGGCCTTGTTGCTGTAGTTCCTAATTTTGTGTTCGCAACCCTTGCTTTCTCTCGTTCGGGAGCAAGCCAAGCAGATAAAGTCTTAAAAAGCTTTTACTGGGGGGAAGCGGTAAAGTTGCTGCTGACAATAGCGTTATTCTCGTTGATATTTAGTGTGTTCAAATTCGGTTTTATGCCGGTATTTGTCGGTTATTTATTAGCGTTGATGGTGCATTGGACGGCACCTTTATACTTCAAGCAAAGTTAAGTGGGATGAATCATGGCTGCATCTGGTGAAGCGCTAACACCGCAGGGCTATATCCAACATCACCTTACCAATTTAACCGCTGGTGAGGGGATTTGGACGTGGCACGTTGATTCATTGTTCTTTTCGGTAGGTTTGGGTGTTCTTTTCTTGTGGGTGTTCCGCAGTGTTGCCAAAAAAGCGACAACAGGCGTTCCTGGAAAGCTTCAATGCTTTGTAGAAATGATTGTTGAGTTTGTCGACAACAGTGTTAAAGAGACCTTCCACGGTAAAAATGCTCTGATTGCACCTCTTGCGTTAACCATTTTCGTATGGATCTTCCTGATGAACTTCATGGATATGATTCCTGTTGACTGGCTACCTGAGTTAGCTATGGCAATGGGTGTTCCATATTTGAAAGTGGTACCTTCAACGGATCTTAACATTACCTTCAGTTTAGCTTTAGGTGTGTTCTTGCTGATTATTTATTACAGCATTAAGGTCAAAGGTGTATCAGGCTTTGCAAAAGAACTGACACTACAGCCTTTTAACCATAAGGCAATGATACCAGTCAACCTCCTGCTAGAATCCGTAACACTCATCGCTAAACCAATTTCATTGGCTTTGCGTTTGTTCGGTAACTTGTACGCGGGTGAGTTGATCTTCATCCTTATTGCGCTGATGTACGGTACTAACTTGGCTCTATCCGCTCTAGGTGTGACTTTACACTTAGGTTGGTTAATCTTCCATATCTTAGTTATTACCCTGCAGGCGTTTATCTTCATGATGTTGACCATTGTTTACTTAAGCATGGCACATGAAGATCATTAAGGATTGCTGAAGAAATTTTTAACTAAATCAAACAACTAAATTAGATTTAGAATCGGAGATAAAGATGGAAACGATTTTAGGTATGACAGCAATCGCTGTTGCTCTACTGATTGGTATGGGTGCATTAGGTACTGCAATCGGTTTCGGCCTATTAGGTGGTAAGTTCTTGGAAGGCGCTGCTCGTCAACCAGAAATGGCTCCTATGCTTCAAGTTAAGATGTTCATCGTAGCGGGTCTACTTGACGCCGTAACTATGATCGGTGTGGGTATTGCATTGTTCATGCTGTTCACCAACCCATTAGGTGGCATGCTGTAACACACGCTTCTGTCTTAACTCTAATTAGGAGGCTGTTGTGAATATCGGCATCACTCTATTATGGCAGACGTTAGCATTTGCAATCTTCGTGTGGTTCTGCATGAAGTATGTATGGCCACCTCTTCTAGCTGCAATTGAAGAGCGCCAGAAGAAGATAGCTGACGGTCTAGCTGATGCGGATCGCGCCGCAAAAGATTTAGAGTTGGCTCAAGCGAAAGCCACTGACCAACTAAAAGAAGCCAAAGCTAGTGCAAACGAAATTATTGAGTCCGCTAACAAGCGTAAAGCTCAAATCGTTGATGAAGCTAAAGCTGAGGCTGATGCTGAGCGTGCAAAAATCATTGCTCAGGGTCACGCAGAAATTGAAGCCGAACGTAATCGCGTAAAAGAAGAACTGCGTAAGCAAGTTGCTTCTCTAGCCATTCAAGGTGCTGAAAAAATCCTTGAACGTTCAATTGATCCAGACGCGCACAGTGACATTGTTGAAAAACTGGTTGCTGAAATTTGATAAGGGAGTGGAGTTATGGCTGAGTTAACCACCATTGCTCGCCCTTACGCAAAGGCAGCGTTTGATTATGCGGTTGAGCAAAGTGCCGTTGAATCTTGGGCAGAAATGCTTGAGTTTGCAGCACTGGTCGCAAACCACAAAGAAGTTGCTCCAACATTGAAAGGCTCTTTAGCCCCTCAAAAGTTGGCGGAATTTTTTAATGGTATTTGTGGCGACCAGCTTAATGCTCATGGTCAAAACCTGATCAAAGTAATGGCTGAAAACGGACGCTTAGAAGTTCTACCTGCTGTTGCTGAACTTTTTGTTGAGTTTCGTAATGCTTGGGCGAAGGAAGTAGAAGCTGAAGTGGTTTCTGCAACTGAATTAAGCCAAGAAAAACTTGAACAAATCAGCAAGCAACTAGAACAGCGTCTAGCACGCAAAGTAAAGCTGAATTGCAGCATTGATGCTAGCTTAGTCGCTGGTGTCATCATCAAAGCAGGCGACCTTGTCATTGATGGTTCTGTTCGCGGTAAATTATCGCGTCTGACCGATGACTTGCTGTCGTAATTGGGAGTTTGAGCATGCAACTGAATTCCACTGAAATCAGCGATCTGATTAAACAGCGGATCGAGCAGTTCGAAGTCGTCAGTGAAGCACGCAACGAAGGTACTATCGTTGCAGTAAGTGACGGTATCATTCGCATTAACGGCCTAGCGGACGTTATGCAAGGTGAGATGATCGAATTGCCAGGCAACCGTTATGCAATCGCGTTGAACTTAGAACGTGATTCTGTAGGTGCCGTAGTGATGGGCTCTTATGCCGGATTGGCAGAGGGCGTAAAAGTTAAAACGACTGGTCGTATTCTAGAAGTACCGGTAGGCCGTGGTCTACTAGGTCGTGTGGTAAACACGCTAGGTGAGCCAATCGACGGTAAAGGTCCACTGGATAACGATGGCTTCTCTCCTGTAGAAGTAATCGCACCAGGCGTTATTGACCGTAAGTCGGTTTCTCAACCAGTACAAACCGGTTATAAAGCCGTTGACTCAATGATCCCAATCGGTCGTGGTCAGCGTGAGCTAATCATCGGTGACCGTCAAACCGGTAAAACCGCGATGGCAATTGATGCCATCATCAACCAGAAAGACTCAGGCATTGCTTGTGTATACGTTGCGGTAGGCCAAAAGGCTTCTACTATTGCTAACGTAGTACGTAAGCTGGAAGAGCACGGTGCACTACAAAACACTATCGTAGTAGTTGCAACGGCTTCTGAAGCGGCTGCGCTTCAGTTCCTAGCACCATACTCTGGTTGTTCTATGGGTGAATACTTCCGTGACCGCGGTGAAGATGCGCTGATCGTATACGATGATTTGTCTAAGCAAGCTGTTGCTTACCGTCAGATCTCGCTACTGCTTAAGCGTCCACCAGGCCGTGAAGCATACCCAGGTGACGTATTCTATCTACACTCGCGTCTACTAGAGCGTGCAGCTCGTGTAAACGAAGATTATGTAGAGAAGTTCACTAAGGGTGAAGTGAAAGGTAAGACCGGTTCTTTGACCGCACTACCAATCATTGAAACCCAAGCGGGTGACGTATCAGCGTTCGTACCAACCAACGTAATTTCGATTACCGATGGTCAGATCTTCCTAGAAACCGACCTATTTAACTCTGGCCTACGTCCAGCGGTTAACCCAGGTATTTCGGTATCTCGTGTAGGTGGTGCTGCGCAAACCAAGATCATTAAGAAACTGTCTGGTGGTATTCGTACCGCACTAGCACAGTATCGAGAGCTTGCAGCGTTCTCTCAGTTTGCATCTGACTTAGATGATGCAACACGTGCTCAACTTGAGCATGGTGAGCGTGTAACCGAACTAATGAAGCAAAAGCAATACGCACCAATGAGCGTAGCTGACCAAGCAGTATCTATTTTCGCTGCTGAAAAAGGCTATCTAAAAGGTGTTGAGCTGAACAAAGTCGGTCACTTCGAAGCCGCTCTGCTCTCATACATGAACAGCGAACACGCTGATCTTCTTAAGACTATCAACGAGACTGGCGACTACAATGCCGACATCGAAGCAGGTCTTAAAGCAGGTCTAGACAAGTTCGTTGAAACCCAAACCTGGTAATGAACAGGAGGTGTCTTAAGGCACCTCAGGTCCAGATTGGAGAGTAGAGATGGCCGGCGCTAAAGAGATTAAAACTAAGATCGGGAGTGTTCAAAACACTCAGAAGATCACCTCCGCGATGGAGATGGTTGCTGCCAGTAAGATGCGCCGAGCGCAAGATCGAATGGAAGCTAGCCGTCCGTATGCGGATATTATGCGTAAGGTGATCGGTCACGTCGCGCAAGGCTCTCTTGAATACAAACACCCTTATTTAGAGGTGAGAGAAGCCAAGCGGGTTGGTTACATTGTGGTGTCAACCGACCGTGGTCTTTGTGGTGGTCTGAACGTTAACTTATTTAAGAAAGTTGCGGCAGACGTGAAAACTTGGACAGACAAGGGGGCTGAAGTGGACTTTTGTCCTATCGGTTCTCGTAGTGTGCAATTTTTCAAAAAGTTTGGTGGTAACGTGGTATCTCACGCATCAGGTCTAGGTGACGCTCCGGCGTTGGAAGACTTGATCGGAACAGTACGCGTAATGCTTCAAGCTTACAACGAAGGCAAATTGGATCGTTTGTACGTGGTATTTAACAAGTTTGTAAATACCATGACGCAAACCCCAGTGATCGAACAGCTACTACCTTTGCCAAAACCGGAAAAAGATGACGAGTACATCGGTCATCATTGGGATTACATCTACGAGCCAGATCCAAAAGCATTGTTGGATCAACTATTGGTTCGTTATGTTGAATCTCAAGTGTACCAAGGTGTTGTTGAAAACGTTGCGTCTGAGCAAGCGGCCCGTATGGTTGCGATGAAGGCGGCAACGGATAACGCAGGTGCCCTAATTGATGATCTGCAACTGGTATACAACAAAGCCCGTCAGGCTGCGATTACGCAAGAGCTGTCGGAAATTGTGTCAGGTGCAGCCGCCGTTTAGGCTAGGTAAAAAAAAATTTTAGAGGATTAATCATGAGCACAGGTACTGTTGTCCAAGTAATTGGCGCGGTTGTGGACGTTGAGTTTCCACAAGATGCTGTACCTCAGGTATATGACGCTCTGAAAATCGTTGGTGAAGGTGCCTGTAATGGCCTGGTGCTGGAAGTTCAGCAGCAGCTTGGTGGTGGTGTAGTTCGTACCATTGCTATGGGTTCATCAGACGGTCTGCGTCGTGGTATCGAGGTTGAAAACTCAGGATCACCAATTGAAGTTCCAGTTGGTTCGGCCACACTAGGTCGTATCATGAACGTATTAGGTGAGCCTGTGGACGAAGCTGGTGACATCGGTGAAGAAGAACGTTACGTGATCCACCGTGACGCTCCTTCATACGAAGATCAGTCAAGCACCACAGAACTTCTAGAAACGGGTATTAAAGTTATCGACTTAGTATGTCCGTTTGCTAAAGGTGGTAAAGTTGGTCTGTTCGGTGGTGCCGGTGTAGGTAAAACCGTAAACATGATGGAACTTATCAACAACATCGCGAAGGCTCACTCGGGTCTATCTGTATTCGCGGGTGTTGGTGAGCGTACTCGTGAAGGTAACGACTTCTACTACGAGATGGAAGAGTCAGGCGTACTAGACAAAGTAGCCATGGTATACGGCCAGATGAATGAGCCGCCAGGAAACCGTCTACGTGTTGCATTGACTGGTCTTACAATGGCTGAGAAGTTCCGTGACGAAGGTAAAGACGTACTATTGTTCGTTGATAACATCTATCGTTACACCCTAGCCGGTACTGAGGTATCTGCACTTCTAGGTCGTATGCCATCAGCGGTAGGTTACCAGCCAACTCTTGCAGAAGAGATGGGTGTACTTCAAGAGCGTATTACCTCGACTAAGACAGGTTCTATTACTTCTGTACAAGCCGTATACGTACCTGCGGATGACTTAACGGATCCATCACCAGCAACGACGTTTGCTCACTTGGATGCGACCGTTGTATTGTCACGTCAAATTGCATCTTTGGGTATTTACCCAGCAGTTGACCCGCTAGACTCAACGTCTCGTCAGCTAGATCCACAAGTTGTTGGTCAAGAGCACTATGACGTAGCGAGCGGTGTACAAACTGTACTGCAACGTTATAAAGAGCTAAAAGACATCATCGCGATCCTTGGTATGGATGAATTGTCAGACGACGATAAGACTACCGTAGCGCGTGCACGTAAGATTGAGCGTTTCCTATCGCAACCATTCTTCGTGGCTGAAGTCTTTACCGGTTCTCCTGGTAAGTACGTTTCTCTGAAAGACACCATTGCAGGCTTCAAAGGCCTACTAAACGGTGACTATGACCACGTTCCAGAGCAAGCGTTCTACATGGTTGGTTCTATCGAAGAAGCGGTAGAAAAAGCCAACAAGTAATAATAGAGTTTAGGCTTTGCTTGCCAAGGCCTAATTCTTAAGGAGATCGGATGGCAGCCATGACAGTACATCTTGATATCGTGAGTGCGGAAAAGCGCATTTTCAATGGCCGGGTATCACTATTAGAGGTAACCGGTACTGAAGGTGAACTGGGTATTAAACCTGGTCACGCGCCTTTACTGACCACAATCAAGCCTGGCATGGCACGCATCGTTAAGCAAGACGGTGAAGAAGAGGTGTTTTACTTATCTGGCGGAATGCTAGAAGTACAACACACTTCGGTTGCTGTATTAGCTGATGTGGTGTTGCGTGCCGACGAAATTGATGAAGACGCGGCGAATGAAGCCAAGAAACGTGCCGAAGCCTTGATTGCAGATGCAGGACAAGACTTTGACTTTGATGCGGCTATGGTGGAGTTATCCAAAGCCATGGCACAGCTTCGCGTGGTGGAAACCATCAAGAAGAACATTGCCAGATAAATCAATGGTAAATGAAAAAAGGCGGCCAATAGGCCGCCTTTTTTAATGCCACAAAATTATCAATTTTAACTAAACTTTCCTTACAACATGGAGAGTTTAGTTATGAATAAGTTGGAAAACAGCACTCAGGTATTACTCAATTATGGCCTGAAAGACGTTAAGTCTGCTCCAAGGAGTAAAGATCCATCGCAAAACAAACCAGTATCGGTTGAAATTCAATCCATACTTCGTCGGTTATTTTTTGAAACGCCTGAAGGTGGTGATGACAAAGCACATTTTGGGCAAATTGTCGCAGACTTTAAACAGATTTTACTTGATGATGAAACTGAAATGTCTGTATTTACACCGGAGGTACCATCACTGGCTTCTGATATGTTTGAGGGCAAATATGGAACATTTATAAAGCTGCAGCAATCGCTTCCTGAAGATTTACAGGATTTTTTTGAAGTTGATATCACTGAAAATGGCACCGTAAATTATCTTGTAAATGGTAGCGTTTTTCACAGCGAAAATATCGGTGATTTATTGTTAGATATCAAGAATGAGCGGGGCGAAGCATTATTTAAGCATCTACCTGAAGATTTGCGTCAGCATGTCAAAGCCAATCGAAATGATTTTATCAAATGGTTAGTCGAGAATGAGCCCGGTATAGAAGCAGATAAAATTGCAGATGATTTAATCCGCCATGGCTCGGCTGATTCTTTAATTCCCGCACTCAAATACTACCTGTCAGAACACCCATGTGGGGTTGAAGTTAAAGCATTACTCAATAAATTACAGCTAAATGAATATGCCATTTCTGATGCAGCAGAAAAAATAGACAATCCATCAGCTCCGGAACATAATGCTCCAGAAGAGGAATGGAGGGTTTATAACGAAATAACAAAACTCAAAGGGCATTTAATGAATTTGAATATGGCGTATCTGCTTCTTAATCAGAGTTAAGTTTTATCTATTGATAATGAATAGGGGGAGTACTAAACATTAAATCTGTCTGAATATATTTATTAATAAATGATTTAACTTCTACACTTAATCACATGATATTCAAGGAAGAGTATTTATTATGCCCGTAGATGGAGTTGGCTCTGGAAGTTATGCTTTAAGTGGAAAACAAATGCAAAGTCTTCTAACTGGAAATGAAAAAGCATTTTTAAAGCAAAGTTTTACTGAAAAAATAAAAGATTTATTTAGGAGCTTAAGAGGGCAAACAACCCAAAAACAAGAATTAGCTGAACTCTATGTATCGCTAGTTAACTCTTATTATGAAGAGGTTGGTAAGACAGCTACTGAAAGAGTTAATGAACCAAAACGCATCAGGATCCAAGACTCTCATTTTGAATCCCCCCTTTTTGCTGGAAAATACGAGACTTTTGTACGATTAAAAGCTGCGTTGCCAACTTATATAGCTGAAGAAATGTCAGTAAATGTATCAACGGATGGGTACGTTGACTATATCTATGATGGTCATGTCATATACAGTGAAGAATTAAGCGACATGTTACTGGATATTCAAGATGAAGAAGGAAACAGTTTCGCTTCAAACCTAGATGTAAAAGTCAAAGAGTTCGTAAATGAAAAGCACGAAGAATTTACAGATTGGTTGAGAGAGGCTAACAATGACCCTGAAGCAGAATGGAAGCAAACAGGGACAATAGCGGCTGATGATATTGTTCCTGCGGTTCACTTTTTTTTATTGAAACACCCAGAAGGGATGGCGTTTCAGGAGCTGATTCGTGAGCTGAATGAAACAGAAAGCATTTACGCAAATACTGACTCTTCAATGATAAGGTGGGTTGTGCCAAACGATCCGGGGGATGACATATCTGAAGATCAAAAAGCCGCCTATGAGCAATTGAAAAATCATAAATTGTACTTGGTGACTGCTATTCGTGAGTGTGAGTTAATTGAGCAGGAAGCTAAGCAAAAAGAAGCTGAGTTGAGCTTACAAGGTAAGCCTTTCAGCTCATTGCATTTACACCCCGAAGCTAGCAATGGATTAAAGAACCTTAAAACCTAATCATTACACTGGGCAAGTAAGGGGGCTCTGTGAGCTACCTTACTGATTTTTTATCGTTTCCCTCAAATTCCTTTTCCGCTTTAAATTCAATTCCGTTAAAATCATCGGCAGATTTTTTTAAAGGACATTCCCATGGCTCTCAATGTTGTTATTCTTGCTGCCGGCAAAGGAACTCGGATGCGTTCCGATTTGCCAAAAGTATTGCACCCTATTGCTCACCAATCTATGGTTGAACATGTGATTGATACCGCCCACCAGCTTGACGCGAGAAACGTTAACTTGGTGTACGGCTATGGTGGTGACAAGCTAAAAGTAGCCGTAACGGATGACAGTTTAAATTGGGTGTTGCAAGCCGAGCAATTAGGCACAGGTCATGCGGTTGCACAAGCGAATGACCACATTGATGACAAGGATACCGTATTGGTACTTTACGGTGATGTGCCGCTTATTCAAACACAAACCTTACAAGCTTTACTTGAAGCTAAATCTGACAATGGCTTAGCCATTCTTACGGTAAAACTGGATAACCCAACAGGTTATGGCCGTATAGTGCGTGACAATGGCAAAGTGGTGGGTATTGTTGAGCAAAAAGATGCGAACGCTGAGCAACTTGCCATCAGTGAAGTCAATACTGGCATTATGGCACTTCCAGGTAAGCAATTAAAAACTTGGTTATCTCAGTTATCATCAGACAATGCTCAGGGTGAATATTACCTGACCGATGTGATTGCGATGGCGCACGCTGAAGGCATTGATATTGCTACTGCGCATCCTGAGTCGGCGATTGAAGTGGAAGGTGCGAACAATCGAGTGCAACTGGCGCAATTAGAGCGCGCTTATCAAGCTCGTCAGGCGGAAAAGCTGATGCTTGAGGGGGCAAACCTTCGTGATCCTAGTCGTATCGATATTCGTGGCACGGTTAAAGTCGGCATGGATGTGATGATTGATGTGAATACCGTCTTTGAAGGTGAGGTTACCCTTGGTAATAACGTCACCATTGGTGCCGGTGCAATCATCATCAACAGTAGCATTGCCGATAATGCGGTTATTAAGCCGTACTCTATTATTGAAAATGCCATTGTGGGTGAAGATGCCAGTGCTGGTCCTTTTGCCCGATTACGCCCGGGAGCGGAACTTAAGCAAGATGCCCATGTTGGCAACTTTGTGGAGATGAAAAAATCCATCTTAGGCAAAGGTTCTAAAGCGGGCCACTTAACCTATCTTGGTGATACCGAAGTGGGTGAAAAAGCCAATATAGGTGCCGGAACTATTACTTGTAACTATGATGGCGTGAATAAGTTTAAAACCATCATTGGTGATGGTGCTTTCATTGGTTCAAATTCTTCGCTGGTGGCACCGGCTGAAATTGGCAACATGGCAACAGTTGGAGCTGGCTCGGTGATTACTGCTAAAGTGGAAGATGAACAATTAGCCGTAGCACGAAGCAAACAGCGTAACTTGTCAGGCTGGCAGCGCCCAACCAAGAGAAAGTAACCCGGCTTTTATCCCCCGCACCCGTTGCGGGGTTTTGATCTTACTCACACCTTTTTTCTATACACTTGCTTATATTGTTGGTACAACACATTGCTTGGAGCTAGCATGACGAAGTCAAAATTTAATATTGTGTATAACGGTGAAATTGAAAGTGGTGTACATAATTGGCAAAGCATCGGAGGAAGCCATTATTATTGGCACCCTGATTGGCTGCATATTGCCGAAGACATTACCGGTCATAAAGCCGTTACCTCATTAGATAAAGATAAAAATCACAATAAAGATAGTGTGCAAGCTGAATTAACGAAACACATCGAACAAAAGTAAGTTAGGTAACGTGTTCAGTTGGGGTTGAGTGTTAACCAAAGGTCAATCGAAAACAAGCGCCTTTATCGGGATTATTGATGTAACCCAAATCGCCGCCATGTTGGATCATAATGTGACGCGATAAGATCAGTTCTATCTCAGAACCTTGTGGTTTGGTGGTAACATCTGTAACTTGGATAACCGTTGCCAACATTGCGTATAAAGTGGTTAGCGCACTTCCTTCAATGATAGCTGCGCTATGAATAACAAAGTAATATGTTGTCGATTGTAAAACCTACTAGTTTTGGGGAGGAGCTTTATACCACTCCCCAATAAGATTGGTTGACGGCATTTTTGCATCGGCGGGCAGCACATATTGAGGAGGCAGCTCGCTTAATTTTAAAGCAAAATCTCCTTTAGTCATGTTAAACCCTACTAAACATGGTGCTGAGAAAGGATGGTGAATAGGATAATGTTTAAAGTTCAATAATCTTGCATGAATGTTTTGGTCATTACGTTTAGCATAAATCTGGCAATTTCCTGAAAAATAAACAAAAAAAGATTTATTGGACTCTATGAATTCTTGGAGCATATCGGGTTCAGGTTGACTGCAAAGGTAAAGGCGATCTGTCGTATCATGCATTTTTAATTGTGTAGCCACTGTCGCTTGTTCAACGTTAGCATCTGGCC
Source organism: Parashewanella curva (assembly GCF_003675895.1). Lineage (GTDB taxonomy): Bacteria > Pseudomonadota > Gammaproteobacteria > Enterobacterales > Shewanellaceae > Parashewanella > Parashewanella curva. Next base: position 87,260 of record NZ_ML014760.1, read on the forward strand.
ATGGCATAAGAGAGGGGGCAATATCACAGGCGAGAACGTCATCCATCCCTGCTTTTTGTAGCGATACTTGCTGTAAACCTCTACCTGCCCCCATATCTGTTGCGCATTCAAAAACACCTGTAAAACAATCGTATAATTCAAGGGCATGATCCTCTCCAAATGGATGGAACAAATTCAATTGTTCTTTCATAAACAGGCGAGCAATATTGAAAAACTTGCTCTCAGCACCATCGCCTAGCACCTTATAAACCTGAGTTTCTCCATATTCAGCAATCATTAATACCAAACCAAGTTCAGTACTGATTTGATAAAGTCCGGGAAGATGACTAGGGATGTTTAAGTGAGCTAATGTGTGTAGTCCATTAGCCAGAGCTTGGATTTGTCGTTTTTGGCTAGGATGTTGTATGCCTATATGCTCAGCTAATAAAGTGATTAATGCTAGTTTTTTAGCGGTTTGTTTGATTTGCTCTGTGTCAATGTTATTGTTTGTGGGAAATTTTTGTTGCTGTGCTTTTAAAATTGATTGGTACAGCTTTTGTTCATGAAATACCAAGCCATTTAGGTAGGGGGTTGAGTTCTCATTAGGCTTCAAAGAATACAATGGTGGCGTACTTTCTATGTTGCTACAGAACCCTTTAAGTGCCTGTTCTTCCATTTTATCTATATAATCACTAAAAAAAGCAGAAATATCAGTTGCTTTCAACTGATAGGTTCTTGTTTCACCGCTTTGAAGACTTATTTCGATTGAGATGTTTTTATTAGAACTATCAGTCGATAAAACTTTCCATTCAGATAGCGTCGAACTTGGTGGAGAAGAAGCGTTAACTTTGCCTTCCATAGGTTAAAATGAGTTCCAGTTAGTCGAATTCACTACTAAATGTAGTATAGAAAAAGTGAAAATTTATCTATTTAACCTGAGCTCTTTATAAAGAAATCAGTACTGTTTTTATTTTACAAATAAAATATAAATTCAATCTACAGTGCGGCTAATTTTGTGTAGTTCAAGGCTGAACAGTTCGTAATAGCCAGTCTATTTCGGGCTGTTCTAACGAAGAAATACGCATAAGTAGCTGTGCTGTAGAGGTTTGCTTATACAGAGCTCAGGTTATTTTATCTAACTCTGAATCCCAAGCACAATACCTAGAGTTCACTATACTTTCTTAACATCTATAGATTAAGTCGTAAAAGGATGTTAGATGAAAAAATGGTCAATAATGCTGGTGGCGTTTACGCTAGCCTTACTATTAAGTGCTCCTGTACTTTCAATAGAAACAGACAATTCACAGGGCTTTGTTCACTCTTGGCACTTTGCGAAACAAAATATAAAGCGAGCTAAAGCTTATATAAAAAGCAATGGCAGAGAAGCCTATTTTCAGGCGTTAAAAGCCAAAAAATTCTCAGATCCGAACTATCATATGTTCGCTATTGATTATCGAGGCAATTTTCTTGCTCATCCGATAGCTCAACTTAATGGGGTTAATGGCTGGAAGCTTCGAGATCCTAATAGGATATACATGGTGCGGGAAATGGTAAAAATAGCCAGAAACAATGGCAGAGGTTGGTTAGAGTATCAATCTATAAACCCTTATACAGGTAAAGAAGCTTCTCAATTGGTATACATCGAACGGGTCAATAACCGATTCTTTATTGGAATAGCGATGCACTGATGCATCGCTCCTCCCCTCAATAATGTGTTTTTCTTCCTATACCCTTAACTTTTGAAACGAAACTTTATTGCTTTTTTATTAAAAAAAGTCGCTTTTTTGATCTTTACTAGTATAATTATCTTTCGTTTCGTAAGTTATTGGTTTCATCTGTGAATAGACGCAACACTCAACAACGTCGCCATACCATTGTTAGCCTGATCAATGAACAAGGTGAAGTTCAAGTTGAAGCCTTAGCTAAACAGTTTTCGACATCAGAAGTTACCATTCGTAAAGATCTCGCTGAATTAGAAAAAAACGGTTTATTGCTACGTCGTTATGGCGGTGCGATTGCCCTTCCCTCTGAAATGGTGAGTACCCAAACCACTTCTGAAACCAAGCAAGCCATTGCAACTAAAGCAGCAGAGCTTATTCGTGATCATCAACGCATCATTATTGATAGCGGAAGCACCACCATTGGTATGATCCCTAACCTAAATGATAAAACTGGGCTGGTGGTGATGACCAACTCACTTAAGCTTGCCAATGCTATCCATGAGTTAGAAAACGAGCCGACATTATTGATGACCGGTGGAACTTGGGATCCTCATTCTGGATCATTTCAAGGACAAGTCGCCGAGCAAGTATTACGTTCTTACGACTTTGATCAGCTTTTTATTGGGGCTGATGGCGTAGATTTAGCACGAGGCACAACCACTTTTAACGAACTGACAGGCCTCAGTAATGTGATGGCAGAAATGGCTCGTCAAGTGGTGGTGGTGATGGAATCCAATAAATTAGGTCGCCGTATACCTAACGTTGAGCTGTCATGGGGCATCATTGATATTTTGGTGACCGATGATGGTATAACTCATGAAACCATCGAACAAATTCAATCTCAAGGGGTGCAAGTTTTGGTTGCATCCGCTCAGAAATAACAAAGGAAAAACATATGTGTGGAATCGTAGGTGCTGTCGCACAACGTGATGTCGCAGACATTTTGGTGGAAGGACTTCGCCGCTTAGAATACCGAGGCTATGATTCAGCCGGCGTTGCGGTTATTGACGGTGATTCTTTATCGCGTACTCGTCGCTTAGGGAAAGTGCAAGAATTGGCTGATGCGCTAAATAAAGCACCAGTGGCGGGTGGTACGGGAATCGCACATACTCGTTGGGCAACGCATGGAGAACCTAGTGAGCGTAATGCCCACCCGCATATTTCTAATGATGATATTGCGGTTGTGCATAACGGCATTATCGAAAATCACAATGAATTACGTGAAAAGCTCAGAAGCCTTGGCTATGAGTTTTTATCGGATACTGATACTGAAGTTATTTGTCACCTTGTTCATCATGAATTGAAAAGCCATGACACTTTATTAGCTGCGGTTCAATCGTCGGTAAAGCAATTGGAAGGCGCCTACGGTACGGTAGTGATTGACCGTCGCGATGCTAATCGTATGGTAGTGGCTCGTAGTGGTAGCCCATTAGTGATTGGTTATGGTTTCGGTGAGCACTTTGTGGCTTCTGATCAATTAGCCCTTCTTCCTGTTACTCGTACTTTTGCCTTTTTAGAAGAAGGCGATGTCGCTGAAATTACGCGTCAAGAAGTACGTATTTTTGATGTTGACGGTAACGCGGTTGAACGTGAAGCTAAAGAATCAGAAGTAACCCATGATGCGGGCGATAAAGGCGAATATCGCCACTATATGCTTAAAGAAATATATGAGCAGCCACAAGCTTTAGCGCGCACCATTGAAGGCCGTATTGCCAATCAACAAGTGCTTGATAGCGCTTTTGGAGATAATGCAGCAGAGCTTTTAAAAGATGTTAAGCATGTGCAAATCATCGCCTGTGGTACCAGTTATCACGCAGGTATGGCAGCACGCTACTGGTTAGAAGACTGGGCAGGTGTATCGTGTAATGTCGAGATTGCGTCTGAGTTCCGTTATCGTAAATCACACTTGTTCCCAAACAGCTTGTTAGTGACCATCTCACAATCAGGTGAAACTGCTGATACCCTTGCAGCACTTCGTTTAGCCAAAGAAATGGGTTACACCTCAACGCTGACTATTTGTAATGCTCCGGGTTCATCACTAGTGCGTGAATCAGACATGGCGTACATGATGAAAGCTGGCGCTGAAATTGGCGTGGCTTCAACCAAAGCCTTTACCGTTCAGTTGGCGGGTTTGATGATGTTAACCGCCGCTATTGGTCGTCACAACGGTATGAGTGATGACATGCAAGCGGCTATCAGCCAAAGTTTGTTATCATTGCCAGCTAAAGTTGAGCAAGCATTAAGCCTTGATGACAGCATTGCACAATTAGCGGAAGATTTTGCTGATAAACATCACTCATTGTTCCTTGGTCGTGGCGACCAATACCCGATTGCGATGGAAGGCGCGCTGAAGCTTAAAGAGATCTCATATATCCACGCAGAAGCCTATGCTTCAGGTGAGCTAAAACACGGTCCTTTGGCACTGATTGATGCCGATATGCCAGTGATTGTGGTTGCACCTAATAACGAACTGCTTGAGAAGCTGCACTCAAACGTTGAAGAAGTGCGTGCTCGTGGTGGTTTGATGTATGTTTTTGCTGATAAAGACGCCAAGTTTGAATCAGACGACACCATGAAGGTGATCCCTGTGCCACATTGTGATGAATTTATGGCACCATTGATTTACACCATTCCTTTACAGTTATTGTCTTATCATGTGGCGTTAATTAAAGGCACCGATGTGGATCAGCCACGTAATTTGGCCAAGAGTGTGACGGTGGAATAATACCTAGGGCCTGTTGATCTTTCAGGCTTAAATTTTGTGCTATTTGAGCACTTTTCTGTTCAAGGCGTGAGCAGTGAAGCTTAGCCATCTAAGTAAGCTGGTCACAACACAGAACAGGCAGTGCTCAAAAGCATCGAAGACAGCATAAATTGGTCACTTCTGCTGCGTTATCGTTTGTTTATGTAGAATAACTACACCGCACAAACTCCGCCGCATAAGGTAACCAATTTATCGCTGCAAAAATAAGCTCGAAAGATCAACAGGCCCTAAGATTTCGCTGAAAAATTTTGTGCTAGAGTGGTAAAACTCTACCCTAATCTTACAAGAAGAGGCTGTGATAGCCTCTTTTTTTGTGAGGTATACTCAAGTTAACAACATACTGGATTTTTCGTTGTTGATTAAAAATATGTATAAAGATTAATCTTGATTTAATGCGCATACTGAGGGCATAAGTATATATTACCCATAAATTTTTTAGCGATGGGTGAATAGTATGTCAACAGGAGTCGGAATGGCTGGAGCCGCGGCAGTTGCTACAAAAGAAGCCATAGAGAAAGTGCGGAGCAACGCAGCGCTCCAGAATCAAACACCCCCACCAGCACAGGAAGACTCTGTGCAGTTTAGCGAAAGAAGTCCAATATACCATTGCAAAGATTCGAAACATTCACCCCAAAACCAAAAGGGTTGTAGTATAAAAGAGATCATTAGCTGTTTTTTGTGTTGCTGTTGGGGGGATTGCTGTGATGATGACTAACAAAGAAACGTTATACCATTCTTATTGATTCACTATGCCTTAGATTGAATGTCAATTTATTCATAAAACCTCTTGACTCTCACCCTACGTTATAGCTGATGATATAGCTCATATCAGGAATGAGATGGGTGGATAAGGTGTTGAATCAAAGAGTTATTTATAATGTCAGTCAATTGAGCAAATTGGCTGGAGTCAGCGTCAGAACCTTACATCATTATGATGAAATTGGTCTGTTGCAAGCTAAGCGCAATAGCGCCAATGGTTACCGTGAATACAATCAGCACGATCTCGCCAAACTTCAACAAATTCTTATCTATCGTGAACTGGGCTTTAGCCTTGTTGATATCACCAATGTTTTGTCTGCTGAAGATTATGAACTGATTTCAGTATTAAAACAGCAGCAAGATCTCTTACAAAAACGAATAACTGAGAGTCAGTCTATGCTCAGCAGTTTGAACGACACCCTTGCGGTATTAGAGGGGCGTGAAAACTATGAGATTTATTTTTCAGGGATACCTAAAGAAAAAGCCCAGCGCTGGAAAGACATGATGAATGAAAAAGCGGGCGATGAAAAAATGTCAGTGATGTATCAAAGGCTTTCGAAACTGTCTAAAGCGGAAAATAAAGCGCTTTATCAAGATGTCGAGAGGTGGATGCAAGGCTTTATTGCTGTGATGGATAAACCCGTAGATTCCCAAGAAGTACAGTTGATGGTTAAGCAGCACTATCAGATGACAGAGCAAATGTTCGAAAAAACCATGGGCGATGAATTTAAAGGTTTAGACGTTGAACTTTACCAACATGTGATGGATTTATTGAAAAGCGATCAAGTGACGATTGAAATTTACGAACACTATAAATCAGGGATCACCGAGCATCTCTATCAGGCCATGAATCATTTCAAACAAAAGAACTTTTAAGGATAATAAATGGAATTATTTAACCAGATTTTTAATAGTGATAATTATGCACTGATCATCGGGGTATCTATAGCAGTATTAGTGCTTTGGTTTTTACCCGCCATGCTTGCGCTTATTTTTAATCGCAAACACTTCAAGCTTATTTTGCTGGCGTGTGTTCCAGCGGGTTTTTCAGTTATCGCATGGAGTGGCGTATTGGTGTGGGCGGTATCGGGTAAAGTGGTAAAAAAATTCGCGCCTAAAAGCGAGATTTCATCATAGTTAATTTTTGGCTATTGCAGTGGTTTACAGTCACTGCATAAGCAGTTGATTTCAAGTTGTGGACTGATCATGCTAAACCCTGCCTGTTCGACATTATCATTAAGCTCATTGACGATATTCTTATTGATGTGAATTTCTTTGACTTTCTGGCATTCGTGACAGATTAAAAACTGAGGCACTAAATGTTCGTGGTCACACGCTATATGAGCGCAGGCCACATATTTATTGCTGGTTTGTAACTTGTGTACTAATGATTCTTCCTCTAAAAACTCCAAGATCCGATAAATGGTCATGATCGGAAACTTGTCATCAAAGTACTGATTACAATAATCCGCTAATTCGTAGGCTGAAATGGCTTTGTTTGAATTGATCAAACCAGTAAGCACTTGCTTTCTTTTAGGGGTTAGCTTTGCATTGCTTTTTTTACATTTTTGCTCTGCATATTTGATCATTTCATTGGTGTTAGTCATAAAGCTGGGACTCACTTGATGCCATTGAGGTATTTATCGGTTTATTGTCACCTCTGTTTCAATTGTTCAAAGGTGCCGACAATTTATACTTAATTCTGTTCAGTTTAAATCATTGTAAGAAGGATAAACACCGTTTTGTTTATTCTGGACATACGCTTGATTCAATAAATCATTATCAATTATTCGCCAATCGTAGCTGAGAGGCTGCCTGTCGTTGCTGTATTAGTTCAATATACAGCGTCATCTCTTCTGCTTTGTTTTCCTTGGGGATCAAGGTAAACAGATAAGGTGCGCCGAGCATGGCGTTGTTCTAGGAGGTGAAAGTCCTCTACGGGCTCAGTCGAGCGGGAACCGTTAGCCTATGCAAGGGTGTTCATCGTGAGGTGAAATCTGAAGGAAGCAAATGGCAAAACGTAGCTGTGACGAACAGAAACCTGATAGTAGGCTGTTATGACTTGGATAACCTAGCCTTAGATAGAATAGTCCAATGTCTCGACAAGAAGTGCATAACAGTAAATCAGGCATGACTACGTGAAAGAGCAACGTCTTACCTCGGGAGATCTTAATCTCTGTCCATAAGGACTAGGTTTTCAGTGATGTAAATCGAGGGAGACTAAGAAGTCAGCAGAGGGCATAGTACTTTAGTGATGTACAAGCTAAGGGAAGGCCTGAACCAATTGTACCAAGAAGCAGTCACTAAATACTCAGGTACGTGGTGTCACAGCCAATGATGAAACTCATCGCTCCGTCTAATCGGTGAAGCCGTAAGTGGAACTGAAAAGAATGAAGAGTGACAAGCGTATCAGGCGTAGAAAGAAGGACGAGTCTTGACGGAAAACCATCAGTTGCTTGAGC
>NZ_ML014761.1 GCF_003675895.1 Parashewanella curva
CCAATTGCGAGAAGTCCGAAGAGCCTCCCCTTTTCCCCGTAGGGTTTATGCGGTATTAGCCATCGTTTCCAATGGTTATCCCCCACAACTGGGCAAATTCCCAGGCATTACTCACCCGTCCGCCGCTCGACGCCGAGGTGCAAGCACCTCTCGTTTCCGCTCGACTTGCATGTGTTAGGCCTGCCGCCAGCGTTCAATCTGAGCCATGATCAAACTCTTCAATTAAAAGTTTAATTTGTTCACCCTAAGATGAACTACTCAATGAATTCTGTCGTGATTAACTTAATTAAAAGCCAATCGTTTGCATGTCTGAAATCAGTCTTACCTAAGTAAGTTTGATTTCTATCTATGCGGACTCTTCATTGATAGAATTTTTGTTAGCATCCGAAGATGATAACTGGATGTTTCTATCTCTGCGAGTGTCCACACAGATTTGCTTGATACTTATTTTTAAAGAACATTGTGCCTTATCAGCACCCCGCTTTAGCATTCTCTTCAGCGGGCCAGGGCTGCGCATTCTACGCATTTCCCTGTGGTCGTCAACAACTTTTTTAAAGTTTTTTTCGACCGTTTAAAAAGTGACTTAATCGCCCTTTAAACCCTGACTTGCTAGCTGCTGTAACAGTGTCTGTTTCGCCGCTGTGCCGTGTCAGTGGTGGCGCATTATAGGGAGCTTAGAATTTTGCGCAACCCTTTTTTGAAAGAAAAATACGTTTTTTTTATTAAGCGTCTAGATATCCATCAACATGAATAAAAAAAGGGCGAAATCTAACGAAATCGCCCTTTTTTATTGAGGTTTCTAATGACTTATTTATTGTCATCGCTTTTAAGTATGGCTTTAAGGGCTTCTTCATCGCTTTCAGTGAATGCTTCGGAAGTAGTCTTATTCGCTCTTTGTTTGCGAACAAGTAATCCAATAACGATAACACCACAAATAAGTAAACCTAACGGTCCCCACCAAAGTATGTAGGTTTTGGGATCCATTCTTGGCTTATAGAGAACAAAGTCACCATAACGCTGCGTCATGTATTGAACAATTTGTTCGTCACTCTTACCTTCATCGACCATTTTAAAGACTTGAATCCGCAAGTCGTGGGCAACGGGAGAGTTGGAATCCACCAGATCTTGGTTCTGACATTGTGGACAACGCATAGAACGCGCCAGCTTCAATCCTCGCTCTTGGTTCGCTTGGTTTTTAAATTGATAAGTATCAACTGGCGTCGCTATGGCTTGACCAGTTAAGAAAGTTCCTACACACAATAATAGAGCCATGATCCACGGTTTCACTATGATGCTCCTTGCGCTTTAGCTTGTTGTTGCAATTTTTGGATAATAGGCAGTAAGGTGTTATTCCACACAGGTTCCGCTATCGGCCCCGCATAACGGTATTGAATGATGCCATTGTGGTCGATAATAAAAGTCTCTGGTGCACCGTATACACCAAGATCCACACCTAATTTCCCCATAGGATCGAAGATGTTCAAAGCATAAGGATCGCCGACTACTTTTAACTCATGTAACGCAGCTTTTCGTTCATCACGGTAGTTAATGCCATAGATAGGTAAAATGTTTTGCGCTTCAAGCTTCATTAAATACGGATGTTCGAACTTACAAGATGGACACCAAGTTCCCCAAACATTGATCATCGACACTTTACCAATCAGATCTTTGTTGGTCAGCTTTATGTTTTCATCTTCCAGCTTTTGAAGCTCAAAAGCTGGAATGGGTTTTCCGATCAGGGCTGAATCCAATTGTTGAGGATTCAAAAATAGCCCTTTATAAAGAAAGTACCCTAATACTGCAAAGGTCACTAAAGGTAAAAATAGGATGAATTTTTTCATCGTTAATGGTTTTCCTTATTCCGTTACTAGTTGACCAGTCGGTTTAATATCTTGAACAGGCTTAGTAAATTTAGCCGCTACTTTTTTACGATAACGTTTATCAGAAGCGGATAATATGCCACCTATCATCATAAAGATGGCACCAAACCATAACCAACGCACAAACGGCTTATAGGTAATACGTACTGCGTAGTCAGTTTTCGAGATTGGATCGCCAACTGTGACATACAAGTCGCGTAGCACACCCCAGTCGATGCCGACTTCGGTCATGCTCATTACTTGAATGTTATACTCACGTTTTTCAGGGTGAAGGGTGCTAATTTTTTTGCCGTCTTTATATATATCCATATAAATCCGGTTAGCTGTGTAGTTAGGACCTTTTACAGGGACTTCTTTTACAAAGGTAAAATCATAACCCGCGACATGCTGAGTGATTCCTGGTCCCATACGAACGCTTTGCTCAATATCGTAGTTCGAGACTAAAGTAGCACCTACAACAGTGATGGCGATGCCAAGGTGTGCCCATGCCATTCCCCATTGGCTGCGACCAATACGTTTAAGCTCGAACTTCCCTGACGTTGATGTGGCATTTTTATAGATAACAGCCGCTGTGGCTAACGCTACCCACACAGCTCCTGTGATCCCTAGTGCTACCCAAATTTTGTAATCACTTCCCGTCACTAGAGGGGCTGCAAAGCCAATTATTATCGCAGCGACTGCTGGTACCCATAGTGTTTTCTTCACTTCGCCTTGCTTGGCTTTTTTCCAGCGGATCACAGGCCCTATTCCCATAAACACTAATGTTATTAAGGTAATTGGAACAAATACCGCATTAAAATATGGAGGGCCTACAGATATTTTGCCCATACCTAATGCTTCAATCAGCAATGGATATAAGGTTCCAAGTAATACAGTGGCACATGCTACGGTAAGTAATAAGTTACACACTAAGATTAAGGTTTCTTTTGACCATAGCTGAAAGCGAGATGGACTCTCCATTTGATTAGCTCTGAAACCAAAGAGTGTTAACGAACCACCAATGGTGATCGCTAATAATAGTAAGATAAACGAACCACGACTCGGATCAGCCGCGAACGAATGCACTGACGTTAACACGCCAGAACGAACAATAAAGGTACCTAATAAGCTTAAACTAAAAGCAAAGATAGCCAGAAGTACCGTCCAGTTTCTAAAAGTACCTCGCTTTTCGGTAACAATTAATGAATGAACTAATGCTGTACCGACTAACCATGGCATAAAGGACGCATTCTCTACTGGGTCCCAGAACCACCATCCGCCCCAGCCAAGCTCATAATAAGCCCACCAAGATCCAAGCGCGATTCCCCCAGTTAGGAATATCCATGCTGCTAATGTCCAAGGACGACTCCAGCGTGCCCATGCCGAATCTAAACGACCGCTCATGAGTGCCGCAATTGCGAACGCAAAGCTCACCGAGAACCCAACATAACCGATATAAAGCATTGGAGGATGGAAAATCAAACCCACATCTTGAAGCATTGGGTTCAGATCTCGCCCTTCTAACGGCATTGGGAATAAGCGTTCAAATGGATTTGATGTCAATAGCATAAAGGCGGTAAAACCCGTTACAATCAAACCTAGAATGGCTAGTACCCTAGCCGTGTAGCGAATATCAACACTTTTGCTGAACTTGGCTACTGATGCAGTCCATAAGGATAAGGTAAATACCCAAAACAGTAGTGAGCCTTCATGCCCCCCCCACACGGCGGCAATTTTAAAAAACTCTGGAAGATGTGAATTAGAATGCTGAGCCACATACTTTACTGAGAAATCATCAGTACCAAAACTGTACCCCAGCACTAAAATGGCGATAAAAATGAAAGAAAACATGCCATAAGACAGTGGCCACGCATAGCGGATCAAATGATCGTTACGCTGTGCAACACCAACCAATGGGATGATGGTTAAAAGCAATGCAAAGGCTAACCCTAGTACCAGTGCAAAATGTCCAAGTTCAGGGATCATGAAACGTTCCTACTACAAAAGAGTACACACAGATTTTACTACGTTTACTGTGCAAAACTTGGCTTATTTTAGAGTGAAACCTACAGGATGTCTCTTAATTTTATGATTTCTACAGCTTATATATGGGTTCAATTTGACCTGTGTCTAGTTCAGCTCAGTTTATTCACGTATAATCAACCAACTTGTGCGGTTAAGCCGTAGGCCAATAATTTGTAAAGCATTAACATGATGACGACATTTTGGATTTTTATTGTTTTGTTTATCTTGGTCAGTTTATTGCTGATCTGGCTGCCTTTTTTCCGTCAACGTCAAGACAAACACATTGATACTGATGTACGCCAAAGTGCCAATATTGCTCTCTATAAAGAAAAAATTACCTTTTTAGAGCAAGAGTTAGCAGAGCAGCAAATCAATGCCGAAGAATTTAAAACCTTAAAGCATGAACTTGAAATCACCTTACTGCAAGATACTAAGCAAGGTGATGAAGAAGACAATAAGACTCAAACATCTAACCATAAGTCACCATTGTGGCCAGCGATTATGTCGATAGTGCTCCTTTCTGTCGGCGGTTACTTTTACCATAAGCTTGGCGCCTATCAGATTTTAAATGACATTCCTCAATTGGCTCAAAGTCACACCAATATGTCACCTGAGCAGATCATGCGCCAGCAGCTAGCCATGATGGAGCAACAAGTTAAAAGTAACCCGAAAGACAGCGAAACATGGTTTAGTTTAGGTCATGCTTACATGTCTTTAGGCCGTTATCCTGATGCCATCAGCGCCTTTGATAAGGCCATTAACATTGATGGTGAGACTGCAGAGTTATTAGGACCGAAAGCTACTGCGATGTATTACCAAGCAGGGCAAGTGATCACTCCTCAAATTCAAACCCTAATCGATAAAGCATTGGAACTCGATCCAACTGAACCTTCTACGCTATTGTTAGTGGGGATGAATGCCTTCTTTGAAAGTCAATATCAAAAAGCCATTGATGCTTGGCAGAAAATATTAGACAGTGAGCGCAATGATATTGATCGCAATGCGGTAACGAATGCGATATCTGAGGCGACAAAACGCCTCGCGCCACCAGTAGATAGCACAAAATTAGGTGTAAACATTACCTTAACGGTAACACCTGAGCTAGCTAAGCATGTGTCAGCTAAAGACACGATTTACTTATTCGCTCGCACCTCTGGTGATAAAATTGTGCCGATTGCTGCCACAAAAATCACCGCAGAGGCCTTACCTATTGAAGTGAGATTAGATCAATCGAATACCTTAGGCACTGGCACTGACTTCAGCCAAGTGAAAACCGTCGACGTCATTGCCCTACTGACAAAGTCAGGTAAATTAAAAGCGGAAAAAGGTGATTTACAAGGTCGATTATCAAATGTGAAAATAGGTAGTGATATTACCCTGACACTAAATGAGTTGATTAAATAAGCTTTGCGACAAGCATAAAAAAAACCAGCTCCCCCTCAGGTGCCGGTTTCTTGACTTCAAACGAATTATTTTTTCGCAGAAGACATGTACTTAATCGCAGCTTGATAGTCTGCATCAGTACAATCAGTACACATGCCACCTGGAGGCATTGCACCCTTACCTTTTTTCACAACTTTAACTAACTCACCAAGACCAAGCTTCAAGCGTGGAGCCCAATCAGCTTCATTGTGAGACTTAGGAGCGCCAGCAACGCCCATAGAGTGACAAACGTGACACGCTTTGTCATAAACCGCTTTACCATCTTGCGCCAATACATTGGCAGATAGAGTCAGCGCAGCTACCGCTGACATCACTAACAGTTTTTTCATATTTAATGTTCCTAATGCCGTTACAAACATTGCTTGAAAGTGTTGCCTGAATGCTAAATTGCCAGACAATCAAATATTATTGTAGTAATACCTATTTAATATAGCTCGGTATTAAGACATTAGAATACAATAAATTGTGACAAAACTCACCCTACCTCCATGAAGATTTTATGGTTAATCGTCAATATGCCTGTATAAATGCTGTCAAAAGGACATGTTTTTCAGTGCGATAAACAATGATCATCCTTGTGATGGAATTTAATGGAGTTTTGCAGTAAATCAATTTCTTGTTACTTAAACATAACGGAAAGTAAACCATTGCAAAGCTTTGTGCTACTATTGCGCCAACCCAAAAATCATCGTTTGTGTGTACTGCAAACCAAGACCCATGAAAGAGGGCTCCGTGTCGCAACCAGTTTCAACTAATGTCTTATTGACCGCTGACAATCTGACTTGCATTCGTGAAGAACGCGTGTTGTTTGATGAGCTGAGTTTTTCGGTAAACGCGGGTGATATAATTCAAATAGAAGGGCCGAACGGCGCTGGAAAAACCAGCCTACTGCGGATATTGACCGGCTTGTCTCGCCCTTATGATGGTCGAGTTTGCTTCCAAAACCAACCAATCGATCAAGTCTCTGATGAATTCCGCCAAGCCTTGTTGTATCTAGGGCACAAAGCGGGCGTAAAGCCCGAGCTTACCGCTAAAAAAAATCTTGAAGTGCACCTCACCCTTAATGGGTATGAAAATGCCGATCTGCTCGCGATTTTGTCAGAAGTTAACCTATCAGGTTTTGAAGACAGCCTTGCAGGACACCTATCTGCAGGCCAACATCGACGCACCTCGTTAGCAAGGCTATGGCACACCAATGCCAAAATTTGGATTTTAGATGAACCCTTTACCGCCATTGATAAACGCGGCGTTGAACATTTGGAAAATAAATTCCTCAAACATGCTGATCAAGGAGGGTGTGTGATCTTGACCAGTCATCAAGATCTCTCTGTGATCCCTGCTGAGCGTCTTAAAACCATTCGCCTAGACGCACAGGAGGATTAATCATGGATAAGTCAAATCAGCTTAGTTATTGTCGAGGATTCTTTACAGTCTTAAAGCGTGACGTGGCTATCGCTTTACGACAACGTGGTGATATTTTTAATCCATTATTATTCTTCATTATGGTGATCACCCTATTCCCATTGGGCATTGGTCCTGAACCAAATACTTTGGCACGAATCGCACCGGGGATCATTTGGGTGGCCGCATTACTCTCTGCCATGTTATCACTAGAGCGCTTGTTTAAAGCCGACTTTAACGACGGTACGCTTGAACAAATGCTGTTAAGCCCCCAACCGCTTACCATATTGGTACTGGCAAAGGTATTAGCGCATTGGATTTTAACCGGATTACCTTTAGTGCTGATCTCACCATTATTAGCACTTTTATTAAATCTCGATCATCAAGCTTACCTTGCGTTAGTCCTAACTTTATTATTAGGCACACCAGTATTGAGCTTATTAGGTGCAATTGGCGTAGCATTAACCGTAGGACTAAATAAAGGCGGTGTGTTGTTGAGTTTATTGATATTACCCTTATATATTCCAATATTGATTTTTGCCACCAGTGCCATAGATGCCGCTGGAATGAGTTTACCGTATGATGGCCAACTGGCAATTATCGCCGCCATGTTGGCAGGTTCATTAACCATGGCGCCATTTGCCATTGGCGCTGCATTAAAAGTGAGTACGAATTAGATGTGGAAATGGTTACATCCTTACGCTTCACCTGAAAAAGCGTATCAACTGTCTACGACCCTATTCCCATGGTTTGCCGTGTTAGGGTTCTCTTTAACCCTCATTGGCACAATTTGGGGGTTAATGTTTGCGCCTACTGATTATCAGCAAGGTGACAGCTATCGAATCATCTTTATTCATGTTCCTGCCGCCTCTATGTCAATGTCGGTTTATGTCGGCATGGCCATTGCGTCTTTTATTGGTATGGTATGGCAATTAAAACTGGCGGATTGGAGTGCCGCGGCCATGGCTCCCGTGGGCGCTGTTATGACTTTTATTGCCTTGATCACGGGCTCATTTTGGGGAAAACCCATGTGGGGTGCTTGGTGGGTATGGGATGCTCGATTAACCTCAGAGCTTATCTTACTCTTCCTTTATCTAGGTGTGATCGCGCTTTACGCCTCCTTTGAAGATAAAGTCGTCGCAGCACGTGCAGCGGGAATTTTAGCCATCGTGGGTGTGATTAACATTCCTATCATCAAATATTCTGTAGATTGGTGGAACTCATTACATCAAGGCTCAACCATTAAAATCACTGAAAAGTCAGCGATCACTAACGATATGCTGTATCCACTTTTGATGAATATTTTTGGTTTTGGCTTACTGATTGGCGCCATTGTGATCATGCGCTTTAAAGCGGAGATCATTGCTCGTAGCGGTATGCGTCCGTGGGTAAAAACAATGGCACTTGAAGGAGAGAACAAGTAATGCAATTTGATTCCTTACAAGCCTTTTTCAATATGGGCGGCTATGGCTTTTTTGTCTGGTGCTCCTATGGCATCACTTTTGGCAGTATTGGCATACTCATATACTTAAGTGCCACTCAAGAAAAGCGTAACCTTAAACATATCGCAGACAAGCTCAAGCGTGACGAAAGATTAAAAGCAATTCGGAGAAATAAAAATGAATCTAAGGCGTAAAAAACGACTGATCTTAGCCAGCACTCTGATCCTTGGTGTCGCAGCTGCAGTTTCGTTGATGCTATACGCACTGAACTCAAATCTGAACTTGTTCTATACCCCTTCTGAAATTGTGAATGGTAAGAAGGACAGTGGCGTAAAACCAACAATTGGACAACGCATTCGTATTGGTGGCATGGTGACAGTTGGCTCACTCAAACGTGATCCTAAAAGTTTGCACGTAGAATTTGCGGTTCATGATGCTGACGGCCATCAAATCATCGTTGTGTACGATAACCTACTCCCCGATTTATTCCGTGAGGGACAAGGTATTGTCGCTCAGGGCGTATTAATCGCGCCAAACCGATTACAAGCGACGGAAGTGTTAGCCAAGCATGATGAAGAATACATGCCACCTGAAGTTGCTGAAGCAATGGGCAAAGGGCATAAAAAGCTTGAATACGACAAACAATGATGTGTCTATCCTAGTTCGAGTTGAGCTGACATAGCTCAACTCCTTAGATAAACACCATTACCATAAAAATAAGCTGAACCAGTTAGTGAATGCTCTTCAGTAACTTCAACAGTATCTTCTGAAAGTTTTAACCATAAATCATCTTGGAAATCCCGCGTATTAGACGGAATATTATCCCAATCAAATGACGTTACACCTTTCTTTAGCAAATAGGGTCTCTGCTTTGGCTCTGAAAACACCACCCAATAACTTTTTTGACGTACCTTTCCTATCTGATCCATAGATTTGACACGAGCTTTAAACTTGATCCTAGAATCTAAACAAAGTTGTTTCAAAGACAAGAAAGCGTCATCACACTCTGATTCTGTATTTGCTGACCTCAACTGTTCGAATAAATCATAAACTTCAGTCTCATGAGCAAATGAATCTGGACAACGCTGAAGAAGCTCATGTGGCTGACAATATGCACTTGTTAGTGACTCAGCTGCTAACTCGAAAGCTTGCTTGCGTTTCTTTTGTATATCTTTGTCTTTTTTACGATTGATTTTACACAATTCTACTTTCTTTTCATTCCCATTTAAGTCGCGATAAACAAGTGTAAAAATAATATTCCCCGCATCGTTCCAATGATCAGGTGGTGTGGTCATAGTAATCATAGGCCCTTTATATCCATTAACTACTCTCCGAGGTAAATTATTGAACTTCCACATGGCTTCACGACAAGCAGTTTGATCAGTCTGCTGCAATGAACTTCCTGCTCCGCCAGCCATCAAAATAACGTTCAATGGCGTAGTAAATTCTTGTGATTTAATGCCAACCAAAAAATTTTTAAATCGCTCCCACAATCCCTGCAAACTTGAAAAGTTGCCACGTTTTCCATTTTTGATTTTGTTAATTAACGTTTCATCGATTACAGGACTATAACTGGAATATAAAAAAGAACGGCTGCCAACGATACCCATATTGCACCTCGCTGCAGAAAAGTAAGCTTATATCTGTAGGTTTGATTCTAATAGATTTCAATCTAAAGCCGAACCTTGATGAACCATTATTAATATGCTGGAAAAGCGACCAAAAGTCCGCCAATAGCTTTATTAGTGTATTCAGTAGCTTACAAGTAATCGTTATGGCTAATGATGAACATATAAAAATATAAACCATTGCCTACACAGTAATTAAATGTTGTCAGACGCATTTGATAGCAAGCAAATAACAGATTAAAGTAGTTGAAAAAACCAGCAAGGATAGAAGGATGAAACTTGGGTTATCAAGAACGCTAAAGTCGCTAGTGCTATTTGCAGTAATAGCAATGATAACGGTTTTTATGCTATTCAGATTAAGTTTACCTCAGCTGAATGGCTCGATTACAACCTCGGTAATTAAGCACCCTGTAGATGTCACTCGTGATAGTCAAGGTGTTCCCACCATAACAGGAAAATCAAGAGCAGATGTGGCTTTTGCCACTGGCTACCTTCACGCTCAAGAACGCTTTTTCCAAATGGACTTAGCTAGACGCAACTCGGCTGGTGAACTAGCAGAACTATTTGGTGAACGTGCTATCAATTACGATAAAAAGCAACGGATCCATCGCTTTAGACTGGTGGCTAGCCAGTCCATTAAACGATTGCCAAAAACGCAAAAACAAATCCTTAACGCCTATACCCTCGGGGTCAATCAAGGGTTAAAAGATTTAACCAGTAAGCCTTTTGAATATTGGCTACTAAACCTAGCACCTAAGCCATGGAAACCAGAAGATAGCTTTTTAGTCATCTATAGTATGTATTTAGATCTCAATGATCCAAGCGGTCATCTCGATGCAACAAAGGGTTTTTTAGCAAAGATAGTCTCACCAAAAGTACTGGCATTCTTATCACCTCCATACACCCGCTGGGATTCTCCACTTCACCATGACCATAAATATCGTATAACCATCCCAAATAAAGATGAAATCAATTTAAGAAGCCTTGCACCTAAGGTTTATGCCTCAATGACAGGTAACATCAAACCCGAAATAATGATTGGTAGTAACAATTTTGCTGTTGCAGGCGAATTAACGCCTTATCACAGTGCCATGGTAGAAGATGACATGCATCTTGGCTTACGAGTTCCCACGACATGGTATCGTGCTCAGTTACGATATCCTTCTTCTAACAAACAACAGATGGTCAAAGTGACAGGCGTTACCCTACCTGGTGTTCCAAGCATGATTGTCGGTAGCAATGGCCAAGTTGCGTGGGCCTTTACCAATAGTTATGGAGACTGGGTAGATTTGATCAAGCTTAAGATTGATGGCAATGAATACTTTACTAAAGAGGGCAAGGACAAATTCCATACTTGGTATGACACCCTCAATATAAAAGGACAAAGTTCGATAGAAATGAAGTTCAATAGCACTCGCTGGGGACCTGTCATTGATTCACCTTATACCAATCGAAAATATGCCTTAATGTGGACAGCCCATAAACCCAGCGCCACCAACGTTAACTTAATGAAATTGGAAACGGCAAACACTGTGAAGGAAGCCATAGATATCGCGAACCAATCGGGCCTCCCTCCACAAAATATCACCATTGCCGACAGTCAAGGCAATATAGGGTGGAGCATTGCAGGCAAAATCCCTAAACGAAATCACATAGACACCAGACTTCCCATTGATTGGAGAATGGCCGATACCCAATGGCAAGGTTGGATATCACCCAATGCTTACCCTAAGGTGATAAACCCTGCAGCAAAACGAATATGGACCGCCAATGCGCGTATTGCAAGTGGTAAGGATCTTCACAAAATTGGAGACGGTGGTTACGCCCTAGGAGCACGTCAACAACAAATCCGTGATCACTTGATGTCGTTAAAACATGTTGATGAACAAAAGCTACTGAGTGTAGCGACCGATAGCCGCGCTCTATACTTATCTCACTGGAGAAAACTGATGCTAGAGGCGTTAACACCAAATGAGCTAGAGGGACATCCAGAACGCGCCTATATACGTGAGCAAATACAGCAGTGGAGTGGTCATGCTCAACCACATGACCATGGTTACCGCATTGTTAGAGAGTTTCATGACCAACTTAACAAGACTGTTTTACAAAGCATCGGTCGTTATTTGCTGTACACAACGCATGTGCCACACAAAGAACTCGATGATACTTGGATACAAGGGGTAAACCATGAACGAGAAATGCTATTAACCCTGTATGAGCACAAGCCAATGAACTGGTTAAGCCCACAATATAAAGATTGGGATCAATTGTTTTTACAGACGATTGATTCAGTAATAGCCAAGTTAGCTAAACAGAATCACAGTGACGCTATGACAGCACTAAAAGCCGCGACTTGGGGACAGAGAAACACAGCAGCCATCAATCATCCATTAAGCAGTGCCATTCCAATCATTGGAAAATATCTGAATATGCCGGCCGTTGAACTAGCCGGTGATAATTGGATGCCAAGTGCACAAAGACCTAATGCTGGTGTATCAGAAAGAATGATTGTTGCACCAGGACATGAAGATAAAGGTATATTTCATATGCCCGGTGGCCAAAGTGGTCATCCACTATCACCTTACTATAAGAGTGGTTTTAATGATTGGGTCGAAGCTAACCCAAGTCCATTACTTCCTGGTAAAACAAAATATGCACTGAAATTTATTCCACAGAAGTGAATTAATTCTAGCTAGACATAAAAAAACCGAGCTATTAGCTCGGCTTTTTTAATTTCCTGAAAACTTACTCAGCTGCTTCTTCAACAACTTCAGTCGTTTCTGGACGATCAACTAGCTCAATATACGCCATAGGCGCTTTATCACCAGTACGTAGACCGCACTTCAGGATACGGGTGTAACCACCAGGACGTTCCTGATAGCGTGGACCCAATTCAGTAAATAACTTACCGACAACTTCGGCGTCGCGAGTGCGAGCAAACGCTAAACGACGATTTGCAACACTGTCACTTTTAGCAAGTGTGATCAATGGCTCAACTACGCGGCGCAGTTCTTTCGCTTTAACGGTAGTCGTCTTGATGATCTCATGACGAACTAGCGATGCAGCCATGTTTGAGAACATGGCCTTACGATGACTGCTGTTGCGGTTAAGTTGACGTCCACTCTTACGATGGCGCATGACTTAATCCTTATAACCTAAAATCTGTACAGACCTGGGACTTATAGGTCGTCTGCTAAACTAGCTGGAGGCCAGTTTTCAAGACGCATACCTAACGACAGTCCGCGAGATGCCAAAACATCCTTAATTTCAGTAAGAGATTTCTTACCAAGATTAGGTGTCTTAAGCAACTCAACTTCAGTGCGCTGTACCAGATCACCGATGTAATGAATCGCTTCGGCTTTCAAACAGTTAGCCGAACGTACAGTTAACTCTAGATCGTCGACAGGACGCAATAATATCGGATCGAACTCTGGCTTCTCTTCTTTCTGCTCTGGCTCAGACACATCACGAAGTTCAACAAATGCATCTAGCTGTTCAGCTAAAATCGTTGCTGAGCGACGGATCGCTTCTTCAGGGTCGATAGTACCGTTAGTGGTCATATCGATGATGAGCTTGTCTAAATCAGTACGTTGCTCAACACGAGCCGCTTCAACATTGTAAGCGATACGAGCAACAGGTGAGAAAGAAGCATCGACTAATAGACGGCCAATTGGGCGGTCGTCGTCTTCGGTTTGTGCACGAGCAGATGCTGGTACATAACCACGGCCACGTTCAACACGAATACGCATGCTGATGTCATTGTTACCTGTCAAATGACAAATAACGTGATCTGGATTCATGATAGCAACATCGCCATCATGAGTGATATCTGCTGCGGTGACAGGGCCTGCGCCTGACTTACTCAAGGTAAGCATGGCTTCATCTTTACCCTCGAGGTGTACTGCTAAGCCTTTTAGATTAAGCAATATTTCAAGGATATCTTCTTGTACGCCTTCCTTGCTGCTGTACTCGTGCAACACACCGTCAATTTCAACTTCGGTGACTGCGCAGCCTGGCATAGACGACAATAGGATGCGACGCAACGCGTTACCTAAGGTGTGACCAAAACCACGCTCTAGTGGCTCTAGGGTTACTTTGGCACGAGTTGGGTTAACCTGCTCGATATCTACGAGACGCGGTCTAAGAAATTCTTTAACAGAACCCTGCATTGTGTCCTCTCTTGTTTGTTAGCCTTACTTAGAGTAAAGCTCGACGATCAGCTGTTCGTTTATGTCCGCAGACAGGTCGCTACGCTCAGGTAGACGCTTGAAAGCACCTTCCATCTTAGCGTTGTCTACTTCAACCCATGTAGGCTTTTCACGTTGACCAGCCACTTCTAAAGCAGCTTGAATACGAGCTTGCTTACGTGACTTCTCGCGAATGCTTACTACATCATTCGCAGACACTTTGAATGATGGAATGTTTACAACACGACCATTTACCATAATTGACTTATGGCTAACCAGCTGACGTGCTTCTGCGCGTGTCGAACCAAAACCCATACGATAAACTACATTATCTAGACGAGTTTCAAGTAATTGCAACAAGTTTTCACCAGTGTTGCCTTTAACGCGTGCAGCTTCTTTATAGTAGTTACGGAATTGCTTTTCTAACACACCGTAAATACGACGAACTTTTTGTTTCTCACGTAACTGAAGACCGTACTCAGATAGACGAGGCTTACGAGCGCCGTGCTGACCTGGTGCAGTTTCTAGTTTACATTTCGAATCAATTGCTCTCACACCGCTCTTTAAGAAAAGGTCAGTACCTTCTCGGCGGCTGAGCTTGAGCTTGGGACCCAAGTATCTTGCCATGATCTTTCTCCAACTATCCTAAGGCGTTATACACGACGCTTTTTAGGAGGACGACAACCGTTATGAGGGATTGGCGTCACGTCTGTGATGTTGGTAATTTTATAACCAACTGCGTTCAGCGCACGAATGGCTGATTCACGACCTGGACCAGGACCCTTTACGAAAACTTCAAGGTTTTTAAGACCGTAGTCTTGAGCAGCATTACCTGCACGCTCTGCAGCAACCTGTGCAGCAAATGGAGTTGATTTACGTGAACCACGGAAACCACTACCACCTGCAGTAGCCCAAGCTAATGCATTACCTTGACGGTCTGTAATAGTAACAATTGTGTTGTTGAAAGACGCGTGGATGTGAGCCATGCCGTCTGCAATCTGTTTACGTACACGCTTGCGCGGTGAACGTGATGGACTTTTAGCCATTGCTTAACCCCTTCCCGTTACTTTTTAATTGGCTTACGTGGACCTTTACGCGTACGCGCATTGGTCTTTGTACGTTGCCCACGGAGAGGCAGGCTACGACGATGGCGGAGACCACGATAACAACCAAGATCCATTAGGCGCTTGATGTTCATTGAAATCTCACGACGTAAGTCACCTTCTACAGTGTATTTGGCAACTTCTTCGCGTAGAGTATCTATTTGAGCTTCGCTCAATTCCTTGATCTTAGCGTCTTCAGCGATAGATGCAGCAGAACAAATTGCCTTAGCAGTTGTTTTGCCGATGCCGAAGATTGCAGTCAATGCAATGACTGTATGCTTCTGATCAGGAATGTTAATGCCAGCGATACGGGCCACTATGCACTCCTCAAGTTAATGGTCATCTGCGAAAAGCCCGAAAGGATACTCGACAGACGACAGTTTTGCAATCATTATTTGACCGATTTACAACCTTTCACGTAAATCGGTCAAAACTTCTTCTTTTTAGCCTTGACGCTGTTTGTGTTTTGGTTCAACACAGATAACGCGTACAACGCCACTACGCTTGACGATCTTGCAGTTACGGCAGATCTTCTTCACGGAAGCTCGAACTTTCATTTCATCACTCCGTTATGCTTATCCGCGACCAAAGCGGTCTAAATTCGCTTTGTTCACTAGATTTGCTTTCTTCATCACAGACTCATATTGATGTGACATCATATGGGTCTGAACCTGAGCCATAAAGTCCATGATAACCACTACCATGATCAGTAGTGAAGTACCGCCGAAGTAAAATTGTACTTTCCAAGCGATAAGCATGAACTCTGGAATTAAACAGATAAAGGTAATGTATAACGCACCAGCCAATGTAAGACGGGTCATTACTTTATCAATGTAACGCGAAGTCTGTTCTCCAGGACGTATCCCAGGAATGAATGCGCCACTCTTCTTCAAGTTGTCTGCTGTTTCACGAGGGTTGAATACCAACGCCGTGTAGAAGAAACAGAAGAAGATAATAGCAGCTGCATACAATAATGAATACAGCGGTTGTCCAGGCGACACAGCAAGTGAAATATCACTTAACCACGCCATAGATTCATTTTGACCAAACCACTGAGCCAGTGTGCCTGGGAACAAAATGATGCTGGATGCAAAAATCGGTGGTATCACACCCGCCATATTAACTTTTAATGGCAAGTGGGTACTTTGCGCTGCAAACACCTTACGGCCTTGCTGACGCTTCGCATAGTTAACAACGATACGACGTTGACCACGCTCGACGAATACCACGAAATATGTGACTGCAAATACAATCACAGCAAGCAGCAACAACACTAATACATTCAAGTCACCTTGACGCGCCTGCTCAGCCGTTTGGCCGATAGCAGATGGCAGACCAGCAACAATACCTGCGAAAATAAGGATCGAGATACCATTACCAATGCCGCGTTCGGTAATTTGCTCACCTAGCCACATCAGGAACATGGTTCCTGTCACTAAGCTCACTACCGCAACAAAGTAAAAACCAAAGCCTAAGTTAACAACTAGACCTGGTACTAAGTTTGGTAAACCTGTCGCAATACCGATTGCCTGAAAGGTTGCCAACACGAACGTTCCATATCGTGTGTATTGACTAATTTTCTTACGTCCTGACTCGCCTTCCTTTTTCAGTTCAGCCAGTGCAGGATGCACAACAGTCAATAATTGCATGATGATCGACGCCGAAATGTACGGCATGATCCCCAATGCAAAGATAGAGGCACGCTCAAGGGCACCACCAGAGAACATGTTAAACATGCCTAAGATGGTTCCCTTTTGTTGAGCAAACAGCTCTGCTAGTACAGCTGCGTCAATACCAGGAATTGGTACAAATGAACCCGCTCTAAAGACGATAATTGCACCAATCACGAACAGGAGACGTGTCTTCAATTCTGATAGACCGCCTTTCGCGCTTTTTAAATCAAGTCCTGGTTTTGCCATTGACGATTATTCCTCGATCTTACCGCCGGCAGCTTCGATAGCTGCACGTGCACCTTTGGTTACCTTAAGACCTTTTACGGTCACTGGGCGATCAATGGTACCTGAAAGAACGATTTTCGCAAACTGGATATTGCGAGTAATTACGTTCGCTGCTTTTAGCGAATGCAAGTCAATAACATCACCGTTAACTTTAGCGAGTTCGCCTAGGCGTACTTCTGCAGTCACTAGAGACACGCGAGAAGTAAAACCGAACTTAGGCAAACGGATTTTAAGTGGCATTTGACCACCTTCAAATCCTACGCGTACACCGCCGCCACTACGTGACTTCTGACCTTTGTGGCCGCGACCACCAGTCTTACCTAAACCAGAACCAATACCACGACCAACGCGCTTCTTAGCTGATTTAGAACCAGGTGCTGGAGATAAAGTGTTTAATTGCATCTTATTCCTCCACCGATACCATGTAGTAGACTTTGTTAACCATACCGCGAACAGAAGGAGTATCTTCTAGCTCAACAGTGTGGCCAATGCGACGTAGACCTAAACCAGTTAGGGTTGCGCGGTGCTTTGGTAAACGACCAATAGCACTTTTAGTCTGAGTTACTTTAATAGTTTTCTTAGCCATGGTGCATTACCCCTGAATGTCTTCAACGTTCAGACCACGCTTAGCTGCGATTTGCTCAGGTGACTTCATGTGCACTAGAGCGTCTACAGTTGCGCGAACGATGTTGATCGGGTTAGTAGAACCGTAAGCTTTTGACAGTACGTTGTGTACGCCAGCAACTTCCAGAACTGCACGCATTGCACCACCGGCGATAACACCAGTACCTTCACTTGCTGGTTGCATGTAAACTTTAGAACCAGAGTGACGACCCTTAATAGGGTGATGCAAAGTACCGTCTTTAAGCTGAACGGTCACGATGTTGCGACGAGCTTTTTCCATCGCTTTTTGGATCGCAGCAGGTACTTCACGTGCTTTACCATAGCCGTAGCCAACTTTACCATTACCGTCACCAACAACAGTTAGTGCAGTAAAGCTAAAGATACGACCACCTTTTACCACTTTAGAAACACGATTTACTGCTACAAGCTTTTCTTGTAAATCGTCTTTTTGCTGAGTTTCTAATTTAGCCATAATTTTGTATAACTCCTTAGAACTTCAGGCCAGCTTCACGAGCGGCATCAGCTAGTGCTGCTACACGACCATGATACTTGAAACCAGAACGGTCGAACGCAACGTTAGTTACGCCCTTCTCTACCGCACGCTCAGCAATAGCTTTACCTACTGCTTTCGCCGCATCAACGTTACCTGTTGCTTTTAGGCTTTCGTTTACTGCTTTTTCAGCAGTAGAAGCTGCAACGATTACGTTTGCGTCAGGACCGATAACCTGAGCGTAAATGTGACGCGGAGTACGATGTACGACCAGACGGTTAACGCCCAGTTCAAGGATCTTCTTACGAGCGCGAGTGGCGCGACGTAAGCGAGATGTTTTCTTATCCATATCGCGTTACCTTACTTCTTCTTAGCTTCTTTACGGCGAACATTTTCGTCAGCGTAACGAACACCTTTACCTTTGTAAGGCTCTGGTGGACGGTAGCCGCGAATTTCAGCCGCAACTTGACCAACCAATTGCTTATCAACACCGCTGATAACAATTTCAGTTTGGCTTGGACATTCAGCTTTGATGCCTGCTGGTAGTTCGTGAACTAAAGGATGTGAGAAACCTAAAGTCAAATCAACGCCTTTACCTGCGATTTTCGCACGGTAACCAACACCGATAAGTTGTAGTTTCTTCTCAAAACCTTGAGAAACACCGATAACCATGTTGTTGATAAGTGCACGAGCAGTACCTGCTTGTGCCCAAGCGTTAGCTACACCTTCAACAGGTGCTACTTTAAGCTCAGCACCTTCAACAACTGCAGTTACTGCAGCGTTTAGCTCACGAGAAAGTGTACCTTTAGCACCTTTCACTGTGATATTTTGGCCGTTTAAAGTCACTTCTACGCCAGCTGGAATAGCGACTGGTGCTTTTGCTACACGAGACATTGCTAACTCCTTATGCTACGTAGCAGATAACTTCACCACCCATGCCTGCTTGGCGGGCAGCGCGGTCGGTCATCAAGCCTTTTGAAGTGGATACGATTGCGATACCCAAACCGCCCATCACTTTAGGAAGCTCGTCTTTACCTTTGTAAATACGTAGTCCTGGACGTGATACACGTTGGATAGTCTCAACGACTGGTTTGCCTTGGAAGTATTTTAATTCAACTTCTAATTCAGGCTTGGCTTCATCTGCTACGGCGTAGTCAGTGATATAACCTTCGTCCTTAAGAACTTTGGCTAATGCAACTTTCAGCTTAGCTGAAGGCATTTTCACAGATACTTTGTTAGCAGCTTGGCCGTTACGAATACGGGTTAACATATCCGCAATAGGATCTTGCATGCTCATATTAGCTTACTCCGTAACAAGTGCTTACCAGCTGGCCTTACGTAGACCAGGAACCTCACCGCGCATAGTTGCTTCACGTAATTTGATACGGCTTAGGCCGAATTTACGTAGGAAACCATGTGGGCGTCCAGTTTGATTACAGCGGTTGCGCTGACGCGCACGGCTAGAATCACGTGGAAGACCTTGCAGCTTCAATACTGCGTCCCAACGATCTTCTTCTGAAGTCTCAGGACTTGCAATGATAGCTTTAAGAGTCGCACGCTTCTCAGCGTACTGAGCTACAAGCTTGGCACGTTTTGCTTCACGTGCTTTCATTGAACTTTTTGCCATTGCGCTACCCTTATTTCTTGAATGGGAAGTTGAATGCGTCTAATAGAGCTCGACCTTCTTCATCATTTTTCGCAGTAGTAGTGATAACGATATCCATACCACGAATTTTATCGATTTTATCGTAATCGATTTCTGGGAAGATGATTTGCTCACGCACGCCCATCGCATAGTTGCCACGACCGTCAAAAGACTTCGCACTTAGACCACGGAAGTCACGGATACGAGGGATCGCGATATCAACTAAACGCTCGAAGAATTCCCACATACGCTCACCGCGTAGGGTAACTTTACAACCAATAGGGTAGCCATCACGGATTTTAAAACCAGCAACTGATTTACGAGCAACAGTTACAACTGGCTTTTGACCTGCGATAGCAGTCATGTCACGAAGCGCGTGCTCCATAACTTTCTTGTCTGCTACAGCCTCGCCAACACCCATGTTAAGGGTGATTTTCTCAATCCGAGGGACTTGCATGACACTGGTAAAACCAAACTTTTTAGAAAGTTCAGCGATAACAGTCTCTTTATATTTATCATGCAGTTTCGCCATCGTTTACTCCAATACTTATACGAGTTCACTGTTCGATTTGAAGAAGCGCACTTTTTTGCCATCTTCGAATCGGAAACCAACACGATCCGCCTTACCAGTGGTAGGGTTCTTGATCGCTACATTTGATGCTTGAATCGGTGCTTCTTTGTCAATCACGCCGCCAGTCACGCCCAATTGTGGGTTTGGCTTTTGGTGTTTCTTAACAAGGTTAACGCCTTCAACAAGTACTTTGCCGTTTTCAAGGACTTTAGTAACCTTTCCAGATTTACCTTTGTCTTTGCCAGCAATTACAATTACTTCGTCTTCGCGACGGATTTTAGCTGCCATTTGAAGCTCCTTATAGTACTTCTGGGGCTAGCGACACAATTTTCATGAATTGCTCAGTACGCAATTCACGTGTCACAGGGCCAAAGATACGAGTACCAATCGGTGCAAGGTTTGCATTTAGCAATACCGCTGCGTTCCGATCGAAGCGAATGACAGAACCGTCTGGACGACGAACGCCTTTCTTAGTACGGACTACCACCGCGTTATATACATCACCTTTCTTCGCTTTAGCGCGAGGAATTGCTTCTTTTACAGAAACTTTGATGATGTCGCCGATCCCGGCATAACGACGATGAGAGCCACCCAAGACCTTAATACATTGAACTCTACGTGCGCCGCTGTTGTCGGCCACTTCAAGCTGCGATTGCATTTGGATCATTTCAAGTGCTCCGCTATCGTTACTACACAAATCCCAAAATTAGGACATAAAAACACCCATCTTCGACCCAATTTGGTCAAAAATGGCGCGCAAGTATAACACCATAATTTTGAAATAGGTAGTGTTAAAAAAACAAACGGCCCCATTTTTTGGAGCCGTTTCACTAAAAGACTAAAAAATTAGGCTTTTGTTACTACTTCTACCAAAGTCCAAGACTTAGTCTTAGACTTAGGAGCACATTCGCGAATGGTTACTAAATCACCTTCGTTACACACGTTTGCTTCGTCATGTGCGTGAAGTTTAGTAGTACGCTTAATGTACTTCCCGTAGATTGGGTGTTTTACTTGGCGCTCTACTGCAACAGTAATAGACTTGTCCATTTTGTTGCTTAGTACGCGACCTTGTAATGTACGAATTTTCTCAGACATTATGCACCCGCCTTAGAAGTAATAATGGTCTTAACACGCGCAATGTTACGGCGTACTTGCTTCAACTGATGAGTTTGGTTCAGTTGGCCAGTAGCGTGTTGCATACGCAGGTTAAACTGCTCACGCAGCAGACCAAGTAGTTCAGCGTTTAGTTCTTCAACGCTCTTTTCTCTTAGTTCGCTCGCTTTCATTACATCACCGTCTTAGTTACGAAGGTAGTTTTGATCGGAAGCTTAGCAGCAGCAAGTTCAAACGCTTCACGCGCTAGCTCTGCTGGTACACCTTCCATTTCGTAAAGTACCTTACCAGGTTGAATCTGACATACCCAGTATTCAACGTTACCTTTACCTTTACCCATACGCACTTCAAGAGGCTTAGAGGTAATTGGCTTGTCAGGGAAAACTCGAATCCAAATTTTACCTTGACGTTTAATGTGACGTGTCATCGCACGACGCGCAGATTCAATCTGACGTGCAGTTAAACGGCCGCGGCCAACTGCTTTCAGACCAAATTCACCGAAGCTTACTTCAGCGCCTTTACCAAGACCGCGGTTACGGCCTTTGTGCATCTTGCGAAACTTCATTCGTTTAGGTTGCAGCATTGAAGGCTCTCCTATTTACCACGAGACTTGCGCTTAGGCTGCTTCGGCTCTTCAAGCTTCGGCATAACTCCGTCTAGAACTTCACCTTTGAAGATCCAAACTTTAACGCCGATCACACCGTATTGGGTGTGAGCTTCTGCAGTTGCGTAGTCGATGTCAGCACGTAAAGTATGTAGAGGTACACGACCTTCACGATACCACTCGCTGCGTGCGATTTCAGCGCCGCCTAGACGACCGCTTACTTCAACTTTGATACCTTGAGCACCAATGCGCATTGCATTTTGTACCGCACGCTTCATAGCGCGACGGAACATTACACGACGCTCTAATTGTTGTGCGATAGAATCAGCAACTAGCTTAGCGTCTAGTTCTGGCTTACGGATCTCAGCGATGTTGATCTGCGCAGTAGTACCAGTAATTTTTGATACTGCTTTACGTAGAACTTCAACGTCTTCACCTTTCTTACCAATCACAACACCTGGACGTGCAGTGTGGATAGTCACGCGAACACTTTTCGCTGGACGCTCGATAACAATCTTAGATACAGACGCCGCTTTTAGTTTCTTAAATAGAAACTGACGTACTTCCCAGTCGCTATCTAGGTTAGCAGCATACTCACCTTTATCAGCGTACCAGGTAGAGATCCAAGGCTTGGTGATACCCAGACGGATACCATTTGGATGTACTTTCTGTCCCATTACTCTCTCCTAGCGATCTGATACAACCACAGTGATGTGGCTGGTACGCTTGATGATACGGTCAGCACGGCCTTTAGCACGTGGCATGATGCGCTTCATGGTAGGTGCTTCGTCAACGAATACCTTACCAACGACTAGCTCATCAATGTCTGCGCCTTCGTTGTGTTCAGCATTAGCAATTGCTGAATCTAGTACTTTCTTAACCAGTACGGCCGCTTTCTTAGGGCTGAATGTTAGGATTTCCAGCGCTTTAGCAACAGGTAATCCACGAATTTGATCAGCAACTAAGCGAGCTTTTTGTGGCGACGTACGGGCGTAGCGATGTTTAGCTAAAACTTCCATCTATATTCTCCCGTATTAACGCTTCTTCGCTTTCTTATCAGCAGCATGGCCGCGATAAGTACGCGTTGGTGAAAACTCACCAAGTTTGTGGCCGATCATTTCGTCAGTTACGAAAACAGGTACGTGCTGACGACCATTATGGACAGCGATGGTCAAACCAATCATGTTTGGAATGATCATAGAGCGGCGAGACCAAGTCTTAATAGGCTTTTTGTCACCGGCTTCCACCGCTTTCTCTACCTTCTTCAGCAAGTGCAGGTCAATGAATGGACCTTTCTTGAGAGAACGTGGCATGGCGAATCCTCTTACTATTTATTACGACGACGTACAATGTACTTGTCAGTGCGTTTGTTGGTACGAGTCTTGTAACCCTTGGTAGGTACACCCCAAGGAGAAACTGGGTGACGACCACCTGATGTACGACCTTCACCACCACCATGTGGGTGATCAACTGGGTTCATAGCTACACCACGAACCGTTGGACGTACGCCTCTCCAGCGTTTAGCACCAGCTTTACCTAATTGGCGTAGCATGTGCTCAGAGTTACCAACTTCACCAAGAGTTGCGCGGCAATCTACTGGAACTTTACGCATTTCGCCAGAGCGAAGACGTAGAGTTGCATAAGCGCCATCACGAGCAACAACTTGAACATAAGCACCAGCAGAACGTGCAATTTGTGCACCTTTACCAGGCTTCATTTCTACAGCGTGAACAACCGAACCAACTGGAATGTTGCGCAGTGGCAAAGCATTACCTGGTTTGATTTCCGCTTCAACGCCTGACATGATCTTGTCACCAGCTTGCATGCCTTTCGCAGCAAGAATGTAGCGACGCTCACCATCTGCATAAAGCACAAGTGCGATGTGTGCAGTACGGTTAGGATCGTACTCAAGACGTTCGATTTTCGCAGGAATACCGTCTTTGTTACGTTTAAAGTCAACAATACGATAGTGCTGCTTGTGACCACCGCCCACGTGGCGAACAGTGATACGACCGGTGTTGTTACGACCACCAGACTTTGATTTTTTCGCCAACAGGCCAGCAAAAGGTTTACCCTTGTGCAGATCGCTGTTCACCACTTTAACTACGTGACGACGACCAGCAGAGGTTGGCTTACACTTAATAACTGCCATGATTCAATCTCCTTTGCTTATTCAGCGCCGCCGACGAAGTCTAGGTCAGCACCGTCAGCTAGAGTTACATAAGCTTTTTTCCAGTCGCTACGACGGCCGAAACGGGCACCGTGACGCTTGGTTTTGCCTTTTGCAACTAGAGTGCGAACAGACTTAACTTCAACTTCAAACAATTGAGCTACTGCAGCTTTAATCTCAGCTTTAGTCGCATCAACAGCTACACGGAAAACAACAGTGTTGTTTTGCTCAGCGTTGATGGTGCTCTTTTCAGAGATGTGTGGTGCTAGAATAACTTTTAGCAAACGTTCTTCGCGGATCATGCTAGCATCTCCTCGATTTGCTTCACTGCATCAGCAGTTACCAACACAGTGTTGAACGCGATTAGGCTTACTGGGTCAATACCAGCAACATCACGAACGTCAACCTTGTATAGGTTGCGAGCAGCTAAGAACAAGTTCTCATCTACTTCTGGAGTTACGATTAACACGTCTTCCAGATCCATAGCGTTCAGCTTGTTTTTAAGCTCTTTAGTCTTTGGTGCTTCAACACCAAACTTCTCAACAACCAGTAAACGGTCTTGACGTACCAACTCAGAAAGGATGCTTTTGATCGCACCACGGTACATTTTCTTGTTTACTTTTTGGCTGTGATCTTGTGGCTTAGCCGCGAACGACACACCACCGCTGCGCCAGATTGGGCTTTTTACTGAACCCGCACGAGCGCGACCAGTACCCTTTTGACGCCATGGCTTTTTGCCAGAGCCTTTTACTTCTGCGCGAGTTTTTTGCGCGCGAGTGCCTTGACGAGCGTTAGCTGCGTAAGCCACTACTACCTGATGAACCAGTGCTTCGTTAAACTCCTGGCCAAAGGTAGTTTCGGAAACTTCAAGAGCGCCTTGCGCGTCTTTCAATACTAATTCCATTACTATCTCCTCAGACCTTAAGCTTTAACGGCTGGCTTAATGATCAAATCACCATTGGTAGCGCCTGGTACAGCACCTTTTACCAATAATAGGTTGCGCTCAGCATCTACACGAACCACTTCTAGGTTTTGTGTAGTTGTGCGCTCATCACCCATGTGACCTGACATTTTTTTACCTTTGAATACGCGACCAGGCGTTTGGTTCTGACCGATAGAACCGTTTGCGCGGTGCGCCAAAGAGTTACCGTGAGTCATATCTTGAGTACGGAAGTTCCAACGCTTAACACCACCTTGGAAGCCTTTACCTTTAGATTGACCAGTAACGTCAACTTTCGCTACGTCAGCGAAGATATCAACTGTTAGCTCAGCACCAACTTCAATGCCTTCACCTTCACCATCAGCAAGACGCATTTCACGAATGATACGACCAGCTTCTACGCCAGCCTTTGCAAAGTGACCTGCAGCTGCTTTATTAGTGCGGTTGGCTTTTTTGGTACCAGTTGTAAGTTGAAGTGCGCGGTAACCGTCAGTTTCAAGTGTTCTCACTTGAGAAACACGGTTTGCTAATACTTCAATTACAGATACAGGTATGGAAGCACCATCTTCAGTGAAGATGCGCGTCATACCAACTTTACGACCGATAAGACCGATAGCCATCTCTCAAACCTCTTCTTAGGATCTCAATTAACCCAAGCTAATCTGAACATCGACACCAGCTGCAAGATCTAGACGCATAAGTGCATCAACAGTCTTTTCAGTTGGCTCAACGATGTCTACCAGACGCTTGTGAGTGCGCAGTTCATATTGATCACGCGCATCTTTATTAACGTGTGGAGAGATCAAAACGGTATAACGCTCTTTGCGCGTTGGTAGTGGAATTGGACCACGAACCTGAGCGCCTGTACGCTTCGCAGTTTCAACGATTTCCGCAGTAGACTGATCAATTAAGCGATGATCAAATCCTTTCAAGCGGATACGGATTCTTTGGTTCTGCATTGACCAGAGCTCCTAAAATGAACACATAAAAAATCACCCTCTTGCAACTTCCATTTATAGAAGGCAGAGCGAGATGATTTAACCGTTCGATTCCCAATCGGAATCGCTGTTGTTTAGTCATCAGCTTCAACGAACTGATGCTTATTTTTACGCTGAATATCTCAGCGAGGGGTGCATTATACTCAGCTTTCCGCTAAAAGCAACCCAGCTGCGCAATTTATCTGCATTTTTATCACTTATTACGCAACTCTTTCTCAATGGCGGCAATTATACTGATTTTTGCATTTTGTTCCAGTGATTAATCACGCCATCTATTCAGTTTATAGTCAGCTGATTTCGTTTAGCGTTGACGGCTAGTTTTACAATCACTTGAGCTAAATATGTATGGCCGTTGATGCACCAAATACATTGGAACGACTTCCTAATGGGCTCGATCCATCATTACCCAGAGACCAAAAAGTATCGACATACATTCAGGCTTCGAGCACACCTGAAAATAGTGATAAAATGCCAGATACACTTAATTTGCCATTACGGAAAAAGCATTATTCTGGGATGCAGTATAAGGTTACTATTCTACGCAGGACCTGTAACGAACTCACCAATTCAGTTGATGCAAAATCAAAACAATTTTTCGTCGATACTTTGACTCAATTGCAAATGACTAGTGACATTTCGTTTGCAATGGAGTGTACATTTGAGATGAATCGTGTTCTTCAACATCCTTTTACTGTTTCTGTCGTTCCAACAATAGAAAAACAACTCCAAGTTTATCGCTTTTTCCTTACGAAGCACACAGCTGAACAGTTACTATTGGCTGCAATTACCAAGCCTCGTTCTACACAGACTAAAGCGCCTATTTTGCCGCCTATTAACGCTCAATTCATATTACTACCTAAAAGTTTCACTCGAGCTCCAGTTTTATTAAAACTAGATGAGAATCCTTCGAAGATCTCGCCGATCATACACCCACGTCCTTTTCGTGCAGGAACCTTTAAGATTCGACCAAGCTATAAACCTATGGCACCAACACCACCGGAATCTGCTGTTCATTCACGTGCTGTTTCTAAAGCTACACTACCATCGCTGGCCAATAATGACGCTGAACCGCCTTCTACACTGGCCGGTGAAAGCAAGGCTAGTAACTTAGCTCAACCATCTACTCATACTAAACCCAAACGCAGAATTCGCCACAGAACAGTAGCTAAAACTCACTCTGGACAACCTAGCCAACGCAATGTCATTGCTAGAAGTAAAGATCAAGCTGGCCAGAAAAGTCGTGTTCAGCCAAAACTCAATATCAGTCAAACACAACCGAAATCAACTTCTTCAGAGTTGCTAACACCGATAACCGCAGAGAAAAGCCAACCAACGCCTTCTATTGCAGAGACTGAAAACAGGCATCCCTTACCAGATATATATTCTACAGATGAGAAAGATGAGTCTATAACCTCAAAACCAGAGCCATCACTAAGTGTCCGAGAAGGGTTATCTGCTAAGCCATCAATATCGCCGTTGAATTCAGAGCCTGAAGGAGAACGTTCCACAAGTCATTCATTCAGTATTCTTCCGGCTGATTCTGAACAATAAACCATTCGGGCTATTTTCACTATGCAAGAGATGGAAAGTTAACTATGGCAATTAATACTTCTTCACATGTTCACAATTTATGTCCAGATATATTTCATGGATATGTTCATGGTGAAGCTCGTCCCTTTGTCACTACAGGGCACCAAGGTGCCTTTGAAGTGTTATTTGACCAATTAGCGACATGTACAACAGAGGCTAGTACTCGAGATGTGGTTAGTGAACTTAATCGCTATTTAAAGGGGTTTCATCAAGGTGGGCCTGGCTTTTTTATCAAAACCCAACATTACGGTATTGCGCCAAATAAAGACGCAGGGATTTCGTGTTTGGTACTGTTTAGCGAGAGCAAGAATGATCCCTATAAACTTTTGGTTCGTCGCTTTTCAATTTCCAAACCCAAGGATAAACAAGGTTACAAGCCCAGACCATCCAACTACTCAAATACCCATTTAACCAAGTTATATCGCAATTAGGGCGTGTTGACCTTTCGTGATTGTTTTTGCAGCGAGAAATTGGTTATCTTATGCAAGGCGGAATTTGTGAAGTGTGGCAGCCCCACAGAAACAAACGACAACGTAGCAGAAGTGACCAATTTACGCTGTCTTCGATGCTTTTGAGCACTTTCTGTTCTATGTTGTGACCAGTTTACTTAGATGGCTAAGCTTCACTGCTCACGCCTTGAACAGAAAAGTGCTCAAATAGCACAAAATTTAATCCAGGAAGATCAACACGCCCTAATCGCCCTCACCTTTTTGACGGGCGATTTATAATCAAGCTAGGTTATCTATCAAACTGGGCGACGAGATCTTGTTGCTGTTCATTTTGCACCGTAAGACCTTGGCTGAGTTCGACTGAACTATCGATATTATCTAACAGTGCCTCTGTATTAAGTTTTATAGCATCCATATTTTCTTGCACTTGCAACATAGCTTGAGATTGTTGCTCAGCCGCTACTGCAGTTTGCTGCCCCATATTATGCACTTGCTTAAGGGCTGTATTCATTTTGAGTAGCGTATCTTTTAATGCTTTTTCTGATTGAGTGCTCTCCAAAATCATACTCTGACTGTGTTGCATTTGCGCTACCGCCACAGCTGTCGTTTGCTTTAGCCCATTAATGATTTCTTGAATTTCTTTGGCTGAAGTCTGCGAGCGATTGGCTAGCATTCTGACCTCATCGGCCACTACCGCAAACCCTCTTCCGGCCTCCCCAGCCCGTGCCGCTTCAATGGCTGCATTCAATGCCAACAAATTAGTCTGTTCAGCAAGGCTGTCTATCACATTCAGCACAGAGTCAATTTTGCCACACAGCTCATCTAAATTCGCAATTGAAGACTGCGAGCACTCTAATAACTGGGTAATTTTGTTGCTGGACTCCTGGGAGATGCTCAATGCCGTTTGGGTATCAACCAGTTTTCCGATGCTTTCCTCTATATGCATTGCAGTATCAACGGTGTTTTCTGCCACTTCACTGATGGCTTCACTCATTTGGCAAACCGACATTGCCACTTGAGACAAATTATCGTTCTGCTCTGCCAGATTGGTTAAGTTTTGCTGGTTTTGGTCATCTTGAACAAGAATCGACTTTTGCAGTTTTTCACCACTGTCTTGTATTCGACCGACAATGGCTAAGGTTTCGGCTTTTCTCATTCTCAAGCTTAACTCTAAATGAGACAATTCATCAATTGTGCCACTATAGAGGTATTGACCGATTTTGTTATCATGCACTTCGGAGCTCAATTTCATGAGTCCTTTAAGCCTCTCTTTTAACCACCACAAGCCTATAAACCCACTAATAACTCCAAGCCCACTTATCCCCCATTGGATCACAACACTCTTGGACGATAAACCAGCGAAGACCATTAACAAGCTCATCCCCCAGATGAGCCCTATTTTGTGCACAAGAGATAGTGACCATTGTGGCAGTGATACGCTCCCTTTTTGTAATTTTTGATAACACTCTGCGGCACGTTTTTTTAACTCTGGCTCAAGTTGTGTCCTCACCGATTGATATTCAACCGTTTTCCCTTGCTGTTTAACAGGACTAACGAAGGCATTAACCCAATAGTAATCACCATTTTTGCAGCGATTTTTAACCATTCCCATCCAATTATGGCCTTCTTTAATCGTTAGCCACATATTTTCAAATGCTTTCTTTGGCATATCTGAATGTCGAACGATGCTATGAGGCTTATCTATCAATTCCTCATAGCTGTAACCGCTCACAGCGACAAAATCTTGATTAGCATAGGTAATACGACTATCAAGATCGGTTGTTGAGAGCAGTTTATAATGAGAAGGGTATTCAACTTCCTGTGAATGAACGATTGATGAGCTTTTCAAGTGAAGCACTTTTTTACTTGTCATTGATTCCATTCAGTGCACTCGAACCTGTGCACTAATCACAAGTAAAACCATACAAAACTTAGTAGCTTACACTAACTTAAAATTCAGTTTTTAATGACTTAGATCAATTAAAAATTGTTCGTACAATCAAAAGCTCAAATCGCTGTTATATCGACACTCACCGTACGCGCAAACATTGTAATATGGACACAGATCGCTCTTTACATAGTCAATATAACAACTCAAAATTTGTAACTAACAGCCCGAATTTACAATAGACTCACTGGGTCGTTTAGGTGAACCGAGTGTACCTGCTTCGGTGTAAATTAAATAACAATTTTTTGGAGCATTTGAAGCATAAATTTTCACTTGCCCAGGAACATTGCCTTGCACATCCAGTACATCCATACTCCAATTAGAAGCGGCACTGTATATACTTTGCTTGGCGTTATAGGCAATATTAAGCCCATTTTCTAACGAGGAGCGACTGGCTTTTAAAAAACCATTAACTAATGAAACAGGAATTGAATTAATGGTGATATCAGCTTTACCAGTGGTTACCTGATTCTCTTCCGCATTCTTATGAATAATACTATTCGCATGCTCTAAGGCGATTTCTAATGAAGCTATCGCTTTAGCGTGGGTTTCTTTAGCTACTTGTTCGTTTGTAGATTTTTGACTGATGATCACTCCCGCCACAACTGCAATCCCCAAAACGAGTATTAACCCTGTGGTTTTAGATTGCCCTGTTCCATATTTATTCTTCATAGCGCACCTCATGTTTGATGAGTCTAGGGCATGTTGATCTTTCAGGATTAAATTTTGTGCTATTTGAGCACTTATCTGTTCATGGCGTGAGCAGTGAAGCTTCGCCATCTAAGTAAGCTGCTCACAATAAAAAACAGGAAGTGCTCATAAACATCGAAGACTGCAAAAATAAACACGAAAGATCAACACGCCCTAAAATCAGAGTTTTGGTTGTTTTACCTAACTCTGTATCAACAAGAAAGTGCAACGCTAGACAATGTCAGCTGAGGTTCAGCATCCATTATTGACGATGATATATTGCGGTGCTCGGGGATGGCTACTAGTACCTGCTTCGGTATAGAGCAAATAACAATTTGCTCCAGCCCCTCTTGGAATGAGCTTAATTTGATGTGCGCCCAATGATGCAGTCTTTGAAGGTATCATCTGCCAATCGATTTTTTTGATGTGAGGCAGGACTAAGAGCTTTCGGGCAATGTCTAACCCATTTTCAAGTGAAGAAGTGGTAGCTCGAAGCTTACCATTCACCAAATCTAATGACACATCACCAAAATAATCATGATGGATCCCAAAATTACCGGTAGGCTCTGGCCCTAACACCACTTCATTTACGTGCTTTATGGCCACCACAATATCAGTCAGCGCGTGCTGATGATTCGCCTTTAGTGCTTCCATTTTCTTTTCTTGGTTTACGGTTACCAATAAAATCAACAGGATCAACACAATGCCTGCAACGAGTACTAAGATTTTGCTATTAGACATACCTCGATGATGATTCATAACCCCTCCTTGGCTGATGCTAACTATTGTAGAAAACAATCAGCCATTTTGCTGGAGGAGTTCAGAATATTATTGTTTGGCTTGATATAATTCTTTGCGTTCAGAATCAGACAAGAAAGCCATCTCTACACCATTTCGTTGAGCTTGTTCCAGCTGGGCTGCTGTTAACCCAAGCTCTTGCTCCGCTACATGATACTCGTGCTTAATATCAATATTACTGACACCAGGATCATCAGTATTAAGCCCAATACAGATATCGTGATCTAAGAACTGAATAAACGGGTGTTCAGAATAATGAGACACGGTAGAGGTATGTAAATTACTGGTCGGGCATGATTCAATACCAATTCTATACTTGGCTAAATAGTCCATAAGCTTAGGATCATGTATGGCCTTAACACCATGTCCAATTCGAGTAGCGCCAAGTTCGGTGATCGCCTGCCACATGCTTTCGCTACCTGCCGCTTCACCGGCATGAACCGTAATATTTAAGTCCGCATCACGTACTTGCTTGAAATGCTCCTTAAATAAATCGCCAGGGAAGCCGAGTTCATCACCCGCTAAGTCCATACCGACCAAGTGCTGCTTATGAGCCAGTAAAGCATTAAGCTCTTGCTGACAGGCTTCTACACCAAATGAACGAGACATGATCCCAATCAGATTAATTCGAGTGTCGAAGTCCTTAAGCCCTGCTATAACACCATCAATGACGGCTTCAACCACACCTTCAACCGACAGTTTGTTAGTCATAGCCATGTAGTATGGACTAAACCTCAGTTCTGCGTAGTCCAAACCAGATTCAGCCGCATCTGCAACATTTTCATACGCCACGCGTTTAACGGCATCTAAATCAGCTAATACGGCAACCATCCAATCCAACTTTTTTAAAAAGCCGAGTAAGTCACTTTCTTTACCTTGAATTTGAACAAAAGGGGCAAGCGTTTCAAGGCTATCTGCAGGTAGAGCAATACCGTGTTGGTGCCCTAACTCCCAAATCGTGTTCACTCTTACATTGCCATCTAAATGACGATGTAAATCCACTAACGGAATGGTGTTATTTATCATGGTGTCTCCCTATCTGCGCCCCAATAGCCATAAATTGGCAGCGGAGTCTACCAACTGAGCCAATATTGGCATTCACTTTTGAGCAAATGTGTGAGCTAGGTTGGATAACTGCGTGTAAGGAAAGTATTTAGTTAACCATCAAAGAGATAAGCCCACAACGTCAGAAGCAAAACGCAATCTATGTAAAGCTGTTAGGCTTGAGTATAAATGAGTTAGTGGCATAATCGCCAACAAATCATGAAAAACTTGGATGATCTCATGCGATATCTATTCGCCACCGTTGCCGTTAGTTTGTTTCTGAGTGGCTGTACTCTCAACTCCACATTCTCAGATGCCTATGTAAAAAAATACAAATCGAGTGCGCCAGAAATATCCAAAGCTCAAGAGCCCAAGCACACTTCTTCACTACAAACGTATATTGATCAAGACTGGCAAATCAAACTGGATGCTAGTGCTCAGCTTGCAGCTTCTATGGGAGACAAAAGCCAGCAAGGTAAACTTGATGATTTGTCACCCACTCACCTTTCGCAGATCAATCAGCGTCGTGAACAACTGTTAGCGCAACTTAAAGCATTAGACATCGCTGCTTTAAATAAGCAGCAAAAGATCAATGCTCAACTGCTTCAATACCAATTACAAAACAGTGTGGATATGTATCATTTCCATGCCCAATACGTTCCCATCACCGCAGAAAGTGGCTTTCATGCCTATATCGCCAGCATCAGCAAGGGACGTTTTAAGACAGAACAAGATTACCGAAATTACTTGTCGCAACTCCATGCGCTGCCAAAGTATTTTAAGCAGCAAACGTATTGGCTGACTCAAGGGGTTAAATCGGGCATTACACCACCGAAAGTAACCTTAAAAGGTTTTGAAGACAGCATTTCAGCCTTTATTGTACCCGTGCAAAAAAGTGGTTACTTTAAGCCTTTCACTCAATTTCCTGAGCATTTCTCGGCGGCATTAAAAGCCGAGCTAAAGCAGCAAGGGCTGCAAGCTGTTAACCAAGACGTATTGCCAAGTTATCAGAAGTTTTATAACTTCATGACCAAAACTTACATTCCAAATAGCCGCACCAGCATCGCCGCTTATGATTTACCCGATGGTAAAGCCTTTTACGAAAACCGAGTACGTTACTACACGACTTTGCCGATGACTTCAAAAAAGGTGCATCAGATAGGCCTTAAAGAAGTCGCACGTATTCGCAATGAAATGCAGCAAGTGATGAAACAAACGGGATTTAAAGGGAGTTTTGCTGAATTTCTTCATTATCTGCGAACCGATCCTAAGTTTTACCCAAAAACAGCAGAAGAACTGTTAAAAGATGCCAGCTTTATTGCCAAAAAAGCTGATGCAATGTTGCCAAAATATTTTGGTAAATTACCTCGTACCCCTTATGGCATAATGCCAGTGCCAGCAGAAATTGCCCCTAAGTACACCACTGGACGCTACTCTGGCTCCAATCGTGACGATCAACCCGGCTATTATTGGGTAAATACCTATGCCTTAAATAAGCGACCTCTTTATGAACTGACGGCATTGACATTACACGAAGCGGTACCGGGACATCATTTACAGATTTCGCTAAATAAAGAGCTAGACTCATTACCTAACTTTCGTCGTTACAGTTACATCTCAGCTTTTGGTGAAGGTTGGGGGCTATACTCAGAGTATTTAGGGCTAGAAGCAGGCATGTATCGTACTCCTTACGATAATTTCGGCCGCTTAACTTATGAAATGTGGCGTGCAACTCGCTTGGTAGTCGATACAGGTATTCATGCTCAAGGCTGGACTCGACAACAAGCTATCGATTACATGGCAAAGAACTCGGCACTGTCATTGCACAATATTACAACCGAAGTGGATCGCTATATTTCATGGCCAGGACAAGCCTTATCTTATAAAATTGGAGAACTAACCATTAAGCGGTTGCGTAAGAAAGCCGAGCAAGCATTGGGACAACAATTTGATATTCGCGCCTTCCATGATGCAATTTTAGCGCAAGGCTCTGTAACTTTACCGATCCTAGACCAACAAATTGACGATTTTATTGCTCAGCAGCAAGCCAAAAATTAAAGGACATTGATCCACCCAATGACAACACGGCAATACTCCAGTGAGCACGCAATCCACACTCCAGAGCAACAAGCCCTATGGGAGCAGGTGGAGCATGGTCTGTTACCCATTAGCGCCAATGTAACACTGGCGTATTGTCAATTATTGCAGCCACACACAACTAAAGCGATAGTGATCAGTTCTGGACGTATTGAATGTTATGAAAAATACAAAGAGCTGATTTACGACCTATATCAACAAGGCTATTCAGTCTATTGTTTGGATCATCGCGGTCAGGGCTTGTCATCGCGCTTAACCAAGAATCCACATATGGGACATGTCGATAAATTCGACGATTACATTGATGATTTTGATGCCTTTATCGAACGAGTGGTTAAACCGAAACAACACGAAAAATTGTTTTGCTTAGCTCACTCTATGGGCTGTGCCATTGCAGCATTGTATATGCAGTTTCATACACAAACCTTTACGGCGGCCGTGTTTTCAGCCCCCATGTTTGGCGTAAACTTACCGTTGCCAAGAGGATTAGTGGATTGGTTAGCGGGTTGTTTGGACTCTTTGAAGCGACCTCGGTATATTTTGGGTGGACGCGACTTTCGATTTAAGCCTTTTCACAATAACAAACTGACTTCTAGCCAATCTCGTTACCAAGCCTTTCATAATCTTTATCGGCAACGCCCCACAGTTCAGCTAGGCTCTCCAACTAACCGCTGGTTATTAGAAGCACTACACGCCGCGGATCGCTGCTGGCCAGCCATTGCAGGAATGAGGGTTCCGATTCTATTATTAAAAGCCGAAGCGGATACCATTGTCGACAACCATAAAATTGATAAGTACTACAAATCAATGAAGCATATCGGCTTAGGTGAAATGCAAAGTTTTAAAGAAGCCAAGCACGAGTTGTTTGTAGAAAACGACACCATTCGTTCACAAGTACTCGACGCGACATTGAATTTTTTTGAGAAACATCACAATCGTCCACTTCCCATGAAACACCAATCTGTACTCTAAAGGGCTTAGGAAAATACAAACCTATCCATTTTAATTCTGCCCTAATAAAGCTAGATATTTATCTTTGATGTATTCCTCTAACAATTGCTCTGATACTGAAACAGCATCAAGCTCTTCTGCGGTAGAGACATAATCCGTTAAATCTTTGACCCTTACGTCCAACCCATAATTCCTTTTATGGGAACAAACTTCAACTTGAACGATTCGAACCATTTCTTCACCGGTATCAACATTAACGTTGCAGATAGGAAAAATTCGAGCATCTATATCAAATTCAGGAACTCGGTCATCAACCCCTAAACCACCTCGCTTATCACTATATCCAATGGTAAGAAATTTTGTTTGAGGGTTTTCTTGCGGCA
This sequence comes from Parashewanella curva, assembly GCF_003675895.1. Lineage (GTDB taxonomy): Bacteria > Pseudomonadota > Gammaproteobacteria > Enterobacterales > Shewanellaceae > Parashewanella > Parashewanella curva. Next base: position 36,152 of record NZ_ML014761.1, read on the forward strand.
CAAACCTTAGCTCGGCATATTTTTCTAATCTATCAATAATTGGATTTGACTGATGTGTTAATCGGTTAAAGTCATCTCGGAGGGTCTCAGTATCATTAAAGTTATATCCGACTATTTTTCCATTTGAGACTTTTGGTGTTATTTCATAGGTATGATAATCAATACTTTTTGACTGTTTAAAGAAGAGTTTTAACTGGATTTCCTACTTTTTCCCCAATTTGCAACTGACCAACTTCCCTCAGACAATCAAGCCCTTCGAACCTATCTACAGTTGAGTTAGTTTCATCAATAACAACGGTAAAAAAACGCTGGCCTTCATTATTAAACCTATCTGCAATATCCTTAGAGTAAGTGCCCTTCCAAGCCTAAACGTGCCGTTAGCCCCCCTTGTACACCAAAGAAATACGCAACACCCCCTCTAAACCGACTATCATTTCGAATTAATCGTATTTTTGATCGTTGTTTATTAATGCCACTTTGTGTTTTATAGCTTACTATGCCGTCTTCGTAGACATCATAAATCTTTAAGGTTGTGTCGTTGCTCCCAAGTCGTTGACTTAAAAATCGAATTTGAGAACCTACAATTCGTAAATTTCCTCGAATACTATATATTCTTTGATTGTTATAATCCCAAATCAATACAGGGTCTTTACCAGAGCGTTTCCATCCATCAGGAAGTTGTACTTTTCCGCCAGTTTCAACGCTAGAAACTGCCATGGTGACACCTCTAATATCTCATTGTATACACTCTATATTCGTCAAGTTGTCCTGTATAGAAACTTAATAGTAAAGTGGTTGTGAATGCAGCTAATACCAATTTGCATTCAAATTGGTATTACAGATGTCAGGTAAACGACAATGGTGTAAAATGCTTTTTTTTCTTCAAATCTAGGAAGTTGTATGTTTCATATCGCCTTATATGAACCAGAAATCGCCCCTAATACTGGCAACATCATTCGCCTTTGTGCCAATACAGGAACACATCTGCACCTTATTGAACCACTGGGTTTTGATTTTGAAGAAAAGAAACTGCGTCGTGCAGGACTCGATTATAAAGATCTCACCAACGTAACCCGTCATAAAAACTTTGACGCATTTTTAGACGCGGTAAAAGGCAAGCGCATTATGGCTTGCACCACCAAAGGTAGCCGCCCTCACTCAGAGCTGAGGTTTGAAAAAGACGATGTGTTGTTGTTTGGCCCTGAAACGCGTGGCCTACCTGCGGACATTATTGAAGCGACACCGACAGAGCAGCGCTTGCGTATTCCTATGGTGCCTAGCAGCCGCAGTCTAAATTTATCCAATTCCGTTGCGGTGATCTGCTATGAAGCATGGCGACAATTGGGGTATGAAGGGGCGGTTTAAGCCAATCCCCTTAATCACACATTTGAATCTACTGGAGACGATTTCACTAGAGAAGAGTTCAACGACCGCTCAACAGCTTGATGCCTAAATGATACTTGAGCGTGAGTTCTCCCGAAAATTGATTGTCTTGAAGACAAACTAGAGTTTTTTTGATTCTGTGACTTTTTGATTGCTTCTTTCTGTTCACGCTGCGTATCATAATAGGATTGCAGCCCACGATACACTTTAGCTTCTGCTTTAAGTTTAAATAGACCACAAGAAATAAATGACAAAAATTTTGACCAATGACTTGTGCTAAAGGTGTCGACACGGTTATCAATTATTCTTACTGAATAAACTCGCATCTTGCCAGTGTCATTACACTTAACAGTTAATTGCCCACTACTTTCATTTGAGAGATCCACATCACCCAAATTAGGAAACTCAAGCTTATTTGCTCGAAAACTTTTAACTTTGATTGTACCTAAACTCATGAAAACCTCCTAACAATAAGGAGAGGCTACTTACGGGCAGATAATGAATAGGAAGTGTTATAAATCCGTCTATAAATTAGTCTCTTACACCATATAGATTAGGCTTTTTATCGATAAATTCCATAAGATTAAGTAAAGGTAATCTACTGGAAATATCCACATTACTTTTGGTGAGGTTTTTCAGTAGTAAAAAGCTTAAACCCTAGGGTTTAAGCTTTTTATATTTATCGCAATATTTGATTATTTGCTATCAAAACCTACAGCTTTAATATCAACTTGCGTCACTTTGCCATATTTAGCCACAATAGGTGCAATCTTAGCCGCATTACCCACTAACACAAACTGCAAATGCTCACGAGGGAAGTAAGTATCAATAATGCGTTTGGTCTCGGCAACAGTTAGGCTGTTTACCTTGTTTTCAAAGTCATTGATGTAACTGTCACCAACCCCGTAAAGGTACATATTTCCAAGCAAGCCTGCTAATTGGCCGTTAGTTTCAAAGTCGGGTGGAAACTGTCCTTTTACATAGGCTTTTGCCGATTTCAGTGTTGCGGCATCAATGCCTTGTGACCATAGGCGATCATAAGTTTTTAACGCTAAATCAATGGCTTCTTTGGTGGTCGAGGTTTTGGTAAATGAGCTAATACGGAATAATCCTGCCTTTGAATACTCACTAAACCCTGAACCGGCTCCATAAGTCAAACCTGCGTTTACGCGCAACTCATCATTCAGCCATGAGGTGAAACGCCCACCCAAAATGGTGTTCACGACGCTAATGGCAACAGAGTCAGGGTTATCAAACGCGACCCCTTTACCACCAATCAAGAAACGAGTTTCAATGGCATCGCCCTTATTCACCAATAATACGCGGCTGCTATTGTAACTTGTCAGATTAGCGCTTAAGTCTGGTTGGCTGATAGAGTGTGTATTCTTCCATCCTCCTAGTGCTTGGTTCAGCTGAGCTTTCATCTGGGCAATATTAAAATCGCCTACGACAGTAATCGCGGTATTACTCGGCTGGTAATATTGCTGATAAAAACGCTTTAAGGTTGCGACATTGATTTTTTTCAGGCTATTGCGATCACCAGATGTTGGATTACCATAAGGCTGATTGCCAAACATAAACTTATTGAAATAGCTGCCAATCACATTACGTGGGCTTTCTTTTGCTTGAGCAAGGCCCGCAATTTGCTGCTTCTTCATTTTGGCAAATTCAACACTGTCAAATTTTGGTTGAGTCAGTACAGAGGTAAAGATAGGCAACATGGTGTTCATGTCTTTTGCCATAAAGCTACTGTTGACCGAACTGCCTTCACGACCGGCTCCCGTGCCTAAACTTGCCCCTAAGAAGTCGACTGCATTTTCAATTTGAGTTTTGCTTTGATTGCCCGCACCTAGCACCAGTGCTTCAGCCGTCATTCCAGCTTCACCGGAAATGGCATCGTTAACACTACCAGCGCGAACTACCGCATTAAGGGTGATCAAAGGCACTTCTTTTCGCTGCATCAAATACACAGTTAAGCCGTTAGCCATTTGGTATTTTTCGTACTTTGGCATTGAGAAGCTACTGCTCGTCTCTGCGACAACTTGTGCTTGCGAATGAGTATCAGTGGTAGATTTACAGCCAGTTAGCACTATACTTCCAACGGTTAAAGCCATCACACAGGCTTTTGTTAATGGCGAATATATCATTTGTTGCTCTCCTCTTTCGCCGCTAATACACCCACCGTGCGATTCGACTTGATCAAATAGGTTTTCGCCACGCGCTGAATGTCAGCAGGCGTTACTTTGCTATACAGTTTGGGCGCATCAAACAGTTTTTTATAACTGCCAAAATACACCTCATAAGTGCCAATGGTATTGGCCTTACCATTAATGGTTTCTAATGTTTGATAAAACTCCATTAATTTCATGTTCTTCACTTTTTCAAGCTCTTTTTGAGTCACGCCATTTTTAGCAATGTCATCCATTTGAGTAATCAATGCACGCTCTAACTTGTGCTCAGACACACCTGGAGCAGCGATGCCATAGACATAGAAAAGGTTAGGATCGAAAGAAGTTGGCAAGTAAGTATCGGCACCGAGTGCAATTTGCTTATCTACTAAGCCCTTATAAAGGCGAGAACTTTTACCCTCACTTAAAATTGAAGATAAAATGTCCAGTGCGTAGTGATCTTCAGATTTCGCATTTGGCGTATGGTAAGCCAGCATCACATTTGGCGTACTGACCGAAGCCTTTTTCACAAACAAGCGGCGTTCGCCTGTTTGTTTCGGTTCAACCGTACGCACTTTTGCTGGCGGAGTTTGTGCTGGGATTGGGGCAAAGTATTTGTTTGCAAGACGCTTCACATTATCTAACTTTACGTCACCTGCAATAACCACAACCGCATTGTTCGGAGCATAGTAAGTTTTGTGATACTTAACTAAATCTTCAAGCGTCCATGCATGAATATCAGACTCCCAGCCAATCACAGGCCAAGAATATGGATGAGCACTAAAGGCAACACTTTTAAGTGGACCTTGTAGCGCACGCCAGTTGGAGTTTTCCAGACCGGTTCTACGCTCTGACGCAACAACGTTTCGCTCACTTTCCACCATTTTTGGATTGATATCGAGATGAGCAATACGATCGGCTTCTAAATCAAAAATAGTTTCGATTGAACTTGCAGGGAACCAATCGGTATAAACCGTAAGATCTTCTGTGGTGTAAGCATTGTTTGCCCCACCATTAGCTTCCATGGTGCGGTCGAACATCTTAGGGCCGTACTTTTTAGCCCCGTTGAACATCATGTGTTCAAAGAAATGTGAAATCCCGGTGATACCCGGAACTTCATTTCGAGAGCCTACTTTCCAGAACAAGTACATATTGGCATTTGGGATAGAATCATCCTCAAGCACCATGATCTTCATACCATTATCTAGGGTGAAGCTCTTTACATCATCAGCCGTCGTTGCTGATGCCGTAGTCGAGGCAAACAGCATACTGAGCGATAATGCGAGCGCACTCAATTGTCGTTTCATCTTGATACCTATTACTCTTTACTAGTTAAATTTACCATGGCCAAACGGGTCATGGCTTCAACACCTAATTTCAACGCGGATTCATCCACATAAAAATTGGGCGAGTGGTTTGCTGCCACTTTTGATAAGTCTTGATCTTTGGGAGTCACGCCTAAAAAGAAAAACAGTCCCGGAGTCTCTAGCGCATAATATGAGAAATCTTCAGCCCCCGTAATAAGACTTGGTTCTATCAAATTGCCTTTACCGACCACACTCTCCAACACTGGACGCATTTGCTTAACCAGTTCAGGGTTATTAACCGTCACTGGGTATCCGTGCTGGATTTTAGTCTCTGCTTTCGCTCCGAGTGTCTGTGCTGACAGGTTGGCGATTTCAGGCAAACGCTTTTTAATATCACCACGCATATCTTGATCAAAGGTGCGAATAGTGCCAATGAGCTCAACTTCATCTGGGATAATATTGCTGCGAATGCCCCCATTAATGGCTCCAAAGCTCACTACCGCTGGGGCTTTAGTTACATCGACTTGACGGCTGATGATGGTTTGCACGCTATTGATCACCTGCGCTGAAGCCACAATCGGGTCAACACCTTGCCATGGGCGAGAGCCGTGAGTTTGCTTGCCTTTGACCTTAATCGTGAATGAATCTTCGCTTGCCATGGCAGGGCCACTTCTTAGTGCTATCGTCCCAGTATGCATACTTGAGGTAACATGAAGCCCTAATACTTTTTCAGGCTTGCGCTCAGCAAATAGCCCTTCTTTAAGCATTAACTCAGCACCACCTTCCTCTCCTTCAGGGGCGCCCTCTTCAGCAGGCTGGAAGATAAACATCACATCACCGGCTAATTGGTCTTTTATCTTCACCAAGTTGTGAGCTACACCCAGCAGCATAGCCACATGAGTGTCGTGACCACAAGCGTGCATCACTCCCACTTTTTGGCCACGATATTCAGCTGTTGCCTTCGATGCAAATGGAATATCAACTTGTTCAGTCACTGGCAAGGCATCCATATCGGCACGAAGCGCAATCAGTGGTCCCGGCTTACCCCCTTTAAGCATCGCTACTACACCTGTATGAGCAATGTTGGTTTGTATCTCTAGCCCCAACGCTTGAAGTTCTTTTGCCACAAGCTGACTGGTTTTGAATTCACGATTAGATAATTCAGGATGTTGATGAAGTTGTCGACGTAGCTCGATCACTTTGGATTCGATTTGTTGAGTTAATTGCTTAGCCGTATTTGCAGTCACACTCGGGCTAACAAGAATACCAAAGGTAGATAATGCGGTTAAGAATAATGTAGATTTGAATCGAGTAGTCATAGGCAGATTCTCTTTTTTTGCCATATACTACAGAGCTTTATCATAATTGTTAACGCTTAAAATAAACAATATTGAAACTAATTGTTAACAACAATGAGCGATGGAATATTTCCACAATCTAATATTGGAGTTAATCTTTTTTCATCCAAAACAAAATTCATTGCCGTACAAAAACAAATCAATTACTGTTCAGAAAACATTTGATTTTTTTGATATTTATGGCTGAAAGAGCGACATCAAAACAAGAGTCTCCCCCTTATAACAGGCCTTCAGCAACTCACGGTGAAATAACCAAAGAGTTACAATTAATAAACCAACAAGTTCGCTTGCCACCAGGTATGAAAAACAGGCAAGAAAAGTTATTTTCTGTAAAGGTTATAGAAGCTCCTCGTTGCCATACTTCACAATTTCATTCTGGTAACATTCGTTTGTTGCCCTGTCCCGCTACCAACATACAAGCTTTTGACATACCTTCAGATGAACAAAAGCTCTTAGATACACTTCGGCAAATCATAAATATCTGGCGTCATTCACCACAAAGCAGTTTGAAACTTTCTAGCGATCAGCATCAACTAACACTCAATATTGACTCGATAGAGAGCATGCAACCTATTGAATTGGTCTCTTTCTTTTTAAATCACTCTCAGATTAGATACCAAGCAGCCAGTGTCTATGACGCTCTACATATTGGCCATAGTTCAGATCTGAACGATTATTGTAAGGTAACTAATTCTTCTTCGTTGCATTCAAGGCTCACCAATTACCCAGTTGAGCACCAGAAGCACATTTTAGGCTACTGCTTAAATGAAATGATGCCATCATCGAGCAGCAATCAATACTATTTGATTGCTCATTTTATCCTCTGTGAATCTCAGGGGTTGATTGTAGATAATGGAGTACTCAAAGGTTATCCTGATAAACGTATCGAACTCATACCTGAGCACTGCTTTTGCTCTTCTCCTCTTGCCAAGTGGGAATTGCTATTAGAGAACTTTGTAAAGCTAATACAAGTATTTCACCTTATGACTAATGGCAAGTGTGAGCGACAGAATCAAAGCGATAAACAGCAAGTAACGCAATTAAATGCAGAATGTACTTACTTCCTCCAGTTTTATTTCAAACTGACTCAAGGGGTAAAATCAAAGCCATTCAAACAAGCAGGACAATTGGTTTATCCAAATACAAAGTTAAACCATCTCAGTCGTTTTGTTATTGAACACTTAATGCAGTCAGCGCTTGAAGTGTATTTGTTATTTTGTCAATGGCTACAACAACCGCCAGTTTTTCAATGCGTGTTTAATACAGACGAAAGTGGATTAACAAAAAGTTTTGCACTGTTAAACATTCAACCAAAATCAGAATTTTCTCTAAAAAAAACGGCACAAGTGGAACTGAATAAAAAGCAGCTAACAACGTTCGCTGGTAATATTGAACTGGTTCAATTTATTTTTAAACAGCACCAAGATAAACCTATTTATGCGTTTGAAATTTTAGCGCTCTCGACGATTCTCAAAGAGCATGAACAACATATATTACAAGGTTTACTGATACATTTAGTTCAAGAGCCCTTTCTTTTTGACGATGCGATGAATAGCATTGCTACCCACAGCTTTGAAGAGCTTGCTAAGGAATTTTCATGGAGTAAAGAGTACTTTTTAAATCTTTACTCTGCTAAGCAACACTTACAGGCCTTAGATGAAAATGGCGTCACTCGTGAATATCTTAAAGCATGGCTGTTGGTTACAGCACCAGAGTTAATTCGAGATTCATTTTCTCTGGGCTTACAGTGGCTAACCATAATGACCAATCCACAAATTATGCATCGAGCACTCATTGATTTATGTCTGCCTCAAATGAACCCAACCCCAGATGACACTCATTATGAACATCCAAAAGAGGGCGCTTTTGAAATAACTGGAGCAGGTTTAGTCGCAGCAAATATTTTTAAGGCTATGACAAGTGAATACCCTCAATCTTGTCACTGTCAACACTGTAATAGCTTATTATTCCAGATCGATTATAAAAACCATCAAAATAATACTGTTAATAAAAATCCTGTCTTCTATTGTGCAGCACGTCAAATCACGCTCTGCTGCGATTGCGTTGAAAAAATGATAGTAAAACAGCACCCAGATGCGTTACGAGCATCCTCTATGCCAGAATCACCACATCGTCACTAATCACTTCAAGTTTCCACCTGTATTGCTTGGCAATCCATTCAAATGTATCTATCGAATAAAAGCAAATATGGGTGAGATCATTTTTATAATGCCAACGACTAAAGGCATCCACATCTTGAACGCGTTTGGTCATTAATGCTAACAAGCCATTAGCGTTAAGCAAGGACTGGAACAATTCAAAGGTGGATTTAGCATCTGCAATATGTTCAATCACCTCAGTGCAAGTAATGAAGTCATATTGCTGATTAAGTAGAGATTCGTCATTGGCATAAAACAAATCGTAGTTAGCAACATTCACACCTTGCTCTTTTGCCATAGTGGAAAGCACCTTACCCTCGCCGCACCCAAAGTCCAATCCTTGAGCATTGGCATCTACTCGCGCTAATGTTGGTTTCAGACAACGAGATAAAAATCCACGATAACCCGCATCGTCATTGGAGTTATCATGCTTGTCGTATTCGGCTTTTTCTTGCTCAACACTCAATAGAAACACATCAGGCACTTGAACAAGCTGGCATTGTGGACACTGCCAATATTCACGACGCTTATCCTCAAAATAGAAATCTATCTCTGGGCTATGACATAAACGACAAGAAAATGAGTTCATAAATAAAACCAATCATAAAAAAGCGTATGCTACTCTATAACTCCCTTTTTTGATGCCGCTGATGACATTTTTTTAGACTTTTTCGCAGCCGCTTTAGCTCTTTGTAACTGTTTTTTGGTTCGTTGCTTAGCCTGTTTAAACTCTTGATTAGCTTGCTTGCGTAACGTGTTTTCCCAATCAGGCTTTTGTTCATGCTTAAAGCGTTCTGCACGCTGGGCATTTTTCTGATTGTGAAGTTTAGCTTTTTCGAGTTGTTGCGTTACTTGAGAGTCTTTTTGAGAAGATAACCTTGTTGACGCTTGTGCTTCTGCTTTAACCTTAGGAGACCATTTAAGGCGCTTCTTATCTTCCTCTTGAGCCATTGAGGTAAACGAGAGGCCGATAAATATACCGCATACAATAATTGACAATTCCTTTGTCATAACTCAATCCTTTTAATAACGCGCTTGAACATGCTTAGGCATGTGGGCAAGTTGTTGTTCTATCATGGCATCAAACGCTGATAATATTGGCGTAATATCCATGTTAGGCTGTAAAGCTTTTAAGCCAAGAGCCGCCGCTTCTAAACTCGATAAACTATCCGCTCGGTGAGCTTTTCTTATTCGATATCGACTCGGAGCTTGTGGTGAAAAATGCAGCGATTTAAATGATAACAGCCACGGATTTAATTTCAACATTTTCAGTGCCTTGCGCCAAGTCCCGTCAAGAACAACTAAGGTTCCTTGCTGAGAATGCTCAACTTGTGGCGCTTCAATACTTTGCTCTGAAGGATAAAGTAAGTATACGGGATGATGCTTTGCAGCAAGCTGGGCCTTCAAGTCAGCAAAATCATTCTCAGTTTCCCCAACCACTATACGCACATTATCCAGTAAGTTCGGAAGTAATCGAACACTGTTTTTGGCGTGCTCAACTTCACTTGGATGTTGCATGACCACCAGCTCAATATCACTATGCACAATCGATAAGTGATCACAAAGGCATTGCTTAACCAAAAACTGACATCGCGGACAAACAGGACGCGTCACATAACCCTCACTAAAAAACTGATATCGGCAAAATTATACCAATTTCGATTGCTGTTTGTGGCAAATTCAGAAAAGATAACGTCTTTTGCAAGGAATTAAGGACGCTTAGGATGCCATCGCCACGCTTTCACTTACTTCTCTCCGCCATATTGTTAAATACAATGACTTTTTCAGCTCATGCTGATACTCAGTTTGTTAATGATAATATTTTACCTCCTTTACTTGAATGGCAAGGCCAAAGCACAACGCTCATGCAGGACGCAGAACAACCATGGAGTACTCCCTTTGAGCACTCAAACGGGATGAAAAGCCCAAGTTACGATGACACTTTTAAGTGGCTTGATAAATTAGTCGCGGAGAGCAGCCTACTTCACAAAGTCAGCTTAGGCAAAAGTCCGCAAGGTCGTGACATCTGGATGATTATTGCTACCAAAGAAGGCTTAACCACGTCTCAAGCACTTGCAGCTCAAGGTAAACCTACCTTATTAGTACAAGCGGGTATCCATGCCGGTGAAATTGATGGTAAAGATGCCGGTATGATGCTGCTGCGAGACATGGTAAAAGGCGAGAAAGCGCATTTACTCGATAATGTGAACCTGCTTTTCATTCCAATTTTCAGTGTCGATGCTCACGAACGTTCAAGCACTTATAATCGTGTTAATCAACGTGGCCCTGTCGATATGGGGTGGCGCACCAATGCAAGAAATTTAAACCTCAATCGAGATTATGCCAAAGCTGATACGATTGAGATGCGCCATATGCTCAATGCCATTAATCAATGGCAGCCAGATTTATACATAGACGTTCACGTCACCGATGGCATTGATTACCAATATGACATCACTTATGGCTACAACTTACCACGTGGTTTAAGTAAAGCCAGCTACCAATGGCTGGATAGTATTTATCGTCCTACCGTTGATGCAGCACTTGAGAATGCAGGTCATATTCCGGGGCCTTTAGTGTTTGCCATGGATAAAACGGACCTTTCTAAAGGACTGCACAAATGGGTAGCATCACAACGCTACTCTGACGGTTACGGTCATGCTCGCCATTTGCCAACAATTCTAGTGGAAAACCACAGCTTAAAGCCGTTCAAGCAGCGTGTTCTTGGCACTTATGTTTACCTTGAGCAAACCCTGAAAACCTTGGCTCAACAAGGTACTAAATTAAAAACCGCCATTGCAAAAGATAAGTTTGCCTACCCTGATACGCTTACCTTAACTTGGAAAAGTGAAGTCCAGCCCAAAGGGTGGAATTTTAAAGGCGTTGAGTATTTCAAAGAAACCAGTTCGATCAGTGGCTCAGATGTCGTTCGCTGGACTGGAAAACCTAAGCTTTACCCTAACTTACCTGTGATTGGAAATACCATCCCTGACATTCAAATTTCTCGACCGAGCGCTTACTTTATCCCACCACAATGGCAGCAAGTAATCAAGCGATTACAAATACACGGTATTCGAATGACACGCCTTGCAAAACCACAAACGTTGCACCTCAGACAATATCAGTTTGATGCACATAAGTTTGCCAATCAGTCTTATGAAGGCCACCAGCGAGTTAATGTCTCAGCTAGCTTGCATAAAGTAACGTCCACACTTCCTGCTGGCACAGTTAAAATTACGACTAAGCAGCCCTTGGGCGATTTAGCCATCATGCTGCTCGAGCCACAGTCTCCTGATTCTTTCTTGCAGTGGGGATTTTTTAACCCCATTTTTACCCGCACTGAATACATGGAGGCTTATGCGGTGGAACCAATGGCAGCGCAAATGTTGAAAACTAACCCCGAACTGAAAGCTGAATTTGATCAAGCCTTAAAAGATAAAACCTTTGCAGCCGATCCTAAAGCCAGATTACGCTGGTTTTATGAGCGTAGCCCATACTATGACAATCAATATCTAAAGTATCCGGTTTATAGACAACACTAATCTCTGTGCTCAATCGTCATTATTCCAATGACGATTGAGCATTTTCACCAACTGTTAATCAACTTGGCTACTTTTCCTTACCTGTGAAATAAAAAACACTTACCAATCAACACACTACCGTTTGGCACGCTTCATGCTATCTCTGATTAACATCAAAAACTAGGGATAGACTTATGAAGTCACTTTCAACACTTTTACTGGCATCAACAACACTGTTACTCAGTGGCTGTATCATTCATATTAATGGCGCTAACGCAGAGCCCACGCTACATCAACAACGAACCCTCGAATTATCCACTGAGCAATTAGCCAGCTTAAAAGCAGAAGTGACATCTGGATTTTTAAAAATCTCAGGTGTCCGCGGACAGCAAAGTGTCCAAGTACAAGCGGACATTTACACCTATGATGATGTGTCTCCTACTCTTACCTTAAAGCCCAATGGTCAGCATGCCTTATTGGTCGCTAAATTTGACCAATCTGGTTTTTACAATCGTTCACCTCGTATTGATTTAACCATTACCGTACCTGAGAGCTTGATGCTGGATATTCACGACGGCTCGGGTGATATTGATATCAACTCAGTGAACGCTGACATCAATATCAATGACGGCTCTGGCAGTATTACTGTTCACCAAGGAAAGCAGATAAAAATCAACGATGGTTCGGGCAGTATCGAAGTTACTCAAACGGGAGCTGTGACCATCAATGATGGCTCTGGAGATATCCACTTGGCTCGAATCACGGGCAAAATTAGCATCAAGGATGGCTCTGGTGATATTGATATTCAAGAGACCCAAAGCACTGTGGGTATCAATGACGGCTCAGGTGGTATTGAATTAACTCACATTGGTGGAGATACCGACATCAATGATGGTTCTGGCAGTATATACGCTGAACATATTGATGGAACGGTTACTATTGATGATGGCTCTGGCGGCATCAAGGTTAGACATACTAAAGGATTGAAGATTATCGATTCTGGTTCTGGTAGCCTGAGTTTTAAAGATATTGATGGGCCGGTGTCCGTAGAAGATTAACCCTTTCCCGACGCAACGCTGAACCGCTGTTTCGTTCAGTGTTGTCCTTTTATTAGTGCTAATTTTTGAGTTCTTGATAGCTTTTTTATGGCAATTTCTCGCTTAAGTGCAGCGCTTTTATCTGTTACAGACTCACGATAAAGCAAGGTCAACGGTCCTTTACCTCGCAAAAACTTTGCGGCTTTTACTCCACCAGCTTGATGTTCAACAAATCGACGTTCAACATCTGTGGTGATGCCAGTATACAATGGACCGTCATTAGCGCATTGGATCATATAGACCCACCAAAAATTTGTGTATAGTTTTGAGTTACTCATACTAACTTATGAATGCTTTGAATCCCGCAATGCTATCTCAATCAGAGTTTACAGTGTAGTTATATACAAAATCTTGTTTCATATTGAGATAACTTACTTTCTGGCAACAAGTGTAGGATTCATATCTCTCTAGATCCAAGATCAGAAATCTATTCTTCCCTAGTTTCTCGCTCAGTTAGAAACCCAACGGTGGACTTGTCTGCAATCAAATTTGGCTTACTTTTTCCATTTCCATCGATTTTTTTTCGCTTCATCAGCGGTCTTCTGGTGAATGGTGAGGAGTTGTCCGCTCCCATCATGAGCATCATAATAAATTCTGCGTGTAGATTTTTTTTCATCGAACTCTCTTTGTCTAATAACAGCCTGTTGTGCCACACTGAGCAGAACACCTATTCTGTCTCTTATCTGAAATTGCTTTTGTACTTTTGCTAAGTAGGCATTATGTTGATCTTCAACGCTTGTCTTATTCAAAAACTCAATTATGGCTTCGCTTATCTCATCTCTTTTTAATAAGACATCACCCGTATAGGTCTGCGTTTTATGGGTATTAAAAACACCAAGCTTTTTGGCAGTGTATGTATAACTATAAGTTAACGTGGCTTCTACAGGTTCAGACTCTGTTTCTTCCCCCTTTTTACGAGCAGGAACCACGGCTGATAAAGCAGAATAGTCCTCATCAGATAATTGAAATGGTTTGCCCTCATTCCAGACCGTACGCAATGTTACTGTTGGACGCGATGAAACGACAGATTCTGCCATATAGACTCCATAATTTAATGATTAATCTGCCTAATATTTTAACGGTGTATGCCTTACTTTCTCCTGAACACTCACTTCATAGAAGAGTTAATCTAAAAAAAGCAGCTAGTTAGGTTGCTTTTGAGCAAATTGAATATAACCTGCGCCGTTCAACACACGTTAAGTGATTATCACTTATAGTTTCTGATAACTGATAAATAGTTTGATCATTCAGCATTACTTCACCATTGAAATTTGACCTAATTCACAGACAATATTTTTAAGTTAAGGCTACGAGCCTTAAAGATAAAGAGGGACAAAAAATGAAAAACTTATTGTTAATTTTACTTTTTTTTCCATTCACAGCTTTTTCGGCTATTCATGACGGTCACACTATTGATAGGCATAAATTTAACTGTAAAGGAGAATTGGATGTCACTTCGAAAGATGGAAGCAGTAAAACAATTTTTCAATTAAGTGGACAATGCCTGTTTAATGGTTATGACGTTCAGTTATTTATACCTGGCTTTGGATACGGCTCTCACTTTACCGCTGACTTACTCAAGTTAGATATTAAAGATGTATTTCAGGCATACAACACCAATGATCCAGTTTTTAAAGCCATTACTGAATGGAAAATGGCTGTCGACTTTAACTCTATGCCTGTGAGTAATTTTAATCAATAAAAAAGCAGCCGGAACAGGCTGCTTTATGTAAGAACGAATTTGTTAATTTTAGGGGTAATTACCCAGCACTGATCTGAGCATTCATCACACTTTCATGCCCCTTTCCTGCCATAACTTCTAAATCTTTATCGATAAAGAACAAGGCTTTGCCGTCTTCACCCACTAAACGGATTTTATCGACTATAGACTTAAACAGCTTTTCTTCTTCATGTTGTTCAGCTACATACCATTGTAAGAAGTTAAAGGTGGAATAGTCGTGGTTAGTAAAAGCATGATGCGCCAGTTCATTAATCTTACCCGTGATCATTTGCTCATGCTCATAAGTATGCTCAAACAAAGATAATAGCGATTCAAATTCAGACTGCGGTGCTTCAATGGCTCCTATTAATGGCATGCCACCTGTTTCACTGACATAAGTGAATAAACGGCGCATATGCTCCATTTCTTCTTCAGCATGCCCACGCATAAATTTAGCAGCACCATCAAAACCTTTATCTTCACACCAAGCGCTCATTTGTAGATATAAGTTAGAAGAAAAAAACTCTAAGTTGATTTGCTCATTCAACTGTTTAACCATTACATCCGTTAACATTCATATACCTCAATTAAGTCAAAGACTTCATAATGCACTTATTGTGAGCCATTGCAGGTAAAAAAGCAACCAAAGGAAGCCGCATAACACATTGTTAAATAAGAATAATTTTTATTTGTAAATCTGTTTTGTTGTAGATCAACTCCAGCAAAAGTATATTTCTCTACACTTGCGCTTATCCCTAAGCTAATGGCAGCATTACACTAATCGCCAGACATTATAAGAGAACACTATGCCCACTTCATCCGATCCATGTGCCAAGCCTGAACTGATCCATCCAAATGATGCACTTCCAATGTTACTGGAGCAAGTCAACGCAATTACTGATACGCTATCCTTACCGTTAGAAAATGCACTTGATCATGTACTAGCTGAAGATGTGATATCCACTGTCAATCTCCCCCCTTTTGATAATTCCGCCATGGATGGTTATGCGTTTCGTTTTGCTGATCTCAATTCAAAAACCGATACCACCAGCTTAACGCTTGTGGGTGAAGCCTTTGCTGGCCACCCGTTTACTGGTGAAATTCCAGCAGGAGCTTGTGTTCGTATTATGACAGGAGCTCAAATACCCAGTGCGTTAGATACGGTGCAGATGCAAGAGCAAACAGAAATTCAAGGCGATAAAATCTGCGTTACCCACACTAGGAAATCTGGGGCTAATGTGCGTTCAAAAGGTGAAGAAGTCAGTGTGGGGCAAACGGTGCTCAAAGCTGGTACTTTAATTCGAGCAGCAGAACTTGGCGTACTCGCCACTTTAGGGCAAGCCAAGGTAACTGTATTCCATATGTTAAAGGTGGCGTTTTTCTCAACCGGTGACGAACTCAAGCCAGTGGGCACTGAGCTTCAACCAGGGCAGATTTATGATTCCAACCGTTACTCGATTCGTGGGCTTCTATGTAAAACAGGCGTGGAGTGGATTGATCTTGGAATCATTGAAGATTGTCCCAATGCGATCAAACAAGCTTTTTTGAATGCCTCAGAGCAAGCCGATTTGGTATTAACCTCTGGCGGCGTTTCGGTGGGTGATGCCGATTATGTCAAACAAGTCTTGCAAGACGTCGGAAAAATCACTTTCTGGCGTCTCGCCATGAAACCGGGTAAACCTTTTGCAATGGGTGCATTACCTAATGCGATTTTCTGTGGTTTACCGGGGAACCCTGTTGCCTCAATGGTGACTTACTACCAATTAGTGCTGCCTCTCATTTATAAAATGCAAGGGCGTGGTGAGTTAAAGCGGCATCTCGTAAGCGCGACCTTAGTCCATGATATTCGACGCAAACCGGGTCGTGTGGAATATCAGCGAGCCGTGGTATCTCGAAATAAGCATGGAGCGCTTGAAGTCAGCACCACTGGTGCGCAAGGCTCAGGCATGCTCACATCGATGTCTTCAGCCAATAGCTTTTTAATTGTACCAAGAGAGCAAGGTGAAATGACTGCGGGAAGCCAAGTTACTGTTGAGCTATTCAATCACGTTTTATCATAGGGAGTAGTGATGACAGACACAGTGGAGGACTTGCTAACGGATCAAGAAATGCTGCGCTATAGCCGCCAGATTTCGATTAAGTCAATGGATATCGATGGCCAAGAAAAGCTCAAGCAGGCGCGTGTTTTGGTATTCGGTGTTGGCGGTTTAGGCTGCGCGGCCAGTCAATATTTGGCTGTAGCCGGTGTGGGACATCTTACGCTTGTTGACTTCGATACCGTTGCGCTTTCTAATTTACAACGCCAAGTGCTGCACCATGATGCCGATGTCGGTCGTGCTAAGGTGGATTCTGGTGCAGACAGTCTAAGGCAACTTAACCCTCATATTGATGTTGAAACCATTAATGAATCTCTTGATGAATCTGAAATCTCTGCATTAATTGCTAACTATGATGTGGTGGTGGATTGCACCGATAACCTCACCATTCGTCAGCAATTAAACCAAGCCTGCTTTCAGCATAAAACATCATTGGTTTCTGGCGCCGCTATTCGTATGGAGGGGTTGCTGACAGTATTCAATTACCAAGCTGACACCCCATGTTATCAGTGCTTTTCACGCTTATTTGGCGAACAGCAGCTCTCTTGTGTCGAATCAGGTATTTTAGCACCTGTGATAGGGGTTATAGGCAGCTTGCAAGCATTAGAAGCCATCAAGTTAATCACACAAATGGGTGAACCATTGATTGGTCGCATTTTGATGTTTGATGCGATGACATTAGAGTGCCGAGAAATGAAGCTCAAACCGAATGAGCGATGCACCGTGTGCCGTTAATTCCCAAATACGGCTTTTTTCCCTAAAAAGCCGCATTTTCTTTTACTGTGGCATCCAGTGGTTTTGAATATGAACCACACTTCCGGTTAATAAAAACTCCACCGCCATTGAGGCAATGATTAACCCCATCAATCGATTGATAACACTCGTAACATTGTCGCTTAGCAGCTTTCCAAAATGATTGGTTAACCAAAACATTAACATGATGATCAAGGTGTTGGTTAATATTACTCCAACCATCAATAACTCATGCAATAGGGATGGATGCATGTGTGTATAAATCACCACAGTGCTAATAGAACCTGGTCCGATCAACATCGGCATTGCCAAAGGCACAACCGCAATTGCCATTGGGCTAGAGCCTTGCTCACTGTCCTCTGTTTTACTATTACTTCCTTTATCGCCAGCAAGCTGCAGCGCACTTAAAAATAATATCGCACCACCAGCAACCTTAAAGGCTTCAATAGAAATCGAGAAAAAATTAAGAATGCTTTCCCCCAAAAAAGTAAACATGGTCAATATCAAAAAATACAACAGCGCCGTGATCCCAATGGTTTTTAACTTTTCAGTCTGACTGTAATTTTTTGTTAACCCCAAATAAACAGCTGAAGCCGCAACTGGAATGGTAATTGCGAATAAACCTACCGTGAGCTTGATGTATTCATTAATTTCTATCATCGAACAAAATCCCTTATTTAAGCCTTTTTACCCACCTTTTTATATTAGTTGGGCACATGCCAATGAAGACTGGCCTTATTAGCTTAGTACAGTTGCAAGGGGTTTCGAGTTACGCTGGTTATTTTAAAAATTGAACAAAGTTGTTGGTTACTGCGTACATAAGACAAAGTACTTAAAGATAAATAGTCATGAAAATTTTAATCATTGGTGGTAGTGGTGGTATTGGTCAGGCACTGATTAAAGAAGCACTGCAACGATTTGAAGGGGCAAACATTTACGCCACTTATCATAAAAATAAACCTCAATGGAATTTACCTTGTTTGACTTGGTTACCTCTTGATGCCACAAACGAAAACCAAATATTCAAGTTGTCTCAAAAAATTACTGATTTAGATTTATTGATTAATTCTATTGGATTTTTGCATTCCCCCAGCCAGTTACCAGAAAAAAGTGTGCAACAATTTGATGTCGACTTTTTTCAGCAAAACCTAAGTCTTAATACCTTACCGACTTTACTACTGGCGAAGCATTTTCAGTCAGCATTTAAAAACGCTGGTAATCAAAGTCGTTTTGCGGTCTTCTCGGCCCGTATTGGCAGTATCAGCGATAATCGCTTAGGAGGTTGGGTAAGTTATCGCAGCAGTAAAGCCGCACTGAACATGGCGATTAAAACCATCAGCATCGAATGGCAGCGCACAGTAAAAAACGTCTGTTTGTTTGCCTTTCATCCCGGCACCACAGATACCGAACTGTCCAAGCCGTTTCAACACAATCTCAAGCCACAACAATTACAAACCGCTAAACATACGGCTGAAGCTTTTTTTGATGTATGCGGGCAATTAACGAGTGCCGACAGCGGCTGCTTCGTGGACTATCAAGGTAATTCGATAACGTGGTGAGCATAAAAAAACCCCTACTTTTTTTGCAGAGGCTCTTGTTGTCAAAACATCATGAGTAAATCACATATTCGGATAGTTCGGACCACCGCCACCCTCTGGCGTTACCCAAGTGATGTTTTGGCTTGGATCTTTAATATCACACGTCTTACAGTGAATGCAGTTTTGACCATTAATGACAAAGGTCTTTTCACCGGCCTCTTCCACGACTTCATACACGCCAGCAGGACAATAACGCTGTGCAGGTTCATCGTATTTTTCAAGGTTCACTGAAATCGGAATAGTTACGTCTGTCAGTTTTAAGTGACACGGCTGATCTTCTTCATGGTAAGTATTGGATAAATAAACCGATGACAGTTTATCGAAAGTTAACTTACCGTCTGGCTTAGGATAATCAATCACTTTATAAGCCGATTTTTCCGCCATCTGAGCATAATCAGGGGTTTCATCACGAAGCGTGATTGGGAATTTACCGCCAAACCAGTTTTGGTCAATATAGTTAAACGCGCCACCCAGCAGCGTGCCGAATTTATGCAGCGCGGGACCAAAGTTACGAGAGCTATATAACTCTTGGTACAGCCAGCTTTGTTCAAATTTGGTTTGGAAACAATCTAAGTCTTTGCCCCCCTCAACACCAGCCATCAGTGCTTCTGCAATGGTTTCAGCGGCAATCATGCCACTCTTCATGGCGGTGTGAGTGCCTTTGATTTTTGAGAAGTTAAGCGTACCTGCATCACAACCCACCAATAGACCACCGGGGAAGCTCATTTTCGGTAATGAATTTAAGCCACCTTTGGCAATGGCTCTAGCACCATAAGTGACACGTTCACCACCTGCTAATTCTTTGGCAATCACAGGGTGCGTTTTGTAGCGCTGGAATTCATCAAACGGGCTAAGATGTGGGTTTTGGTAATTAAGATCAATAATCAGCCCCACCACCACTTGGTTATCGTCAGCGTGGTATAAGAAACCACCGCCCGATGCGCCCTCGGTTAGCGGCCAGCCGCCTGTATGCACCACTTTACCCGCTTGGTGCTGTTCGGCAGGAATAGTCCAAATCTCTTTAAAACCAATGCCATAGTGTTGCGGTGTCTTACCGTTATCCAAATTGAATTGCTGAATTAACTCTTTACCAAGATGACCCCGACAACCCTCAGAAAATACTGTGTATTTAGCATGCAGTTCCATACCTGGCATGTAGCTGTCTTTGGGTTCGCCGTTTTCACCCACACCCATATCACCAATTAAAATCCCTTTTACGCTGCCATCTTCATGATATAAGGTTTCACTGGCGGCAAACCCAGGGAAAATTTCTACGCCTAAGCCTTCGGCTTGCTCAGCCAGCCAACGGCATAAATTACCGACACTGATAATATAATTGCCTTCGTTGTGCATGGTTTTAGGCACAAATGCGTTCGGCATTAAGCGGCTATTTTGCTCTGAATTAAGCAAATAAATTTCGTCATGAGTCACTGTGGTTTTCAGTGGTGCACCTGTTTCACGCCAATCACTGAAGAGTTCATCGAGCACCTTAGGCTCAAATACCGCACCTGATAATATATGAGCCCCAACCTCAGAGCCTTTTTCAACCACACACACGGTTAACTCTTTTTCGGTATTTTGGGCAATTTGCATAAGACGACAAGCCGTTGCCAGACCGGAAGGACCAGCCCCAACAATTACTACGTCAAATTCCATCGATTCGCGTTCCATCATTTCACCTTTTGCTTTGATGTCTTGATACTTCGATTTTATTGTTCTCAATAAGCGGGTATTTGAAGTTTAATTGTACCCATTGAGCGGCTATCGAATGTTTTTTAGGCTCACCTTACCTCAAATGTCGCGTTCAAACAAAAAAGAGCCCACCCACGCAGCGAATTAATTTATGTGATCTTACTCTCACCTGTCACAGATAATTAACGCGACCTTGATAAGGGTCAATAATTCATCTCCTTTAGCTGTCTTATCGATTCGGCATTTCGTATACTCAAATCACAACGAATCTCCGAGCTTGTCATTCTAAGTTTATTTGAATATGAATGACTGGCCGTAACGAACAATAGATCAGAGTTAAGCGGTCTAATCGTTACCAGGGTGGTCTCAGAAATGGTACCACCTCCCGAATTTGGAAAGGTGATCATGTCTCAATTAGTCGATGATTTCGGCCGTAAGTATAGTTACTTGCGCCTATCGGTAACCGATGTCTGCAATTTTAAATGCAGCTACTGCTTGCCCGATGGTTATAAACCCGAAGGTAAGCCATCATTCTTGCGCTTAGATGAAATTCAGCGTTTATTGCGCGCCTTTGCCAGTGTAGGGACTCAAAAGGTCAGGATCACCGGTGGTGAGCCTACATTGCGTAAAGATTTTACTGACATCATTCGTGCAGCCAATGACACCAAGGGTATTAAAACCATTGCCACCACTACTAATGGTTATCGCTTAGAAACACACGCGAAGGAGTGGTTTGATGCAGGCCTTAGACGCATTAACGTGTCAATGGACAGCCTTGACCCTAGGCAGTTTCAACAAATTACGGGTGAAAATAAGTTTCATCAAGTGATGCGTGGTATTGATGCAGCCTTAGAAGCAGGCTTTAAACGCATCAAAATCAATGCAGTATTGCTCAAAGGCCTCAATGATAACGACCTGCCAAAGTTTTTGTCTTGGCTTAAAACTCGCCCAATCGATGTGCGTTTTATCGAATTGATGGAAACCGGCTTAGGTCGCGATTACTTCCAAGAACATCACCTTAGCGGTAATACCATCAAGGCTAAATTACTGGCACAAGGTTGGTTTCATCAACTGCCACAAGCCACTGATGGACCGGCGATAAACTTTTGTCATCCTGATCATCAAGGTCGAATAGGGCTTATCATGCCTTACTCGAAAGATTTTTGCAGTACATGTAATCGTCTTCGAGTCTCCGCTACCGGTAAATTGCATTTGTGCCTGTTTACTGAAGCTGGCGTTGTTTTGCGTGATTTATTACAGGATGACAATCAGCAACAAGAATTGATTGAGCGTCTGCACCAGCAACTGCACCAGAAAAAAGCTACTCATGATCTCCATCATGGTATCACTGGCATCACCAAACATCTGGCGTCAATCGGCGGATAACACCCACAATAATAGGTAATACCATGGCGAAATGTACGACCAAAGAATTTGTGCCACTGGGCATTGCGGTATTAACCGTTTCCGACAGGCACACTTTTGATTCCGACACTTCTGGTAGCGACTTAAACAATGCACTCACTGAAACGGGTCACCACTGCGTTGATCGTAAGATCAGTAAAGATTGCATTCATCATATTCGCGCCATTGTCAGCCAATGGATCATCAATAATGAAATTCACGCCATTATCATCAACGGTGGCACAGGCTTTACCGAAGGTGACAATACTCCAACTGCAGTTTCCGTTTTGTTTGATAGGCCCATGGAAGGCTTTGGTGAATTGTTTCGCCAACTGAGCTTTGATGACATTGGTACATCTTGTGTGCAATCACGTGCCATCGGCGGCTTAGCCAATCGTACCGCCATTTTTTGCTTACCGGGATCACCGGGGGCTTGCCAATTAGGGTGGGAGCAGATCATCAAACCACAACTGGATGCACGAACTCGCCCTTGTAACTTTGTCGGACATCTAAAACCTAATAAAAGCAGATAGATGCAAATAGAATATTTAGCTTAATAACATTAAAGAAATATATTATTGAACCTGAAAGTAGACAAATACTGAACGCCCATAAGCTGGCTAAAACTGCCGCTATCTGCGTTAAGGGTTTTGTAGGTAAGAATAACTAGCTACTGCAACCCAAGCCTTGCTATCGGCAGTTTTTTCTACGCTTATGAACGTTTCTACCTACTTTTATTAGGTTAAGGAAAATAATCAAAAGAATGAATACCCTGACACACATTAACACCAACGGCGATGCTCACATGGTTGATGTTGGAGATAAAGACATCACCGAACGTACCGCTCGTGCTGAAGCGATTATCGAAATGGCACCTGAAACGCTGACGCTGATTTTATCTGGCCAACATCACAAAGGGGATGTATTTGCTACCGCTCGTATTGCAGGCATTATGGCGGCTAAGAAAACGTCTGACTTAATTCCACTTTGCCATCCGTTAATGCTTACCAAGGTTGAGGTGGACATTGAAGCGCAGCCTGAACAAAATCAAGTACGCATCATCACGCTTTGTAAACTCAAAGGGAAAACTGGTGTTGAAATGGAAGCCCTTACCGCTGCCTCCGTCACCGCACTCACCATTTACGATATGTGTAAAGCCGTACAAAAAGACATGATCATCAAAGAGGTACGCCTGCTGGAAAAACAAGGCGGTAAATCAGGACATTTTGTAGCAGGAGAAACAGCACTATGATCACGGTTTTATTTTTTGCTCAGGTACGTGAGCGTTTGGGCTGTGCACAAATCGAAGTACCATTTAATGATGAAGTGACGACTGCAGAAAGTTTACGACAACATTTAGCCCAGCGTGATGAAAAGTGGCAACAAGTCCTCATTGCCGACAAATTATTAGTGGCTGTTGATCAAACCATGTGTGATTGGCAAACACCACTAACAGACAATAGCGAAGTGGCGTTTTTTCCTCCGGTAACGGGTGGATAAGCTATGGAAAACACGCACATTCTGGTTCAACAAGCTGATTTTAACGTCGCCGATGAATACACCCAACTGAACCAAGACGACAGTGATGGTGCAATTGTCACTTTCGTCGGCAAGGTGCGAAATCGCAATGAAGGTAATGATGTCAGCCAGCTTACTCTAGAGCACTATCCTGGAATGACCGAAAAAGTGCTACAAGAATTGGCACAAGAAGCAAGAGAACGTTGGCCACTTAACCATATTCGCATCATTCATCGCGTAGGCACTATGAATTTAGGTGAGCAAATCGTATTTATTGGCGTCACCAGTCAGCACCGTCAAGCCGCGTTTGATGGTTGTGAATTCTTAATCGATTTCTTGAAAACCAAAGCCCCATTTTGGAAACTCGAAACCACAGATAAAGGTGATAAATGGGTTGATGCTCGTGAAACGGATCAGCACGCCACCAGCCTCTGGCAATAGATGACCATAGAGACCGCAACCATGATTCGATTTCGTTTCGTACTCTTTTTTCTGATGCTCTTCGCGCCCACTTGTTTTGCTCAAAGTATTCCAACTGTTGCGGCAGCGGCCAATGTGCGCTTTGCGTTAGATAAAATTCAACAGCAGTTTGAGCAAGATACGGGCAAGCAAGTCAGGATCAGTTATGGGTCTTCAGGGCAGTTGATGCAGCAAATCAAACATGGGGCACCGTTTGAAATTTTTTTGAGTGCCAATATCGATTATGCCCAGAAAATTGTAGATGCAAAACTGGCACCTCCCCCCGCTAAGATATACGCCATTGGTCGCTTAGCCATTATGCATAATAAGCACGTTAAGCTTCCACTGAGCAACAATTTAGCCTATCTGAAACAAGAGCTACAACAAGGCAAAATTCAGCGCTTTGCCATAGCAAATCCAGATCATGCGCCTTATGGCGCTCGCGCTAAGGATGTATTACAAGCCATTGGCGTTTGGCAGCAAATTCAACCTAAGTTGCTCTATGGTGAAAACGTGGCACAAGCGGCTCAGTTTGCGCTTTCTAACGCATCTCAAGGTGGAATTGTGGCTTTATCCCTTACCAAAGCGAAAGGTTTCAGTGAAAAGGCTGATGCGGTTGCCATCGATGCCAAGCTACACCCCAAACTGACTCAAGCTATGGTGTTACTTAACAATGCGTCAGATACCGCTAAAGCCTTTTATGCCTATCTGCAATCTCCAAAAGCACAGCAAACCTTGCTAGACTTCGGATTTGATCTTCCAAAATAACAACCCCATGAATCGCAAAGGAGCCTTATGGATTGGCAAGCGCTGCTGCTCTCAATAAAACTGAGTGTGATCACCACCTTAATTTTGACCCCCATTTCGATTTTGGTAGCAAGGGCGTTGGCATTTAATCAA
Organism: Parashewanella curva; assembly: GCF_003675895.1. Taxonomy (GTDB): domain Bacteria; phylum Pseudomonadota; class Gammaproteobacteria; order Enterobacterales; family Shewanellaceae; genus Parashewanella; species Parashewanella curva. Next base: position 61,285 of record NZ_ML014761.1, read on the forward strand.
TTTCGAGGCAAAGCATGGGTTGAAGCCTTAGCGATGACGCCGCTGATCCTCCCTCCAACGGTCATCGGTTATTACTTATTGGTGGGCTTTGGGCAACAAAGCTGGCTTGGTCAAACCTTACAAACGGTATTGGGCACCCCCATCGTCTTTCATTTTTCAGGTTTGGTATTGGCCTCTCTTTTGGTGAACATCCCCTTTGCACTACAACCCATTCAACGAGCTTTTGAAGCTATCCCTGATGATGTCCGAGATGCCGCCGCTTGTTGTGGCCTCAATCGTTGGCAATCGTTATGGAAAGTAGAAATCCCTTTAGTATGGCCTGGAGTTTTAACCGCCATCGTATTGTGCTTTTCTCATGTATTAGGTGAATTTGGTGTAGTCTTGATGATAGGTGGCAACATTGCGGGAGAAACCAAAACCTTATCCATTGCCATATACGATAAAGTTCAAGCCTTTGATTTTGATGCAGCTGGCATTATGTCGTTAATTCTGCTTATTTTTGCAGTATGTACCTTAGCCTTTACCACTCATTTAACCAAAAAAATCGGGGTAAACCGTGGTTGAACCATTTCAAGGATTAGTATGTCAAATTAATACTACTACCCCTATTTTCATTGAAGCTGAGTTTGACTGTAGAAATGGAGAAATCACAGCTCTACTTGGGGTTTCGGGTGCGGGAAAAACAACTTTATTAAAAATACTTGCTGGACTCATTAAGCCACAACAAGGGGAGATCCACTTAAATCAGCGAACATGGTTTAACAGTCAATGCCACCTTCACCTAACCCCCCAGCAGCGACACATTGGTTACGTGCCTCAACATTTTGGTTTGTTTGAACATCAAACCGCACTTGAAAACGTTATTTCTGGACTCAACCATTTGCCTAAAGCTGAGCGTCATGCTCGTGCTAACGATTGGTTAGAGATGGTTGGCTTAGCCACAGAGCAACACAAACGACCGCCACAACTGTCAGGTGGACAAAGGCAGCGCATCGCTCTTGCTCGTGCTCTTGCTCGAGAACCGGATTTGTTATTATTGGACGAACCCTTTTCTGCGGTAGATCCTCAAACCCGTAAGCAGCTGCATTTACAGCTATTAAAACTCAAGTCTCGCATCCATTGCCCTGTGATAATGGTGACCCATAATATGCGAGAAGCTCAGTTACTTGCCGATCACTTAGTTTTGATGAATAACGGTCGTATTCTTCAACAAGGAACAACAGACGAGGTTATTTCTCAGCCAAACTCTATCACAGCAGCACATTTATTGGGTAATCAAAACGTCGTCTACGCCAAAGTGATAAGCCAAGATCAATCAAAACAAACGACGCAGATCCAGTTGGGCTCACATCAATTTTGCCTACCAGATCCACAGGTACGCCATATTGGCGAACGTGTCGGATGCTTACTACCCAACGAACTAAATGTGCTTTCAAACTCTGCACCTATCGCCATCACCCTAGATATCCATTGTCATTACCAAGACGGTCAATATCGACAAATCATGGCCACCATTGTCGGAGATCATACCCCGTTAACGCTGCACAGTATGCCTGAGCTACTAAGAAAAACGGAAAGTTCTCAAGCCGTTTGGCTTTTAACCCCTACCGACATCACCCTACTCTAAGATGATCAAATCTTAATGCAATCGACACTAGGATTTAAGCTGTTGTTGAGTACACTTCGTTAACCGAATTCGTTCAAACAACGGCGTTTGCCACGGTCTCAGCTGAATTTTTTGATAAATCCAAATCCTCTACCATACTTTTATGGAGCAAATTTAACGGGGATTAGATCTTTGCAGCTATCGACAGTCAATAACCATTAGGGAATTGAGTATGTCAGAACAAACGCCATTCATTCTACGGTTTACAGTATTGCACTGTAGAGGGGGAAGATATGCGTTGGCTGCTCGGGTTATTGTTATTCAGTAGTGCAGCAATGTCGGCACCAAATGTCATGACATTGTTGTTAGGTCCGAATAACCAAGATCCAATAAAAACGATGCGGCGGATTGAGCGTTCTGAACCTGGAGTTATCTCCTCATTCAGCATCAATATGAAACAGCAAAGACTGCAATATGTCTATACGTTGGTAAATTTGCACAATGGGACAGTGACTCACTTTGAGTACCGAGGAAAAGATGGTCATTTACTTAAAAGGTATATTTCCACCCTAGTTCCCAAACAACATTCTGAGCTGGAAGCAGTTAGGTTTATTGAAAAAAATAAGCTACTGTTTTCGAAGTTGGTCGGCCTTGCCATTGATAAAAGCCAAGTGCATTTATTAAAGGCTGTGCTGGATCATGATCTGGGCATTAGCTATCTTGAGTTAGAGCTAATTGATGACAACGGACCGTATCGATTGGCTTTTGATGTAGAAACACTACGCCCGTTACCGTTGCTAAGATGGTACTAAGGAGTAATATGAAAGTCTTACTGGTTGAAGATGATGCAACAACACTTGACTATATTGTCAAGGGATTCACCGAGCAAGGTCACAATATTGAGACTGCCAACGATGGTCATCAAGGTCTGTTGCTCGCCACTAGCAACCAGTATGATTTGATCATCTTGGATCGAATGTTACCTAGTTTAGGTGGGTTAAAATTACTGGCAGCTGTTAGAGCTACGGGTAATCAAACTCCTGTGATGCTGCTATCAGCACTCAGCCATGTTGATGAAAGGGTCAAAGGATTGAGAGCGGGTGGTGATGATTACATGACCAAGCCATTTGCTTTCTCTGAACTACTGGTTCGTTGCGAAAAGCTGATGCAACGTGGTCACACTCAACCCATGCAGACCCACTTAAAAGCAGGCCCGCTTGAAATGGAACTGCTCACTCGTAACGTCACCCTTGACGGACAAGAAATTATGCTGCAACCCAAAGAGTTTCAGCTGCTTAAATATTTAATGGAACACGTCAATCAAGTGATCAGCCGTACCCTACTATTTGAAGCGGTATGGGATTATCACTTTGATCCTAGAACCAATGTTATTGATGTGCACATTGCCAAGCTCAGACGCAAATTTGAAGAGCTCGGCCATGGGGAGTTGATCGAAACAGTCAGAGGTGCAGGTTATCGGTTACGGCAGAGGAATTAACCCTTACCAAAGCAGTGCTTGGCGGATCACGATTGTTTTTTCCATATTGGTGACTTTAATCATCGGTGCTTTGCTGTTTGGATTATACAAACAGCTCAATATGGAGCAAAACTATCAAGTAAGCGAAAACCTACAAAGCCAAGCACAACATTATCAGCAATTATCGAGAACCGTTTCTCGTGATAAGTTTGCAGAGCAAATCAGTCGCGCTGACTCCAAAGCCGTCCTTGTAGCGTGGAAAGATGGAAAAAGTGTCATTGGAGCCTTAAGCTTTATGCCCGATGATATGCCATATCTTCCTAAAACCAAAGACTTCCCAATCCTCACTACGGGCCCCGACAAGCTACATATTTTGACCGGTGGCATCGTAAATACTAAATATGGCAACATTCTCATCGCTAATCGCACCGACCACTTTTCAGCCATGCTAGACAAATTTGTAAGTGCCTCTGCCACTGCAATAATGGTAACCATCATCGTCGCTTTGGCCATGGGGTATGTATTCTCCAAAACCATTTTAAGCCGATTAACTCATTACAACCGATTAAGTGAAGAAATTGAACAGGGGCGTTATGACACCCGGTTTCCTCTTAGTTGGCGCAATGATGAATTCGATGTCCTCGCCAATCAATTTAACAAGGTACTGGATACCCTAGAGAATAACTTAATGGCTATCCGTGGGATCACAGACAACATCGCCCACGATTTGCGTACACCGTTATCTCATCTTCGCATCGGGATTGAGCAACTCATTAACCAACCTGCTGATAACATTCACGAACACTGTGCCAACCTATTAGAAGAACTGGATCATTGCTTAAGTACTTTTGATGCCATGCTCTCACTCACTCGTATTGAAGAAGGACAATTAGAATTAGAAAGACAACCCGTGAGCCTTCATACCATCTGCCACGACCTTCAAGATATGGCTGAAGCTCTTGCTGAGATGAACCAGCAAAAACTGAACATTGAACTGGGTAATGACTATACACTAAATGCTGATAAACACCTGTTATTTCAGGCTTTATTCAACCTTGTTGACAATGCCATAAAATACTCAGGGGAAAACGCCACCATTGAGATCCACCAAGATGGCTGTCACTTAAAAATCATTGATAATGGACCAGGAATCCCTGATGAATTTAAAGATAAAGTGTTTGATCGCTTAGTCAGACTCGATCCTAGTCGTCATCATCAAGGTACTGGATTAGGATTATCTATGGTAAAAGCCATCCTAACCCGTCACAATGCCAACATCAGTTTGAGCGATAACCATCCAGGGTTGATTGTCAGTATCGATTTTTAACTATGACTCCAAATTCTTTTACTTTACTGCATCGTGCGGTAGATTTTATCGTGATCGATAAAGCGCCTAATGTTCATTTTCACAGCCAAGACGGCAGTGCCGGAGTGGTTGCACAAGCCGAGCAACAACTTCAGCAAAAGCTATATCCAGTTCACCGACTCGATACTCCTACTTCTGGATTGATTCTACTAGCCACATCTTCCGCCTCAGCTGCTCGCCTTGCTGATAAATTTAAACAACACCAAATCCAAAAATACTATTTGGCGATAGCGAAAGGAAAACCGAAAAAGAAACAAGGAGCCATTATCGGCGATATGGCGAAGTCTAGACGAGGTATGCATAAATTATTGCGTTCGACAGGTAACCCCGCCATAACTCAATTTTTTAGCCATAGCATCACTGAGGGGTTACGACTATACCTACTCAAACCTCTCACAGGCCGAACTCACCAATTGCGAGTTGCTCTAGCAAGTATTGGTGTCCCTATTTTGGGTGATCCCTTATACGGTAAGCATTGTGCTGATCGCTGCTATCTTCATGCTTATCAATTGGAATTTGAAGATCTGGGGGAGCAGTACAAATTTACTTCAGCTCCTACCGTTGGAGATTTATTTCATTCACAAGCCATTTCTCCTCAATTAATCCAATGGCAGCAACCTTTGAACTGGCCGAAGATAAAGTAACTTCAATCCTGAATAAGCAAAAAAAAAGGACTCTTTCGAGTCCTGCATTCACGAGCAATTGGTTGCCCTAATCTTGCATGTCCATACTACCTACTAGGGCTGAACCTAAACTGACCATATGACAATTTAACGAATTTACCAGGCATTTTCTCGCTTTCCCTATAGGGCTGTTCTACATTTATACTCGTGATACTTGAAGATGCAACTTTCAGGTATCACGAGTATATACCAGTCCAAGCCTTATGGAGAGTTGGTACAAGAATGTCTTTACTGCTTCTGGTCATTGTCGCCATTGTATTTTGGACCGTTACCGATCATGCACGATTAAAATCAAAGCAACAAAATGCGCTTAGACTGCTATCCCAACTCGATCTCGATCTAGAACACCAAACTCGCTTACTCAACCAGCTTATCCAACAAAGCACTTTAACAGCCAACGAAAGAGATGGCATTTCTCAAGTTACTAGTGATTATCGGCATAAATTCCTGAAACCATACGACCCCTATAATCAACGCCGATTACACTGGCACTTAAAGCAGGCTGCCAAACTAAGTCATCACCTTAACCAAATACAGTGGCACCTAGAGCAAAATGAATCACTGATAGACAATGCCTTTTTAAGGCATTACCGAGACACTCACAGCCTTTTTTCCACCTTATGTCGTAAGTACAATTTGGCAGTGACTGAGCTCAACCATAATCTCCGCTTATTTCCTAACAATGTGGTGACCCAAATCACTAACATCCGCTCTCTACCTTTTTTTGAACCTCATACGACACTTACACCTAGAAACCTTGCCAACAGAGAAAAGCTAAAGTTGTCGGCCTAACTCTCTCTCCGTATAATCCGAACTAATTTGATTTTGCATTTGAGCTTGTTGTGTCTGTGTCCATTTATTTTGAAAAAAATTCACCATTACTTTGTGATCTTAGCCAAAAATGGCACCTCAATTATGATGAGCATGCAAACTTCGAGCTCAAATACGAACACGAACAACTCAAATTATTCAAGCGCGACGAACCTAAGTTATCTGGGATTGTCGTAGACTTTGTCAGCGGTGCCAGTGCCCATCGTCGTAAGTTTGGCGGAGGGAAAGGTCAAGCGATTGCGAAAGCAGTTGGACTGAAAAAAGGCAATATTCCCAGTGTTATTGATGCCACCGCAGGGCTTGGACGTGATGCTTTTGTTCTGGCAAGCCTAGGTTGTCAAGTAACGTTAATCGAACGTCACCCTGTCGTCGTTGCTTTACTGGAAGATGGATTACGTCGAGCCTATAACGACCCTGAAATTGGTGAGTGGATGCAACAACGTATGCAGCTTCATTATGGAGCCAGCCAACAACAATTATCAGCGTTAAATCTGAGTGCCGACGTGGTTTACCTCGACCCTATGTATCCACATCGAGAAAAATCAGCGTTAGTGAAAAAAGAAATGCGAGTGTTTCAAAGCTTGGTGGGCAATGATCTAGATGCTGATGAATTATTGGTACCAGCCTTAGATATCGCCACGAAAAGAGTTGTGATCAAACGGCCAGATTACGCTGAAAATTTAGAAGGGCGTCAACCCTCCACCGTCATCGCAACCAAAAAAAATCGCTTTGATGTGTATATAAAATCAGCGATGTAATATACTCTTAATCACTCAACTTTATAGGTGTTGCAGTTGTAGTACTCGTTCAGAAGCTCGCTGCTTTTGTTCTAACAGAGTAATTTGTTCTTCTAACTTCTTAAAGCAATCGAAATCAACTTCTGCGAGACTTGCGGCAAATAAAAATACGCTAAAATCCCCCTTGCCTTTGAGTTTTTCTAATTCCATTAGAGGAGCGAGTGCAGAACGTACTTCGCCTAGTTCATCGATAAGTGTTTGTCTGAATGTCACCGCACTTGTTTGGATCCTCCTTAAAATTGCCGACTTGTCATTTTGTAATTTAATTAAGCTCTCTGTTTCCATATCCCTAAGCCCAGCCTCTTTAACTTTAAATCTGGCCAGTTTTTCTCGAGCCTCTGCGAGCAAGCTATCGGCCTTTCTCATTCGCTCTACCATCTTTTCTTCTTGTTGTTTTATGGCCTTTTCTCGATCACTCAATGCTCCACGTCTGCTTTTTTCAATCGCTCGTTCCGTTTTTAGCTGCAAGGCTATTTCTTGATACTTTTTTTCCAGTATTTGATTTTTCCGTTTTAATTTTAGGCATTCATGCCTTAAGGCTTCTATTTCTTGTTGAGCATTATTCCATTGAGGCAATTCAGGACTACAGGTCACGCCCTCAGCATCAGTTTGCATCACCGAATTGGTCAATGTTATTTGGCTATGCATTCTACTGTATGTGCCATTTGTCATACTCCCTACTTGGGAGCTTGCCATTGGAGTTCGAAAACTAAGTTGCGACCCCTCATTATCTCTTTGGGAATTCAATGGGCTTATCAGAAATTGTGAACCTAAAGATGATGCAGGCTCGACAGTAGCTTGGCTTTGAAAAACGCTTCCTGACATAGTTAAACATTGAGACAATGAAAACCAGTCAGACTGAGAATAAGATTGGCTTTGGGAATGAAAAGAAGCAGTCAAACCAGCGTCTGTGAAAGGTAACGCCTTATTGGCACTCGCACCAGCAGGTAACGATTCACTTCTGTGGTATCTTTCCGCAGGTAACCTTTCATGTGAGCTAGCAACTGGCTCACTATGAATTCTATTCCTTGGTAATCTGTTTTTTATATAGCTCCTACATTCTCGTAACAAACACCCACTAGGATTTAAATATCTCTTGCGTTTTTTTGATTCTTTTGGGAACAACATATCTCTGAGGGTGTTATCCACCCCCCCGAGAGGATCTGTATCTACTTCAGGTTCATTTTCACCAAACCATGCAGCCATGATTTCGTTATCGCGAACTCTTACATTAAATTCAAGTTCTTCATTTCTATCGTTTTCGAATTTAATTATGGCCTTCTTGCACGAAATAAACTCTTCCGGACCAGGCTTGATTTGAAAATCACACATACTGAGAACGGAAAATGTACTGTTATACGTGAAACTCATTGAGTCACCCTTGGCGAGAACGAATTTAAAGTCACTATAACCGCATAACAATATAATTTTAAAGATATTATTTGTTTAATTAATAATATTTAACACTGCCAGATATGAGCCTGTTCTAAAATACGAACAATTCATTTTTTATGTCGAATCGAAATAAGATTTTGTTGACAGATTTACCTATAATAATTTTCCCCCTCAATACTGAGAATTCCAATTATGATCAAAGAACACCAATCTCTGCCTGACGCTAAGTTATCCGAACTCACTGACAATGGCATGCTAGAACACAGCACTCATGAATTATTTTCGGGTAAAAAAGCTTTAGTTTTTGCCCTGCCCGGTGCCTTTACACCGACATGTTCGGCGGCACACTTACCTGGTTATGTCACACTTGCTGATCAGTTTTTCGAAAAAGGCATTGATTTTATTGCCTGTGTTTCTGTAAACGATGCTTTTGTAATGAAAGCATGGGGAGATAGCCAAAATGCAGAACATATTAAGATGCTGGCAGATGGCGATGGTAGTTTTACTAAAGCATTAGGGCTAGATATGGATACTGGCAGCTTTGGTGGTGTGCGTTCACAACGTTATGCCATGATTGTTGATAATGGGGTAGTTACGGCATTGAATGTAGAGGCACCTAAAGCGTTTGAAGTCAGTAGCGCTGAAGCCATGTTTAATCTGCTTTAAGCTAATAATTTTAGAGTGTGCGTATTCACCAGTGTGGATACGCAAATTACTGTATTGAGCAAGATGGAAACTTATTTTTTGATTGTTTCATTGCTACCGCTTCTTTATAGCCTTCCATATCTTCATCAGCCACCAAGCTAAAGCAAAAATCACGGTGCATTTGCAAACTTTCTTTATCATCTAGGTAAGAGTATGGTACTCCACAAGTTGTACATGTAAATGTTATGTTTTCTAAATTTTTACCAAATACTGATTCAGAAAAACTAAAGAGCTTCTCGTCTCGACATATCGGACAAGCGCTATATTCACTTGCTTTCACTCGATCATAGCAAGGTTGGCAAGTGCGGTGTCCAGAATTACAAAAAAATTTTTCCGCCAACGCTTCCATACATATGCAGCATTCTTCTAGCTGATCCAATTCAAGAGTGTAACTCCACTTAGTGCCTTCTGCTTCATTGACGAAAATTTTAGGTGAGCTTAAAGTTGACTCAGAACTTGCAGCAACAGCTTCAGTTGTAGTTGTAGTTGTAGTTGTAGTTGTAGTCGCTTTTTGAACATCGGAAACTGACATATCTATACCTATTGTTGCAACCAAAAATAAATTTAGAACGCATGGCAGTTTTTGAGTTTGAGCAAACTAATAAGTTCAATAAACTAAACATTGAGAAGATTAGCAATTTTTACAATTCATCTAATTCAGCCAAATTATTCTTTACAAACAATAGACTAGCCATATTTTGATTGTCACGACTCATTTAAAACATTTAATCTCAAGTAAATCTATGGCTAATGATATGTCGAACGGTATTATTCCATCGGCAGCTTCACAGTCGCTTTCAATCCGCCCTCTGGGCGATTGGATAACTTGACTCGTCCAAGGTGGCTTTCCACAATTCGTTTGATGATCGCCAAACCAAGCCCAGAACCAATGCTACCTCTGGCACTGTCACCTTGGGTAAACGGCTGAAATAACGCATCCACTTTGGCTTCATCGATACCAGGTCCGTCATCCTCAACGGTGAATTCAATATAGCGTTTATGCTGACGAGTACTGATTTTCACCCAACCATTGCCATAGCGAAACGCATTTTCGACCAAGTTACTGATCACACGCTTTATTGATACCGCTTTCATTGGCACGGTACGGCAAGGCTGTAAATCAAGTTCAATGTGAGCTTGTCGATTTGCTTCAGCATCAGCTACTTCCTGAATAAGGCTATTGATTAAATGAGGTTGCACTAGCTCTTGTTGATCTTGGCGAATATAAGCAATGAACTGGTTAATAATGGCATCCATATCTTCAATATCATTAATGATCCCTTCTTTCAGGTATTGATCTTCTTCCACCATCATTTCTGAAGCGAGCCGTATCCGAGTTAATGGTGTACGTAAGTCGTGGGAAATCCCCGCCATCAGCAAGGCTCTGTCTTGTTCAAGCTGTTTCATGCTCCCAGACATACGATTAAACGCTTTAGTCACTTCAACAATTTCAGTAGAACCATTTAGCGGTAATGGCTCCGGAAAATCACCGCGTGACACCGATGTAGCAGCATCTTGTAATCGCCTAAGAGGGCGGTTTTGCTTACGAGCAAACGCCCAACCACCAATGACGCTTAACGCACCAATTACTAATAAATATAAGGTTAATGGCGACAGTTCATCTTCGTTGATGCCACTGTTTAAAGTCACCTTGATCCAAATGTCAGGCGCTTGAGGTGGGCGGATCCAAATTTGTAGATATTGAGCTTGTCGAACTCTAACTTCGGTTTTTCCACCAAGATACTCCGACATTTGTCGAGACCAAAATCCATAATAGGTGGCCTCATCTACACCAGCATTTCGTGCTTGTTTTTGACTGTATGCACGCATACCGTCATTACGCACTTTAGCATTTAGGGCATCGACTAATGTTAGGTGCTGTCGATTGATATCGACTTCATCAATGAATAGCAAATTGACCTGTCGTGCAATCAGTTCATTGATTTGCTCATAACTGGGCTTAATAAAGTAAACCGCAACGGTCCAATACGACACTAACTGATTGATCAGCAGCAAGCTACCTATCAGTAATACGGTTTGACTGAAGGCACTGCGAGGTAAAAATCGACGCCATAATCGAGTAAAATGCCGAGACACTCGGTACTAACCTTTTCCATCTGGTACAAAGACATAGCCAATACCCCAGACAGTTTGAATGTATCTAGGATTGGTTGCGTCTTCCTCAATTAAACGTCGTAGGCGAGAAACTTGTACATCAATAGAGCGCTCTAGTGCTGAATAATCTCTACCACGGGCGAGATTCATTAACTTGTCACGTGACAAAGGTTCTCTAGGGTGAGTCGAAAGCACTTTGAGTACCGCAAATTCACCACTGGTTAGGTTGATGGCGTTATCGCCCTCGTACATAACACGAGTTGCCAAATCTAGGGTAAATCTACCAAAGCTGATGGTTTTCTCTTGCTGGGAAGGCGCGCCTGGGACTTCTTGAACACGACGACGCATAACGGCATTAATGCGAGCCAATAACTCTCTAGGATTGAACGGCTTAGGCATATAATCATCGGCGCCCAGCTCCAGACCGATAATACGGTCGACTTCATCACCTTTAGCGGTCAACATCACGATAGGAATGTTATTATCTTGCTGTCGTAGTCGACGGCAGATAGACAACCCATCTTCTCCGGGCAACATTAAATCCAATACCATCAAATGGAAGTTTTCCCGTTGCAGTAAACGATCCATTTGCTCAGCATCAGCGGCCGTTCGAACATAAAAACCTTGCTCAACTAAATAACGTTCTAACAGTGAACGTAATCGCACATCATCATCTACGACGAGTATTTTTGAAGTTTCTTGTCCCATGGCCTGTCCTTATCCCAGCGCGGTATTATTATCGCCCTAATATACCTTGTGAAATGTTAAAAAAGCTAGAATTTACTGAATTTGTGACGTTTTCAATTGTAAAAAATTCTAATTGATTAATTTAGTCACTCGCTGCTGCAGATAAGGGATCACTTCCTGCTCGAACCAAAGATGTTTTTGCAGCCAACGGTTATTGCGCGGACTTGGGTGCGGCAATGGCAAGTACTCTGGGATCACATCACGCCATGCGTGTACCTGCTCGGTGACCGTTTGTTTAGAGGATAAGTGATACTGTAGGGCATACTGTCCAATTACAAGCGTCAGTTCTATGTTGGGCAGTAAAGCCAGTAAGGATTCACGCCATTTATCGGCGCATTCTGGTCTAGGAGGTAAATCGCCAGATTTGCCTTTTCCCGAGTAACAAAATCCCATTGGCATAATTGCGAATAAATTGGGATCATAAAATTGCTCACGACTCACACCAAGCCAACGTCTTAATCGGTCGCCACTGGGATCATTAAATGGAATGCCAGTTTGCTGCACTTTCATTCCCGGTGCTTGACCAGCAATTAATATTTTTGCGCTTGTACTCACTTGTAAGACAGGCTTAGGCTCAAAAGGCAGTTGACCCGCACACACTTGACAGTGGCTAATTTGTTCAAGTAATCGGGCTAACTGTGCTTCTGTTTTCATAATGACCCTACTTTTTATATGATTTTTGGCTTTTTTTATTTATTCATCAACGCTTTTCCAGTAGGATCTGCGCCCCTGCTCACACTCTCCTTTCAAGGTAAAAAGGCCGTATGTCAAAAGTATCCTTACCTATTCTGATGTTATTGGTGGTTTTTAGCCCTTTGGCTATTGATATCTACTTGCCATCTATGCCGACTATGGCCGCTGAATTTTCTGTTTCTGACAGCCAAATTCAGTCTACCTTAATTATTTTCCTTTTTGCTATGGGGTTGGGGCAATTACTGATTGGTCCATTAGTGGATAAGTTTGGTCGTCGACCTGTCGCTTTAGTGGGCGCATGCGTTTACGGATTAAGTAGCACACTTGCCGCCTTGGCAACGCATTTTGATGTATTACTGCTGTCTCGTTTATTACAAGGCTTGGCAGCGTGTGCCACTAGCATTGTCGCTTTTACAGTCGTGCGTGATTGCTTTGATACCAAGCAAATGGCAAAAATATACAGCTATTTGAACGGGGCAATATGTGTCATTCCGGCGCTTGCACCAAGTTTTGGTGGGCTATTGGCCTTGCAATTTGGCTGGCGATCTACCTTTGTTTTTATGACGGTATTTGCGGTGATCATGTTGGTGGTTTTAAGTTTAAAACTAAAGGAAACCAAACCAGAGCACACCATTATTGATGGCAAGCTTTACCATTGGGAACGCTATTTGCCCATTCTTTCTGAGCCAAGATTCATGTTTTATGCCCTGTGCTGTATGAGCTGTATGGCCGCTATCCTGAGTTATGTGGCCTACTCTCCAATTTGGCTCATTGGCAAATTAGGAGTGTCAGAGCTGAAATTCAGTGCCTTATTCGGTTTTAATGCTGTGATCAATATCATCGCTTGTTTTGCCGCCCCTAAAATTATTCAGCGCTTAGGTAACCGTCCGACGGTTTTAGTGGCATTAGGACTCTTGGTGGCAACAGCTCTGCTGACGTTTGTATTACACCATACCTCTCTAGCCAAAATCATCACTCCAGATCTTGCTTTTATGTTACCTATGCTTGGCTTGTGTATTGGTTTTGCGTTTTTGCTTGGTCCAGCCACGTCGATGGCATTATCTTGCTTTGGCAGCCGAGCAGGCACAGCCACTGCACTGTTGGGTTGTATTCAAATGAGTGGTGCTGCGATTATTGCGGGCGGTTTACAACATACGTCATTGCAAGCACCTGATGCTGTAGCGTTAATTTGTTTCGTTTTACCCGCGTTGCACTTGCTGATCATGGCAAGACCAAACTTAAAACATTGGCACTATGAGCAATCATAAGTCTATTTCAATTTACGAGTAATGGTATTTCGACCGCAGCCTAATAGCTTGGCTGCGGCTTGCTTATGACCATGAGTATGTTCTAGTGCTGCTTGGATCAAAATATGCTCAAGAGCCTGCTGTGCTTGAGTCAACAAGCCTTCCTCGCCAGCTTGCAACTGCTGCATTGTCCAATTCTTTAAAGGCTTCTGCCAATTATCGCTATCGGTAGTGACATCAATAGGCAGCGTTCTCAGTAAGTCTTCCGGCAAATCAGACTCTAAAACTTCTTCACCACTGGCCATCACTGTTAACCAGCGACATACGTTTTCTAACTGGCGTACATTTCCAGGCCACGGCAAAGACTGTAATCGCAGAATACAGCTTTTTGTTAAGGTTTTAACTGGCTCTCCCATTTCTTTAGCCGCCATTCTCAAAAAGTGTTCTGCCAATTTAGGTATATCTTCACTTCGGTTTGCTAAAGGTGGCAAAGGGATACGGATCACGTTGAGTCGATGAAATAAGTCTTCACGAAACTTGCCTTTTCTCACCAGTGTTTCTAAATCTTTATGGGTTGCCGCAATGATACGCACATCGACGTTAACCGCTTGATGACCTCCAACTCGATAAAAGGTACCATCCGCCAACACTCTTAATAGCCGTGTTTGCACATCCAGTGGCATATCACCGATTTCATCAAGAAATAAGGTTCCGCCATTGGCTTGTTCAAAGCGCCCTTCTCTGGCTTGCTGGGCACCCGTAAATGCCCCTTTTTCGTGACCAAAGAGTTCACTTTCGATAAGTTCATGAGGAATGGCGGCCATATTGAGCGCAATAAAAGGACGCTCTTTACGTGGGCTATGTTTATGCAGCGCATGGGCGACTAGTTCTTTACCCGTACCAGACTCGCCATTAATCAAAACGCTCACCGATGAGCGAGATAAACGTCCTATAGCTCGAAACACCTCCTGCATTGCAGGAGCTTCTCCGATCAATTCAGGCGTATTGATCAGGGGCTCTGACGCTTTAGGGCTGGACTTACCTACATGCTTCGCCAGCGCTCGTTCCACTAATGCCAGCATTTCATCCACATCAAACGGCTTAGGCAGGTACTCAAAAGCACCGGCTTGGTATGCGTTCACGGCACTATCTAAATCCGAATGTGCCGTCATGATGATCACAGGTAAGTTAGGGTAATGCAGAGACAGTTTTTCTAATAACGCTAAACCATCGGTACCCGGCATTCGAATATCAGACAAGATAACTTGTGGCTGCTGATACTCAATCGCTTGCCACACGCTATCGGCACTCGCAAAGCTAGTACAGCTTATCTCTGCTGATGTTAACGCTTTTTCCAGTACCCAACGTATGGCACTGTCATCATCTACTACCCAAACTTGTTCTGTCATTATCGTTCTTCAAAAAGAATTGGAATTAAAAACATAAATTCGGTCTTGCCGGGACAAGATTCGAAATCCAGTCGTCCTTTATGTACATTAGCAATTTGCTGGGCAATGGAAAGCCCCAAGCCACTTCCTTGATCGCGCCCAGTCACCATGGGATAAAAGAGTGTTTCTTGTAACTCATCAGGCACACCGGGACCATTGTCAATAATGCTCAATTCAATCACTAATTTATGCCGAACTTGCCCTAGAGTGACTTGATGACGGGTTCGCGTTTTTACTGTGATTTTCCCAGCTTGCTCACCTAACGCCTCAATAGCATTTTGCAATACATTGAGTAATGCTTGCTGCATCTGCTCAGGCTCCATCGCAAAGTCTGGCAGAGATGGATCGTAATCACGTTCAAACTCAATGTGTGATGGCAAACTCAACTGAGCAAGGTTTAACACGGTTTCACAAACTTGATGGATATTATAAAGCTGATGTGCAACAGGCCGTTGTGGCCCAAGTAATCTGTCGACTAACTTCCCCATACGATCCGTTTGTTCGATTATCATGTGAGTAAATTCAGTCAGTTCATTACCGTTAAGTTCTCGATGCAGGAGTTGAGCTGCGCCTTTCAACCCACCTAACGGGTTTTTGATTTCATGGGCTAGATTTCTCACCAGAAAACGAGCGGCTTGTTGCTGAGCATCTTGCTGAGACTGTTGATATATTCGCCGCTGCTGATCAACTTTCCGCAATTCTAGGACGCTGATTTTATCACTGGGCATTAATGGTGAAAGCATGATATCAACCGTATGCAATTCTCCATCAAAGGTTCTAAATTGACTGCGATTAATGGCAAGACTTTGACCTTTACTGACCGCTGTTTTCAACGTGTCCCAGTCAATATCAACGCTCTCAACCACTTGGCTTAATATCACTTGTTGTAGCTTATTGGCTCTTGTGCCCAATAATTGTGATGCCGCCGTATTGATCTGACTCAACCTGAGCTCATCATCTACTACCATCACTGCTGTACTTAAATTTTCTAATATCAGCGTCGAATCCATAGCCATTCAGTTCACTTGCACCAAGATAGTGCATTCAGTGTGCCTGATGTTATCCTAAGCTGCAATAAGTTTACTGCTGTGATGCTTTTTTACGAATAAGCGGAGAGGAAGGAAAGTTTTTTGAATGACGATGAAGGTAAATGGTGATTTCATCACTGCTGTAAGCCGCATCGCTACCTTGTGGGTTAACCACCACTTTCAGCTTATGCTCACCACGATCAAGTCCATCCACTTGAAAACGCCCGCTAGTTTGCTCATTGCCATAAGGGTTACCATTTATGAATAACCGCCAAATTGATTTTTTACTGACCCCTTGAGCAACGGCAGTTACCTCAAATCGACCGTTATTATCTCTTATGGTTTGTTGATCTTGCGGAGAAACAATAGTGACTTGAGCAGCCAGCGTTTCACCTTGTGGTATAGCTTCATTCTGTGCTTTAGGCTTGTTAGAGGGCCAAGACATCTCATTTAAAGTCGTGACATTAGGTTTAACCTCCACTGCACCTGGCCGAGGTTTGTCACTGTAATGGACGTTTCCGTCTTTGTCTATCCACTTATAGACAGCTGCCATTGTAGACCAACTCAATAAAAGCAAACACAAAAACAGTCCATTACGCATGTTCATTTCCTTATGGTGTTAAAAACCAATAATGACTACGAGCTTGATAACTTTCTCTCTTTACGATGAATATCAATGAAAGTATTAGTTCGCTAAGACAACCGTCCGTTACAGGATGTAACGGTCGTCAGCACATGGATGTGCGCTTCTGTTGTCGTGCGAACTAATGCTTTTCAAGCAATCAAGCGAGCCTACAACGCCCCTTTTAATATGGCACGGCTAGCATCAAGATCAATTTTTTGGTGCTCACCCAAGGCCACCATGCCATGGGTTTCCAGCTGATCAACCAACGCATCTAAATGTGACTCATCCAGCTCATAATCACTTAAGTGAGTACCAATTTCTAGGCTTTCAAAGAAAGCTTGTGTCTTCTCAATCGCAGCGTCGATACGAGCATCGTCATCACCTTCGGTAATATCCCAGACACGCTCAGCATATTGTAGCAGCTTAGCCTTTTTCTCCGCTTTGGTGTGACGCAGCAATGACGGTAAAACGATAGCCAGAGTACGAGCATGATCTATATCATGCAGTGCTGTTAGCTCATGACCAATCATATGGGTTGCCCAGTCGTGAGGCACACCAGCACCAATCACGCCATTAAGCGCACAAGTTGCTGTCCACATCAAATTAGCACGTACATTATAGTCTTCAGGGGTAGCCAGTGCCTTTGGCCCAACTTCGATTAGAGTTTTCAGTAAGCTTTCCGCATAGCGGTCTTGAACCATAGCACCCACTGGATAAGTCAAATATTGCTCTGTGGTATGCACAAACGCATCCACCACACCATTGGCAATTTGGCGCTTAGGCAAGGTGTAGGTTTTAACCGGATCTAACACTGAAAACTGCGGAAATACATGAGGGCTCATAAACGGCAACTTCGCCTTGAGGGATTTACGGGTTACCACACTGCCAGAATTCATTTCAGAGCCTGTTGCAGGCAGGGTCAATACACTACCAAACGGCATTGCAGACATCACTTTTGCCCCAAAGGTTTGCAGAATCTCCCATGGTTCGCCATCATAATGCGCTGCAGCGGCAACAAACTTAGTGCCATCAATAACGCTACCACCACCAACTGCTAACAAGAAATCGACATCGTTCTCCTTGATAAAGGCCACAGCTTTCATCAAAGTTTCATAAGTTGGGTTGGGTTCAATACCATCAAATTCAAATTGCGGTCGCTCGCCTAAGGCTTGCTTAACCTCTTCAAGCGTTCCATTACGACGAGCGCTACTGCCACCTAGAAGAATCAACACTTTTGCATCCTGTGGTACCAAGTCAGCTAACTTGGCAATTTGTCCTTCTCCAAAACAAATGCGGGTTGGATTATAAAAATCAAAATTTTGCATTAGTCTTCACCTTCTGAAAGGTTACCGCGATTGAGCATATACAAACGAAATAACGCAATATTAATAAACAAACCAAAAAAAGTGACCACAGTGTCTCCAATCAATTGCACTGGCATACCTGCTTGAGATGTGATTTGCGCTAGGGCTCCGCCAATCAAAGATAATGGCATATACAGCACAACGATACCGAGGGTAGGCAATATGATTGGACCACTTAATTTCCAGCTACTTTTAATCGCTTTCATAGGTGTTAGTCGCTCCGACACCACCATGAAGTTTACATAGGTTAAACGGGTACCAATAAACAAGGCTATCGCCAATCCAATCAGTGCGCCTAACTCTTTTAACGCAGCCATTAATATGAAGAATGGTCCCGCAATAGCCAAACCACTGAATACTGCCGCAAGCAACATAGCAGGAATAAAGTGCAGCCCATTAAACCAAATTTGACGTGCGTTCGGCTCATGCCCCTGTGAACGTACCTCCAGAAACAGAGTGAGTGAAGAAAACAGCCATGAAAATACCAGCATCATTGCCATCACGGCCACCAGCGTCATCGAGCTAAATTCAGGATTATCTTGACTCACGGCTCTGATCTGACCGCCTATCCACATTTGGATAGCGTTCATGATCAGAATGAATGGCACGGTAATAACCGCTAACTGCTTAAAATGATTTTTAAAAAAATTAAAGGCTTCAGTAAATGTGGCTGACAATGACATGAAATTTCAAAGCTCAGTTAATAAATTGTGATTGCTGATAAGGATACCCAAAATCAGCGCTCATTGCACTGTAGCAAAGGTTAACAATTGCGTGATACCACCTACATTTTGGTGAAATTTAACTCACTATTGTTTATGCATATTCCTTCACAAGCTAATTGTAACAAAATGTTTTGCAATTGTTTCAATTGCTGGTAAATCTAAAAGAGAGTCTACAACGGAGGGAATACGTTATGAAAAACAAAGGTTTTTTAAGTAAAACGGCACTACTGAGTCTATCCGCTGTTATAGTGACACTTAGCTTATTTTACTTCATGTCTAAGTTAATTGATGATACTCCTACGCCACCAAAACAAGCCCCTTTACCACCGACACCCATCGCTGGTGACTTTGATGCGCCAAAACCACTCACTAAACCACCGAAAAAAAGAGCTAAAAGATAAACCTGAGCCACCACAGCCACCGAGGATAGCCACTACCCCCGTTGATAGCCCAACGACTACGGTTTTAGTCGGCCCAAAAACTCCTGAGTTGCCGACGTTACCCTCTATACCAAAAGAAAACATTCCACCGTTTTCTCAAGCTGATGGCGACGCAACCCCTGTGGTACAGGTTCAACCTATGTATCCCGCTGAGGCTGCAAGAAGTGGTCAAGAAGGATGGGTACTGGTGGCATTTAATATCGATAAGTTAGGAAACGTTACCGATGCCAAAGTGCTTGATGCCGATCCTAAACGCACCTTTAATAAAGCCGCCCTTAGAGCCATTAAAAAATGGCGCTATAAACCTAAAGTTGAAAATGGGGTAGCCTTGGCACAAGCCAATCAGCAGGTAAAATTAGATTTTACTTTAGAGCAGTAACATCCCCCTTATTCGAAGTAAAAGTGATTCAGTAATCACTTTTACTTCACTCATCAGAATATCTAAACTCAAAACTCAACTTTTAACCAACAAATTCACAACAAAAACTCATAAAACTCACTATCACTCTCCCAAATACACAGTCGCTATTGTCATAAAGACACCCTGACAAATGTTGTAAGCAGCTGTTTAAAATAAAAAAGATATTTTTCCATAATAGTTATTTACAATACAAATGATAGTTATTATCATTCGCACCAGTATCAAATCGTCAACATGACAATCATTAACCCTACTATTCTGAGAATTCGATAAATGAGTAAATGGAAAGCCTCAAAGCTTAACCAAACGGCTATGTTAAACAGTGCCTTAATTTCAACTTTAGCCGTTACAGCACCGATGGCATTTGCCGATGATGCACAGTCAGGTAAAGCCAAAGAAGACATTGAGCGAGTTGAAGTCCATGGTCGCCGTCCAAATAAGCTGCACCTACAAGACAACACAGCGACTAAGATGAATGTCGATCTTAAAGATGTAGGGCGCTCAATCACTGTTTTGGACTCTGTAGATCTAGATAAACGTGCGATTGAAGATGTAAAAGAAGCCTTTGGTTACGTGGCCGGTGTTCGTGCTAATGGTCCAGCTGATCGTACTTATACTGCTCGTGGTATTCGCACAAGCATTGATACGGTCATGATTGATGGTATGCGTTCACTACAAGGCGGTGAAGGTGGTACTGGCTCTCGCTCTCCAAGCACGTTTAACGCAGAGCAAGTTGTATTTATGCGCGGCCCAGAAGCACTACTTTATGGCTCTGGTATTGGCGGCGGTATCATCAACATCATCACTAAAAAGCCACAAGAGATTGCCCAAACCAGCATTGCGGTTAAAAATCGTAGCTATGTATCTGGCGATACTGGTAACTTCAAACGTAACCGTACCAGCCTAGACCTAGATACCACGGGTGCGATTGATAACGACAACACCTACCTTTATCGCTTATTGGCACAGTACACGCCATCAGGTGATCACTTCCAAGAAGGCCGTAAAACAGATGAAAAGCAGGTGGACTTATCATTTATCTGGAACCTATCACCAAGTACGACCCTAATGCCACGCTTTGAATACGCTAACCGTGAATTAACGGGTGGTAGTAGCTATGCAGATGGTGTCTTTACTGAAAACTTTTTTAAAGGTGAAATCAAAAAGTACGGAAAGCCTGTAAATCGTGGAAAGTACTACGGTAGTAAAAATGATAAAGGTAAAAATCTAACTAAAAGTTACAGCTTACGTTTAAATCATGATTTTAATGAAGACTGGAGTTTCAGTGGTCAATATCGTTACACCACAACGCAATCTGAAGCATTAGATCTGTATATTTCTGATAGTTTTTTAAATACTAAAAAATACGGTGATAAAGTCAGTGCTATTGGTAAAGATAGAGTCCAACGAAAATGGGTATTCTCCAAGGGTGACGATAATTACCGCCTACTTGATGCTAACTTCCAAGGTTTTACCGAGCTAATGGATATGGAACATCACGTTCTTTTTGGATATAACTACCGTGATATGGATGTTCGATTTTCTCGAAACTTCCAAAATACCAAGCAAGCCCTTGATAAAAACTGGATTTCAGCGTCTAATCCAGAAAATCAGATAGTAGGCTCAATTCCATCCACTTTATTTGATATTGAGATTCGTCCAAAAAACCAAAAAGATACCAATATCTATTTCAAAGATCGCATCAAAGTTACTTCTTCAACAACACTTGTTGCAGGCATTGCCTATGTGAAACAAAAAAATGGCAGCACTAAATCATACAGCGATACCATTTGGGATTTAGGTGTAGTTCAAGCCATTAGTGATGATATTAACGTATTTGCCACCTTTAGCCGTGCCTATGAGCCTGTAAGCGCTTCTCGTATTGCTAAAAATGGCCTTTCTGGTGTGAACTACATTCCAGTTGAAGGGCTTAATTACGAATTTGGTATGAAAGCTGACATGCTTAATGGTGACTTAGCAACTTCGCTTACCTTCTATCGTATGGATCGTGAAAATAGCACTAAATGGATTAAAGTCGACGGAGACTGGAAAATACAACAATTAATCGGCAAAAGCTTTGAATCGAAAGGTGCTGAATTAGAAGTTATTTACTACTTCAACGATCAATTTAACACCAACTTTAACTACGCCTTTAACCGTGCTTACGACACCATTGGTGACAACAAAGGTAAACAAGCCAATAATGCGCCAAAACACTCAGCGTCTATTTGGAACAACTTCAAAGTTAATGAAGAGTTGTCATTTGGCATGGGCTTAAAATATAACTCTGAACGCTTTGATGGCAGAGGCGGTAAGTATATTTTACCAAGCTATGTAGAAATGGACTTAGGCGCATACTACAAAATGGATAACTGGGACTTATCTATGACATTAACCAATGCTCTTGATAAAAACCGTGCAGAAGGTGGAGCTAACTGGGTGACTGTGCAGCCAAACTCACCGCGTGCATTGAACATGAAAGTGAAGTACACCTTCTAAGCTTCAAACAAAACTAGGGCGTGTTGATCTTTAAGGATTAAATTTTGTGCTATTTGAGCACTTTTCTGTTCAAGGCGTGAGCAGTGAAGCTTAGCCATCTAAGTAAGCTGGTCACAACACAGAGCAGGAAGTGCTCAAAAGCATCGAAGACAGCGTAAATTGGTCACTTCTGCTGCGTTATCGTTTGTTTATGTGGAATAACCACATCGCACAAACTCTGCCTTGCATAAGATAACCAATTTATCGCTGCAAAAATAATCACGAAAGATCAACACGCCCTAACTTCAAGCCGTCGTTCAGACGGCTTTTCAGGTTTCAGTAAACGGACAGTTATTATGATAAGACCCATTAAAAATGTGCTGACAACATCTCGAGTTCAATCCTTGCGTCAGCTTATCGCCCACGGTCAGTTTGAAGATGGCAAAAATACCGCTGGTTGGCACGCACAAGGTGTAAAAACCAATCTCCAATGGCAGGCAAAAGATGACATTGCCGAAGAGTTGAATCACGCCGTTGCCCATGCATTAACCTCAAACCCTGAATTTACCGCGTTAACCTATCCCAAAAAAATGATGCCGTTTATTGTCAGCAAATCGACAAATCAAGGCGGTTATGGCGATCACATTGACGATGCTATTATGCATAATGAGGAGTTAGTGCGTACTGACATTTCTTGTACGATTTTCCTTTCTGATCCTAACGACTATCAGGGCGGTGAATTGACCATGATTTTAGGAGGCGTCGAGATGGCTTATAAACTGGAAGCCGGTGATGCCATCGTTTACCCAAGTACAACCTTACACCGCGTCAATCCTGTTACTTCAGGCGAACGATTAGCAGTATTGACTTGGATTGAGAGCTTAGTTTCAAGCCCTGATAAACGCGAGATATTGCATGATTTAGATGCCGCAAGGAAGACAATCATGCAACAACATGGTAAAACCCCCGAGTTTGATTTGATCACCAAATCTCATGCTAATTTACTTCGCCGCTGGGCGATCACCTAAGGCTGATTATAGACTCGATGTTATGACATTTTCTCTTCCCGTTTTTATTCGAACCTTAATGGCCATTTTTGGCGGCTACGGAGTTGGCATTTGTGCCAGTTTCGGCATGATCCCTGTGTCATTATGGCTATTCACCAACAATACCCATGATGCGATTTTTATTGGCCTAATGTTTAGCTACCTGTTTGCGTTTATGGCTTTTATTTGGTGTTTTTGCTGTAAAAATACGGTTCACTGCATTCGTGATATCGGTCTCGCCAGTGTGACACTAATGGGCTTGTATTATCTATTTCCTGTTGAGGTGATGTCGTGAAAGGAAATTTTAGACGCTCGATGATCTGGCTGCATACTTACAGCGGACTCTTATTAAGCTGGCTACTATTTGCCGTGTTTGTAACTGGAACGCTCAGCTACTACTCTGATGAAATTGATGTTTGGATGCAACCTGAAAAGCTTGAACAGCAAGCTCAACAGCAGGTGATCCCTCAAGCCATTGCCACACTTAACCAAAAAGCCCAAGGTGCTAGCCGTTGGAACATTAATTTAGGCAGTGAGCGTGATCCTAAAGCCGAGATCCGCTGGCAAATGCCGGGACAAGGCCGCCGAGATGGGCAAAAGCAATCCTTAGCCTCAACAGAGACTCAACCTAGAGAAACCGTTGGCGGCAGCTTTTTTGTGCACTTCCACTATACGCTTGAACTCAGGGAATACGGTGGTCGCTATATCACTGGAATTGCCGCCTTTACCATGTTGATCGGTGTCTTTACCGGTATCTTTACTCACAGACGTTTTTTTAAAGATTTCTTTTTACTGCGCTGGCAAAATCTAAAACGCGCCATGATTGACGCTCATGCCATTATCGGAATTGTCACCATTCCGTTTTGTTTTGTGATTTGTTTAAGCGCCATGATGTTTTACTTTTCACTCTACGTTCCCGCATCAGCTAACTATCACTATGATAAAGGTTACCGCCAATTGTCATCCCAAGTGAGTCCTAAAGGGTTTTCTCGTAAAGCATCTGGCGAGTTGGCTCAGCCCATTCAAAACATCACGCCAATACTAGACCAAGTGAAATCGCAGTGGTCAGAGCCAAACAGCATCAGTTGGATCAGCTATTATCACCCTTATGATCAAAATGGGTACTTGATGTTTTATCGCAATAAGAGTGACTTATCGCGCCAAAGTGAAACCTTAACTTTTGATGCCAGCTCAGGTGAACTACTTCATCAAACCCAAGCACCGCGAGTACCAAAGCTGATCAGTTATGTCTTTTTAGGACTCCATGAAGGCAAATTTGCCAGTGATGGTCTTCGCTTCGTGTTGTTTATCTTAGGAGCCTTAAGCTCCGCACTTATCGCTACTGGTGCGATTTTATGGCTTAACAACCGTATCGAACGCAATGTCAGTCATTCAGGTACTAAGTTAATAGATTGGAGCAATAAAGCCTTACTCGGTGGATTACCCATTGGTATTGCCTGCTTGCTGTTAGCGAACCGCTTATTACCCACTCATCTTGATGGACGTTACGAGTTAGAGTTAATGAGCTTTTTCGGTGGCTGGGGAGCTTGTCTGCTGTTAGCAATAGCGTTTAAAGCCCGCCAATATTGGCAACATAATTTACTGCTATTAGCGGTATTATTACTCAGTTTACCTCTTATTGATCTTGTTGGATCTGGGCAATATCTGATCACTGCGATTCAGAATGGAAATCTCACCTTTATTGGGGTCGAAATAGGTATTGTGACTTCAGCGTTATTGGCATTAGTGTTAAGACGATACTTATCTCAACGTCACCTAAC
Organism: Parashewanella curva; assembly: GCF_003675895.1. Taxonomy (GTDB): domain Bacteria; phylum Pseudomonadota; class Gammaproteobacteria; order Enterobacterales; family Shewanellaceae; genus Parashewanella; species Parashewanella curva. The sequence goes on from NZ_ML014761.1 coordinate 86,303, forward strand.
CTCGGAGTCAAAATCAGTTAAAAACGCTGTAAAAAAGGTTGCCGCATGTTGATCATTCATTTTCTATCACTGTTGGCTATCTTGTGTTTTTCCTTCAGCCAAAGTAAGCATTTCAATGTAGTCTTCGGTCAATGCTTATCGGATAAATCATCAAAGTTAATGCAAATCAGTGGAGTATTAGCATTGATCGTCACTCAATGGCTGTTACCTCAACAAGCTCAAGTTGGAGTGAGTTATGTCTCTTGGTTGTGTGGGGTTTCTATGTGGATCGTACTTACTGGAATGTCGTTAAGCTACTTTCATCATAAGAAGAGTAAAGCACGTCCGAAGAGAAGATAAGATAAGATAAGAAGTTTCCAGCAGTAGAAGCGAACACCTCTACTGCTGGGATGTACTAAATTGCAGCTTGTTTAGCAGCGAGATACTTCTTTTGTCGCCAAATCAATGGAATACTCACCAGTGCAAGTCCCACGGCATAACTCATACTCGCACCCAAGGCGTAACCCATCGCCAAACAGAATCCACAGCCAGTAATAATAAGTGGTAAATTCCGCTTACTGAGTAATCTTATCGCCGCCAGCATCGCCATCAAATAGATGATCACAAATACACCATTAGTCCATGCAATTAGGCTTTCTAGATCATGTTCGCTAATAAAGGTCAGAACTAAAATCGTTGCCATAAAGCTTAAAATGACAGACAGTGCGCGCTCAGGCACACCGTTGTTATTGACCTTCGCTAAGCTGCTCGGTAGTAACCCTTCTTCACTGAAACTGCGAACTAATCGTGCCGCACTGGCATTGTAAACATTCACCGTTGCCAGCCCGCTTAAAATCCCTAATATACCGATAACAATTGCACCGTAGCCACCTAGCAACTTATCGAAAATGCCCGCCATCGCTAACGATGATTCCGTTGGCACTAATAAGATCAAGGTCGTACAAGCTAGATAAATGATACCTACCAAAACCACACCAATGATCATTGCAGGTAACATATCCTTTTTAGGATCTTCAAAATCATCGGCTAGGTGACTCATTGCTTCAACGCCAAGAAAACTCCAAAAGGCAATTCCCATAGCGGCAAACACCGGAGAAATAGCCATTTCATCCATTGGTTGCCATTCCAGCTTTTCAAAATGAACACCGCTGGCAGCAAATAGCGCGATGACAATCGCAACAACCGTCAGTGTAAGTGCAAACTGTACTTTGGCTGATAGCTGTAATCCTTGACGCCCCACTAAAAACAACCCAAGCACTACCAGAAGTTGTAACATCAGTTCTGCTGTACCTTCAACTGGGTATATAGATTTCACAAACTCAAAGGTCATTAAGATTGCAGCAGGGGCACCAAAGGGCACCACAAACAAAAAGATCAAACCAATGGTACGCCCTAAGGTTCGACCAAAAGCTTTTTCAACAAAGTACGCAGGACCTGCAGAATGAGGGTAGCGACCTGACAACTTACCAAATATTAAGGTAACCGGAATAATGGTGAGCGTCAGGATTGCCCAAGCCCACAAGGCTCCAACACCTGCTAGCTTAACCGTCACTTGCGGCAAAATAAAAACCCCTGTCCCCAACAAAGTGGTGGCCATTAATCCAGCCCCTTGCCAGCGTCCAATCTTTGCATTCATCAATTTTGTTACCTAGCCTCACAACTAAAACTCTGGCAGAACAGGCTACCAGTCGTTATATTCAAATAAATTCTAAGTGGTGAATTATAGAGATAAGTGAAAAACAATGTGCTGGCATTACTAAAAAATTTTGACTCTTTTTCAGGCAAAGTGTCGGAATTTTGCTTTTTTTCAGTCAAAATGTCGGAAATAGGGAAAATCGGAGCAGTACTATGGATAAATTTGACCAAGCTATCATCAACGAACTAAGAAAAAACGCCCGCCAGAGTATTTCTCATATTGCCGACCAAGTGAGTTTATCTCGAAGTGCGGTTACTGAGCGCATCAAGCGTCTTGAAAAAAATGGCACTATTCGTGGTTATCAAGTGTTACTGAGCGAATCACAGAAACAAGGCGTTAGTGCCTATTTTGAAATTGAGCATACCTGTGCTCGTAGTAATGAAATCATTCCGACGTTTCAAGCCATCCCTGAAATCCAAACCTGTTTTGGGATCAGCGGCAGCATGGATCTTCTCGTATTTGTGAAAGCTGGTTCCATGCAGCGTTTGCATGAAATTCGAGAGTTTATTGATGCCCAAGACACCATAAAGTCAATTAAAACTCATGTAGTGATGAGTGAGTGGATAAACAACTTGGGGTAAAAATCTGGAGGCGTATTGATTAAGTAACCATTAATAAAAAGTGAAGACTCGTCCATATTGTGCACTTCACCTATTCTCTGAGATTAAATAGGTAAATAATACCAACAACATTTACTCAGTATTTAACCCAATGGTAAAAAAGGTTTTTTCAGGTGTACTACTTCTAACTGTATTGTTAATGAGTATGGCAGCAAGGGCTGATACACCATACCAAAGGCCAACAGCCCCTAAATTCAAATCAAATGCGGTTGAGGGGTACATACAATCACAACAACAAAAGTTTAACTCTTCAGAATTATCATCCTTATTTACACGCACTTTCCCTTATTCGCTCGATAACACCATATTCCAACAAAACGTTGACACTGCAAGCGACATAAGCTCTCTAAGGACATACGTAGTAACTGGAGCTGATTTACAAGCCATGTGGCTTAGAGACAGTTCCAATCAACTCTCCCCTTATGCATTCTTAATCTCAAAAGATGACCGACTGTTTAAGCTATTGGTAGGCCTAGCAAATTCTCAAGCTGAATTTGTCTTAAAGGATAGCTTTGCCAATGCCTTTATTGTCCCTAATGGCCCTCAATCGTCACATAATGATGATCAAACCTATAAACAGTATCAACAAGCGGCTATGAAGCCCCCTGTCTTCGAACGTAAGTTTGAGCCTGATTCTTTAGCCGCTGTCCTAAAACTTCAAAGAGTCATCCTCGAAAATACAAGCACTCAACAAAAACAACAACTTTTAGATGATATACAGAAAAACTGGCTATTAGCTGACAATGTCATTGTTGAGTTGCTCAGTGCATGGACTGGGGATTTCGATGATCTCTCAAACCCAAGCAATCAATACTATTACTACTTTTCTAGACCAGGGGCTAACGCGTTAAATACATTGGTAAATGGTGTAGGAAACCCAAGCAAAACAACAGGATTAGTAAGGACGGTATTTCGGCCAAGTGACGATGCCACCTCACTCCCTTATAATGTTCCAGTTAACTTTATGCTAGCCAGTGAGTTAAAGCGTCTTACCACTCAATATTCCCTTATTACAAACATTGATAACCAAGTCACTCCAAAATTGATTGGGCTATCGAACAAAATCTTGCAAGCACTAAAAGCGAACTCAATAGAAGGAAGCGGAACAAGCACTCGATACTCGTATGAATTAGACGGCTTTGGTAATAGAAAATTTATGGATGACGGTAATATTCCCTCTTTACTTTCACTGCCCGTTATCGCCCCTAATTTATACGAAACCAACATTTACCAGCAAACACGAAAGCAAATCTTAAATGCCTCTACCAACCCTTATTTTTTTGACGGAAGCGATTCAATTCAAGGAGGCGTGGGCAGTCCACATACAGGACCAAACAGGATCTGGCCGTTATCATTAATCAGTCAAGCAGAAAGCAGTGCTGACGAAAACGAAATCAAGACACTACTCGCAGCACTTATCAATTCATCTCAAAAGAACGGATTGATTTACGAGAGTTACTCGTCATCAAATTATCAAGACATAACAAGGGAGAACTTCGCTTGGGCCAATGCCGAGTTTGCCAACTTTATCATTTGGCTAATAGAAAAACACCCAAACATAGTATTAAAAAGCCAATGAGATACTGTCTCTACGCTGTAATGACGGTGTAAAGTAAGCTGAAAACATTAAAGATTAAAACTCATTTTTGTCGGACAGAAATAAGTCAGCGTAGAGTTATCTAAGTTCTTTTGCGAGGAGTGATTACTTACAGCTAAAGAGAGCCTCTTTTATTATACCATTCGACCCTTTCACAAGCAGCTCTTGCGGACATCGAAATCACCTGAACATTAATTGAATAACGTTACTGTTAACTTATTAAATGAATATTCTTTATTTGATATTCCACTACTCTCTATGAGAATCTGTTACTAAGCAAAGCATTAGGTATATACGATGACTGTTGGCGGGACTACTACTCAGAGCCACTTTGAAACTTGTAAGACGGTACTAACCAAAAAGCCTCGCGATGCAATTAATTACTTAACTTTTAGAGGTTCATGCTTCGATACCAATGATACTCTCCACTACCATTACTATTGCTTGAACGACACAGAGAAGGAAAGACTTAAAGCCTTTTTTACTCATC